>JAJFFK010000043.1 GCA_021776655.1 Henriciella sp. | reverse complement strand
GTTGAAAGGTTCTTCAATAAGATCAAACACTTCCGAGCCGTCGCCACCCGATATGACAAACGCGATGACAACTTCCTCGCATCCGTCCAACTGGCGTCATTACGAATTTGGTTGCGATCTTATGAGTCGGTCACCTAGGGTCAGGACCTATTAATCTCACCACTTTGGTCGTTTCTAATTTCTGCTTTCGGCGTCTGAGGAGACATAAGAAGGCAGAGGTTTACTTTGAATTCGCGGGTAAGTTCTCGCCAAACTGAAGGGCGTCGATGTGGGGCTGATGCCATGAAGGGGCCGAGTTCATCCAGATATCTGCTTCCACAGCAAACCCTATCGCATCGTCTAACGCGCCAACTTTAATAGCAACAAGTTGAGGGTCGCTGTCGGGCCGTGAGAACATTTGCACACCGCAATTATCACAAAAGAACGTGCCCCCGCTGTCAGAATCAGCCTTGAAACATTTGGGATTTCCGCGTTCAATCGTGAATGTATCGCCGTGAAATACCCAGCTCAGATTTGCTGCCCCGCCAGCCATATACTGGCAGTCGCGACAATGGCATGCGACGCCGCCTAGAGGTTCCCCAGAAACATTAAATCTGATGGTGCCGCATCGACAGCCTCCACTTCGCACATCGGTCTCCTTGTTGAGTTAAGAAGTACAATTAGTAAAAATTGCGAGGATTGTAAAATATCCCCTCCTGACCACAAGGCGGCATTAGCTTTTAAGTCGCGCCCGGTGTCTGAAGGGGCGTAACGGACACTTTCCGTTTCCCCTGCGAAGGCAGTGGCCTATGGCGGTTGAGTGCTGGCCCGGCCGCCATGGATACCTGCCTGCGCAGGCAGGGCGGGAGCGGAAAAAATGTGTCTAACGCCCGCCCCTGATCAAAAACTGCCCTACCCCTCAAGCATTATGCTCACAACCTAACGCGAAAACTCCGCCATATTGCCGGACTGGATATCGTCGATGTCGTGAGAGATGATCACGGTCATGTCTTCGCGGGCATCGAGTTCTGCGAGCCATAGGCGCAGCTGTTTCAAGCGGCCGATATGCTCTGGCACCAGGAAGGTCGAATAGACGAAGCCTTGTCCGGTATTGCTGAGCCGGTCAGCCTGCGGACCTGACGACGCCAGGCAGCATATCGCTTCAGGGCTAGGCGAAGGGGCAGCAATCGTTCACAATGCTCAAAACCACTGGTGGCGAGATGAAAAAAATATTGAAATGGGGCGCGATTGCGTTGGCAATCATTGTCATTGGCGCGGGTGTTTTTCTGTGGGATCCGTTGCCGGGTAATCCGAGCCGCAAAGACCTGTCGGCGCAAGCGAGCGCTTATGATGTCGAGATTATCCGCGACACATATGGGGTGCCGCACATCTATGGCGCGCGCGATGCCGACGTGGCGTTCGGCGTTGCCTATGCCCATGCCGAGGATGATTTTGAGACGATCCAGGAAGTTGTCGTGGCCACACGCGGAGATCTGGCGCGATATCGCGGCGCGGCGGCGGCACCGACCGACTATCTCGTGGCTTTGTTCGGTGTCTGGACTACGGTCGATGCTCATTATGATACCGACTTGGCTGAAGACGTGCGGGCCTTGGCTGAGGCCTATGCAGCTGGGCTGAACCTGTACGCCGCAGAACATCCCGATGTGACCTGGCACGGTATAGCGCCGTTCACTGGCAAGGATGTGGTGGCCGGTTTTGTATTCAAGACGCCGCTTTTCTACGGCCTCGATGAGACGCTGCTCGACCTGTTTGACGATGCGCGCACGGCGCAGCTATCCCTCGACCCAGGATCAGGGCGTGAGGCTTGGCTCATCGGGCCAAAAACCGCGCCGCCGCGTGGGTCAAACGCGTTTGCGGTCGCTCCGGCGCGGTCCGATGATGGGGTGACACGCCTGCTGATCAATTCGCATCAACCGATGACCGGGCCGGTGGCTTGGTGGGAAGCTCATACTGTGTCTGAAGAGGGCCTCGATATTCAAGGTGGTTTGTTCCCCGGCACGCCAATTATTCTGCATGGGTTTAACCGCGACCTGGGCTGGGCCAATACAGTCAGCAAGCCGGACCTGGCGGACGTTTACCGCCTGACCATCAACCCCGATGACGACATGCAATATCAGCTCGATGGGCTATGGCGCGACTTTGAGGTGCAGACCGCGACCTTGCGGATCAAACTGTTTGGCCCGTTTGCGCTGAAAGTTAAACGCAAAGTCTTGCGCAGCGAACATGGCCCAGTGATCGAGACTGATCACGGGGTCTATGCCATCCGCTATGCCGGGATGGGAGAATATCGCCAGCTTGAGCAATATTATCGGCTGAACAAGGCGACCAATTGGGACAGCTTTCAGGACGCGATGGCGACAAATGCCTTGCCAAGTATCAATTACATCTACGCAGATAAGGACGGAAACGTCGCTTTCATTCACAATGGCCAATATCCGAACCGGGTTGATGATTGGGACTGGCAGCAGGATCTGCCGGGCGATCGCAGCGCTCTGATCTGGCCCGGATATCGGCCTTATTCAGAGGTTCCGGTACTGCTTAATCCGCAGTCTGGCTTCATCTTCAACTCGAACAACCAGCCTTATGACGCGACCGATGGACCGGACAATTTAACCCCGGACATGTTCCCCGCCTCGATGGGGTTGCAAATCGACCAGACCAACCGCTCGCTGCGGATCATGGAGCTGACCGACGGCATTGCGCCGATCGGTCGCCAAGCGTTACTCGACCTGAAATTTGATACCGGGTACGCCCATGGGTCTGAGGCAGATATGGTTGTAACCGCCGTGCTGGCGCAGGATTGGAGCGATGAACCCGAGATGCAGGCGGCGGTTGACCACCTTGCGGCCTGGGACCGCCAGATGGATATCGACAACCGGCACGCGGCGCTTGGCGGCCTGACCGTGGTGCGTGAAATTACCGCGAAATTTACCCACGAACCGGCGCCTGACCCAATTGATGCCTTTCGGGAGGCTGCGGCCTACCTGAACCGCCATTATGGCCGGATTGATCCAAGTTGGGGCGAGGTCAACCGTCTCGTGCGCGGTGAGGTCAATCTGCCGATCAGCGGAGCTTCTGATACATTGCGAGCGATCTATCCGGCGGCCATTGGCGATGATGGCCAGTTGCGCGCGAGCGCCGGAGATACCTGGATTGCGCTGGTCGAATGGGCCCCGGATGGTACGCAGCGCGCCGAGGTGATCTCGCCATTTGGCAGCGCGACCCTGGATCAGGCGTCGCCGCACTATGCCGATCAGGCCCCGCTATTTGCTGCCGAAACCTGGCGCACAGCGCTGATCGACCGCGCTGATGTGGACGCCGCCGCGACACGTCGCTACCGCCCTGGCATATCTGAGTAACCGGCTGATCAAACGTCCTTGGGGGGTTTCAGACGGCGCTTTGTCTGGTGCGCGTCGGCGCTGTCGCCGCTGACTTTCTCGCCGCGCATATAATGGCGTTGCCACCCGACTTTGCGCGCGTCCTTGTCACCGGCATGGAGTTTCTTGTTGAAGTCCCCACGGCTATTGGCCCAGGCGTGGAAGTCTTCCTCCAGATCGGGATTGGTTGATAATAGCTTGCGTTCTGGTTCGATCTCTTCGAGCTTTTTGTGTTCGATAGGCACAATGAAGCAGAACGGTTCGCCTTTGCGGAAGACAACTTCGCCGACGCGCGTCATTTGCCAGTTCATGGTGAACGGGAAGGGTAGCCAATCGGTTTCAACCAATCCGGTCAGTGGGGCGATGCCATCCTTGAAGAAATTCGGTGCACCCATGGTCATCAGGCCCCAACCGGGCGGGGTGCGAAACAGGTGGCCGGTGTGGAAGGTGACAATGCCACGCTGAAAATGACTGTCAGCGAATGAGGTAATAGCGCGCGGATCGCCAGTTGTTTCGAGCTTTATTGCCTCTTTTCCGGGGCCGCCGTCCCATTTGATTTTCAGGTCCATCGGGCAGAGGATTTCCCAGCCGGTTGAATTGGCCATGGACAGCGGTAGGCAGCGATAAGGTTGGCGATCCGGGAAGGCATCCATCCAGTCGCGATTTGGGCGGCCGGGTACAATTTCAGGGGCGACATCATAAATCTTGTAGCATTCCAGCTGCATGGTCTCATCTTTCGGTCATGGCTTGACGTGATATCCATTTCCTGCCCCAAGCAGGGTATGCCTGCAAGCCCAACTGACCTGTTTCGCTATCTCGATGGATTAAACATCAGCCATACCACGGTCGAGCATCCCGCCCTGTTCACAGTCGAGGATGGCCGTGACCTCAAAGCCAAAATACCGGGCGGGCACACCAAGAACCTGTTTATGAAAGACAAGGACGGTGTGATTGTCCTGATCTCGGCTTGGGCTGATAGTCAGCTTAAACTCAACCAGTTGCACAAGCTGATCGGCACGCGGCGGCTGTCTTTTGCCAGCGCTGAGCTGATGCTGGATGTCCTTGCAATTGTGCCCGGCTCAGTGACTGCATTTGCATTGATGAATGATACTGACCACCGTGTCCGGTTCATTGTCGACGCTGCCTTGATGGCGTTCGAGCAGGTCAATTTCCACCCGCTGACCAATACAGCCACCACGACCATTAGCCGCGATGACCTTAGGGTCTTCGTCGATGCAACCGGCCATGACCTGGCTGAGATTGATTTTACCGCCCTGGTCTAGGTAGCAATCGCTGCGGCCACACGCAGGTCGCGAGCGGTTTGCCGGGCCCGGTTGGTTCAAGCAGGTCCGGGTCGGAGAGGTATCCGATCATGGTCAGAGCGGCTGCAGCTGCCATTTCGCTAACTGGAATGGGTGTTTCTGCACGCGCTAGCAGACGCCGACTGCGACAGCGGTAAAGATCGATATGATGCAATTCAGGCGCGTCTGCGCCGGCCCTGAGGCGATGAAAGGCGGTTATCTGACGATCTGCCCCGATGGTCAGGGTCGCAGGCCAGCCGCCGCCATCAGGTACCGCAACCCAGGCGGCGCGGATGCCGCTGCTCTGATCTGGGCGCATGAACCGAACAGCATGTAAAGTCCCGCCGAGGATTGTTGTGGTTTCAACATCCACCAGCGGATTGAAAGACAGGCGATCAAGCCAGTTTGCAACCGCCGTGTCACGAGCACTCCAGGCTTGTTGTGTCTGTCCGTCGGCTAAAAGCGCCGTCGCAAACAGAAATTGTGCACGGCTATCATGCAGCCATCCAGCTTGCTGAAAATGAGTGATAGCGGTTTTGGCAAGCCCAGATTCAACCGCCGCAATGCCTGCAATCTTGCGCGCTTCATGGATCTCTGGACGATCCGGGCAGGCTGTCAGGAAGGCTTCGGTGACGCGTAGAATATAAGCGGGTGTCGCTTCCTCAACCGGATCGGCGAGCTGGGTTTGCCAGATGGCAACATCGTGCAAGGCGCAGCCAGTGGCGGCGTCGCCGGTCTGGGCATCAGCTCTTTGTGCAACGTATAGAGCAACAAATGTGGTGACGAGACTTGCCAGAATGGCACAAGCGATGCGCCGAATTCGAGGTGTAAACAAAATCTTAACGGTCATACCCGGGTTTGGTGCAATTGGAGTGCCGTTATTGCGTCAGAGCTCTGCTCAAGGGTCCGGACTTATGGATTCAGGCTGTACCACGCCCATTTCCTGACCTGTCTGAAGGTGGGTGTGGGTCCGGCCTGGGACTGCAACAAAGCTCAACCCTACTGCAATTGCGACCCCGGTTGCCAGGGCAAGAAGCCCCCGTCCTGGTGCCGTCTCTTTGAGCGGTGCCATCAATGGACCGGTCGCGACATATAAGAGAAGACCCGCTGAGAGCGCGAACAAGACCCCCACAGCCTCATCACCGAGGCCATACATGAACGGGCCGGATACGATGACCCCAAGCGGGGTCGTGGCCGCCGCTGCCAGAAACGCCCAGATGAAGGCATTGCGATTAGACACGCCGTGGCGGCGCAGAATAGCAAACGCAATTACGCCTTCTGGAAACTCGTGCAGGGTTAAACCAATTGCTGCGAACACCCCGGCTGAAAAGCTCGAGGCGAACGTCGCCGAATAAACCGTTCCATCAATGAAGGAATGGACTGCAATCGCGAGGATCGGTGTGATCGCTTCGCCGGGGTGATGTGAGCCCGGGCGCTCTGGAAACAGGGTTTGCATGGCGAAGCTGAGCAGCAGCCCGCCAAAGAACCCGACGGCCAGCCAAATCGCGGCATGGCCTGACCCGGCAAAAGCTTCCGGCATCAGATGCAGGAATACCATCGTGATCAGCATGCCAGCCGCAGCCAATCCGAACAGGCCAGCATAGCGCTGGCTCCAATCGCTGCGCAGGGCCACGGCCAACAGGCCAAGCGTGGTGACAAAAGCAGCGATCAGGCCAAAAAATAAGGGGGCTTGTATCGATTCAAGCATTCAATTGAACATCCAATTACAGGCAACAAGTTTGGCGACTTGATATGTTATAGTATCTCAACACCGAGAGGCGATTTATGCCGATGAGCCTGCTCTGTCAATTGAAAGCTGCAATTGACAAGGCCGTCTGACCCGCGTCTCCCTGACCCATAGGCGCAGCAGACTTATCGGCCTACACGTCGAGTATTATAATACGAAAGGACCGCGCAGTGGCACCATTTCTCCAAATTGCTTTCTACGTGGCGCTGGCTGGATTGTTTGCCATATTGATGTTCGGCCTGTTCAATATGACCCGCTCTGATGACGGCCAAGCCAGCCGCTCGAATAAATTGATGCGATTGCGGGTTATCGCTCAGGCGGTGGTTATCGGTATATTGATCCTGCTTGGCATCGTGGTTGGATCGATCAAGCTATTCTAGAAAAGGCTGTGCCAGTATGGTGAAACTCGACAAGATTTATACCAAGGCGGGCGATAAGGGCAAAACCCGGCTGTCGACGGGTGAACCGGTTGATAAATGGCATATTCGCGTCGCCGCTTACGGGACTGTCGACGAGGTCAATGCCGCTCTCGGCGTTGCAGCGCTGCATAGCGATGGCGAGATGTTGGCGGCGATCCGGCGGGTTCAAAACGACCTGTTTGACCTCGGCGCTGATCTGGCCACGCCGCAAACCGACAAGCCACTGGCCTGGACCCCGCTACGGATCATTGCCAGTCAGGTCACGCGGCTTGAGGCTGAGATCGATGTAATGAATGCTGATATCGCACCTTTGGACAGTTTTATTCTGCCGGGGGGGAGTTTGCTGGCGGCGCAGTTGCATGTGGCGCGAACGCTATGTCGACGCGCCGAGCGGATGATCGCTGAGCTGTTCAGCCGGGCCGAGGAGCCGATAAGTGCGGAGGCTTTGTCTTATGCCAATCGTCTGTCCGATTGGCTGTTCGTGGCGGGCCGGGTTGCCAATAATAATGGCACTGATGACATCAAATGGGTGCCGGGCGCAAATCGCTAAAGGCGAAAATTTCTCAAACACATAAACCTCCGGTCGCAAGCGCGGCCCGGTGCCTGTGCGCCGCGCCCGCGCAGGCCAGCCCGATTGGGGCTGAACAGCCGTGAGCGAAACTGTGTCAGGACTGTTCAGGCATCTTTTTCTTACCCGGTATGAGCTTTCCAAAGAAGGCCCAGACATCTGCGACACCAGCGCCGTGCACCGCGCCTGCGCGATAGACTCGCGTGGCCAGATACAAGATCAAAGTCGCAGCAACCGCCATCAGCCCAAGTTGAACGAGTACTTCCCATAGCGGCGGCTCTGTCGGCATTCGCAGGATCAGCAGGAAGGGCGTAAACAATGGCACCCAGACCATCGCTTCGATGATCGGTGACTGGGCATCATTGATCGCCAGCACAAGCATGAAAAGCGGCGTCATCAAAAGTACGATCAATGGCGTCATCAGGGTTTGGGCTTCCTGAATTGTGTCACAGAGTGACCCCAATGCAAGGAAGAGCGAGCCATACATCAGATAGCCAAGCACGAAACTGATGACCGCTGGAATAACCAGTGACGGCTTCAGAACAGTGCTCAGCACGATCATTATGTCCTGAGTTTGTTCGGGCGCAAAGTTTTGACTGGCCACCAGACCAATCGTCGCTGAACCAACACCCCAGAACGTCATCAGGGTCAAAGCCAGAGCGAGCACAGCGATGAGCTTTCCAGCTAGCAGGTTGGGTAGTTTGACCGAGGTCAGAAGCGTGTCGAAAATCTTGTTCGAACGCTCTTCTATGGTGCCCATCAACAGATAGTTGATAACCGAGAAGATCAGGAACCAGAGCATGAAGGCCATCATGATCGAGACGATGAACGGTGCCTTGTCGGCGATTGTCACCGCGCTACCTGTTGTGGCTGGATCATCGCGCAGGAGTTGCCGTGAGACATCCCGCCGGGTGGCCTTCACGTCATCTGCAATATCGAGGCTGACATTTGCGGCGGCGAACACCTTGTTACGCGCTAGCTTGTACTCTGCATTGCTCGCCAGTGTCAGAAGATCGCGGGCCTGGAAGTTCTCACTCCAATACTGAATTTCGCCGCCATTATCGGGAACGATAATCGCGGCAAATAGCGGCTGAGGGCCATTTGGCGTCTCAATCAACTGACTGCCATCAAGATAGGGCCGTAATCCTTCGATGGTTGCGGCCGGTGGTGGCACGGGCAAATAGTCCGGACTGGCCAGCGCGATATTCGCGCCGCCTGCAGCCTTCAAGGCCTCTTGCGGATCGGCCCCGGCCTTGATGGCGTCGTCGAATGTTTTCAGCTTTTCGCTGTCATTGCCCTGGCCCGCATTGACCGGATCGAGACTGATCCGGGCAGCATCGGCGGTGATGCTGTTGAGTTCCGCCAGCAATGATTGCTCAAATTCACCATTGGCGTCGATGACGGTGAAATAGCGTGCAGGCTGTGAATTTGCTGCCAGAGCCGGGGCCAGCATGAAAATACCCAGCAAGATCGGTGTAAATAGCAGGCCGAGCCAAAAGCCCCAAGCGGTGACATAACCGAGATAGTCGCGCATCGCGACGAGATAGGTCGAACGCATTACGCTGCCTCCTGTGCAGTCTTGGCATCAAGCGCCAGAGTATCAGCAAGATCTTGCGCCTCGGCTTCGCTGACGCGGGAAATGAAGACATCACGCAAGCGTGCTTCCTCAGGGACGAAACTGGTGATCGGTGCACCGGCATCTATCGCGGCGCGCAGGGCTGCTTGGCTATCGCGCCCATTGGGCAGGGTGACCCGCCAGATATCCTTGTCTCTCACCGCGTCAAACCCTGAAGCTTGCAGCGCTGCGCGCAGATTAAAATCACTCTCGACACCAATCTTGACCGTACGCGCAAGCGCGCCATAGGCTTCCTCAAGCGTACCGTCAAAGACTTTGCGGCCGCGCGCCATCATCACGATTTTCTCGCACAGGCGCTCGGCATGTTCCATGACATGCGTGGAAAATACGATGGTCGCGCCGCGTTTGTGCTCCTCGACAATCATCTCCTCAAGCGCCATCTGGTTAACCGGATCAAGTCCGGAGAAGGGCTCATCCAGAATCAGAAATTCGGGCCGGTGTGCCAGCGCCGAGAGGATTTGCACCTTCTGGGCCATGCCTTTCGACAGGCGAGAGATACGGGATTTGGCAAATTCGCTCAATCCCATCGATTCGAGTAAGTCGTCCGCGCGCGCTTTGGCATCGCGGGCCGACAGACCTTTCAGGCGCGCAAAATAGGTAATGATCTGGCGGGGGCTCATCTTCTTGTAGAGACCGCGCTCTTCGGGCAAAAACCCAACGCGTTTGAGCGTGTTGAGGTTTGGGCGCTTGCCAAACAGGCGGACCTCGCCCTGATCAGGGTTGAGAACACCAAGCGCCATGCGCAAACTGGTCGACTTGCCCGCGCCATTTGGCCCGAGGAAACCGACAATTGACCCCTGCGGGACGGAAAAATCGAGACCATCCACGGCGCGAAAATTACCAAACCACTTGGTTGCGGCAGACATTTCGAGAGGCAAAACACCACTCATCGGCTGATCTCCTGCAGAATCTTCTGTTTATCGATATGACTTTTCAGTCTTTTGCCAAGGGAGACTTGCCAAGCGATTAAAGTCGTCACACGATCATGTGTATGAAAACACAGCTTGCGCCTGTTTCTTCGGAATTGGCCGCGGTGTTGGGGGCAGAGGGTCGTCAGATTCGATATATCTCTGTCCCGGCAACGGCGCGGCGCGGCCGTGTGGTTGTGGCCCCCGATGCGACAAGCGCACTGGCCAAAATCGAAGCGGCGCTTGATCGCCTTGAGCAAGGAACGTTTGGGCTGTGCATCGGCTGCGGCGGGGAAATTTGCTTGCAACGTCTCGATCACGACCCTTCCGTTCCACAATGTCAGGAGTGCGAAGAGGGCTTTGACCCTAAACCGCACTCAGCGCCTGATTGAGATCGTCGACAAGGTCGCTGGCGTCTTCCAGCCCAACCGACAATCTGACCCAGCTCTCATCCAGACCCATTTCGGCCTGCTCCTCAGCGCTCAGCGCGCGGTGAGTTGTCGTGCTTGGGTGGCAGGCAAGCGACTTGGTATCACCAAGATTGTTCGAGATATCGACCAGCCGCAGCGCATTGAGGAATGTGAAGGCGGCAGGTGCATTTCCAGCGCTTGTGGGTTCTGGCATTGCGCCTTTGATCGAAAACGCGATCAGGCTGCCGCCCATCGACATCTGCTTTTGGTGGATGGCGAAGTCTGGATGATCTGCCCGGCCCGGATAGCGCACCGCCTGAACATTCGGATGCGCTGCGATGGCGTCGGCGATCCGGACTGCATTTCGGCTGGCCTCTCGCACGCGCAGGTCGAGCGTTTCGAGGCCTTTCAAGACAATCCAGGAATTGAACGGTGACGCGGCGGGGCCAGTATGACGTAACCACGGATCAATATGCTCTTCGATAAAGTTGCTCTGCCCAAGGATTGCGCCAGACATGACGCGGCCCTGACCGTCCATATGTTTGGTGGCAGAGTAGACGACGATATCGGCGCCAAGCTCAAGCGGGAGCTGAAGGATCGGTGTGGCAAACACATTATCGACCACCAGCAAGGCACCTGCGCTATGCGCCAGGTCTGCAATGGCGGCAATATCGACAGCATCCAGCAGCGGGTTGGAGGGCGATTCAATCAAGACAAGTCGCGTCGGTTTAGACAGCGCCTGCGTCCAGGCCTGCAAATCGCCGCCATCTACAAATTCAGTTTCGACGCCGTAACGCGGCAGGATGGTGGAACAGATATGACGACATGATCCAAACAGAGCTGTCGCGGCGACGACCCGGTCCCCGGCGCTGCACGGCGCAATGATCGCACTGGAGATCGCAGCCATGCCAGAGGCGGTGACACGGCAGGTTTCTGCGCCCTCAAGCAGGGTCAGACGGTCGGCCAGCATTTGGTTGGTGGGGTTGCCATAGCGCGAATAGACATAGCCTTCTTCATCCCCCCGCATACGGGCAGCGGCCTGCTCAGCGCTGTCATAGGCATAACCCGATGTCAGAAAGATCGCCTCGGACGTTTCGCCAAATTGCGAGCGCATCGTGCCACCGCGAACCAGTTTCGTTGCTGGTTTCCAGTTCTTTTGATTGTCGTCAGACATGGCTTTCAGCCTTTCCATCATTCGCGCACCGTCATAAGCCTGTGGCGTAAGAGGGATCAAGTCATGGCTGATGAAAATACGGGGGTATTGGCGGATAGCCAGCTCAGCGCGCTGCACAATAGCGGTGAGATCGCCAGCACATCAGCGCTTGATAGCGACCAGATCCAACCCGCCAGCCTGGATTTGCGACTTGGCTTCAAGGTCCACCGTATTCGCGCCAGCTTCCTGCCGGGCACGAAGCGCACGGTTAGCGAGGTTCTCGCTCAACCCGGCATTGAAATGCATAGTTTCGACCTGAAAGAAAAAGGCGCTGTGCTTGAAACGGGGTGTGTTTATCTGGTGCAATTGCAGGAGAGTTTGCGCCTGCCCATGGACGTGTCGGGCCGCGCCAATCCGAAAAGCTCGACCGGGCGTATCGATGTTTTCACCCGTGTCGTCACTGACCAAAGCGATGCTTTCGATGATGTGCCCAGCAGCTATAGGGGTCCACTTTGGTTGGAGATTAGCCCGCGAACCTTCCCGGTTCTGGTTCGGCCCGGGGATCGGTTGGCGCAGCTGCGACTGCGGCGCGGACACCCCTCCGAGATGACAGAGATTATTGTCTCAATCGATCTTGATACGTCGGAAAATCGCCCGGTTGGTTGGCGTGCCAAGCATCAGGGCGGGCTGATTGATCTGCGGGCGATCGGCCAGCATGACGTGCCGACGTTCTGGGAACCGCTCTATGCGCAGGGCGGGCGCCTGGTTCTTGACCCGGAAGAGTTTTACATTCTCGCCTCGCGCGAAGCGGTTAAAGTCCCGGCCGACCAAGCTGCCGAGATGGCTCCGATCGCGCCTGAGCTTGGCGAATTTCGCGCTCATTATGCCGGCTTCTTTGATCCAGGCTTTGGTACCAATACAGGCGGCAGCCGGGCTGTATTGGAAGTTCGATCGCGTGATGTGCCGTTCATTCTTGAGCACGGTCAACCGGTTGCAAAACTGATTTATGAACCGATGAGCACCAAGCCGATATCTCTTTATGGCGGGAAAACCAGCAACTATCAGGGCCAAGGTCTCAAGCTGTCGAAACATTTCGTTCTTCCGAAATAAATATGTAAAGCGCCATTGACACGTAAAGCAACCTTGTCTATGTGGAAAGCATACTAGACAAGGATACTGGCAAAATGGCACTCTCTAACCGACTGATATCTACTCTTCTGGGGGTGTTCATCGGGATATACGTTCTGAACCAGGTTTGGATCTTGAGCCTTGGCTCAGTGCCGGTCTGGCTGATTGCAGGCCTGGCCCTGCTCAACACACTTCCGGTCGTACTTGGGTTTTGCTTTCTGCTTTACCGCTTGCGGCGCGTGGACGATTTCGCGCGACTGGTCATCTGATCACCTTACCCGGCCGTCAAACACAAAACAAACAACAGTAATGAGACAATTATGACCCAACACACGTACAAAACAGCGCGGCGACGCTTCAAACGCGCCAATACCGTTTTGATGGCAATCTATGTCATCGCAATCCTTGGCGGCACCTATTACTTGAAATCACTTGAGATTGAGCCGCTATGGTTGCAAATCACAATTGCTTTCCTGGTGGCCGCGCCTCTGTGCCTGTATCTTGTCTCGATGCTGCGATATTTCCAGGAGACCGACGAGTATAATCGGATGCTTCACTTGCAAGCCTTCGCTTATGGCGCGGTGTTTACCGTCAGCATGGTTTTCATTGTCGGCGCCTTGCAGATGTTCGATGTGATTGAAAGTTTTGAGATTTTCTGGCTCGGGGTCATGTTCTTCCTTGCCTATGGCATCTCACATAAGGTGATCGGCGGAAAGGATTGCGCATGAAAAACGTGCTCCGTGTGCTGCGCGCCGAACAAGGCTGGAGTCAGGCGAAACTGGCTGATCAACTCGGCGTATCGCGCCAATCGGTGAATGCGATTGAGACCGGGAAATATGACCCATCTCTACCTCTCGCTTTCGCCATTGCCCGGCTTTTCAGTCGCTCGATCGAAGATGTTTTCAGTGATGAGGTGGCCCTCTCTCAGGCCGCCGAATAAAGGCGAATTACACTATGCCCCAACAAGAAAGAGGCACGTACCTTGCGGTGCGCGCCTCCCTTGGTCTTATTTCCGAATCAATCTAACAAGGCCTTGTGACAGTTCTCATCAGTGATCGTACATAATCCCTGAGCCGTCCCGTTCCGTTTTCACGGTGTTGTTCCGTCTCAACCTTTCAAGTCCACCTTGCGGCTTTCTATTGGGTCCTGCGTTTCGGATCGTACCCCGGTCGCAGATAAAGTCCCGTCCCGCTCATCTAGCTTGAGCGTTTCAGACATCGCGTTTGCCTAGTCCCTTCATCTCCACCTGACGTTTCGCAGTCCACCGTTTCCAGTTTGTGCTCTTCGCCGGGCTTCATCCGGGCGCGATGCGCTTCTCGCTGCTTGTCTCGGTGGCTGCCGATGTCCGCTGCGAACAGGTACAGAATGTCACCACCCGCGCCAGAGTCGAGACCTGAATCAGATTCACGTTCAGAAACACGCCACCCCTCCACAGGTTCGCCGTACCTGTGGATAGAATCAGTAGCTTGTTCCGGTTTCGATCTGAAATATTGCAAGTTGGAGCGGGTACACGGAATCGAACCGAGATCCTCAGCTTGGAAGGCTGCTGCACTACCGTTGTGCTATACCCGCTCATTGTCACACAGTATCATACCTTGCTGACAAGTGGTGGAGGGGACAGGATTCGAACCTGTGTACGCTATGCGGGCAGATTTACAGTCTGCTGCCTTTAACCACTCGGCCACCCCTCCGGGAACACCTGCACAGCTACGTTTGACGCCGCCGTCTCCGCCCGTCAGAAGGGGGTTTGAGACCCACCATTAATCAGCCAGAAACGGCCTTATAATGACGAAGCACAATCGGCGCAACCGTTCTAATTCACCCGAATTACGGACTTCAGATCGCAGCCCAAAACGCAGCAAGGACGGCGCACAAAACTGGCTCTGGGGGCACCACGCTGTTGCGGCGGCCTTGCGCAATCCAAGCCGTAAATTGCTGCGTCTGGTGGCGACACGTAACGCGGCACAGCGGCTTGGTCGCCTGGCGGCTCGCGCGGTTGATACCGCACCCGGAGAGATTGACCGCCTATTGCCGCCCGGCGCTGTCCACCAGGGTGTGGCGGCGCAATTCCATCCGCTTGAACCAGACACAATAGAGACCTTGATTGCGAGTGATCTGTGCCGGATTGTGATCCTTGATCAGATTCAGGACCCGCATAATCTCGGGGCGATCTTTCGTTCAGCGGCGGCGTTTGGCTTCGGCGCAATTGTCATGCAGACGCGAAACTCCCCGTCGATCACAGGGGTTGTAGCGAAAAGCGCCGCCGGTGCGATTGAGACCGTTAGAGAGTGCCGGGTGGTCAACATTTCGCGCGCGTTGGAGCGCTTGAACGAAGCGGGCTTTCACTCAGTTGGACTGGCGGGCGGCGGCCGGTCCAGTATCGCCCAAGCAGTCAAGGGTGCCGCGAAAACTGCCATCATTATGGGCTCTGAAGGCGCTGGCCTGCGCCCCGGTGTCGCCAAGGCTTGTGCTGAGCTTGCCCATATTCCCATCGATGCCAGTATGGAAAGCCTCAACGTTTCCAACGCTGCGGCGATTGCCTTCTATGAGACGGCGCGCAGTCAACCCAAGGAGAACTGATGACCGGCATATTGTTCCAGGTGGTTATTTATCTTGGTGCAGCGGTGATCGCGGTGCCGATTGCCAAACGCTTGGGGCTGGGGTCGGTGCTCGGTTATCTGATTGCCGGGATCCTCATTGGTCCGGTCTTCCATCTTGTCGGTTCTGAAACTCAAGGCATTCAGCACGTCGCAGAATTTGGCGTCGTGATGATGCTGTTTCTTGTTGGGTTGGAATTAGACCCCCGCGCGCTCTGGGCGATGCAGCATAGATTATTTGGCCTTGGTTGTCTGCAGCTTGGGCTAACCGTATTTGGGGTCACTGTATTTTGCCTGATCCTCGGTCAGTCTTGGCGCATTGCACTGACCATTGGCCTGATCTTTTCGCTGTCTTCAACTGCAATCGTGCTCCAGACGCTGAAGGAAAAGGGCCTCGCTAAAAGCGATGGTGGTCAGTCGGCTTTTTCGGTTCTTCTGTTTCAGGACATGGCCGTGATCCCGATGCTGGCTTTGATCCCTTTGCTGGCAATGCCGGACCTGTTTGGCCATATTCCCGGCACGGCTGGCGAGCACGCGGTTGAAATGAGCTTGATTGCTGACTTGAATGGCTGGCAGGTTGCGCTGGTCAATCTTGCTGCGATTGTCGGTGTGGTCGCAGGTGGCCACTATCTCTCACGTCCACTGTTTCGGTTCATCGCTGCGGCGCAGCTGCGTGAGGTTTTTACTGCGGCGGCTTTGCTCCTCGTGGCTGGCATCGCCTTCCTGATGACGCTGGTCGGCCTGTCCCCGGCGCTCGGCACATTTCTGGCTGGCGTTGTCCTGGCAAATAGCGAGTTCAGGCACGAGCTGGAAAGTGATATTGAGCCGTTTAAGGGCCTGCTGCTTGGTCTGTTCTTCATCACTGTCGGGGCCGGGATCAATTTCGTTCTGATGTTTGATAATGCGGCGACCGTTTTCGGCCTGACCCTCGCATTGATGGGCTTTAAAGCCGTCATCCTGCTGGTCATTGCAATTGTCTTTAAACTGAAGGGCGCTGACCGTTGGCTGTTCACGCTCAGCCTCGCTCAGGCGGGTGAATTTGGCTTCGTCCTGCTCGGCTTCACAGTTCAAAACGGCGTTCTTCCAGTGAGCTTGTCGCAGCTGCTTTTACTGGTCGTCGCTCTATCTATGCTGCTCACTCCGTCGCTGTTCATTCTGTTTGATAAGGTCGTCATGCCGCGCCTCGATGCCGGGCAGGAACGCCAAGCCGATGAGATCGAAGAGACCTGCCCGGTGATCATTGCCGGACTTGGTCGCTTCGGTCAGATCGTAAACCGCATGTTGCGGAGTAACGGCTACAAGACAACCGTGCTCGATGTCAGCGCCGATGTGGTTGATATGTTCAATCAGTTCGGCATTCCAACTTTCTACGGCGATGCCTCGCGTCCTGACCTGTTGCGGGCGGCGGGTCTGATGGAGGCTAAGCTGCTCGTGGTGGCGGTGGATGACCCTGATCGTGCAACGCAGATCGTTCACCATGCCCGGCGCGCCCGACCCGATCTGCATATCATTGCCCGGGCTCGTGACCGCGTACACACGTTCAAGCTGTACCAGGCCGGCGCGACAGATATTGTCCGCGAGACATTTGACAGCGCTTTACGCGCCTCGCGGTATGCTCTGATGGCTTTCGACATGACCGAGCCTGAGGCCCGCCGCCGCGCCGCGCTGTTTCAGGAAAAAGACCGCGATGGTGTGCGCCGCCTCGCGCGTCTCTACGACCCCGATAAATCGTTCCTGGACAATGAGCCCTACCTGGATCTCGCCCGAAAGCTTGAGGATGAACTCGCGGCTGTAATGGTCGGCGAGGAAGACCCCTCGATCAAAGACGATTAAGCCGCCGCGCCAAAGCCTCGGCCAGTCTTGGCCCCAGTTCTGGGCCTTGCAGCGGATATAGATATGGCTCGATCAGTTCCAACTCCATTAGCAACAGGGCGCCATCTTCGCCGCGCAACATGTCGACGCGGGCATAGAGCGGGGCCGTGGATTGCGCCTCCAATGGCGGCATCTGTAGCGTGGCGAGCACGGCTTTAGCGGCGGCTAAATCCTTCGCTGACGGCACAATCGCCTCTTCAACACCGCCATAGGCCGATTGGATCCGGTAATCGCCGTCTGCCGCACGCTTGATCAAGGCATGACAAAACGCGCCATCGATAAAGATGAAGCTGTACTCGCCCTCGGTTTGGATCATCCTGAGGAAAGGCTGCACCATTATCGGGTGTGGCATGTCGGGGATCGGATCGCCGGGTTTCAGGCGGTGCTGCCCGGCCGCCCCAGCCCCAATTTGCCGCTTGAACACCAGGTCATCACTGCTCAATGTTGCAAAGGCGGCTTTGACCTTTAATGGCGTCACGTCATCCAGCCAAAGTGTCGGAATAAGACGCGCGCCCTTTTCCTCCAGATCACGCAAATACCCCTTATGGCTGTTCCAGCGCACGAGGCCGGCTGGATTATACAGTGGGGTAACCGCTTCGATTTGGTCCAACGTCTCAAGAAATACCGCTTGATGATCCGAATAATCCCAGGTCGTGCCAATGACCGCAGCGTCATAACCGGCCCAATCGGCGGTCCGGTCATTCCAGGCAATCTCTTCGATCTGCATCCCGTGTTCTGCCATCGGGCCGCGCAGTGCTGTCATCATATAATCATGCTCAAACGCATCACTGCGGCGGGTCGGTGATCCGGGCAGTGTCACCGTCGAGGAGAGGTAAGCGATCTTCATGGCAAGGCCTCTAACCGCTTGAAACGCTTGCGTCTATCGCCCCGGTCTGGCAAGTCGCAGCGATTGGTGTCTACAGGGAAATTCGAATGACTAAAGCGCGCTATGACGTTGTCGGCCTTGGCAATGCAATTGTTGATGTGATCTCGCAAACTGATGACGCGTTCCTGGCGCAATGGGGCATCATCAAGAACAATATGAACCTGATCGAAGCTGATCGCGCCGACACGCTAACCAAGGCATCGAAAAACGCGCTGGAAACCTCTGGCGGCTCTGGTGCCAATACGATTGCCGGGATTGCCAGTTTTGGCGGCTCGGCAGCTTATGTTGGCAAAGTCGCGGATGACCGCCTTGGCGAAGTGTTTCGGGCCGATATGGCCAAGATTGGCGTGCCATTCGACACCGCGCCACTCCTGAACGGCGAAGCCACAGCGCGTTCAATTATCTTTGTCACACCAGATGGCGCGCGCAGCATGAACACCTATCTTGGAGCCTCGGTCGAATTTGCACCGGCAGACGTCGACATTGAAACGATTCAGGCTGGCAAAATCTTATACCTCGAAGGCTATCTGTTCGACAAAGAAGTCGCCAAATCTGCTTTCATTCACGCCGCTGAGGTCGCCCATGCCGCTGGTCGCAAAGTCTCGCTGACCCTGTCGGATAGCTTCTGCGTTGATCGCCACCGCGCCAGCTTCCGCCAACTGATTCGCGGTCAGATTGATATCCTGTTTGCGAATGAAGAAGAGTTGCTTTCGCTCTACGAAATAGATAATTTCGACGCCGCCATTGAACTTTTGCGCGCCGACACATCTCTAGCCGCCATCACCCGCTCTGAAAAAGGCTCTGTCGTCATCGGCGACGGTGATCCAATTACCGTGCCTGCCGAACCTGTCGAAAAGGTCGTCGATACAACCGGCGCAGGTGATCAATACGCCGCTGGCTTCCTGTATGGTATCACACATGACCTGCCGCTCGCGACCTGCGCCCGCCTTGGCCATATCGCTGCGGCGGAGGTCATCTCACATTACGGTCCGCGTCCTGAAACACCCCTCACCGCACTGGCAAAGGCTGCCGGAATCGACGTTTAGGCGTCGAGCGCCTCTTCGACATAGTCGAGGCGATCATGACCGAAATACATTTCGCCGTTGACGAAGAAGGTCGGTGCGCCAAATGCACCGCGCTCAACGGCTTCATCGGTATTGGCTTTTAGCGCGCCCTTGTTTGCCGGATCATTTGCCAGTGCCATGATCTGGTCAGCATCGAAGCCTGCTTTCGCCAGAGCAACTGACAAGGCGACTGGATCGTTAGGGTCAATCCCGGTTGGATCATTCCAACACATATCGAACGCCGCTTGAATAAATTTTGCCTGCTGTGCCGGATCATTGGCGAGACCTATCGCGGCACGGGTCAGCCCCCGCGTATTCATCGGAAAGTTCGGGTTCATATGCATGGTGATGCCATAGCGTTTACAACAGCGCGCGAGATCCTTGGTCAAATACGCGCCCTTGGCCGCGACCATGCCGGGCGGGCGATTGCCGGTTGCCTGCATCACGCCGCCAAGAAACATTGGGCGCACTAGCAAGTCTGCGCCGGTGCGCTCAATCATCTTCAGCACGGCTGAATGTCCGACATACGAATATGCGCTGACAAAATCAAAAAAATACTCAACTTGTTTCGCCATCACGGCCTCCTCAATATTGATCTAGAACTTTTCCATCCATGGCCGCAGATCGAGCTCATGCGTCCATGCACTTTTCGGTTGGATGTGTAACTGCCAATACGCCTCGGCAATCGCTTCAGGATCAACGATACCGTCTTGCTCTTTCAGCTTGTAACGCTCGGGGAAATTCTCCGCGATCCAGGCTGTGTCAATCGCGCCATCAATGATCGAATGAGCAACATGGATCCCTTTCGGGCCCAGTTCTCGCGCCATTGATTGTGCCAATGCACGCAGCGCAAACTTGGCACTGGCAAAGGCCGAGAACCCAGCCGACCCGCGCAGTGACGCCGTCGCCCCTGTGAAGATAATTGTGCCCTTGCCGCGTGGCACCATCCGCCGGGCCGCCTCTCGTCCCGCCAGAAACCCGGCAAACGCCGCCATCTCCCATACTTTGCGGTAGACCCGTGCGGTCGTGTCCTCGATCCCGAAATAGACATTTGCGCCAATATTGAAAATTACCGCGCCGATCGGAGCGATCTCAGTCTCAACCCGGTTGAACAGATCGATGACTTGGTCTTCATCGCGGGCGTCAGATCCAAGACCGACGGCGCGCCCACCGGCGGCTACTATTTGTGCGACCAGTGGCTGTAATTGATCCTGATTGCGCCTGGTGCAGACGGTGATGTAACCGCCTTTCGCAAACCGCCGTGCAATCGCGCCGCCTGTCGCGTCACCTGCGCCAATGATGAGTGCGGATGTTTCAGTCACATTGATACCTATAGTTTCGATTTGGAACTTTGCTCAAATTACCTTAAGAGGCAAGCGATGAAATGGACCGACCTTGACGAAAATTGGTGCCCGATTGCCAGAACACTCTCTGTCGTCGGCGATCGCTGGACAATGCTGATCCTGCGCGATTGTTTTCAGGGCCTCAGCCGGTTTGACCAGTTCGTCCAAAGCACAGGTGCAACCCGGCATGTCGTGGCAGGCCGATTGAAACGATTGGTCGAGGCAGATATTCTGGATAAACGCCCGCAAGCGACAGGACTAAAGCGCTGCGAATATGTTCTGACCGACAAGGGCAAGGAGCTTGAGCCGGCGCTGCGTGTCCTGTTCGACTGGGGCAAGAAGCACTTGCCGATCCGGCGGCCGACAAAGACCTAGTCCAGGTCGCGAGCGACTTCAGTGCGGCGAAAGACAGCGTCCATCGCACTGGCCTCATCATAGGACAGGTCGGGAATGAAGTGCAGTTGCGGGGTAAATTTCATATCGATTTGGCGTCCGAGCCGCCCGCGTAGAAACGATGCGGCCCGGTTTAGGGCCGTCGCGGTTTTTTCGATCGTTTCCTTGTCGGTGACGCCAAGTGGCGAGCAAAAGATCATGGCATGACGAAGGTCCGGGGAACTGCGCACTTCGCCAATGGTCACAGTGACATTTTGCAGATCCGGATCGCGAAACTCTTCACGGATCAGGATGTCGACCAAAGCATGCCGGATCAGTTCACCAGCTCTGAGTTGACGTTGCGAAGGCTCAACCGAGCCGCCAGTTCGCTTTCCGCCACGTGCCATCAGGCCATCCCTTCTTCCAGCCGGTGCAGGAACTCCTGCCGGGCTGCCTTATCTTTGAACCAGCTGTCGGGTACTATTAACGGATCAGCCCCGTCAAATCGTAATAGCACAAATCGCCGCTTCTTGATGATTTCCGACAGGGCTGACCAGTCGATGCGAGTTTCGACCGGGCCACGGCGGACACTAATCAACGTGTCGGTCAGGGATACATCGGAGTTTTGCTCGGTTTCACCGGCACGGCCGTGGCGATGGCGATAGGCCCAGCGCATGAAGATGATATACCAAACGATCCCAGCCATCGCTGCAATGATCGCTGATAACATAGTGCGCCAATAAGCGCTCATCGTCGTCAACTCGAACGCACCGGAGGTCAACAATGCCATGCCAGCCCCGATGACCGGCGCGGTGACCCCTGCATAATAGAGTGTGGTTGGGCCAATGCTGGATCCGCGCATGGCGCTGGTCAGGCGTTTGATATCCTTCTGGCTAAGGGCGCCAGAGATTGCGAGGGCGGTGGAGGGTTCGGTCATGACCCCACCCATACAGTAAAAACCTTGGCCAAAGGAAAATGTGAAGGCTGAAAACAGTCAGACCGCGCTTGATTTTTTCAAGCATGGTCTGACAGATTATGTGTGATTGAATTTAGAGCCTAATCCAGCTTGCGGGCAATCATCTCAATCTCGAAACACTCGATCCGATCACCGGCACGTATGTCTTCGTACTTTTCAAAGGCCATGCCGCATTCCATGCCATTGGTCACCTCGGCAACCTCATCCTTGAAGCGCTTGAGCGTTTTGAGATTGCCTTCGTGGATCACGACATCGTCACGTAGCAGGCGAACACCGCAGCCGCGCTTGACCACACCTTCGGTGATCTTACAGCCGGCAACTTTGCCAGCCTTGGTGATGTTGAAGACTTCCAATATGTCGGCGTACCCGATGAAGGTCTCTTTGCGCTCTGGTGACAGCATGCCTGACAGGCTGTCTTTCACATCATCGATCAACTGATAGATGATCGAATAGTAGCGGATTTCGACGCCTTCCTTTTCGGCCAACTCACGCGCCTGCTTGTTGGCGCGCACATTGAAGGCAAATACCGGAGCGCCGGTTGACTGGGCCAGCAAGATATCGCTTTCGGAAATACCGCCCGCCGCGCCAAACACGACTTTTGCGCAAACTTCGTCAGTGGATATTTTCTCCAATGACTGGGTGATCGCTTCAACCGACCCTTGTACATCGGCTTTCAGAACGATTGGCAGATCATCAGCTTTGCCGACGCCTTCGGCGAGATTGGTCATGAATTGCTCAAGCGAGGCGCGCTGCGTTGCAGTACCGATTTTATCGCGCTTCTGGCGCATGCGGTATTCGGTAATCTCGCGCGCACGCGCTTCGTTATCAACCACGTTGAAAGTATCGCCTGGCTCTGGTGTGCCATCCAGGCCGAGTATCTCAGTTGGGATAGATGGGCCGGCGGTTTTGAGCTGCTGTCCACGTTCATTGACCAGAGCGCGCACCTTGCCCCATTGGGCCCCGGCGACAACAATATCGCCGCGCTTCAAGCTGCCGCGTTTAACCAGGACAGTTGCAACTGGACCACGCCCTTTGTCGAGCTGTGATTCAACCACGATCCCGTCCGCTGGGCGGCTCGGATTGGCCTTCAGATCGAGCAATTCGGCCTGTAGCGTGATTGCCTCGGTCAGTTCATCAAGTCCTGCCTTGGTCAGCGCCGAGACGTTGATCGCTTGCACGTCGCCGCCCATCGATTCAACCTGAATATCGTGCTGCAAAAGATCGGTCAGAACTTTCGTCGGGTCGGCGCCCTCCAGGTCGGTCTTGTTGACCGCCACGATGATCGGGACTTCAGCCGCCTTGGCATGGCTGATCGCTTCGATGGTTTGCGGCATAACCGAGTCGTCGGCTGCAACCACCAGAATAACAATGTCGGTGACATTGGCACCGCGCGCACGCATCGCAGAGAACGCGGCGTGGCCGGGCGTGTCCAGGAAGCTGATTTTCTCACCAGATTTCAACTGAACCTGATAGGCTCCGATATGCTGGGTGATGCCGCCCGCTTCGCCCGATACGATATCGGTTGAGCGCAAGGCGTCCAGAAGCGAGGTCTTGCCGTGGTCAACATGACCCATGATTGTGACGATTGGCGAGCGCCCGACCAGATCTTTCGGATTATCCAGAATGCCATCCAGGCCAATTTCAACATCCGCTTCGGACACGCGTTTGACAGTGTGGCCAAACTCATCGGTGATCAGTTCCGCTGTATCGGCGTCTATTGTGTCATTGCCGCGCAGCATTTCGCCTTGCGACATCATGAATTTGACCACGTCAGCGACGCGTTCATTCATCCGCCCGGCCAATTCCTGCAGGGTGATGGTTTCAGGTAGCGTCACTTCAACCGCGACTTTTTCCTGTGCATCGCCGTCAGAACGCCGTTCTCTTTCGCGTTCGCGGGCGCGGCGAACCGATGCCAGCGAGCGTTGACGATCACCGTCATCACCCAGCGCCGAGGCAATGGTCAGCTTGCCACGGCGACGACTATCACCGCCTCGGCCACGGCCGCCCGACTCATTGCCACGCTTTTGACGCTCATCCTTGCCGCTGCGCCCGCGTTTGCCGCGGCTCTCAGCGCTGCTGGCTTGCGCTTCGATATCAGCCTGACTTGGAGCGGACGTCCCGCTACGGCCAGTTTTCCCGCTGGTGGGGGCGTCCTCAGCTGGTTTCGCTGTAGCGGGTTCAGCCTCTTTGCGCGCTTCAGTTTCGGCTTGTTTGCGCTCTTCTTGCTCAGCTTTGCGGCGTATCTCGGCTTCACCGCGTTCTTTTTCGGTGTTGACCATTTTCTGCTGTGAGTCGCGCAAGCGATCCGTTCGCGCGCGTTGTTGGTCGATTGCAGTCTTGCGTTTGGCTTCCGCGTCACGGCGTTGCAGCAGCACTTTTTGGCGCGCAATCAGTTCCGCTTCGGTGATGCCTAGCTTCCGGGCGGCTTCAGCAAGTTTTGAGAGTGGCTTGCCGCCGCCTGAAGCTTTCTGTCCCCCCGGTCCTTTGTTACCGCTGCCGGTGAGACTTATGCCGCGCCGCTTCTTGGTTTCAACCACGACTTGTTTGGATCGGCCATGGCTAAAGGTCTGCTTCACGGTTCCGCCCCCGCGTGAAACAGTCAGAGGCTTGCGCCCGCCAGTATTGCCAGTGTCTTTGGTATCGCTCATGCGTGTTCTAGTCTCTAACTTTCCTGCTTGGTCGGAACATTTCCGGCCAATATTAATCTTCTATCGAGCGCCGATCGGCGAACCATTCTGTCTCGGGTGCGGACCGAAAACCAATCAGCCGCTTATAGGCAATTCCAAATGCCTTCGCCAAACGACCACGCTCAAGCAGCGCATGTATCACATGCTCCCGCCCAAAGGCCATGCCCAATTCAGCAGACGATAATGCGCCAGCCACTTTTGCATCGTCATATATCGCCTTGGCGAGAAATTGAACCTTGTTTCGTCCATCTTTCGCACCGTCGCTGGCTTCAAGCAGCCAGCCTGGCTCATCCTTGCGGATATAGGCGCGCACCTGGTCAAATCCAATCACCGCAAGGCCGCCTTTTTTTGCCATACCAATCAAGCCAATGCAGCGCCGCGCCAGTTGCCGCTCAATCTCGTCAGAAATGGCTTCCATTGGTTTTGTTTTTGTTTTGAAAGCGCGTGAAAAGGCGTCAGTTTCGACCGCTTTGGTGACTGTCCCGCGATAGGCTTTGACCCAAGCGCCACGGCCCGGTAATTTTCCGTTTACGTCCGGCATAGCCAGGCCGTCAGGGCTGCGGACAAATCGGATCAATCCGTCCGGTTTGTGGTGCTCGCGCGTGACAGCGCACTGGCGGATGGGTCCGCCAGCGGCTTTTTCCTCGCGCGCCGTTAGCGGGCGCTGTTCAGGCTCATTCTTCGGTTGCGGCATCATCGCCGCCTCCAGCAAGATCGCCCTCAGCAGCGAGTGCCTCAAGGTCGAATTCCATTTCCTCAGCTGCGGCACTGTTGCCACCTTTGCCAAGTTCACCAAGCGCCAGCAATGCGCGCTCTTCCTCTGTCAGGTCCATTTCTTCTGCGAGTGTTTCGGCGGCCATTTCCGCTTCTAACTGTTCCAGCGCTTCAGGTTCAATCCAGCCAGCGATCACGCGCGCCTTCATGATGAAAATCTGGGCGTCAGCCTTGCGCATTTCACCCTTTTTCAGGATGCCGTCCTGCCAGACAGGTTTGCCATCCGGGCCAGGTTCGCGCCAGCCTGTAATGTCGTCAGGTACCAAGCCGGCAACATCCTCAACCGATTTGACTTCATTATTCCCTAGCTTCACAGCGAAGCCAGGCGTCATGCCATCAAGGTCCATGACGTCGTCTGCGACACCCAGTTCGGTGCGCTTGGTGTTCTGTTCGGCGGCCAATTTCTCAAGATACTCGCGCGCACGTTCTTGGATTTCAGCTGCGACAGCTTCATCGAAGCCTTCAATCTGCATGAAGTCTTCGGCGGCCACATAGGCAATCTCTTCAACCGTCTCGAAACCCTCTGAGGCGAGCAGTTGCGCCAGCGTTTCGTCGGCATCAAGGGCTGCCATGAACAGGTCTGTACGGGCCTGAAAGTCTTTCTGGAAGCGTTCTGAATCGTCAGTTTCAGTCACCAGGTCAATTTGCCAACCTGACAATTGTGAGGCCAGACGGACGTTTTGTCCGCGCCGACCAATCGCCAGCGGGAACTGATCATCTGCAACCACAACCTCGACGCGGTGCTCTTCCTCGTCGAGCACAACTTTTGTAACCTCGGCTGGCTGCAAGGCGTTCACGATGAAGGTCGCATCATCATAATTCCACGGAATGATATCGATTTTCTCACCGGACAGTTCGCCAACGACGGCCTGAACCCGCGCGCCGCGCATCCCAACGCAAGCGCCAACCGGATCGATTGAGCTGTCATTCGAGATCACGCCAATCTTGGCGCGCGATCCGGCATCTCGGGCACAGGATTTGATCTCGATCACGCCTTCATAAACTTCCGGCACTTCGGCCGCGAACAGTTTGATCATGAAGTCAGGGTGGGCACGTGAGAGAAAAATTTGCGGCCCCTTGATCTCACGGCTGACCTTGTAAAGGTAAGCACGGACCCGGTCATTGGGCTGAAAGTTCTCGCGCGGAATACCGTCATTGCGGCGAATGATGCCCTCGGCGCGGCCAAGATCGACGATGACGTGGCCATATTCGACGCGCTTGACGATGCCGTTGATGATCTCGCCTTCACGGTCTTTATACTCATTGAACTGGCGCTCGCGCTCAGCGTCACGCACTTTCTGCATGATCACCTGTTTGGCGGTCTGGGCCGCAACCCGGCCAAAATCAAACGGTGGCAGCTCTTCTTTGATCTCGCCGCCAATCTCGATGTCGGCCTCCAGCTTCTTGGCATCCGCCAAAGTTAGCTGTTGCGCCGGATCCTCAAATTCGTCGTCGGCGACAACTGTTTGAATCCGCCACAGGGTTTGTTCGCCGGTTTCGCGGTCAATGATCGCACGAATATCATGCTCTTGACCGTAACGGGACTTGGCAGCCTTTTCGATTGCCTCTTCCATCGCTTCGATCACGATTGATTGGTCGATGGACTTTTCCTCTGCAACCGCTTTTGCGATTTGCATGATTTCCATCCGGTTTGCGGAAACGCCAACAGTGCTCATGCCTTCAAGCTCCACTCTCTTGATTATCATCAATTGTATCATGTTCGGCTTCGATCGTCTCGAAGTCATCGAAATTACCATCCTCTGGTTGCGGCGGGGCAGCGCCGCTGGCCAGAGTTATGTCGATTAGTTTGTCAGTCAGGATAAGCCGGGCCTTGGTCATGTCACTGACCTTGGCGACCAGTTCACTATTATCATCTAGGTCCAGCGCCACGCCCGCTTCGTCTTCGCGGGTAATCGTACCTTGGAAGCGACGCCGACCGTCAATCGGCATTGCCAGCTCAAGCTTGGCGAGATGACCAATCCAGCGACCAAAATCACCCTCGCGGGTTAGCGGTCGATCAATCCCCGGCGTCGACACTTCGAGCCGGAAAGCATCGGCGATCGGGTCTTCCGCTTCGAGCACCGGCGACAGCATGCGTGAGAACGAGGCGCAATCTTCAACATCGGTTGGTGCGCCGCCGGCTTTCTCAATCATGATCTGCAGCAATGGCCGCTTGCTGCCCATGAGCCGCACGCGCACGATCGCAAGTCCAAGCTCAGCCAGTATTGGCTCAGACATGGCGAGTATGCGCTCTTCCTGTGCAGAGACTGTGATCAAGGAGCAGGCCTTTCAGGCAATAAAAAGCGGCGGCCCCGTTGCCGGAACCGCCGCCGATATGTTTCGACTTGCGCCCCTGTTAGGCGCAAACCTGTCTTCTGTCTAGAGAAGTTTCAGGTCAACCGCCGAGGTCTTGTTGCGACGTTCGTCATTGTAGAGTTCATACTCTACTGGCTGGTCGTCCGCGAGACCTTGCAGGCCCGAACGCTCAACTGCAGAGATGTGCACAAACACGTCCTTGCCGCCTTCATCAGGAACGATGAAACCAAAACCTTTGGTTGCGTTAAACCATTTTACTTTTCCGGTAGCCATAATGGGCACCCTTTCGATAGAACCCACGCCGTCTCACACTGTGTGAGGGGCCGCAGGGGTTTCGATTACGGAGGGTAGTCACATTCATAGCCGCCGGTCTGGCGGGGTCTTCAGAGTCAGACCGGCCGTATTCGATACCCCTCTAAGCTCACATTAGCGACGCGACGTCAAGATTAAGGCTGCTGCAATGATGTATGTGTTCTGGAAACGGGGCCAGAGAGCCTAACCAACAGTGAAGTCATAATAGACAGGCGCAATGTCGCCCAGTTTTTTCATTTGATAGCGGGTCTGGATGTGGTCTTCCGGGGCGCAGGTCCAGTCTTCAGAGCGCTCAGGGTGCCATTTGAAATCTGGATGCGCCAAGAACCGTTCCAAAGCTGCATCGGCATAGGACCGGACATCTGTGGCAAACCGCACGTGCCCACCCGGCTTCATCAATCGGCATAATTCATCGAGGAAGCCCGGCTGGATGATCCGGCGCTTTTGTTGTTTGGTCTTGGGCCACGGATCGGGAAACAGGATGAAAGCGCGCTCGAGGCATTGATCCACCAGCCCAGCCATCAGGTCGCGTGCGTCCTCTTCCCAAAGCCGCACATTGGTTAGCTCGGCGTCTTCGATCTGGCCGAGACATTTGGCCATGCCCTCAACGAACACTTCGCTGGCGAGTATTCCGGCACTTGGATTGGCTTTGGCTTGTCCGCTGACATGCTCGCCGCCGCCAAAGCCAATCTCCAGCCAGATCTCTGAGGCGGTCTCGAACAGGCGGCCTGGATCAAGCTGCTTTCCGGGCTCAACCGGAACCCGAAGGCGTGGCAACAGGGTCGCAATCAGATGGCTCTGCCGGGCGGATAGGGGCCGCCCGCCACGACGACCATAGGTGCGCAAAGGTTTGATCGGGGTGGATGGCACGGGCTTGGTCTCCACTTGCGGCTCGCCGGCAGCTGAATACGCTGAAGCCTGCGGGTTTGAAAAGGGGCTGACTGACCTAGGCTCAGGACCCACTCAAATCGCCACTTTCACGGTGTGAGTTTGTCGCGAAGACTAGGAAGCGTCGTGCAGAACTGGTTTACCCCAATTCAAAACGATGTTGACGCAGGCTTTGCGTCAAAGACGCGCCGTGAAAGTGGCGATTTGAGTGGGTTTGGAGCCTGAGGACACGCAAGTTAATTGCTTGCCGAAAAGCTTCAACAGGCTCATGACACGCACCTTAGCCTCTTGCCAGATTGATACGTAACCTTGCCAACCCCCCAGATATCAGAGTCATTGCGCCTGCCTATGCCACTATGGGAGTTTGTGCCTATGGTGGCGGGATTGATGGCGCTCAATGCGCTGGCCATCGATATCATGCTACCAGCGCTCAGCGATATATCCGAACATTATAAATTGGCGGTTGAGAACCATCAGCAATGGGTGATCTTTGCTTATGTTTTCGGGTTTGGCGCGCCGCAACTGATTTTCGGACCGATCTCAGACCGGTTCGGGCGTAAGGGATTGCTGCAAATCTGTCTGGTCGGGTATGTCATCGCAGGGGCTACCTGCATGTTGACGCATAGCTTTTCGCTGCTTTTGGTGATGCGCTTCATCCATGGTGTGTTTGCATCAGGCATCCGGGTTATCGCGGTCTCGATTGTGCGTGACCTGATGGCTGGGCGCGCGATGGCGCGGGTGATGTCTCTGGTGATGACAGTGTTCATGATCGTGCCAGTTCTCGCCCCAGCGATCGGGACGGGCGTGATGTTGTTTGCCTCCTGGCAGTGGACCTTTGGATTGCTGGCGATTGCTGGGATGATGATGTTGCTCTGGGTCCAGTTTCGCCTGTCCGAAACCTTGCCGGCCGAGGCGCGCCAACCGCTCAGCGCGCGCAGCACAGCCAGCGCCTATTGGCAGGTTGTGACCACTCGCGTCACGTTTGGCTATATGGCGGCCAGCGGCGTGATCTTTGGGGCTTTGTTTGCGTTCATTGCGTCGTCTGAACAGGTTTTCTCTGATGTTTTCGGCAAGCATGACAGCTTTGCTCTATGGTTTGGCGGTATCGCGGCCTGTCTTGCGGTGGCGAATTTTACCAATGCCCGGATTGTCGAGCGCATCGGTATGCGCCGGATCAGCCATATCGTGATGATCGCCTTTGTCGCCTTGTCCCTGACCAATGTTATTGCGATGCAGGTGTTCGGGGAGAGACTGGCGATTTTCTATCCCTTGTTCGGCCTGACCTTTGCCTGTTTCGGAATGATGGGCGCGAATTTTTCGGCTTTGGCGCTAGAGCCGCTCGGCAAGATTGCCGGGACAGCCAGCGCGGCATATGGCTTTGCCACCAGCACTGTTGCCAGCGGGTTCGGCTATCTGGTGGCTAGCCAGTTCAACGGAACGGTGACGCCGGTGATGCTTGGCTTTGTCGGCCTCGGTGTGGTGTCACTGGCAATCATTCTGGTGACTGAACGCGGGCGGCTATTCTCCCGGCACTGATTGGAGCCTAGACCCCGTCAAACAGAGCTGTGGACAGGTAGCGTTCGGCAAATGACGGAATGATCACGACAATCATTTTGCCCGCCATGTCCGGGCGTTTGGCGACCCGCAATGCGGCGGTCAGGGCGGCGCCCGAAGATATCCCAACCGGAATGCCTTCGGTTCTGGCAAGCCGCCGCGACATCGCCATAGCCTCTTCATTGTCGACCTGGATCGCTTCATCCATCAGTGACGTGTCCATATTGTCCGGCACAAAGCCTGGACCAATCCCTTGCAGCATATGCGGCCCCGGCTCGCCGCCAGACAGGACCGGGCTACCAGTCGGTTCCACCGCGAACATTTTCAGACCCGGCTTGCGCGCCTTCAGAACGCGCGCGCAGCCGGTGAAGGTTCCGCCGGTGCCGACTCCAGAGATCACGGCATCGACGCCACCATCGGTGTCACGCCAAATCTCCTCTGCGGTCGTAATTTCGTGAATAGCCGGGTTTGCCGGATTGCTGAACTGGCTTGGCATCACCGCGCCCTTGATGCTGGCGAGCAATTCATCGGCCTTTTTCAAGGTTCCGGCCAGGCCTTCTTCCTTGGGGGTTAGAACCAGTTCAGCACCGAGCATGGCGAGCATTTTGCGCCGCTCGACAGACATCGATTCCGGCATGGTCAAGATCAGTCGATAGCCGCGAGAGGCGGCGACAAATGCCAGGCCAATTCCGGTATTACCAGAGGTTGGCTCAACCAGAACTGTGTCAGGTCCAATTTTTCCGGCCTGTTCAAGCGCGGTGATCATGCCGATCGCGATCCGGTCCTTGACGCTGGCCAGCGGGTTGAAGAATTCGAGCTTAAGCAGCAGATCGTTCTGTAGGCCTTCCGCTTGGGATAGTCGCGGCACCCGCACGAGCGGCGTGCTGCCAATCGTTTCCAGTATGGATCCGTAAATTCGCCCGCGACCAGGCGCATCTAATGTCAGCCCATTATGGGTAATCGTTGTCGTCATCTCGGCATCCTCCAATATTGGTTTCTGTTGGTATCAGATCGCTCGGTCGGCGTCGCCCCTGTTGCGAAGACTTCTATTGACCAAGGCGATAATCAGCTTGCGCCTGATAGCGGCTCTGGCGGCGATCTCCGGTAAAACTTTCGAACAGATGAAACTGATCGATCAGGAAGGGGGCAGAGCGCAGAGATTGGAAATCCTCACTCCACGCGCGCACCTGAGAGAGCGGCGCATCCTTGCAATAGGCGAGCGTAACATGCGGTCTGAAAGGATTGGCATCGACCTTCAATCCGAATGTTCGGGCGATCTTGCGGCACTCGGTTGCTAGTTGTGTCAGCGCGCTACTCTCACCAATTCGAGCATAGATGGCGCGCGGCTCTTTGCGCCCAAACCAGCCGACACCGGCCAATTCGAGGTCGAGGGCGGGCGCATCAACTCGTTCGAGGGCCGCAGCGATCTCTTCGGCGATCTCGATCTCGACGCCGCCATAATATTGCAGCGTGATATGGAAGTGTTCGCGCAAGCGCCAACGCACGCCGGGCAAGTCTGCGCGCAAAGGAAGCAGTCGTTCGGCAATCGCGCCGGGAACAGGAAGGGCGGCAAAGATACGGTGCATGGGGCGCTGGGTGCAATCGTGTAGACGTCAGGCAAAAGAAAAGCCCGGCCAGATCAGCCGGGCGTTTCATTTAATCTCAAAGACAGGTTTTAACCAGCCAGGTCACCGAGTTTACCAAAATGTTCGGCCAGCAAGTAATAGAAGGTCACGCGACCCTTATTCCCGCCCTCGGGGTTGAGTGTTTCACAAATCTTGGCAATGCCTGCATCAATCTGATCGTTCGTTTGGGCCAAAGCAAGCTTCCCTCGGCACCACTTTTCACGCACGCGCTGCAACTCTGTATCGTCCGAACAAGAGACTAGCGAGCTGTCGCGATTGCGCAGCGCAATGCCCAGATGCCCAACAATCTTTTCAGCCGCAGCCTGATTGTAGCCTTTTGCGTATTTTTTTATGTTGTCTTCGTATTTGGAGGCGTCCGCCATTTCATTCCCCTTTGTGTATTCGCTGTGATCCGTAAAGGCTCCCACAGCTATGGTTAATGCTGACGTCGCTTGTGCTGAAAGTCAATTTCTAACCGCAGGATACCAATCATGGGCACGGCGATGGTTGCTCACCATGTAGGCGATTGGCCTCAGTTTCCATGTCATCCGTCCACGCCAAATCGAAAGCGTCAATACAGGTTTCCAATTGTGCCAGTGTTGTCGCGCCGATGATTGTTGATGCGACGAAATGACGGGTATCGCAGAATTTGATCGCAAGTTGAGCAGGGTCGACCTCGAATTTCTCTGCCATTAGCAGGTAATTTTCGATGGCGCGATCAGCGGCGGGTGATTCGTAACGCTGCAAGCGGTTGAACAGGGTTTTCCGCGCCCCTTCCGGCAGTGCGCCATTACGGTATTTGCCGCTGAGATAGCCCTGACCGAGTGGCGAGTACGCCAACAAGCCAACATCCTCGCGCACGCAAATCTCTTCCAGACCGCCATCTTCAAAGGTTCGATTGACCAGATTGTAGGCATTCTGGATTGATGCTATTCGCGGCAGGTCGCGCGCCTCGCTCTCGGCGATGAACCGCATGACGCCGTACGGATTTTCGTTCGACACACCGATGTGCCCGACCCGGCCAGCTTTAATGTGGCTTTCCAGATGGTCCAGAATAGCCTCGAAGGCCTCATAATCATGGGCATAGGTTGATGCGTCTATTTTGGCCCCGAATAGGCCGATCGGGCGATCAGGCCAGTGCAATTGGTAAAGATCTATATAGTCGGTTTGCAGTCGCTTCAGGCTTTTGGTGATGGCCTCATCTATTTGGTCTCTGGTTTGGCGGGTCAGGGCGACATCGCTGTCGCGGGTCCAGGTCATTGACGACCGACCGGAAATCTTGCTCGCCAGAATAATCTCATTGCGTCGCCCGGTTTTCTGCAGCCAGCTGCCAATGATCCGTTCAGTTGACCCTTGTGTTTTGGGGTGCGGTGGCACCGAATACATTTCGGCTGTGTCCCAAAAATTGATGCCGCGATCCATCGCATAGTCCATCTGGTCATGGCCCTCAGCCTCGGTGTTCTGCTGCCCCCAAGTCATTGTCCCCAAACAACATGACGTGACCATCAGGTCAGTGCGGCCAAGTTTACGCTTCACAATTGCCATCAAAACGGCCCTCTCAATTATCTGCTCGCCGGTAGATAGGGACTGCAAGTGATCAGGACCAGACCGGTTGATCTTGAAAAACAATAAAACTTGCCTCATATTGCAGGTAATCCGCGCGCTACTGCCGGGCTCTTTTCAAAGAGGAAGATCATGAACGATTATAATCAGGCATACGGCGCATCGAGTCGTGAGTTGGACACGTCGGTAAATGCCGGTCTGCGCGGCTTCATGCTTGGCGTGTATAACAAGATGGCGTTGGGGCTCGCCCTGACAGCTATTTTGGCTTTCGCCGTTGGCACTAACGAGCAATTGGTGCGCACATTGTTGACCCCCCCACTTAGCTATTTCGTGATGTTTGGCCCGATCGGTATTTTGCTGCTGTCGAGCTTCGTGATGAAAAACCCATCACCGATTGCGGCAAATCTGATCTACTGGTCAGTCGTCGGCTTGATCGGGGTTGGCATGGGCGCGATTGTCTATGTCTATGCTGGGCGACCGGACGGCATGTTGCTCGTCGCCAAGGCTTTCATGACCACTGCGATTGCATTCGGTTCATTGTCCTTGTGGGGCTACACAACCAAACGAGATTTATCGGGTTGGGGTGTGTTCCTGTTCATGGGCGTGATCGGCATCATCATCGCTTTGGTCATCAACATGTTCATCGCATCAAGCGTGTTCAGCATGATTATATCGGTTGGCGGTGTGCTGATATTTGCTGGACTGACCGCTTATGACACACAGCGCTTGAAAGAGATGTATTTTCGGATTGGCGGTAATGCGCGTGCGATGTCTGTCGCGACCACCTATGGCGCGCTCAGCCTGTACCTGAATTTCGTCAACATGTTCCAGTTCATCCTGGCATTGATGTCGAGCGACTAAGGATAGGCCCAGCCTTCTGAACCAGCCCCGGACCCCACGGTCTGGGGCTTTTTTGTTGACCTCGTCGCGGTCGGTCGCCACACTGGAACATCGTGGGAACAAGAGCGATCGTGGAATGCCTGAACCTTTGCCGAAACCAGCCGATGATGCGCTTGAGGTGCTCTGCCCCGGTGCGCTGCGAATCGCACAAGGTGTCCTGCGCCTGTTGTCGCATCTTGGCTATGACGGGATCACCGAGATGACACTGGCCAACCATCGCCGCGCCGATATTGCCGCGATTGGCAGCAATGGCAAAGTCATCATTGTCGAAATCAAGTCCTCAATTGCCGACTTCAAGAGCGATCAGAAATGGCCTGAATACCGGCCCTATTGCGACCTGTTCTATTTTGCGGTTGGTCACGATTTCCCGCAAGATCTGATCCCTGAGGACGCCGGCCTGATCGTCGCTGATGCGTTTGGCGGTGCGATCCTGCGCCAACCTGGTGAAACCAAGTTGGGCGCAGCGCGGCGCAAGGCGGTGACGCTGCGATTTGCGCGTATGGCGGCTAGTCGCTTGCGCCAAGTACAAACGGTTTGAATGAGCTATGAGCCACGCCTATCCCCTTGCTGAAACCGCACGCGGTGCCTTGTCGGGGGCCAGTCTTGCGGCTGGTTCGCGTCAGGAAGCTGAAGACTTAGTCGGCGGCGCCGAGCTTGCGTCCCTCGAAACAGATTGGCTGACACTTGAGGCTGACGAGTTGGAAGAGCTGCTGGAGCAGGCCGATCAGGGGCCAGGTCACGGGTTCCTGCAACATTATGAGGATGGCTCAGGCAATAAGGTGCTGGCTGTGACCTATTGGAAGCTGGCCCCTATTGAAGTGCTTGACCCGGTCGCGCTGGACAAGCCAGATCCACAAAACGACCATACCGATGATCTCTATTTCCGCCATGGCCGTAATAAATCCCGGCGCAAGCCTAAGCCCGTTGACCCTAATCAGATCGAAATGTTTCCAAGCTCACCGGGCGACGACAGTTAAGCGGTCTTGAAGGTCAGGGCGACGCCATTATTGCAATAACGCAAACCAGTTGGGGCCGGACCATCCTCGAAGATATGACCCTGATGGCCAGCGCAGCGGGCGCAGTGATATTCGGTCCGTTGGGTCCATAATTTATTGTCCGCTTTGGTCCCGACCGCACCGTTTTTCACATCGGAAAAGCTTGGCCAGCCGGTGCCGCTTTCATATTTGCTTGAGCTCTCAAACAAAGCCAGATCACAGCCTGCACAATGGTACGTACCCGCGCGCTTCTCACCGTTCAATGGTGACGTAAATGGGCGCTCGGTTGCTTCCTTGCGCAGCACGCGAAAGGCTGCCGGGTCGAGGCGTGTACGCCAATCGGCATCCGTCAGGGTTCGCCACTGATCATCAGCAAAAAGACTGTCTGCGGTATCGGCATGGGCGCTTGTTCCTGTGCCATCGGAACAGGCAGCGGCAAAAAGCGCGGCGGGCGCAGCCAGCAGAAAGGATCGGCGGCGTAAGTGAAACCGGGGAGAATGTGTCATGACAGGCAAAATATCACGTCTGGCTCACAATGCGACTCACAATCTCCTCATATTCGCGTCATCTGCCCACTCGCTTCCAGCGCCAATCATGCTTAGAACGCGCATCAATCCAACCCGAATCATACATTTAAGGACCCCTCATGGACGACGCAAAATCTGATAATCTAACCGAAGCGGCCCGCGATCGATTGCGTTTAACCGTCGAACGGATTGAACGCCTGGAAGAAGAAAAGAAGGAAGTCGCTGAACAGATCAAAGAGGTTTACGGCGAGGCCAAAGCAGTCGGCTATGACGTCAAAGCCCTGCGTACAGTGGTTCGGATCCGCAAGCTGGATCGTCAGGAACGCCAGGAACAAGAGGCCGTTCTGGAAGTCTATTTGGACGCGCTCGGCGAACTCGACTAGTCTTTCTGAATGCCCCGCGAGATCGACGAGCGAAAAAAGCGCAAAGCCTTGCGAAAGCTCCGCAAGGCTGCACGGCTCGCTGAACAAGGCCTGGGGCCGCCTCTGTCAGACTGGGAAACGCAATTCCTCGAAGAGGTTGAGGCGCGGATCGAAACTTATGGCTCGGCCTTCGCTGACCCCGAAAAGGGTGGCCGGGATGAGCCGCTATCGGCTCTGCAATCACTGAAGCTGCGAGAGATAGACAAAAAAGCGCGCGGCAAGGGCAAGTCCGGCTTCAAACAGCGCAGGCCATTAGGCGGATCCAGCAAAGCCCGTGTGCGTCAAATCGACGAGATCGAAGAAGATACGCCCGCACCGCCGCCCTTAAAGCCAAGCAAGCCCAAACTGGTCAAAGCGTCAGAAAAACCGCCCGTCGCAATCTCAAAGCAGGCGAAACCCAAACCGCCCCGCCCAAAATTTCGCGTTATCAAAGGCGGAGTTGACGACAATTGAGCGACTACAGCTGGTCAGCCCAATCCTTGGCCCACGCGCCCACTGGCGCCAGCCGTTCCGTCAGAGATTGACCCATCGCACTCAGTCCGTACCCGTCCTTATCTAGGTCAACCAGATTCAGCGAGCGCAAATTCTTCAGCCGTTTATTTAGCAAAGTCGGGGACACACCATCACAACGTTCTTGCAAAGTTCGGAAGCTAGCGCGGCTCTGGTGCAATTCCCATAGGATACGTAGGGTCCAACGCTGGCCTAACACATCCAACAATACCATTATTGGCCGACCGGTACGTGATCCGCGTGTCGACTGTCCAGGTATTTTCACCATTTTCGTCCTCGGTCTTGATGCTACATAAAATGTAGCGCATACAGTTGCTACATTTTATGTAGCAGAAAGAATGCCCATGACCAATATCCTCAAACCACTCGAACCGCCCTATCCAGCAGATGTCGACGAAATCCTCAGCAGTTACCCCCAACAAGACGATTACATACTGTCCCTTTTTCGCACCTTTGCGAACAGTTTGAGGTTTCTGAAAAAGGGCATGCCGAACCTGTTGGACAAAGCCAGCCCTCTGCCCTTACGGATCCGCGAAATCATCATCCTACGCATCACGGCCAATAAAAATTGCGAATATGAGTGGGGGGTCCATGTGACGATCTTCAGCAAAGCAGCAAGATTTTCACCCAAGCAAGTCGCTGCGACCCGCAGCGCAGAAATTGATCTGGCCCTGTGGTCAGAAGAAGAGGCCCATCTTCTGCAATCTATTGATGAACTTTGCGAAACAGGCGTGATTACCGAAACAACCCTGGCACAATTCCAAGCCGCGTGGACGTGCGAGCAACAGCTCGAAATCCTCGCCCTTTGCGGCGCCTATCACACGGTCAGTTTTGTTGCCAACACCGCCCGACTGCCTGGCGAAACCTTTGGCGCAAAATTTCCGAAATAGAGCCTACCCGCGCGGATGAGCGCGGGCATGGACTTTGCGCAGATGGCCAGCCTCGACGCCGGTATAGACCTGCGTCGTCGATAGGCTGGCATGGCCGAGCAAGGTCTGGATCGAGCGCAAATCTGCGCCATTGGCCAGCAGATGCGTCGCAAAACTATGGCGCAAAGCGTGCGGCGTTGCGGTTTCGGGAAGGCCGAGGGCCCCGCGCAGGACCTGAACCTGCCGACGCAACACGGCAGGTTGCAATTCCTTGCCGCGTGCGCCGAAGAAAAACGGCGTTGTTTTGCCCATCCTATATGGACAGAGGCGGGCATATTCATCCATTGCGTCGCGCACTGCCGGGATCAGCGGAACCAGCCTTATCTTGCCGCCTTTGCCTTTGATACGCAGGCGGGCCGGTGACGGTGACACCGATCCGGGTAGACCCAAAGTTTCGGAAATTCGCAAGCCAGCGCCGTACATCAAGGTCAAAGCCGCAACGTCGCGCGCACCAATCCACGGCTCCTCCTGCAAAGCCTCTGCTTCGCTCAGCATGTCATTGGCAGCCACAACCGAGATCGGGCGGGGCAGGCGGGTCGGGCGTTTCGGCCCCGTGATGAACGCGATTTCCGGGTTTTCAACCCCGTGTGCCCGATCGAGCCAGCGATACAGACTCTTGATCGCTGAAAGCGCTCTGGCAATTGATGCGTCAGACAGATTATCGCGGCGTCGGTGGGCTAGAAAAGCCCGAATCTCACGCGCCTGCAGGTTGGCGAAGGCCCGCATACCAGGCTCCCGACCAAGATGCCCGCGCAAAAAGTTGAAGAATTCAGACAGGTCACTGGCATAGGCGCAGGTCGTGTTTTCTGCGAGCCGTTGCTCATGTTCCGCATAGTCCAAGAAGCCATTTAGCAGTCCCATAAGACCCATTATCCGCGATTATGCTTAATGACGGGTTTCCAGAGCAGATCGCTGAATATAATCAGTCATCAATGACAATCATCGCCCGTATTCTTTTTCCGCTGCCTTTACCTGAGCCGTTCGACTATCTGGTGCCGGACGGGATCTCGGTTGAGCCGGGCAGCTATGTGCGTGCGCCTTTGGGGCCGAATGAACGCATCGGCGTGGTTTGGGAGGTGATCGAGCACGCGCCAGACCGCGAGTTGAAATCTGTGTTGGAGGTTTTTCCTGTGCCACCAATGGCCAGCGCGATGCGCCAGTTCATTACGTTCTGCGCCCGCTATAATGTCGCTGGACCCGGTAAAGTTCTTGGTATGGCCCTACGCGCGCGTGGGGGTTTGCGTGCGTCGCCGATGCAGACCGCATACGCGCTCACCGGGCATCGCACCAACCGGATGACACTGGCGCGAGAGAAAGTTCTGGACGCGGCGCAGGCGGTCGGCCCGGTGAGCGCCGCCGAGCTTGCGCGCGCGGCGGGCGTGTCCTCGTCCGTCATCAAAGGCCTGGTCGCGGCAGGCAGCTTATGCGCCCAAAGCCAGCCGACGGACCTGCCATTTGATGGCCCCGATCCATATCGAAACGGCCCCGATCTGACGGTGGAGCAGGCCGAAGCCGGACAGGCCTTGCGTGCGGCTGTCAAAGCAGGTGGCTATCAACCGTTCTTGCTCGACGGGATTACCGGGTCCGGCAAAACCGAGGTCTATTTTGAGGCCATTGCGGAAGCTTTGGCGCAAGACCCGGACGCGCAAGTGCTGGTGCTTTTGCCTGAAATAGCGCTCACTCAGGCCGTTCTGGAACGGTTCGAGGCGCGGTTTGGCGCAGCCCCTGCGCCGTGGCATTCAGGTCTGTCCGATGTCCAGCGCCGCCGGACCTGGCGCGAGGTCGCGCATGGCCGCGCCCGGATTGTGACGGGTGCGCGCTCTGCCCTGTTTCTGCCTTTTGCCAAATTGGCGCTGATCATCGTCGATGAGGAGCATGATACCAGCTATAAACAAGAAGACGGCGTGACTTATCATGCCCGCGACATGGCTGTCATGCGGGCGAAACAAGAGAACGCGGCGATTGTTCTGGCATCGGCGACCCCGGCGCTTGAAACCATGGTGAATGCAGAGGCCGGGCGATATAGGCGGCTGAAGTTATCGGCGCGCCCCGGCACGGCGAAATTGCCCGAGATTAGCCTGATCGACATGCGCTCAAATACACCTGAGCGCGGCCATTGGCTGTCGCCGGTCTTGAGCAAGGCCCTGATTGCAACGCATGCAGAGGGTGAGCAGAGTCTGCTCTTTCTAAATCGGCGCGGCTATGCCCCATTGGTGATCTGCAAGGCCTGCGGTGAGCGCTTGAAAAGCCCCGGCACGGAAAGCTGGCTGACCGAGCATCGCTATACCGGACGGCTGGTCTGTCACTTGACCGGCTGGTCGATGCCGAAACCTGACAAATGCCCGATGTGCGGTGCAAAAGACAGCCTGATGGGCGTCGGTCCGGGAGTTGAGCGGGTGGCTGAAGAGGTGCGCGTGCTGTTGCCAGATGCCAGGGTTGAGGTGTTTTCCTCGGATACAGCAAAAGGCGGCGAGGCGGTCCGTGATCTGGTCACCCGCATGGCAGCCGGCGAGATTGATGTCATGGTTGGGACTCAGATTGTCGCCAAGGGTCACAATTTCCCGAACCTAACTTTGGTTGGCGTGGTCGATGCCGATAGCGGCCTGCAAGGTGGCGATCTGCGCGCGGGCGAGCGGACCTACCAATTGCTTAGCCAGGTGGCTGGCCGGGCCGGGCGGGCGGAGCGTCCGGGCCGCGCTTTGGTGCAGACCTATCAGCCGGATAATCTGGCCATGATTGCCCTGGCAGCGGGTGACCGGGACGGGTTCTTGCAGATAGAGCGGGATGTCCGCGAGGAACTCGGCTTGCCTCCGTTTGGGCGGATGGCGGCGTTGATCCTGTCAGCCCCGGACGCAGAAGCGGCCAAGCAGGCAGGCCTGTTGGCAGGGAAAACTGCCCCGCATGGTGAAGGTGTCACTGTATATGGCCCGGCCCCGGCCCCGATTGCGATGGTGCGGGGGCGGCATCGGCTGCGGTTCTTAATCACTGCGCCCCGAGAGGTTGATTTGTCGGCCTATATGACGGTTTGGTTGGGTGCGCTCAAGCTTCCAGCTGCGACCCGTGTGCGCGCCGACATAGACCCGTATTCCTTCCTTTGAGCCGAGGTGCGCGATTCCGTCACATATAGAGTCGCAAGGTGGTGTTGTCAGTGCTGAAACAAGGTGCTAGTTGCGCCACAAGTTGACGGATAGGTGCGTCTTGCGCCTGTTCGCTTTTGGGTTTTGACCGGGCATTGCCCCTTATCTGATGGACGTCGAATTGACCGCATCAAACGCCGCATCAGTTAGTGAAGCCGCTCGCCGTTATGCAGGGGCCTTATTCAGCCTTGCCAGTGACAAGGGTGAGCTTGCGGCGATTGCTGCAGATCTGACAGTCCTGGTTGACCTGGTCGCGAAAAGTGAGGACCTGGCGCGCCTGTTGGACAGTCCTGCTTTTGCGCGCGACCAAAAAATCAAAGCGCTTAGCGCAGTGGCTGACAAAGCCGATCTGTCAAAAACCACAACCGGGTTTCTCGGCACGATGGCGCAAAATGGCCGCGCCAGCGACATTCTAAGTGCCGTGGCCGCTTTTGATGCCTTGTATGCTGACCATCGCGGCGTGAAACGCGCTGTTGCGATCACGGCAACTGATATGAGCGCTGACCAACGCAAGCAGCTTGAGAGTATTCTCGCGACAGCCGTTGGCAGTGATATTGAGCTGGAAACAGACGTCGATCCATCGCTTGTTGGCGGCCTTCAGCTGCGCATTGGATCAACCTTGTTCGATGCCAGCGTCGCTTCGAAACTAGACCGTATGAACACCGCAATGAAGGGGGCGTAAGCTCTATGTCGATCAGTGCAGCAGAAATCTCTGGCATCCTGAAATCCCAGATTGAAAATTTTGGCATCGAGGCAGAAGTCTCTGATGTTGGGCAAGTCCTGTCCGTCGGCGATGGTATCGCCCGCGTCCATGGCCTCGACAGCGTCCAAGCTGGCGAGATGGTCGAGTTCAATGGCGGCGTCAAAGGCATGGCCCTGAACCTCGAAGCTGACAATGTCGGCGTCGTGATCTTCGGCGATGATCGCGGGATTAAAGAAGGCGACACAGTTAAGCGCCTCGATGAGATTGTGGCGGCGCCGGTTGGACGCGGCCTGCTTGGCCGGGTTGTTGACGCGTTGGGCAATCCAATCGACGGCAAAGGTGAGCTGCAAGAGGTCGCCAGCCGGAACCGGGTTGATGTCAAAGCGCCGGGCATTCTGCCGCGTAAATCTGTGCACGAACCGATGATGACCGGCATCAAGGCGATTGACGGCATGATCCCAGTTGGCCGTGGCCAGCGCGAGCTGATCATTGGTGACCGCCAAACCGGCAAGACTGCGATCTGTATCGATACGATCCTGAACCAGAAAGCGACCAACGAAGCGGCGAAAGACGACAGCGAGAAATTGTTCTGCGTCTATGTTGCGATCGGCCAGAAACGCTCAACCGTTGCGCAGGTTGTCAAGACGCTGGAAGAACGCGGCGCGCTTGATTACACAATCATCGTCACGGCCACAGCATCTGAACCTGCGCCGCTGCAATATATTGCGCCATTTACCGCCTGTACGATGGGCGAATGGTTCCGCGACAATGGCATGCACGCGCTGATCATCTATGATGATCTGTCGAAGCAGGCTGTGGCCTATCGCCAGATGTCGCTATTGCTGCGCCGCCCACCGGGCCGTGAAGCCTATCCAGGCGACGTGTTCTATCTGCACTCGCGCCTGTTGGAGCGCGCATCGAAGCTGAACGAAGATCATGGCGCAGGCTCACTGACCGCTCTGCCGATCATCGAAACCCAGGCCAATGACGTGTCGGCCTATATCCCAACCAACGTGATCTCGATCACCGATGGTCAGATCTTCCTCGAAACCGACCTGTTCTACCAAGGCATTCGCCCAGCTGTGAACGTCGGTCTGTCAGTGTCGCGAGTTGGTTCTGCGGCGCAGACCAAAGTGATGAAGAAAGTCGCCGGGACAATGAAGTCGGAACTGGCGCAATACCGCGAGATCGCCGCCTTTGCGAAGTTCGGCTCTGACCTTGATGCCACGACGCAAGCCTTGCTCAACCGTGGCCAGCGCCTGACCGAGCTGCTCAAGCAGCCGCAATTCGCGCCATTGCAGATGGAAGAGCAAGTTGTAGTGATCTATGCCGGAACACGTGGTCACTTGGACACTATTCCAGCCAAGGACGTGACACGTTACGAGGCTGATCTGTTGTCGCACCTGCGCAATGACAAGAAGAAACTGCTGAAGAAAATTCGTGACGAGAAAGCCCTGAGCAAGGACATCGAGTCCGAGATCAAGGACATACTCGAAGCCTTCGGCAAGACGTTCGCTTAAAGTTTAACCCCTCACGACCGGGAGCTGCTGCCCAATGGCTAGCCTCAAGGAACTGAAAAACCGGATCGCAAGCGTGAAGTCCACGCAGAAGATCACCAAGGCCAAGCAGATGGTGGCCGCTGCGAAACTGCGCCGGGCGCAGGAAGCGACCGAGGCGTCGAAGCCTTACGCGACCCGGATGGCGAATGTTGTGGCCAATCTCACTGCGTCAATGGGCGAGGGCTCTTCCGGCCCGAAACTGCTGGCTGGCACCGGGTCTGACCAGATCCATTTGCTGATCATGATGACGGCCGAGCGCGGCCTGTGCGGCGGTTTCAACGCCAATACCGCCAAGCTTACGCGCGCTGAAATCCAGCGCCTGCAAGGCGAAGGCAAGACGGTCAAACTACTTACGGTTGGCAAAAAGGGCCGCGATGCCCTGAAACGCGACTATAGTGACCTGATGGTCGATCACGTTGACCTCAGCCAGGCCAAAGACAAGTTTACCCCGTTCGCAATCGGCCTCGGCAGTGACCTGTCGACGCGCTATGATGCGGGTGAGTTCGATGTCGCAACACTGATCTTTGCCGAGTTCAAGAACGTCCTCAGCCAGCCGCCAAAAGCAGCGCAACTGATCCCGGCCAAAGCGCCGGAAGATGCTGAACAGATTGATCTCAATGGTGCGATCTATACCTATGAGCCGTCCGAGCCGGAAATCCTCGAAACCCTGTTGCCGCGCTACCTCAACACGCAAATCCTGTCTGCGATGATGGAAAATGCGGCCGGTGAGCAAGCCGCCTCAATGGCGGCGATGGACAATGCGACCCGCAATGCTGGCGAAATGATCGACAGCCTGTCACTGAAATATAACCGTGCGCGCCAGGCGCAAATCACCAAGGAGTTGATCGAGATCATCTCCGGTGCAGAAGCGCTGTAGGAGCCAGAGATGAGTTTTTGGATTTACGAGAATTTTGGTGCCAAACGCGCCCGTATTCACATCAGTGAATGCCGCTATTGCAATGACGGCGTTGGGGTTGGCGGCGACGCCACCAATGATGATGACGAATGGCACGGCCCTTACACCACATTCGACGCAGCTTCCGATGCCGCAACCGCGCTAAAACAAAAAGACACAAGGCCTTGCGGTGTTTGTAAACCCGCCACGGCGACAACCAGTTCTGTGCAAGCAGCCTCAGCCACGACAAAGGCCGCTCCGGCCAAGAAGACAACACCCGCCCCCAAGGAGGCGCCTCGCATGAGCACCTTAAAAGCCACAGGCCGTGTATCTCAGGTTATCGGCGCCGTCGTTGACGTCGTATTCGACGGCGACCTGCCAGATATTCTCAACGCCCTCGAAACCGACAATAATGGCAACCGCCTCGTCCTGGAGGTTGCCCAGCACCTCGGTGAGAATGCGGTACGCACGATTGCGATGGATAGCACCGAGGGTTTGGTGCGTGGACAAGCCGTCGCTGATCTTGGTGAGCCGATCATGGTTCCGGTTGGCCCTGAAACGCTTGGCCGGATCATGAATGTCATCGGTGAGCCGATTGACGAGCGCGGCCCGGTTGTCACCAAGATGCGCAAGCCTATTCACGCCCCGGCCCCAGCTTTTGTCGATCAGGCCACCGAAGCGGAAATTCTGGTCACCGGGATCAAGGTCATTGACTTGCTTTGCCCCTACACAAAAGGCGGCAAGATCGGCCTGTTCGGCGGCGCCGGGGTTGGCAAAACCGTACTTATTCAGGAACTGATCAACAATATCGCCAAACTGTTCGGCGGCTATTCGGTGTTTGCTGGTGTTGGTGAGCGTACCCGCGAGGGCAACGATCTTTACTATGAGATGCAGGACGCCAAAGTGATCGATCTCGAGGGCGAAAGCCGCGCTACCCTGGTCTATGGCCAGATGAACGAGCCTCCCGGCGCGCGTGCCCGTGTTGCCCTGACCGGCCTTGCTCAAGCTGAATATTTTCGTGACGAGGAAGGCAAGGACGTTCTGTTCTTCGTCGACAATATCTTCCGCTTTACCCAAGCTGGTTCGGAAGTCTCGGCCCTGCTCGGCCGTATCCCGTCTGCTGTGGGTTATCAGCCAACGCTGGCGACCGATATGGGGCTGCTGCAGGAACGCATTACCTCCACCAACAAAGGCTCGATCACCTCTGTGCAAGCGGTTTACGTGCCTGCCGATGACTTGACCGATCCGGCGCCAGCAACCTCGTTCGCTCACTTGGATGCGACCACGGTTCTCAACCGTGCGATCTCTGAAAAAGGCATCTATCCGGCGGTTGATCCGCTCGATTCCACTTCGCGTATTCTTGACCCGCTAATCGTTGGCCAGGAACATTACGAAGTGGCGCGCGGCGTGCAGGAAATTCTGCAGAAATACAAAGAACTACAAGATATTATCGCCATTCTCGGCATGGATGAGCTATCCGAAGACGACAAGATCGCCGTGGCCCGCGCCCGTAAGATTGAGCGCTTCCTGTCACAGCCCTTTGATGTCGCCGAAGTCTTTACCGGTTCACCGGGCGAGCAGGTGAAACTCGACGACACGATCAAAGGCTTCAAAGGCCTGATCGAAGGCGAGTTTGACCATCTGCCAGAGCAAGCCTTCTACATGGTTGGCAACATGGACGCCGTAAAAGCCAAAGCCGAAAAAATGCTGGCGGACGCTGCATAGACACACCTCCTCCGTCCTTACCCTTCGACAGGCTCAGGGTGAGGACGGTTTCAGGACCGGGGCGAAACTTGCCTCATCCTGAGCCTGTCGAAGGATGATGAGTGACATGGCTGACAAACTTCAATTCTCTCTCGTATCGCCCGCCCGAGAACTGTTCTCTGGCGAGGTTGACCATGTCATCGCGCCCGGTACGGACGGTGAGTTCGGCGTGCTGGTCAACCATGCGCCGTTCATGACGACGCTGAAAAACGGCGTTGTGCGGGTGCTCGAAGGCGACACGGTCACCATGCGCCTGTTTGTGCGCGGCGGTTTTGCTGACGTGACGCCTGCTGGCCTGACTATTCTGGCCGAAGAGGCTGTGAACATGGCTTCTGTCTCGGCTGAACAGGTTGGCAAAGACATGGATGCTTTGCGTCAGGACATTCTTGCGCTCGACAAAGACAGCGGCCAACATCAGGCTCTTGAAGAGCAGTACAGCTATCTCGAAAGTTTGCGCGCGGCTCTGGTGAATTAGACTGTTAGTCTAATGCTGGCTTTCCGGCGTCGTCACCGTCAGGCCATCAAGCTCATCAGAGATCGTGATCTGGCATGACAGGCGCGAGTTGTCCTGCACGTTTTCAGCAAAATCCAGCATCGACTGTTCCATGTCTTCTGGCTTGCCAACCTTGTCCTGAAACGCCGCATCGACATAGACATGGCAAGTGGCGCACGCGCAGGCACCGCCGCAATCGGCATCAATTCCCGGAATGGAATTCTTGATCGCCGTCTCCATGACGGTTTCGCCATTCTTTGCCTCGATCGAGCGTTCTGTGCCTTCATTGTCGATATAGATAATTGTTGCCATTTTGTATTTCTCCTCAAGCGGCCGCAGCCGCAATCTCTTTCATGGATAGGGATGTATCTTTTAATTGTTCGGGGGCAAGCGACGTACCTGCGATTATTAGCTTTTTCGAGGCCAGGAATTCCGGCGCGCTGTTAATTGCATCAACCGCGATCAGTTTTCCGCCGCGCAGATAGAAGACGGCAAATTTGCGCGTGTCAGGGTCGCCGCGCACCACCGATTCATCATAGCTTTCTGACAGGCCAGCGATTTGCAGCTTCAGGTCGTACTGATCTGACCAGAACCACGGGCAGTCCTCATTCGGGCGCGGTTTGCCCATAATAGCAGCAGCGGCCAGCTTGCCTTGCTCGATTGCATTATGGACGCTTTCCAGCCGCCCCTGGCGACCATAATGGACCAGCGGCCGGCGGGCGCAGTCACCTGCTGCAAACACAAGCGGATCACTGGTGCGCGCGTCGCGGTCAGCCAATATCCCATTGGCACAAGCAATTCCGGCGGCGCTGGCCAAGTCTTCATTTGGTAAGATACCGATGCCAACCAAGACAATATCCGCCGCGATCTCTGTGCCATCTGAAAGCACCGCTGCAGTGACTTTGCCGTTGCCTGTCAAAGAAGCGAGGCGCGTATTGGTGCGAATGTTGACGCCTTGGGCGCGGTGCTCGCGTTCAAAGAACGTGCTCATCACCGGGCTGGTTACGCGGGCCAGCACACGTGCCTCCATTTCCAGAACCGTCACGTCCAGCCCAAGCTGGCGCGCCACTGCTGCCGCCTCAAGCCCGATATAGCCCGCGCCGACGATCACCAAGCGCTTGCCCGCGACCATGTTTGGACGAATTTGCTCGACATCTGCCAGATCACGCAGGGCAAAGACATTCTTCAGATCAGCGCCCGGCAGCGGCAAAGCACGGGGACGCGATCCGGTCGACAGGATCAGTGCGTCATAGGGAAGGGCTCTATCATCCTGCAGGAAAACAGTCTGTGCCGCGCGGTCGACACTGACAGCGCGGGTCGACAGCATGGTTTCGATATTATTGTCTTGGTACCAGGCAGCCGGTCTGAAATACAGCCGCTCCTCGCTCATGTCGCCTTTCATATAGGCTTTCGACAAAGGTGGGCGCTGATAGGGAAGCGCAGGTTCGTCAGCAACCAGAGTTATCGCCCCCTCAAATCCAAACAGACGCAAAGATGCGCAGGCCTGCGCCGCCGCCTGACCGCCGCCAATAATGACGATTTTCTCTGCATCAGACAGGTCCAATACCCGTTCTCCCATTCTTCCGGGGGATACATGACGCAAGCGTCACCTTTTTTCAAGCACCGAAGCTGCGGCAATCGCAACCATTACTTTTCGCCTGAAGCCGGGTGTGCCACAAGACCTAAATGACGATTGAGAATGATCCACACATCATGGCGATGTTGCACGCCCATACAAAGGGACTCGAAAAGGGTGACCCGATCAGCGCACCGATTGTCTCAACCGCAAAATATTTTCTGCCCGGTGCGCCGGATACGCCTTATGTCTATGGCCGCGATATCAATCCAACGGTCGAAATTACCGAAGCGGCGCTGGGTGCGCTTGAGCAGGCCCGCACAGTGGCATTTCCAACCGGCATGGCGGCAATTACAGCGGCGCTGATGAGTACGGTGAAATCCGGTGACCGGATTGTCGTGCCTTCGGATGGCTATTTCGTCACCCGCGCGCTGCTTGAGGAAACGCCGATCGGGTTGGCGCTGCACGTTGAGACCCTGGCGACGACACAGTTCGAAACAGCGGACTTGTCCCAGTATGACGTGGTATGGCTTGAAACCCCGTCCAATCCGGGGCTCGACCTCTGCGATATTGGCGCGGTGGCGGCCAAGCTGAAGGGCACTGAGACTTTGCTTGTGGTTGATAATACCACACTGACCCCGCTCTTGCAGCGCCCGCTTGACCTTGGTGCTGATCTGGTTGTGGCGTCGGACACCAAGGCGATGTCCGGGCATTCAGATGTCCTGTTCGGACATATCGCGACGCGCGATATCGTGCTGTTCGACAAGGCCCGGCGCTGGCGCAAGCTGTGCGGCTCGGTAGCTGGGCCGTGGGAGGCTTTTCTGGTGCATCGCGGGATGATGACGCTTGAATTGCGCATGGCGCGGATGTGCAGCAACGCACGGGCACTGACCGGCCTGTTTGGCCGTCATACGGCAATTGAAGCCATGACGTATCCGGATATCGGATTTGTCATCGGCCTGACCTTCAGCTCACAGGACAAAGCCGAAGCGTTCATCAATGATTGCTCGGCCATTTTTCCAGCAACCAGTTTTGGCGGTATCCATACCAGTGCTGAACGCCGCGCCCGCTGGGGTGATAATGTCAGTGAAGCTTATGTCCGGCTATCGGTTGGGTGTGAGCCCGAGGCGGAATTGTTACATAGCATCGGTGCGACCCTGAATGACTTCTGAAGCGCTCACTGATCTGGCCGCGACAACCGCCCTTGCGCGCCGTCTCGCGCCGCTTTTGCGCGTTGGTGATGTCATCGCGCTATATGGTGACCTAGGGGCTGGGAAAACGACTTTTGTCCGCGCGCTGATTAACGCGTTAATGCCCCGTGAGACCGAGGTGCCAAGCCCGACTTACACGATTGTGCAGACCTATGCCGGGCCGGACTTTCCGATCTATCATTTTGATCTCTACCGCCTTGATGATCCGGCTGAGGTGCTGGAGCTGGGCTGGCAGGATACTCAGGATGGACTGACCCTGATCGAATGGCCCGTGCGGGCTGGCAGGTACCTACCCAAATGGCGGCTTGACCTGATCCTCGATATCTCTGTGGAAACGCGCACCGCGACACTAGAACCACACGGCGAAGACTGGCAGGACAGACTGCATGAGTTTTGATGCGCAGCGGCAATTGCAGATTGACCAGTTCCGGGCTGACAGCGGCTGGAGCCGGGCGTCGCTCACTTGGCTCCATCAAGACGCCTCGACCCGGCGCTATGGGCGGCTACGCCATGGCGACCAAACTGTCCTGCTTATGGATGCGCCGCGCATAGAGGACGATCCTTGCACACCGGAGATGACGCCAGCCGAACGTGAGTTGTCGGGATGGAATGCGATGACGCGCCTAGCCGCCTCTCGCGTTGAGGCATTTGTCCTGATCGCCGGTTATCTCAAAAGCATCGGTGTTCGTGCGCCGGAAATCTATGCCCATGACAGTGCCAATGGTTTTGCACTGATCGAAGATTTCGGTGAGGGCTACGAATTCGCCCGGCTGATCGAGCGCGGCCAAGCCGACGAGACTGTACTTTATACCAAAGCCGCAGAAACGCTGGCCCATATTCATCGCCAGGAAGCGCCGACTTTCATCGAAGCCGGCAATGAGCGTTGGCCGCTTCTGCCGTTTGATGATGTCGCGCTGCGTGCAAATGCGGATCTGTTTGCCGACTGGCTGCACAAGTTCGATAAGCGGGCACGAATGACCGATGCGGATCGGGCGCGCTGGGAGCAAGCCAGTGATGCGCTGATCCAACAGGCAGAGGGTTTCCCGCGTGCCCTGACCCTGCGCGATTTTCATGCCGAAAACCTGCTTTGGCTGGAGGGCGGCCAAGTCGGGTTACTGGACTTTCAAGACGCTGTGCTCGGCTGGGATGCCTGGGACATGGCGATGCTGACACAGGATGCCCGGCGCAAGGTCTCAGAGGCCGCCCGGCGCGCTGCGATCCATGCCTATCTCGATGCGACAGGCCGCGCCAAGACCGCTTTCATGGAGCGGTTGGCGGTGATCGGTACGTTGAACGCGCTGCGCATCACCGGCCTATTTGCGCGCTTGATCGTGCGCGATGGCAAGCCGCGCTACAAGCAGTTCATGGCGCGTCAACAGGCGATATTGGCCGATAATCTAAACCATCCAGCTGTGCAGGACATGGCCGCTTTCGTCAAAACCGTTGCGCCGTTCATTCTGGAGACGACGTATGATTGAGGTGCCGAAGACGGCAATGGTGCTTGCGGCCGGGTTTGGCACAAGGATGCAGCCTTTGACCGATGCCACCGCCAAGCCGCTCTTGCAGGTCGGCGGTAAAGCGCTGATCGATCATTTACTGGATAATCTTGCTGCGGCCGGGGTGACCCGCGCCGTGGTCAATGTGCACTGGTGCGCCGAGCTTGTTGAAGATCACCTCAACGCCCGCAGTGATCTTGAAATAGTGATATCGGATGAACGCGCGCAGGTGCTTGAAACCGGCGGCGGCCTGGCCAAGGCAGGGCAATTGCTCGGTGATGATCCGATGCTTGTGGTCAATACTGATGCGTTTTGGGGGCCTGCGGGACCAGACCCTATCGCCCGGCTGGCGCAAAATTATGACCCCGAAATAATGGACGAGATACTGTTGCTGGCCGATACCAAGCGCAGCCTTGGCTATCATGGCGCTGGCGATTTTTTCTGTGATGCAGAGGGGGTCTTGCAGCGGCGCGGTCAGGCGGAAACAGCGCCCTGGGCGTATGCTGGTATACGGATTGCCAAGCCGCAACTGTACCGCGCTCACCCGGTAGAACCCTTCTCAGCCAATCGTATCTGGGATCAGCTTATCCCGGCGCAGCGGGCACACGGCCTCAGGCTGGACCGGTTCTGGCTGCATGTCGGCGACCCGCAGGCGCTTGAAGATGCAGAGATGTGGCTGCGATGCCACGGGGCATGAGCGATCTGTTCTCTTCTGAGGGCCCGCGTCTCTATTCGATCCCGCCGGGCGCAAACTTTCTTGATGAACTGGCCAGTGCACTGGTCGCCGCAACCGGTCTTGAGAGCGATCCAGAAGCGCTGGCAGATGCATTGATTTACGTTCCTAACCACCGCTCCGAGCGGGCGCTGGCATTCGCGCTGTATCAGGCCAGTGGGCGCGAGGCTTGCTTGCTACCGGATATCCGTGCGCTCGGTGATCTGGAAACCGAAGAGCCACCGCCGAGCGCAGAGGTCGCTTTCGCCGATCTGCCGCCAGCCTTGCCAAATGCGCAGCGGATCGGTGAGCTGACCCGCCTGGTGATGGCCTATTATCAGACCCAGAACCTGGCCATCCCGCCGACATCTGCGCTTGCCGCCGCGCGCGAACTGGCGCGCCTGCTCGACCAAGCCGCTCTGTCCGGCGAGGTCGATTGGGCGCGGCTTGAGGAGATTGTTCCCGACAAACAGCTGGCGCGTCATTGGCAGCAATCGCTGGAATTCCTCAAGATCATCACCCAGCAATGGCCGGTCCGGCTCGAAGACGCTGCTGCGATGGACCCATATGCGCGCCGGTTTGCGGCGGCTGAAGCATTGGCAGAGGAATGGGCCAGACATCCGCCGCAAACGCCGGTTGTAATTGCCGGATCAACCGGCGCGACGCCAGCCAGCCGAGTGCTGATGCGTGCTGCGATGGCCTTGCCCATGGGGCTCGTCGTTTTGCCGGGCCTGGACCGCGAGGCGCCAGAGACCGCTTGGGCGCATATCTCTGAAACCCCTAGCCATCCGCAATTCACGCTGGCGCGCACACTTGATCACTTGCAGGTTCGTCCCTCCAATGTCGCCGTCTGGCCACAGGTTGCGCAAATAGGTAATGCTCTGGCACGCCGCCGCCTGATCCATGAAGCGCTCGCACCGGCGGACAATACCGCCGATTGGACAGACCGCCTGATCCAGATGGCTCCAGACGGAGATGCGGCGGGGTTTGTCAAAGACGCCCTGTCTGGGCTTAGCCTGCTTGAGACCAGTGATGAGACAGATGAGGCCATGGCCGCCGCTCTCCTGCTGCGCGAGACATTGGAAACCGAGGGCGAGACAGCGGCTCTGGTGACCCCGGACGCAGGCTTGGCCCGGCGGGTCAGCGCGCTCCTGAAGCAGTGGCAGGTCGAGGTTCCAGCCTCAGCGGGCATGTCCCTTCTGCAAAGCCGCGCCGGTAGTCTGGCCTTTCTGGTCATGGACTGGCTCACCGACCTGTCGCACCCGGTGAAGCTCCTGGCGGTTCTGCGCCACGCCTCGGGGCGGTTCTCAGCGGCGCAAATTGACACGCTTGATCGCCACTTCCTGCGCGGGATTCGGGCTTGGGACACGCTGGCCGGTCTGCGCCAGCATATCGAAGCTGGCGTCGATCCAGAGCGGCAGAAATATACGTCTTACACGGATCGCGATATTGCCGCTGCGCTTGATCTTCTGGACCAGCTTGAAGCGGCTATGGCAAAGGCTGGAGGTGACGATTGCAATGGTGAGCCGATCGCTGGGCCCGATTGGTATGGGCGCGCTACTGCTCTCATTGATGCTGTGTCTCAAGCCCCCGCACCCTGGGCTGGTTCGGATGGGGCTAGCTTGTCGCGCCTGTACCGTGATCTTGCGGAGATGTCCGCGCCGCTTGGACTGCAAGCCCCAATCGTGTTCAATGATCTGTTCAAGACAGAGGCGGCAGAGGCCCGGATTGCCAGCGGTTATCCGCATCCCAGATTGGCCATATGGGGCCCACTCGAAGCTCGATTGCAAACCGCCGACCGACTTATTCTGGCGGGCTTGAATGAAGGGGTCTGGCCCGCGCAGCCCGCCGCAGATGCATTCTTGCCACGGGTGTTTCGCCGCGAGATTGGCCTGTCCGACCCGGATGAGCGTATCGGTCTGTCGGCGCATGATTTTGCCCAGCTTGCAGCGGCGCCAAATGTCACCTTACTGGCGGCGCGGCGGCGCGCTGACAAACCAGCGGTGGCTTCGCGCTGGATTTGGCGGTTGCGGACATTGGCGCGCGGCGCTTTGGGTGCAGGTGCTGCTGACAGCGCGCTTGCTCCGCCTGCGGGCGCGAACCCCCTGGCTTGGGTGCAGGCAATGGAGCAGATCAAGCCTTTGCCTGCCGGGTTTCGCGCCGAGCCGAGGCCCTGTCCGCCCATAGCTGCCCGTCCGCGCAAGCTTTCAGTCACCCGGATTGAGACTCTGGTGCGTGACCCGTATGCGATCTATTGCCAGTACGTGCTTGGCTTGCAAAGCCTTGACCCGCTGAACTTGCCGGGCGATGCGCGCGCGCGCGGAACCGCCGTGCACAAGGCACTGGAAGTGTTTGAGACAGGCCCGCCGGATCAAGGCGTCGAAGACCTCCTCAGCCTGCTGGAGGCTGAGCTGCGGCGCGGCGGAGAGAGCGAAGCCGATCTGATTGCCCTGCGTGAAAGCCGTCGCCAGGTCGCGGCTGAATACCTCGCCTGGCGCGGCGACAATGCCCATCGCGTCAGTGGGGAAATCCTTACCGAAGAAACCGGAAAGATTGAGATGGATATAGGTGGCGCGACGTTCCGGCTAACCGGAACCGCCGACAGAATTGAGCGGCGCGGCGGTCAGGCCATTGCGATCCTTGATTTCAAGACCGGCAAACCGCCAAGTGAACGGCAAGTGCGGTCCGGGCTCAGCCCGCAAATGTCGCTGCAAGGCCTGATCGCGCAGCGCGGCGGCTATGGAAAACTGGCTGGTAGCGTCAGCGTTGAAGCGCTCACTTATATCCGGTTCGGCGCGCAATTTAAGGTTGATGAGATTGGCCAGAAAGCAGGCACGGGCAAAAATGAGCTCGATCCCAAACCCATCGCAGAGATTATTGATGAGGCCGAACAAGGTCTGATTCGGCTGCTGACAGCTTTCGCCGACCCTGCCAAAGTCTATCTCAGCGCGCCGCAACCAGAGCGGGTGACGTTTTGGTCCGACTATACCCGGCTGGCCCGGCGACCAGAATGGGCGGGGCTTGATGCTTATGACTAAGCCGGGTGCGATCTTCTCACCGGACAGTCCGGAATTTGCACAGGCCCAAGGCGCGCAAGCACAGGCGGCGGATCCGGCGCGATCAGCCTGGGTTGAGGCAAATGCCGGATCAGGCAAGACCAAAGTGCTGATTGACCGGGTGGCGCGACTGCTCTTGCGACGCCCGGATGGCCGCCCGGGCGCGCACCCGGACTCAATCCTGTGTGTGACCTATACTAAAGCGGCAGCGAACGAGATGCTGTCGCGCCTGTTCAGCCGGCTTGGCGACTGGTCGATTGCCGATGATGAGGCTCTGCGTGGCAAACTGGCAATGCTTGAAGGGCGTGATCCTCGCTCCTATGATCGCGATGCACTGAAGCAGGCGCGCTCGCTATTTGCCCGGGCGCTGGAAACGCCGGGCGGCTTGCGGATTGAGACGATCCACGCCTTCTGTGCGCGTATCCTGCGCCGGTTCCCACTCGAGGCCGGGGTTTCGCCGGGCTTTACCGAGATTGAAGATCGCGAGGCTGACCAGCTCTGGCAGGCGGTGCTCGACGCCGGGGTTGAGGCGGCCGCGACGGGTGCGCCCGAAGCGTTGCTGGTGCTGTCGCGCACCGCTGGCGGGCTTGGCGTCAAGGCGGCGCTCAACCTGTTAAAGTTCAAGCGCGGCGAGATGAGTGCGTTTGCGCGCCGTCTGGCTGCGGCGCCTGATGCCGACATGGCGGCGTTGGTGAAGGCGGCCTTGGACGCGCCCGAGGCAAGCTCAGGGGCGATTATCGAGGCAGCGATGTCGCGTGATTTTCCGCGCGCGCAGGTTATTGCGGCCTGCGAAGAATTGCGCGCGGCCAGCCGCAAAGCGACTGATGACAAATTGCTGGACGGTCTGTCCGCAATGCTTGAGGCGAGCGATCCACAAACACAGTATAGCGCCTATCTCGACGCGCTTGCAGGCCGCAAACATGACTGGCCGCCGAAGAGCAATCCATTTACCGCTGCGCTGCCTGCGAGTGGTCAGGTCGTGGACCTGTTCTGGCGCAAGCAAGGCGAGAGTGAAGGGTCTGAAATTACCCGGATGAAGGCGGTTCAGGCTCAGCTGGCAGCGGCGCAAGCGGCAGAGCGCAGTCTGGCGCTATTGACCCTCGGGCTGCCTATTGTTGCTGACTATCACCGCGAGAAGGCGCTGCGCGCGGCGCTGGATTTTGACGACCTGATCGAGCGGACGCGGCAATTGCTGACCCGGTCGGGCGCAGCGGAATGGATCTTGTACAAGCTGGATGGCGGACTGACCCATCTGCTCCTGGATGAAGCGCAAGATACCAGCCCGCCGCAATGGGCGCTCATCAATGCGCTGGTTGAGGAGTTCCAGTCAGGTCTTGGGCGTGACCGAATCAATGAACCGCGCACGCAATTTGTGGTCGGCGACCCAAAGCAATCGATCTATTCCTTCCAAGGCGCAGATCAGCAGCACTTCTTGGCAGAAAGCGAAGCGTTCCTGCGCCGAGAAGAACCGATTGCTGAGGCGGAGGGCCGCGCCGTCAACCGTCCGGAAATGCTGATGTCCTTCCGGTCCAGTCCGGAAATATTGACCTTTGTCGATGACGTGCGCGCGCGGGTTCCACTCACCGATGCCGCGACCGATCCATTGCCGCCGCCTGATGCTGACCTAAAGCGCCATCAGGTGCGCCGGGCCAATCAACCCGGCCAGGTTGAACTGTGGCCGCTACATATGCCCGATCCAGCGGTGACACCTGATACAAGCTGGACCCCGCCGGTTGACCATGTGCGACAGGACGCCCCGCGCCGTAGGCTGGCCGCTGATATCGCGCGTCATATTCGTCAGATGATTGATGATGGCGAAACCGTTTGGATCGAACAGCCAGATCGAAGCTGGCAGCGCCGCGCCATCCAGCCGCAAGATATCCTGATCCTGGTGCGCAGTCGCAATGACTTGTTCGAGGCCCTGATTGAAAGTCTGAAACAGCAGAGCCTGCCAGTTGCGGGCGCGGACCGCCTCAAATTGCTTAATCATATCGGGGTTCAAGATTGCCTCAACCTGATCCGGTTCGCGCTCCAGCCGGGCGATGATCTAACGCTTGCCGAGATTTTGCGCGGGCCATTTTGTGGCCTGACTGATGATGATCAGCATCTGTTTCAACTGGCGCATGATCGCAAGCGCGGTGTCACTCTGTGGCAGCGGCTTGAGGCGGCGACAGACCCTTGTTTCGCAGCGGCGCGGCAGGCTTGCTTGCAATTGCTGGCAGCCAAACATTTGCCGCCCTTCGATTTTTTGACCCTGCACCTGACGGCCTCTGACGGCGAGGGTCTGACGGGTTGGGACCGCCTGGTTCAGCGACTTGGAGAGCCGGTGCGTGACCCGGTCCGCGCGCTGGTCTCGCGGGCGCTCGGCTTCGATATGCGCGAAGCTGCCAGCTTGCAGGCGTTTCTGGCTGAGATCGAGGCCGATAATGTCGAGCTAAAACGCGAGCTTGGCCAGCCGGATGGCGCGATCCGGATCATGACCGTGCACGGCGCCAAAGGCTTACAGTCGCCGATCGTGTTTCTGCCCGATACGGTTGGCGCGACCAAATCCACCGATGACCCGATTTTCCTGGGTCGTGACGCCACCCCGCTTTATGCGCCATCGAAACAATTTGACTGCCCGGTTACAGCCGAGTTGCGGGCGCTGAAAAACATCGCCAATGAGCGCGAGTCCCGGCGGTTGCTTTATGTCGCGCTGACCCGCGCTTCTGATCGCTTGATCATTGCCGGAGCAGGGCTCGGTAACAGCAAGACCGGATATGCCAAGACCTCGTGGTATCGCTGGTGCCTGACCGCGATGTTGGCACTGACCGGCGATCCGCCAGCGCCAGATGACGCGCTGCAAGTGCTCGAGGGCAAGCTGACATTTGGCGCGCCTGCGCCGCGCATGGAAGCTTTTCAGATTGCCGCCAATGCGCCAATCGAGGCCCCGGCATGGCTTGGTAGACCGGCTGGCGACCCCGCGCCGCCAATGCGCTTGGCCGCGCCCAGTCGTTTGCTTGAGGATAACGCGCCCGTCGCGGCTCCATTTGGCCGCGCGCGCAGCAAGGCGCTGCGCCGTGGGACCCTGATCCATGCGCTACTACAGAGCCTGCCAGGCCTGCAAGCGGACGCACGCGTCGAAGCTGCGAAACGGTTCCTGGCCCGTGATCCGGACTTGAATGAAGATGAGCGAGAAGAGATCCGGGCGGTCACATTGGCGACACTGGACCACAAGGCCTTTGCGCAGGTCTTTGCTCCTGGCGGACGTAACGAGGTCGCGATTGTCGGTACATTGCCGGGTGGACAATTGGTCAATGGCCGGGTCGACCGGCTGATCATCACCGAAACCGAGATCTATATCATTGATTATAAGACGGATCGCCCTGCGCCCAAAAGCTCTGCCGGTATTGGCACAGCCTATGTCGCCCAAATGGCCGCTTATCGCGCTGTCTTGCAGCAGATCTATGCTGATCACGTGAGACCCGTCCATTGCGCCCTGCTGTACACAGACGGGCCTCGCCTGATCCGCCTTGAGCCAGATTTGATGTCAGATTCTCTAAACTCTGTGCGGAGTGCTGTTTGACCTGCGCAAAGAGTCCCTATCTATGTCTACCAAAGGCGTATGCTGAGACTATCCAAGGAGGCCATCATGGCTGCTGAACACATCACGGATGATAATTTTGACGAGGTGATTGCGGGCGACACGCCTGTTATAGTTGATTTTTGGGCTGAATGGTGTGGCCCATGTAAGCAGATGGCCCCGCATCTGGATGCCGTGTCTGACGAACTGTCGGGCGAGGTAAAGGTGGCCAAGATCAATGTTGACGATCATCCCATGGCGGCATCGAAATATGGCGTACGTGGCTTGCCGACGCTAATGTTGTTCAAGGACGGCAAAATCGTCCAGACCCAAACTGGGGCGATGTCCAAACAACGCATCACCGAGTGGATCAAAGAAAACACTTGAGAGCTGCAGGCTTCAGTTTTTTAAGGCCTCGCCCTATGGCGGGGTTTTTTCTGTTTCAAGATACAAGTAGAGTGCGCAAAATTGGAGACTAAACATGCTGCCATATCAACCGCTTAACCGATCCGTTGCTGGAAAAACGCTTTTCGTCACTGGTGCAGCCAGTGGTATGGGCCGCGCGACGGCGCATCTGTTCGCCCGCGAAGGTGCAAACGTCATGGCAACTGACCTGAATGGCGAGGGGGTTGAGGCGGTTGCCGCCGAGATCCGCGAGGCCGGGTTCGAGACGGTTCGCGCGATGGCGCTGGATGTCAGCGATCAGGACGCTCTGAAAACAGCGGTTGCGGCAACGGTGGAAGCCTTTGGCGGGCTCGACATATTGATCAATAATGCCGGGTTTGCGCGCCAGGCCCATCCCAGTGAAGACGCATATGAGGATATTTGGCGCGCCAGTATCGATGTCATGCTAAGCGCCCATCAGCGCCTGATCCGGGCGGCGCTGCCGCACCTGATGGCTTCTTCGGAAGGCGGCCGGATTGTGAATATCGCCTCGACAGAGGGCCTTGGGGCCACCCCGCTGAACGGGCCTTATGTCGCCGCCAAGCATGGTGTGATCGGGCTGACCCGCGCGATGGCTGTTGACCTTGGCCGTGATGGCATCACCTGTAACTGCATCTGTCCTGGTCCGATCATCACGGGTATTACCGACGCGATTTCCGACGAGCATAAGACGATATATGCCAAGCGCCGGGTGCCGCTGCGTCGCTATGGTATTCCCGAAGAGGTCGCCAATATTACGCTGTCGCTTTGCTTGCCTGCCGCTTCTTATCTGACCGGCGCGATCATCCCGGTCGATGGCGGGATGAGCATCAAGAACGCTTAAAGTGAGATGACGAGGACCTGTCTGCTTGTCGTCGATATGCTCAACGACTTTCTTGATCGCTGGGATGAGCAGGCGTGCCAGAAACTGATCCAGAATACAAATACATTGATCGCAACTATACGGCGGTCCGGTGGTCCAATTATTTGGGTTCGCCAAGCCTTCCGAGTTGATCTCAGCGACGCCTTCCTCGAAATGCGAGATAAGCAGACTGCGGTGACAATTGAAAATACGTCTGGTGCTGATATCCACCGCGATTTGGATTGCGAACCAGATGATGCGATCATTCTGAAGAAGCGCTACAGCGCCTTTTTCAGAACTAATCTTGACGATGTACTGGCGAAGATTGAGCCTGAAAGTTTGGTTCTTGCTGGTGTGAACACGCATGCCTGTATCCGTATGGCGGCGATTGATGCCTATCAACGCGACTATCGAGTGATACTTGCGACCGACTGCATCGACTCTCACGATGAAGAGCACGCGCGGGTTTCCTTGGCCTATATGAAGGACAAGATTGCGGTGCTGCATTCGAACGCTGAGATACAAGCGATGCTGAACTAGGGCCTGACCCTAGGATCAGGCTGATTAATCTCGTCACTTTGGCGCTGTGCAGACTTGGCGCTGATTAGGTTCCAAACCCAAGCATATCCTCTTTCCCCGTTTCCCCTGCGACGGCAGGGGTCTATGGCGGTTGAGTGTGGGCCCAGCCGCCATGGATGCCTGCTGCCGCAGGCAAACGGAACTAAAGCGTATAAAGTCTTGGCTTGTCACCACAAGCGCACCCAAAGGGCGGGCGTTTTTGCCGTGAGGACAGCATCAACGCTCTTGAATTGGGTAAACTTTCAAGGCTCTCCGCTTTGTCAGAGAACCAGATGAGATGACCAAATTAGCGAGACTAATGGGCCTAACCCTACTTCGGAATTTCTCCGTTTAATTCAAGTACATCGCCAGCGAGATAGAGCGATCCGCAGATCAGAATGCGGTCCGGCTCACTTTGCGCCGCCGCTTGCATGGCTTTCTCAAGTGTTTGATGCGCGGTTGCATTCGGGATAAATGTGCGCGCCGCATCGGCGAGAACTTGTGGGTCTGCGCCAGCATGCCCGCGTGAATTGGGGACAGTGTGAACCTCGTCTACCAGAGGTTCAAATGCCCAGAAGAAACTCTCATGATCTTTTGCGGCCATCATCGCGCAAACCATAACCGTGCGCCCCTTCATCTGGCGCAACAATTCAGCGATGGCGTGTGCGGCATGAGGATTGTGCCCGCCATCGAGCCAGACCTCCTGCACCGTGCCGAACGTTGACATCGGACCGGGCTTCAAGCGCTGCATCCGGGCCGGCCAGTCTGCACTCATCGCGCCTTGCCAGATCGCCTGATCGCTGACGCGTGGGTGATCCAGGGTGCGCAGGGCCAGCCCTGCCAGAGCGGCATTATAGCGTTGGTGCGTGCCGGGCAGGGCGACGGCCTCTGGCACTCGCTCAATGTCCTCAATACTGAGAACCCGGAGCGGCGCTTTCTGATCTGCTGCGACTTTCGCAATCACATCGCCGCAGACCCGTTTCTGGATCGCGGATACGGCGGGGCGACCCGGTTTGATAATCCCGGCTTTCTCGCCTGCGATGATGGCGAGGTCGGTGCCGAGAAATTGTTTATGATCAAAATCCACTGGCGTGATGATGCTAACGCCCGGCGAGGCAATAATATTGGTTGCGTCGAACCGCCCGCCAAGGCCAACTTCCAGGATTAGGAGATCGGCAGACACTTCGCTAAAGGCCAGCAAGGCCGCCGCCGTGGTCGCCTCAAACGATGTAATTTCTTGCCCATCCAGCGCCTCATAAGTCCGGTCGAGCCACGCGATCAGTCGGTCATCATCGACCAGCTTCCCGGCCAGCCTGATCCGCTCATTGAAGCGCACCAGGTGCGGCGAGGTAAACACGTGGGCCTTCAGACCGTCTGCCTCGGCCATAGCGCGCAAATAGGCGCAAGTTGAACCTTTGCCATTGGTTCCTGCGACATGAATGACCGAAGGGAGCTTATCTTGTGGGCGGCCAAGCGCCGCGAGCACCGTTTCAATGCGGCCCAGGGATAGTTCTATGGTTTCAGGATACAGCCCCTCGAAACGGTTTAGCGCTGCATCAACGAGCGGGTTGCTATTAGCCAAAACTATCTCTTGGATTTTGGTGCGGGCGCATCCGCTGACGGCGCAAGCACCGGCAGATCTGTAACATCTTTCTCAGCAGCGGCGCGTTTCGGCATCAAATGACCCAACACACGCGCCAGCGTTGTTTTCAGCTCGCGCCGGTCGGCAACAATATCGACGGCACCCTTTTCGCGCAGAAATTCAGCGCGCTGGAAGCCTTCGGGCAGTTTTTCGCGAATGGTTTGTTCAATCACCCGTGGCCCGGAAAATGCGATCATCGCGCCGGGCTCTGCAATATGGACATCGCCCAGCATGGCGTAGGAGGCCGAAACGCCGCCAGATGTCGGGTCACATAAAACCACGATATAAGGCAGGCCCGCTTCCTTGACTTCCTGAATGGCCAGCGTGGTGCGCGGCATCTGCATCAATGACAGCGTGCCTTCCTGCATGCGCGCGCCGCCAGACGCGGTACAGATCACGAATGCCGCTTTGCGCGCGACTGCCATTTGCGCTGCGGTGATGAACGCTTCACCCGCCGCCATGCCAAGCGATCCGCCCATGAAGGCAAAGTCTTGAGCCAAGAGGACTGTCGGAATGCCATCAATCCGGCCAAAAGCTGCAGCCATACAGTCGTCTTGAGCAATTGGAGCAGCGGCGCTGGGATCGGGCGCCTCTTCTTTTTCGCGCTTGGCAATTTTACTTTTTGCCGCCTTGATCCGGGATGGATAAGTCTTGTCATCCTTGAACTTCAGCGGGTCCGCCGCGACGGGCGGCAAGGGGATGGGTTCCCAGTTTTCATTATCGAAGAATAGTCGGAAGCGGCGGCGCGGCGAGATCCGCAAATGCGCGCCCGCTGGCGTGACATAGTGAGTTTCTTCCAGATCGGAGCGATAGACCAGTTCGCCAGAGGTCGGGCATTTCAGCCATAAATTATCCGGCGTATCTTTTTTGTTGCCAAGCAGGCCCTTCAGGCCGGGGGTGCGGAAGTTGGTCAGCCAGTTCATCGCAATGCGTTTCCCTATTCAGCCATCTGGGACGGCGCTGTCCCCTTAAGCGCCATACTTAACTCGTGGGCCAATGCGCCCATATGCTTGCCCGTAAGATGCGGCGTCGCGCGCTCACTTGCAAGCCTTGCATGTTCTACGAAAGAGGAGCCAACGACAACCCCATCGGCAATTTTCGCCATTTTTGCCGCTTGCTCGCCGGTTCGGATGCCAAACCCAACGCAGACGGGCAGACCAGAGACGCGCTGCGCCATCTCGACCCCGACGCGAATATCTGCTGGATCAGCAGAGCCTGTGCCAGTCACACCTGCAACAGCGACATAGTACAGAAAACCGCTCGCGCCCTCGGCCACTTTGGCCATGCGCGCTTCATGCGTGGTTGGCGTTGCGAGGCGAATAACCGACAGATCATGCTTGGCATATTCGGCCCGCAGCGCGTGGTCTTCCTCAGGCGGCAGATCGACAATGATCGTGCCATCGACCCCGGCTTTTGTGGCTGACATTGCAAACTCCGCATAGCCCATCGAATGAACCGGATTGGCATAACCCATGATGATCACAGGCGTCTCCTGATCGGTTTCACGAAACCGCGCGGTCATTGCCAGCACGTCGCGCAGATTGGTCTTGTTCGCCAGCGCCCGCAGCGCCGCTTTCTGGATCGCCGGACCATCCGCCATCGGGTCGGTAAACGGCGCGCCTAACTCAATCACATCAGCGCCGTTGTCACGCAGCGCGCACATCGCCTGAAAGCTCGCCTCAAGGTCAGGATCGCCTGCCATGATATAGGTCACAAGCGCCGCGCGGCCCTCGGCTTTCAGCTTGTCAAAGCGGGCAGTGATGCGGGCTGTGGTCATGTTAAATCTCCACCCCCAACGCTTCGGCAACGCTGAACACGTCCTTATCGCCGCGTCCACACAGGTTGAGGATTAACAAGCCATCCTTGCCCATTTCGGTGACCACCTCGCCGACACGGGCGAGCGCATGGCTAGGTTCCAGCGCCGGGATGATGCCTTCGAGACGTGTACACAGCTGGAACGCGTCGAGCGCTTCACTGTCTGTACAGGTCAGATATTCCGCCCGCCCGCTATCGCGCAGGAAAGCATGTTCCGGGCCAATGCCGGGATAGTCGAGACCCGCAGAGATTGAGTGCGCATCAATGATCTGGCCATCATCATCCTGCAACAGATAGGTCCGGTTGCCATGCAATATGCCCGGCTTGCCGCCGTTTAGCGCCGCCGCATGTTTATCCGTATCGACGCCGTGCCCAGAAGCTTCGACGCCGATCAGGCGAACGCTCTCGTCTTCAATGAACGGATGGAACAGGCCGATCGCGTTCGAGCCGCCGCCAATACAGGCCATCACAGCGTCGGGCAGGCGGCCTTCGCGTTCCAGGATTTGCGCCCGCGCTTCAATCCCGATGACGCTTTGGAAATCGCGGACCATTTCAGGATAAGGCGCTGGCCCGGCCGCTGTGCCAATACAGTAGAACGTGTCATCGACATTGGTGACCCAATCACGCAAGGCTTCATTCATCGCGTCTTTCAGCGTCCCGGTTCCGGCGGTTACGGGGATAATTTCTGCGCCAAGCAGCTTCATTCGAAACACGTTCGGCTTCTGGCGCTCAACATCTGTTTGCCCCATGAACACGACGCATTGCAGGCCATAGCGCGCGCAAATTGTCGCTGTCGCTACGCCGTGCTGGCCCGCGCCGGTTTCGGCAATGATGCGTGTCTTGCCCATCCGCATCGCCAACAAGACCTGCCCGAGGCAATTATTGATCTTGTGCGCGCCAGTATGATTAAGCTCGTCGCGTTTGAGATAGATATTTGCTCCGCCAAAATGTGTCGTCAGGCGTTCGGCAAAATATAACGGGCTCGGGCGGCCAACATAATGGGCCCACATATCGTTCATTTGCGCCGCAAAAGCCGGGTCTTTCTTGGCGGCGCGATATTCGTCCTCAAGTTGCAGGATCAGCGGCATCAGGGTTTCGGCGACATAGCGCCCGCCAAACTCGCCAAAACGGCCATTCTCGTCGGGCCATTGGTTCCAAGTATTGCGCAAATCCATCGCCCTTTTCCTAAGCCATTTTTGCCGCGTCAATAAAAGCGCGGATCAGATCCTCGTCCTTTACCCCGCGCACGCGCTCCACACCAGAGGAGACATCAACCGCATATGCGCCAGAAGTGGCAATTGCAGTGGTCACATTTTCCGGCGTCAGTCCGCCCGCCAGCAACCACGGAACCGGCGCGTCAAACCCTGCAAGGATGACCCAGTCGATCGCTTCGCCATTGCCCCCCGGCAAGTCGGCACTTGTGCGCGGTTTTGCGTCAATCAGCAGGCGGTCAACCCGCCATTGATCCAGGGTCTCCAGATCTTCAGCATCGGACACGCCAACCGCTTTCCATATCTCACAAATACCGTCGCCATCGCGCCAGAAGCGCTGCACTTGATCGGGGGTCTCGTGGCCCTGTAATTGGATCGCATTCGGGCCAACATCGTGCAGCACGCGCTCGAATAAGTCTTCGCTGGGATCGACCATCAGCGCGACGCTGAGCACGCCAAGCTCTTGGGCAAACCGTGACAGGTCTTCAAGCTGTTGCAAAGCATCGCGGCCCTCACCCAGCAGGTTTCGCGGGCTTTTGGGATACAAAACAAAGCCCACCCAGTCTGCGCCAGCTTCTGCGGCCACTCGCACCATGCTGGAATCGGTCAATCCACATATCTTCACATTCGCCATAGTGGGCAGGTGCGCTGTGCTTGCGGCTTAGTCAAGCACCGGCGCGACTGAAACCGCTTAAGGCCCGCCCAATCCGAGGCTGTGGATCAGACCCTTGATCGAGTCTTGATCAAATTTCGCCCGCAATTTGATGTAGGGGCCAGACCTTGTATATTCCGCCGCCTTGAAATCGCGATCTTCGAAACCGCTGACATTCCAGCCGAAACTGACCCAGAAATTGTCCCTCGGTGTAAAGCCAAGGCTTGGCCCAAACGCCCATTCTGACGTGTGAGTCGCTTCGCCCGATGTCCATGTCGCCGCCAGGCCGATATCGAATTTCGGCGTGATATCATGGCGAATTTCGGTCCCGGCCAGATGGGTGAAGCCGCTGGTCTTGAAACCCTCAAACTCGGCTTCGACATATTTGATACCGTGATAGAAGGACACTTGTGTGCGTTCCGTCAGCATCGTGTTGAGGACGAGATTATTGACGACTTTGGTTCGCTGCGATTGCCCTTCGACCTTGTCATGGCCGATGTCAAAGCGGTTGAAGACGACGATCCCTTCGCCGCGTGGGCGCCAGGCGGTCCCAATGCGTACGTCGAGCGTTTCGCGATCGGCTGTCTGGTCATTGTGTTCGTCCTGATAGCGTAGCGCTGCGGAGAAGGACAGTTTTTCGCTAATTTCACGCGCCCCGCCGAGGCTGGTGACAACCCGGTTCCCGCTGGCGCTATCGCGGATTTCGATACGGCCCGAGGCAGCAGTGTGCTCGCCGCGATAACCCGCGCCGAAATAGCCAGACGTATAGTCTTCATCACCGACCAGTGGGCTGCGCAGGCCATCTTCGAGTGGTCCAATGGCGGCATCCGGTGTGACATCGAGCGGTATATCGGATCCGTCGACATTTGCGCGGCGGGCGAGCCCAACACCGACGCTCCAGCGATCGTCGATCTGCCAAGTCTGGTCGACCCCAACGGTTGCCCCAATCCGGCGCGCATCGTCGCGGGTAATCATATCGGCTGATACGCGAACATCCGTGCCGCTGCGCGGGGTCCAGGTGATGCCGGCCACCGTATTGTCACCCGAAGCATCGCCGCCATTGGTTACTTCGTGGCGCAGGCTCAGGGTTGCGCGCCGACCTAGCGTCTTGTCGACACCAAGCACCGTTCGGCCCGGAAACAGCGTCACATCGTCGTCGTTTGCGCCGCCCGAATAGATCGGTTCTTCGTGTGCTGCGCTGATGGTCAGGCCTTGATCAAGGAAGGTCTTGCGGAGGCTGGCGGTCAGCAACACTGACTGGCGCGGTGCGGCCAGCGTGTTGAAATCCTCAGCCGCAGCGCGTAATCCGACGCTCGCCCCAAAGGTTTGAGAGTCCTGGCGCAGGGCCAGATCAACCACGTCGCGCCGGGTGCCTACGCTCAGGTTCTCCTCACGGTAAGTCTGCGCTTCAATGCGGCGCACGGAGCGGTCATTGCCGCCCGCGACATCTGTCGCTCCAAGCTCGGCGCTCAATTGCGCACCAACGCGGCGGATCGCAGAGCTTGCCGAAGATTGTTGGCCGAGACCATAGCCCTCGGTTTCCTCGCGATAATAGCCGGTCAGGCTGAGATTCTCGCTACGGCGTGTGGCTTCTACCAGCCAGGCATTGCCGCTTTGTTTGCCGAGATCGGTCTTGGCGCTACTGGCCGCGGCTTCGGCACGTATTTCTGTCTGCTCGCCGAGACGGATGGTAATATCGCTGGCGATCAGCGTTGACGCGCCTTGTGCGCCAGAGCGGCCATCTTCGCGGATCGCAGTGATCCCGGTTTCAACTGCGCCGTCAGCCATGCGCACTGCCGCGCGGCCACCGGCCGTTATGCTGCGGTCGCCAGCGCTCGCGGTTTCATAGTCAACCACAATTACATTCGGATTGAATTGCGCATCTGCCGCCGCCACTGGGTGACGGAAGAACAGTTCGCCGGTGACATAATCAATCTCGTAGTCGGTATAGCGGGTCAAAGTTTGGACCCCAACCAGTGTATCCGGGCGGAAGCGATCGCGCGTTTCGATCGTGATCACTTCAGACGACCGGATCAACGGTGCCTGGCGCAGGGCGTAAGGCCCGGATGTGCCATCCGACGCGATCTCATCCTTGGCGAAGCTCTGATTGGTTTCCGAGGCGAAGGCTGTCACTGACAGGATCTCGCTCTCATAGTCGACTTTCAGGCCTGACAGGCGGCGTGAATAGCGCCCAAGCTCGGTATCAGTGAGGTCGGTCTCAAAGTCGCCGAACAGGGCCTGGAACGTATCCCTTTCGAGCTTGATATAGACCGGGTAGCGGCTTTCAGCGTCATTATTCTGCCACGTCCGGTCACCGTACAATGTGTAATAGGCGTTCGGATCAATCTCATCGAACAGCTCGCCATCTGCATTGCCGCGACGCTTGGCGGTATCGACGGCAATTGTCAGCAACCAATCGCCGCGAATGACACCTTTGGCGAAGAAGGCGAGGCGTCCATCGCCCATGACCTCGTCCAGGTCGCGGCTATTATTGCCTTCCACATGTGAGAGGAGGCCTTCTGCCTCGGCCAGGCCAACCAGGACCCATTCCCGTTTCTCGGGTTGAAGCCAAACATCTACGTCTTCGATGCGCCCATCGTGCAGTTTGACGCTCAGTCGCACCCGGCCTGACTGCAAGGTCGGCTCGAGCTCGACATAGGCGATGCCCTCGGCGCTCACCCGCGTACCAATAACATTGCTGAAGGCGGTCGCCGCCGGGTTTTCGAACTCAAGCTCAGCGGCTTGCGCCAACCGGTAAGGGTCGGCGACATTGATCTCTACCAGGCGGCCCTGATGGATCGGATGCGCGGCACCGTCTTCCAGGCGCAAGGCCAGAACCGGCCGGGTTCGCCCATCTGCAACCAGGATCGAGCGGTCAGCGACCAGACGTGCGCGATGAACTTCGTCAACAAACCAGACAGTTTTCTCAACCTTTGTCAGCAAGTTGCCAGATCGGTCCCTGACATCGGCAATAAAAGTATTCTTGCCGCGCTGAATATCGACGCCGGTCCAGCGTGACAGGGCAGTATTGCGATTGTCGGAGAACTCTGTACCCGCATAGTTCACGCCAGACACCGGATGATCGTTCAGAGTCAGCCTGATATTCTGGTCTGCGCCATGTACAAAACCAAGATTAACCGAACGGCCCGCGGGCGTACTCCCGATTAGCGGGTAGGCCCAGTGTGGCTCCGTATCTTGTTGATTATTCAGCCAGTTATGATCAAATACCTGATCACTTTCATCCGGTAAATTGGGTTCGTCCTGTGCGTCCAGGGCAGATCCGTTGCGCTTCAGGTAGAAATTTGCTCGCCAAACCGTGCCGCCGCGCGCATCAACGAATTTTGACAGAGCGCTGCCAGCGTAACGCGTGTTTTCTTCGCAAACGACCGGGTCATAACCTGCCGGTAAGGTGGCTTTGTCGACTTGAACGACATGTGTTCCGGGACGCACGCCCTCGAAATGAAACAAGCCGTCCGCATCGGTCACCACGTAGCGTCCGGTTTCCATATATAAACGCACCCCTGAGACGCCTTTGCCATCGGCCAGAGATCGCGCCCATTCCTGATCTGGCTGGCAGGCCGATTCAGCCACCCGACCAATAATTGTCAGGCGTGATTTCAACAGATCTTCCTCAATGATGATTGCAGCTTCAGCGATATTGGACAGGGCTGCACCGCTTCGGTTGAGGGCCAGGGCCGTGTTTACAATCTGGCCTTCCGAGGCACCCGGACCGACGGATACGACATAGCGGATCTGTACGGTTTCACCCGCGAGGACGCCGCTTTCAGGGAAGGTGAGTGTCCGCCCATCGCCTGAGATTTTCGGATCACCGATTTGCACGCCGTCGAGGCGGGCTGAGCCGCTAATATAACGCAATCCAAGTGGCAGTGTGTCCTGCAGCGTGAACGGAGTTGAAACGAGGCCGGCATTTTCAAGCTCGACGGTGTAACTGATGAAATCGCCAACTGAGGCGGTTGATTCAGAAGCTTCCTTACGGGCGATCAGGTCACCATTTGGATCAAGTGGGACGTCGAGATTTATCGGGCCCGTCGTCGAAAGCGTGATCGTCTGACCATATGATCCAGAAAGATCAATCGCGAATGGTGCATTAGGCAGACCGAGAAAATCGCTTTCCTGGCGCTCAGACGGGTATAAATATCCTTCTGGTGCCTGTACGTCGAGGCGATACGCTCCTGGCGGCAAGATAGGATAGAAGAAGATACCTGGCTGGGCTGGATAAGTCGTGCCATTCGAGTCCGTGACCGCTTCGCCAGTGCGCACGGTCGACGGGTAAACTGCGCTACCATCGATGCCCGTCACGGCTGCAGGTAATCCTGTCGAATCATCGATGACAGTTACAGATACACCGTCAAGAAGCTGTCCTGAGAAGCTGTCAAAAACTCGCCCATATGGATCAATCAAGGCGGTATCGACTGACACTTCAGACGAGTCAAAGACATCAATATAGGTGGCGGTCAGGACAGTATCCTGCGGCGCAGTGATGATCGTGTCATTTTGAGCGCTTGGATCAGCTGAGCTGGCAAAAAATGCAAAGAACTCACCGCTATCAGCGCTGCTTTCATACAGGCGCAGTACGATTTCATCGCCATTATCCGTCGAAATACGCAAATTCACCGTTTCGATAACGCTTGGGTCACCATTCTGACCCGCATCTATGACCCTGACGACCATAACTTCGCCGGAAATGTATGTTTCCGCCGGGACCAGCGCCGTTGGACCGACGGCGACCGGTGCCGTTTTGCCAAAGCCGGTGACAGCCCCAATTGGCAAGAAAGGTCCGACCAGATCACCAGACGGGCTGAAATCGGTTCCATTCAGGCTAATGATTTGCGCATCTGGCGCTGCTGGAGCAATTCGGAAGAAATCAACGCGCGACGGGGTTTGGCGCGCTTCAATCGTGAATACAGCGGAATTGGTATTGAGAACCAGCTGGCCGCTCGCCGTATCCTGCGAAATCGTGGCAATATTGCTGACATCATCGCCGAGCGCCGCATGTGCGCTTGGGGCGCTCATACTCGCGAGGCCGCTTGCAAGTGCAAACGTCGCAATACCTTTATAGATGTGCTTCCAGAAGGAAGTCATCGCCCACTCTCCACCAAAGTGCGGTGACCTCTTTGGGTTCATCCACACAAGCTCATTGGGGCGATCGGATGCCGCCCTCAGGTTGAGAGGCTTACTGAGTTATGGTTAGGATCAGCCTTGGGAAATAAGTGAAATTTGATCTATCTCGATCCCAAGCACAGGTAATTGCTTGGAAAAATGCAAAAGACCCCCGGTCATATGACCGGAGGTCTTTGGATTGTGTTGGGAACTTGGGTGGTTTAGTCGACCAATGCCCTAATCCGGATCTGGCCGATATTCCCGGCGGCCAGAATGGCGTCATCCAGCGTGATATCACAGGTGCCAGCGGTGCCATCACAATTGGTGTTGGCGGCCGGAGCCGTTAGCGTCGGGCCAACTCCAGCAACAGCGGGATCATCAATAAACCCGGTTGTCGGCGTGTCCAAAGTCGCGCTAACGAACGTCACTTCAGCGGGTAGAATATCATTGATGCTGAGATTGGTCGCCGAGGCTGTCGCGCCGGTGTTTTCAACCTCGATCAAATATTCGATACAGGCCCCAGGGACGGCTTTGGCATTGGCAAAAGCGGTTGCCGATGCACAGTCTGTGACAGACGGAAGCGTAACGCCTGGTTCGCTGATCGCCGTAACAGTCTTGGTTGCGCTCAGATCCGGCGATTGAACCTGGATAATCCCTGTCACAGCGAATATTCCGTCACTGTCACCAGATGTTTCGGCTGCGGCCACACCGGTGCCATCGGCGAGAACATTCTGAGCCGCGCCGGTGATTGTATTTGCACTGCCCGATGTGCCCAATGTCACCGCAGCCGGAGTGGCTGAGGCTTCATTCAGGAACGCAGTTGGATCGCGGGTTTCGGCAACCAGTGTAATATCATCGGTATCAGCATCGGCTGAACCGGATGGAATAGCGCCTGTGATTTCAAGCAAAACCCTGACACCCTTTGGAACATCAGGGGTTACGAACGCTCCGCCCGCGGCTGTACTAATCGCGGTTTGGGCAATGGCGACGCCGGTTTCGTCAGTAAACAGGCCGTTATCATTGGTGTCGACAAAATAGACGATGGCCAGTGCGGTTGCATCGAAACTGCCTGCGCCATTGTCGAGATCGGCCAGCGAGAATGAATAGGCCTGCGTGTCATTGCCCTCGTTGAGCAATTCATAAGTCAGCGTTGCATTGGTTCCCGGAGGACTGTTTAGCGTGCTGTTAGTGGCCGTGATCACATGATCGACCTTACGGTCAACGGTGAACAGGGTAGGTGTGCCCTGCACGGTCGCGCCGGGTGGCGGACTGACATTGTCGTTGGTGATTGTTGGCTGGTTAATCGCCCCGACGTCATAATCGAGGGTAAACGTATTGCTGACAGACGTACCCGCTTCGGTTAGCGAGTTGCCCGCATACGCGGCACCTGCCAATACGGTGGATACCACGCTTGCCAGTAGCAAGCGCGCTAGCGCCGTCTGCGTATTTCCATGTCTCATAGCCCGCTCCATGCTCTGGTTTTTCAGGCATTTAGGCATATGAAGGTTAACAGCAGACCAAAAATTTGGGGTTTTTGAAGCGCTTACTGCAATATTCCGCGATAGCTAACGCTGCCGGTTTGTCCCGGGGCAATTGCCTCGGTGAAGGTCCAGCGCACATGTGTGATATCTTCTATCGTGGCTGTTCGGGTGAGCCCATCACTTGCAGATACGCTGAGGTTCGCGCGCGAGGCAAAGGTTTCGCCGCGATCGGCGGAATAGGTTATCACAGCTCCAGCACTCTCAATTGATCCTTCGATCAAATTGATCTCCGCTGGTATTGGCATGTCCAGACGGACATTGCTGGCAGCCTCTTCGCTGGCATTCTCGAAATTGAGAACGTAGCGAAGTTCGTTGCCTGGGGCGATCTCGTCAGCAGTTTGATAGGTCACGGCCTCGGCGCCGGTTTCATCGACCGTTATGATGGCAACTTCCACACTCTGACTGGCTGTCAGGCTCTGACCATAAGCAGGAACGGTCATCAGGGCGAACGCGGCGAGGGCGGCAAGGCGGGGTCGAAACATCGTGTCATCTCCGAAGTGATTTGACCGTAAATTTCACTCGGTTCGATTAACGTCTCGTTAAGCGCAGTGTTAACAGCGCAACTAGCGACATGCGGACGCGGCGCGGCTAATCGCAGCTGATGATCCAGACAGAGAAAAATGATAAGTGACGCGGGTATTGCGCTCGGATGTGGCCTCGACCCTGAGTTCCCGGCCACGTTTGAGTTGCTTGACCAGTTTTGCGTCATCGCTGTCTTGCGCAAAGGCTTCGCGGCCTACACTGAACAGGCTCCAGTGACTGCGGCCAATTTTGGCTTTGCCGGGTAAGTCACCGCGTAACTCGTAACCAACTTTCAGGCTTGGCTGATTGCGGGCCTGGCCTGAGCGCCAGTTTGAGACATAGAACCAGACATCGCCATGGTCAGCGGTCTTGGGTGCTTTGTCCGTCGCCTCGGTCGCTGCATAGCATATCGCATCGCCGTTGATCGTGTCGGTAAAAACCGTCCAGTCCTTATATTTTCCGACCGCGATTGGTGAAGCAATGGCGCTCGTCGCACCGAGCCCCATTGTGACAAGGGATATGGCGGCGATCCTGAATAGCATATGTTTCTCCAGCCTTAGCAATCAACTATGATCTACCCGGATTATTCATAAACAGGGTTAAGGCTGAAATAAGACTATCGAGATTAACCGGACCACGCGCTTAGCTCACGACCTCAAAGCGGCGGGCGGCGAAGACTCGCAAGACCTGCCGCAACTCTCTGCCGCGCCGAAGGATTTGACCCTGCGCCCCAAACACAGCGTACGCGCCTTGTGCGCCAGCAAGCGCGGGTGTCTTGATGATCCTCCAGGTCGGATGTTCAGCATGGCGATGAAAGATTGCGAACACGGCTTGATCCTTGTGCATGCCGATCGCGTAGTCCTTGGCCTGTCCTGACATCACCAAGCGGCCATATATATCCAGAATCAGATTCATCTCGCGGCGCTGGAACGCAATTTTCATTGGTTGGGCCGGTCTGGCAAAGGTCGCAATTGTTCCCATTAGGCGAGTGATATCTCCAGGTTTCCCCACATATGACGTATTATTAATGCATTTCATCGCAGTTTTGCACGATCAACGCCTTGTGAACGCCACAGTTTCAATTCAGTTTGTACGTGTCGGACAGTGAAGTCTACAGTCTTCCTGGACCCATCAGCCCCCCCAGCCCCCCGGGGCGACTGCCTTCGCTGTCTGACACATTTTCTTTTGCCGGTCTTGTAACGCGCGCTTTCTGTGGCGCGCGCTTTTGATTCAGACGACCGCAAATCTGCAAGCTTACTGGCCAGGTCATTCAAACGCCGCTAACAATCTGGCCTTGTAGACCGACCCACAGATTGATCCTTCATGCTCGACCTCGATGCACTTTCAAAATCCTTTGATGGCTATCGCGCTGTCACGGATCTGTCCTTCGAATTGGATAAAGGCGAAGTCCTTGGATTTCTTGGCCAAAACGGCGCAGGTAAATCAACCACGATGAAAATGGTTGCAGGCGTGCTGGAGCCCGATATCGGTGATGCACGCGTTCTCGGACAGTCTATCGTTTCGAACCGTCGCGAGGCGCAACGACTGATCGGATATTTGCCAGAAGGGGCACCGCTTTACCGCGATATGACACCTTTGACCTTCCTGCGCTTTCTGGCTGACGCCCATGGCATGGACCGTATCGCTCGCAAGACTGCGGTAGACCGGGTGATTGCCGATGCCCGCATTGCCAGCGTGACCGGGCAACCAATTTCAACCTTGTCAAAAGGGTTTCGGCGACGGGTTGGGTTGGCCGGGGCCATCTTGCATGACCCGCCGGTTCTGTTGTTGGATGAGCCGACTGATGGTCTTGATCCCATTCAAAAACGGGCAGTGCGTGCCCTGATCGCCCGTATGGCGCACAACAAGGCGATTATTATCTCAACCCATACGTTAGAGGAGGTTCCGGCGATGTGTTCGCGCGTGATTGTCATAGACCACGGACGGATGGTCGCCGATAAAAGCCCGGATGATCTGGCGGCAAGTGCGTCTGGCGGATTGGAGGAGGCATTTATCACGCTCGTCTCAGAAGCCCGTGGAGGTGGCGCATGAGGGGCCGGTTCGAAGGCACGTTGAATGGCATAAAGGCTGTGTGGCGCCGCGAACTGTCGGCGTATTTTGCAACCCCTGTTGCGTATGTCTTCATCGCAATTTTCCTGCTTGTCCTGGGTGTTTTCACCTGGGAGCTTTCAAATTTTTTCGAGACGGGTGCGGCTGATCTTGGCCCGTTCTTTTACTGGCATCCCTGGCTCTTTATGCTGTTCATGCCGGCGCTTGCGATGCGGTTATGGGCAGATGAGACGAACGCCGGAACCTCAGAGCTTCTGCTATCGCTGCCGATCAGTTTGCCAGGTGTTGTGATCGGTAAATTACTGGCAGCCTGGAGCGTTGCCGCGCTGGCATTGGCGCTAACCTTTCCGTGGTGGATAAGTGTCAACATTCTCGGGCCAGCCGACAATACCGCAATTGCGCTATCTTATTTTATGAGCCTGATCATGGCTGGCGCTTATCTTGGCGTCGGGGCTGCGATGTCTGCCCTTACAAGGTCATCTGTTCTGGCATTTGTGACCGGCGTGGTCGTTGCGTTCTTGCTGACCGCAGCGGGTTGGCCATTGGTCACGGGCGCTGTGTCCAGCCTGCTTGGGTCAGGCGCAGGGGACGCGATTGCGCAATTTTCGTTCCTGACCCATTTCGAAACGGCGCAAAGGGGCGTGCTTGAGTTGCGGGGCCTGCTATTCTTCGCTGGGTTTCTGACACTTTGCTTGATCCTCAACACGCTGTTCGTCGAGCATAGACGGAGCGGTGTCCAATGACGGCGCGCATTTTCTTGCTTGCGGCGAGTTTGCTTTTGGTCATCGTGTTTGCCGGGGCGAACCTGTTGGTCCAGGGGCACTTGAGGGGTGCCCGCGTCGATTTTACGGGTCACAAGCTTTACACGCTATCGGATGGCACGCGGGCGACTTTGAGGGACCTGTCGGAGCCGGTTGAAGTGACATTTGTTTACACACGCAGCGTCGGGCAGGCCTATCCAGCCGTACAGGCCTATGCCGTGCGCGTGCGTGAACTGGTTGCGACATATGCCGCGATTGGCGGGGTGAATATTCGCTTGCGTGAGATTGACCCGGCACCCTTTTCCGAAGCTGAAGATGAAGCCCTGGCCGCAGGTTTGATTGCGGTCGACACGAGTGGCGGCGATCCGCTCTATTTTGGAATTATTGGCCGCAACAGTGTTGATGATGAGCGGGTCCTGCCTTTCCTGGCACCCGAGCAGGAAACCCGGTTTGAATACGACCTGACGCGCCTGATTGCGCGTTTGGACCAGCCCGAACCGGCCAATATCGGACTGTTGTCGACGCTTCCCGGAATGGCGGCAGTGACCGACGAGGCGGGGTATGTGATCCTGCGCGACTTGCACAAAACCTTCACCGTTACGCGGATTGAAGATAATTTCATGGCGCTGCCGCCTGAGATTGATGTGCTGATGCTCGCTCACCCTCCTGAGTTGACAGACTGGCAGTTATGGCAAATTGACCAGTTCATTTTGCGCAAGGGACGGGCCTTGATTTTGCTCGACCCGGCGGCAAAGACCGCGCCGGGATCAGGCCCATTCGGCCTGACAAATCGCCAGATTCGCTCTGACCTCAACCGCTTTTCCGAAGCGTGGGGGGTCCGTCTTTCTGACGATGCCATTGCCGATACTGAAACCGCCTTATCGATAGAAGCAGATGCCGGAGATGGGCGCACAACTATTTTGCGCCATCCTCTGTTCCTGTCCATTCCGCCCGGCCTGATGTCCAGCGATAGCTTGATCACCGCCGATATTACGCGATCGATCAATTTCGGGGCGCCGGGACGATTGATCCTGTCCGATGACGCGCCGGGTTCGCGCGAGGTGTTGCTCGAGACCGGGCCTGCGCCGAGCGCTATCCCAGCTGAATCTGCCGCCCACGATCTGTCACCAAGTGATACTCTGGACGCGTACGAGCCGCGCGAAGGTGGCCCGGCTGTGCTTGCCGTTCGATTGACGGGCCCGCTGGTCTCGGCCTTTCCCGATGGTGCGCCAGTGCCGCCTATCAGCGATGATCCGATCTATGGAGAGCTTGCGCGTGCCGCCGCTGAGGAGGCCCTGCCGCATACTGCAACCAGCGCCATCGACGCGGAAATAGTGATAATCGCAGATGTCGACCTGCTTGAAGACAGCCTGCATTTTGATGCACAGTCGGGCACGCCATATGCAGATAATGCGGCATTTATTTTGAACGCGCTGGACAGTTTGTCTGGTGGCTCTGAACTGATGTCACTTCGCACCCGTGCGCCGGGGCTACGGCCAATGGTTCGTGTCGAGCGCATGCGGTTGGTCGCGCAGGACAAATTCTTTGATGAACAGGCGCGGCTTGAGGCTCGCTTGACCCGGACCCAGCAACGATTGGCTGAACTGCAATCGGTTGGCGCGGCGGGGGATTTCTTCGCTGGTGATGTGACCGCTGAGTTGAGCGATGCCGAGCGGATTGAACTGGCCCGCCTGCGCGAAGATATTGTCTCAACCCGTAATCGTCTGCGCCAGATTGAGCGTGACTTTCGCCGCGAAATTGATGGTCTGGAAGCGCGTCTTAAAGCGTTCACGATTCTTGCCGGTCCGCTTGGCGTTGGCCTGATGGGCTTGTTCCTGTGGTGGCAGACCCGTAGGAGGCCGCGCGCATGAGCAAGGTTCGTGCAGAAGTGCGCCGCAAACAGGTGCTGACATTGGCTGTGACTGGCGTGATTTTGTGGGGCTTGATCGGTCTGTCTGTGCTGATTGCGCCGTCCGTAGATGACCTGCACCCAGACATTGGCAAGCCTGTGTTGGCTGAATTTGCCGAGATTCGCGCCGATGCCAAAACCATTCGGTTCACGATGGCCGACGATACTTACACACTCAGCCGCACCGCGCAGGGCTGGGTGATGGAAGAATCCGGGCGCTATCCAATCCGCACTGATCGGTTCGCCGCACTGATCAAGGGGTTGGAGGCGCTGACCTTTGAGCAGAAACGAACCAAAGATCCTTACAAACTCGACCGGATTGGGCTGGGCGACCCAACTGAAGATGGCAATGGTGTTCTGGTTGAGGTCACGGGTTCAGATGGCGAGATCAGCGCGTCCTTGTTGATCGGGCGCAAGGCTGACGCAATTTATGTCCGGGCTTCGGATAACCCGCAGACATATCGCGCATCAGGTGATTTACCGCCTTTCTATAATCGCCGGGCCTGGCTTGATTTCGAGATTATCGATATTGATCCATCGGCGATCCGCTCGCTGCGAATAACCGATCGGCGGGGTCGATCGCTTTATCTGCGCCGCGCGCCGGGCAGTGATGTGCGCAGTTTTCGGCCCGCGCCGCCTCATCAAACCGATCGACTGATCAGCCGTCTCGGCGTCTCGACGACGGCCCTGGCGATTACGCGACTGTCAGCACTTGATGTCAAACCGGCGGGAGAGTTGAGCACGGTTCCGATTGCACGCCATATCAGCGAGACATTTGACGGGCTCGAAGTTGATCTGCGAGCCTATCGCGAGACAGACGGGCTCTGGGTGACTTTGCGCGCGGTTGAGGCCGGAGAGGGCGCGCGCCGGGCCGAAGCGATTAATGGTAAAACAGAAGGGTGGGCGTTTCGCCTGTCCGAGTACGATTTTCAGGATTTTACGCCATCTGTCACCAGCCTGGTCGCGCGCACGCCTATCGCCCCCTGATCCGCGTGGCCAATTGGATCAATGGGATTGCCAAGGCGACGAACAGCTTGCCGAAAGGGCCTTTCGCATAGGTGCGGAAATATAGCGCCAAACTGTCGGCTTTATACCTTGCCACGACTTGGCTGGGGGCATCTGATGTCGCGCCATAGTGCAGCGCCCCGGCGCGTGGATCGTACATCACCTGTCCACCCATCTGACGGCAGCGGCGGCAGAGATCAATATCCTCGACATGTAGAAAATAGCGTTCGTCAAATCCGCCAAGCAAGTCGAAACTGGCTTTCGATGTCAGGAAAAAGGCCCCGGAAATGACCGGCATGGCAACCGGCTCTGTCGGCGGGGCTTGAGATTCCAGGGTCCAGGTATTCCAGCCGACCACTCGCGTCAGGGCGCGCCATAAGGTCAACTGCTTTCGCCGCGCGCCGCGCTCTTCATGCCCCTGTAAATTGAAGATACGCCCGCCCACAATCCATGGCCGAGCCAATGGTTCGGCTGTTGCCTGCATCTGGCAAACCGAATTCCAGCGCAGCACCGCGTCCGGATTGAGCACCAGAATATGCTCGGTTTGAACCTGTTGCACGCCGACATTCACCGCCCGGCCGAAGCCGAGGTTTTCGCTTGGTCTGAGGAGTTGAAAATCGCCACGCTCGGCCACAAAAGCATCTAGCCATGTGCGCATGGCCGCTGGATTGCCATTATCGACAATCACGCTGGCCGACACTTCAGGATCTGCAGCGAGGGCATATAGGCATTCTTTCAGCCGGACCCCGGTATTATACGTGACAATGATGGCGGTTACGGCGGCTGCGTTCATACCGCACCAGCTTGGTATTCAGTCCCGTCCTGACGTGCCTGCAACAAGACCACAGCGCCCGCCACAGCCACACTTGCCCAGAACGCTTCGTTCCACATGCTATAGCTGAAGCTAAACAATGTTGCGGTGACGCCAATCAGGCCCGCTGCGCCATAGCGCACAATCGGCGTCCATTCACGCGGTGGCCGCAAGCGCCAGCCCAGCAGAGCCAGCGTTCCCGCCATCAGCCCAGCACCTAATAAGCCGGTTTCAGCCCAGATCTGTAAAGCCATATTGTGGGGATGGGTCGGCATCACGCGATAGACGCTCCAGGCCCGCTCATCAGCGCCCGCAGCGACAACCTCTGCCAACCATTCAGGATGTTCGCCATAAGTGTCGCTCCAAGCGTGCGAGGCCTCGAGCCCGTGTCCAAAAAGCGGACTTTGTGCAATCTTCTGGTTGACCAGTTCCCAGCTATATATGCGCGACGTGAAGGATTGCGGGATCGGCACACCGACAATTTGGACGAGGTGAGCCAAGGCCTTGACCAGCAAGGGCGCGGCCAGAATATAGACGGCCAACGTGCTTATCAGAATGCGAAAGCCACGCTGCGGGAACCTGTGAATCAGCCCGACACAAATCACCATGATTATGCACCCGGCAAGCGCAACTTGCGTCCCGGTCAATGCGAAAGCGACGAAGGCAAGTAGCCCGCCGCCGGAGGCCATCAATCGTCCGTCAATTCGGCCACGCCTTTGCCACAACCAGGCCAGCAATAGCGGCAGTAACAGCAAGAAAGTATTGGCATTGCGCAGCAGGTTTTGCGTCATGCCCGGGGCATTTTCGCTCAAGCCGTGTTCAACAATCAGTGCGATAATGGGCTGCATCAAAAGGGCCGTAATCATCACGCCTGCCCCTTGCACAAAGCCAATTGTTCGAATGAATGCCAGGCTCTTTTCGGCTCGTCCGACATCGACATGCCGGATCGCCAGAATCATCGCGGTGGCCGCCAATGCCGTCAGCGCGATGCGTAGCCCGGCAGCATCCATGGTGAGTGACCCCTCTTTCAGGCTACCTGTAATCACCCCATCAGGGTCTTGTGTCCGCCACGCCACGACAAGGACCCAGCCGATGAAACCAACGAACACAGCGGCGTAGAGCGGCACAGTCTTGGGGCGAACAAATAACAAGACTGGCAGCGCCAGAACCGCCACCAGGCCAGTGAAGCCTTGTGCGCCCATATATCCAATGATTGGCCAGGTTAGAAACCAACCGGCAAAAAACGGGGCATAGCCGACGGCCCGGCCGCGCCACCAGAGCAGACCAACGCCGCCGCCGATCACCAATAGGATGAGGCAGACAGTGAAGATCTGTTCCGGCCCGACCATCTATGCTGTCGCAGCGCGTTTCAGGTCGGGGGCCAGCGCCTCGTGCGCCAACATTACGACGCCCTCATCCAGCGTGATAATTTCCTGCGCTTTTGAGCCAAACCGGCGTAGCGCCAGTTTCTTGTCTTCGGCTTCACGTGCACCAACCACCGCGATGACCGGGACTTTCTGCAGCGAATGCTCGCGCACCTTGTAATTGATTTTCTCGTTGCGCGTATCGACTTCAACCCGCAAACCCGCCGCCCGAAGTGCCGCTGCCGCCGCCTCAGCATAGCCATCCGCCTCAGAGGTGATCGTCGCGACCACAACCTGAACCGGCGCCAACCACAATGGAAATGCCCCGGCAAACTCCTCGATCAGAATGCCCATGAACCGTTCCAGCGTGCCAAGCACGGCGCGGTGCAGCATCACCGGATACTGTTTGGAGCCATCTTCGGCGATATAAGTCGCGCCCAATCGCTCCGGCATTTGCGGGTCAAGCTGCAGGGTCCCACACTGCCAGGTCCGCCCGATCGCGTCGGTCAGATGGAACTCAAGCTTTGGCCCATAGAACGCGCCTTCGCCGGGCAATAATTCATACGGTAAGCCGGTCGCCTTGAGCGCATCTTCCAGGCTTTTCTCGGCCCGGTCCCAACTTTCGTCTGACCCGACCCGCACGTCCGGGCGCGTCGCCAGCTTGACCTCCAGATCATCGAACCCGAAATCGCTGTAAACGCTTTGCAACAGATCGCAGAAGCTCTTGGTCTCGTCCATAATCTGATCTTCACGGCAGAAAATGTGGCCATCATCCTGCGTAAACTGGCGCACCCGCATAATCCCGTGCAGCGCGCCATGCGGCTCGTTGCGATGGCAACACCCAAACTCGGCAAAGCGCAGCGGCAGATCGCGATAGGATTTCTGCCCCGACTTGAACACTTCGACATGCGCCGGGCAATTCATCGGTTTCAGCGCCATCAGCTTGCTCTCAGCCGGGATCGTCACCTCGCCCTCGCCATCAGGAACAAAGTCCGGCACCACGAACATGTTCTCGCGGAACTTGCCCCAATGGCCAGATTTTTCCCACTGCGCGCTATCCATCATTTGCGGCGTCTTGATCTCGTCATAGCCCTTAGCGCTCACGCGGCGGCGTATATAAGTCTCGATCTGCAGCCAGACCTGAAACCCTTTCGGATGCCAGAACACTGACCCCATCGCCAGCGGATCAAGATGGAAGAGATCAAGCTGTGTCGCCAATTTGCGGTGGTCGCGTTTCTCAGCCTCTTCAATCCGTATCAGATGCGCCTTGAGCTCTTTGTCATGCCCCCAAGCGGTGCCGTAAATGCGTTGCAGCATCTCGTTCTTGCTATCGCCGCGCCAATACGCGCCGGCCAGCTTCATCAGCTTGAACGCCTTGGGCAGTTTGCCCGTCGATGGCAGGTGCGGTCCACGGCACAGATCAAACCAGTCGCCTTGGCGATAGATCGTGATCGCTTCGCCGGGCGGAATGATGTCATCAATGATCTGCGCTTTGTAGTCCTCGCCGATCTGCTTGAACATCGCGATCGCCTCGTCCTTGTCCCAGACCTCACGTTCAATCGGATAGTCAGCATCAACGATGGCGCGCATCTTGGCTTCTATCTTGTCGAAATCATCCGAGGAGAACGCTTCCTCGCGGGCAAAATCGTAGAAGAAACCATCCTCGATTACCGGGCCAATTGTGACCTGTGTATCCGGGAATAGCGCCTGTACCGCTTGCGCCAGAACGTGCGCCGCGTCGTGGCGGATCAGCTCCAGTCCTTCGGGGTCTTTCGCGGTAATAATCGCCACATTCGCGTCGCCGTCGAGCGGCCGCGTCAGATCACGCAGCTCGCCGTCAACACGCGCCGCAAGGGCTTTCTTGGCCAGTGAGTTGGAGATACTCAGCGCCACATCATACGGACTTGCGCCATCTTGATAGTCACGCACGGAACCATCCGGCAGAGTTACATTTATCATGTCAGTCGTCTTTTCATTTCGATGCGGGCCCTTGATCTGGAAACGGTCGCTCGGCCAAAGCCCAGTCACCATATCTCCAAGGCGCCCAAAAAGGTGCAGGTTTCGTTTCCAAAGGGGCCGGATCATAACCCGATGAGCCGCCGGGACGACAGCGCGTCACGCGCGCCAATGTCATCCACCCGCCCGGCCATAACCCATGCAGCGAAACGCATTCAGCGCCGTACTCACTACAGGTCGGGACATGCCGGCACCGCGTCCCGAACACCATAAATAGCGGCGAGAGCGTCAGCTTGTAGACCTTGAGCAGGCCATAGGCGAAATGTCGGCGCAGGCCGGACATGGGCAAACCCCAAATGCTTGTCTTTAGAAACACGGTTTAGACGCTTGTGATGGGAGGCGGCAACCCGGCAGGGCTGTTGGGGCTCACATCTATGGCAACACCGGCTGTCCTTACGCCGCTGTCGCCCGGCTGGTTCGGGCCGTTTCAATCGCCGCCAGGATCGCCTCGAAAGGCAGCATCGTAGAGGCATGGCGCGGCGGATAATCGCGCACACCTTCGAGATGACGCAACTCCCAGAACCGCCCACGCGGCGGCTCACCGTCCTCTTTCAGCATTGCCCGCATCGCATCGCGCGCCGCAATCAGTTCTGCATAGCTCGCCCCGACCGCATGTTCGGACAGGATTGCCGTTGCCGCTTGGCCCAGAGCGCAAGCTTTCGGATCAACCGCAATCGCAGTCACCGTGTCACCATCCTCGGACAGTTTCACATCAACCCGCACAGTCGACCCGCAAATCCGCGCCAGCTTGGTTGCCGACCCATGCGCATCGCTCAACGCGCCAACATTCGGAATGTCAGCCGCCAGCTCCAGCACGCGATTATGATACAGATCTGCCATAGCCCTCATGTCGCGCTTCAGCTCGATAAAATCAAGCCTCTCCCGACCTTCCCCAGATGGGGAGGAACGGGAGAGGCTCTGATTCTGCCCCGCGCTAAGACGCTTTCGCGTCACGCGAGGCGAAGCAGGTTCCGCGCCTACGGCGCATGAACCGGGCTCAGGGCTGTTTTCTCCAGCGCCGACCGTCCCGGGCTTGACCCGGGATCTCCTGCAGCAAGTCCAGTTTTGGTGGCACTAGCTTGATGATCAGTGCGATGCCCAGACTTTAAAGCGCGTCGGTCAGGTCCGGTATGGCGTTGAACAGGTCAGCAACCAGTCCATAATCGGCAACCTGAAAGATCGGCGCTTCCTCGTCTTTATTGATGGCGACGATGATCTTGCTGTCCTTCATCCCGGCCAGATGCTGGATCGCACCTGAAATACCGATGGCGATGTAGAGCTCTGGCGCGACGATCTTGCCGGTTTGACCGACTTGGTAATCATTTGGCGCATAGCCGGCATCGACAGCAGCACGCGAGGCGCCAACCGCAGCGCCAAGCTTGTTCGCCAGGGGTACGATGAGGCGTTGGAACTCTTCTTCCGAACCAAGTGCGCGGCCACCCGAGACAACCGTTTTCGCAGCGGTCAATTCTGGGCGATCCGATTTGACGACTTCTTCAGAGACGAATTTCGCCTTGAACGGGCCAGCAGGCGCGTCCACACTTTCAATCGCAGCAGAGCCGCCATCACCCGCCGGATCAAACGCTGTCCCGCGAACCGTGACGACTTTCTTGGCGTCGGATGATTTGACGGTCATGATTGCGTTACCGGCATAGATTGGACGCACGAATGTGTCCTGTCCTTCGATGCCGATAATGTCAGACAGTTGCATCACGTCGAGCTTGGCGGCAATTCGCGGCGTGACGTTTTTGCCCATCGTTGTGGCCCCTGCGAACAGAGCGTCATAACCATCCATCAAAGGGACGATCAGCGCTTGCATCGCTTCTGCGACTTGCTTTTTGTAAGCCTCGCCTTCAGCGTGCAGAACTTTGCGTACGCCCGCCAGCTTGGCGGCTTCAGTGGCCACATCGCCTGCGCCTTCGCCAGCCACCAGGATATCCACGTCACCACCAAAGGCGATGGCTGCGGTTACGGTTTTCGCGGTCGCATCAGACAGCGCTGCATTATCGTGATCTGCTAGAACTAGAACAGCCATTATATCGCTCCCGCCGCTTTGAGTTTGGCAACCAGGGCTGCAACATCTTCGACCTTTTCACCGGCTTCACGCACAGGTGGCTCAGTGACTTTCAAAATGTCCAGACGCGGCGAAATATCGACGCCGTAATCGCTGGGTTCCTTCATATCAATCGGCTTTTTCTTGGCCTTCATGATGTTTGGCAGAGACGCATAACGCGGCTCGTTCAGGCGCAGATCAACCGTGACAATTGCCGGGCCTTCAAGCGCAACCGTTTGCAGGCCACCATCAACTTCGCGGGTAACACTGACTGTGTCGCCGTCGATTTTAACCTCAGACGCGAACGTGCCTTGTGGCCAGTCAAGCAGCGCGCCGAGCATTTGCCCGGTTTGGTTGCAATCATCATCGATGGATTGCTTGCCGAGAATAACCAGCTGCGGGCTTTCGTCTGCGACGACTTTTGCCAGCAATTTTGCAACAGCCAGCGGCTCTACAGCGTCGTCAGTCTTGATCAGAATACCGCGATCAGCGCCCATGGCGAGCGATGTACGGATGGTTTCCTGTGCCTGTTGTGGGCCTATAGAGACGACAACAATTTCAGTTACTGTGCCAGCTTCTTTCATCCGAACAGCTTCTTCGACAGAGATTTCATCGAACGGGTTCATCGACATTTTGACATTGGCCAGATCGACGCCGCTTTGGTCTGATTTTACCCGGACTTTCACATTGTAATCGATGACCCGTTTGACAGGTACAAGCACCTTCATAGACGGCTCCTGAGAGTTTGAGATGGTTTCTGTTTGCTCGCAGGTAGCGGGCCGGACTGAAAAGCGCAAGGCTGGCATTGATGCGAAGGGCAATTTGGCGCGGCTGTCTGGCCATTCCACGGTATCGGGCCACGGTATCGCGCGTATTGCTGTGAAGGGTTTGGATTGACGCCCCGCCCGGTGCAGGCTCTATCGATGTATTGAGTGTCTTGCAAAAAGGGATTGGCAAATGTCGCTGAAATGGCTGCCGAATGCATTGACGATAGCGCGCTGCGGACTAGCGGTTGTCGTTGGCTGGTTCATTCTTGAATTTGGCCGCACCGATCAGCTCGTATTGAATAATGCATGGTTGCCATTTGGCGTGTTCGTTCTTGTCGCGGCAACTGATTTTCTCGATGGCTATGCGGCTCGTAAGCTTGATGCGGCCAGTGCGTTCGGGGCATTTCTCGATCCGCTTGCCGACAAGCTTCTGATTGCCGTCTGTCTGTTGGCGATCAGTTCTCTGGCCGGATGGAGCTGGCTATTGCTTGGGCCGACATTGGCAATTGTCATACGCGATGTGTATGTGACGATGATCCGGCTGCGGCCGACTGTAAGCCTGCCGGTGACCCGGTTGGCGAAATGGAAAACGGCGTTCGAGATGATCGGTGTTGGCGGTTACCTGCTCGGCTTCCCATTGCCATTGGCTTTGCTTGAAACCGCGTCAATCACCTTGATCTACCTGGCTGCAGGATTGTCGCTCTATACCGGCTTGCTTTATTTGCGCGCCTCGAGTGCGCCGCCGCGACCTTGATCCAGTCCCACTGCTTTCGCCCAGATTCAGCCCGATTGTCGTCCGCAATCACGCCTTGATTCGGGACAATATTAGCAAGCATGAGACGGTATGATACATTCGCTCGGGCAAACCCGGCAGCCTTGATAGTGTCTTCGTTGATCTGCGTGCTATTGCCAGCGCTGATCGCCTTCATTTTGCGATAGCCTACCAGAACGCCTCGATTGGCGTGCCGCCATATAGTTCTTTCAAGCGCCGGGCATTGCCGGGAGTTGTCCCTTCAGGCGGGTTCATTGGATCAACCCAGGCGGTTTCAGCGATTTCCCCACGGCTGGTCGCGGTTCCGGCTTGCCAGAACCCGAGCGGCACACGGTACAGGATGACATGATCATTGCGAAAATTCGGATGGTTGGAATAGACCCCGAAGAGCAGCGGGGTCGCTTCCAGAAGAATACCGGCTTCTTCGACAAGTTCCCGCCGGATTGCTTCGATCGCGGGTTCGTTTTTCTCAAGACCGCCGCCGGGCAAAAACCAGCCAGTTGTGTAGGTGTGGCGCACCATCATGACCTTACCGTCCTCATTCTCAACAGCTGCGCGCACGCCAATGGTTAGAGAGCGGCTGAAGCGGAACCAGGATTGGAACACATGAGTGCGTAGATTGGGCATTGCGATGGTCCTCATCTGGCAAATAGGTCTCGCCAAACTGGCGAACAGAGTTTAACAGAACGTCCAAACGTATATTTGAGGTTTAAACCATGCACGCATCAGTTTGGGCAATTCTTATCACGGTCGCGATTTTTGGCATCCTGAATTTCATTGACTTCAAGCGTTTCGACTAAGCGTTAGGGCCAACGCGCGATGGCTGATATTGGTCTCTATGCGGCGCTGATTGGTGGTTTGATCATACTCGCCGTCGCGGGTGATTTCCTTGTAAATGGTGCCGTTTCACTGGCACGCAAACTCGGCGTATCTCCGCTGGTTGCAGGTATCTTGATCGTTGGGTTTGGTACGTCTGCTCCCGAAATGGTGGTGACCCTTGGTGCGGCCATGCAAGGTCAACCCGGTCTGGCGCTCGGCAATGTTGTCGGGTCGAATATTGCCAATGTCTGGCTGGTACTTGCGGTTCCCGCCTTGATTGCGCCGATTGCAACCGGCGGGTTTGGACAATCGCGCGCCCTCCTATTTGTCTTGTTGACCACGGCAGCATGGATTGGTGTGACGGCGCTGTGGCCATTGTCGCCGCTAATTGGAGGCGTGTTTCTTGGCGCACTTGGCGTCTATGCGTTCATGACCCTGACCCACACCCTGGCGGCGGCGCGGCGCGGCATCAACATTGGTGGGAACGCAGATGATGACAGCCCGACCCTGTCCGGGGTCAAGCTCTGGGTGTTTCTGGCGATCGGGATTATTGGCCTGCCCATCGGGGCGCATTTGATCGTTGAGGGCGGGGTCGGGATCGCCCGCAAGTTTGCGCTTTCAGAGGAAATCATTGGTCTCACTCTATTGGCGATTGGCACATCCCTGCCAGAGCTCGGTGCCGGGATTGCCGCCGCGTTGCGCCGAAAGTCGGATATTGTGATCGGGAATGTGCTTGGCTCGAACGTGTTCAACTTGTTGGGTGCTGGCGGTCTGGTCAGCCTGTTCGGGCCTGTCCCGATTGCGCCGAGTTTTGCCAGTTATGACCATTGGGCGCTGGCCGCCGCAGCGCTGACGCTCGCCTTGTTCATCATTCCAAAAGCCACGATTAGCCGTCTCGCTGCGGCGACAATGATGCTGGTCTATGCGATCTATCTATATGGCCTTATTCAGGGTTGGAATGTTTTGGCGGAGGTGAAAGCACTTGTTGGCTAAGCGTGTAGCAGATGGGCCTAAGCGAGCGCTGGTGACAGGTGCCGGTGCGCGGCTAGGCAAAGCCATGGCTGAGGCTCTGGGCGTGGATGGCTGGTCGGTGGCGGTCCATTATCGCGGCTCAAAAGCTGGGGCTGAGCACACGGCCGAAACCATTCGTGCGTCGGGCGGTCTTGCAGAACTGGTGCAAGCGGATCTGTCGATAGAGGAAGAAGTTGCAACTCTGGAGCGTGCGGCCCACGAGGCGCTTGGCGGGCCATTGACCTTGTTGGTGAATTCAGCCTCGACGTTCACAGATGACACCGCGATCGAGCATACGCGCGCGAATTGGGACTTTCACATGGGCCCGAATCTGCGCGCGCCGATTGTCTTGGCGCAGCATTTTGCCCGCGCTTTGCCGCAGGACGAAGCAGGCCTGATCGTCAACATGATCGACATGCGGGTGCGCAAGCTCAATCCGCTTTTCTTCAGCTATACATTGTCGAAATCGGCCCTCTGGACCGCGACCCGTACCCTGGCGCAGGCCTTTGCGCCAAACATTCGCGTCAATGGTATTGGCCCCGGCCCAACGCTGGAAAACGTGCATCAGAAATCTGGCGAGTTTGCCGCAGAGGCCGCCGCAACCCTGACACAACAAGGCTCCAATCCCGGCGAGATCGTCAAAACCCTGCGCTATCTCATCGACGCCGACAGTGTCACCGGCCAGATGATTGCCAGCGATGGCGGCCAACACCTGATGTGGCAAACCCCGGATGTGGTGCTGTAATGGATTTTTCGTCTGACACATCTGCGCCCGCCCATCCGCTAGTGATTGAGGCTATCGCGGCGGCGAACATCGGTAACGCGCCAAGTTATGGCGGCGATGCCATTCATCTGCGTGTGCGCAAGCTGCTGACAGACGCCCTCGCAACCGACGATTTTGATGTCTGGCTTTGTTCCAGTGGAACCGCTTCAAATGCCTTGGCCCTGTCAGTGATGTGCCCGCCGACGGGCGCGATCCTGTGCCACGCAGAAGCCCATATCGAACGCGATGAACGCGGCGCACCGGAATTTTTTACCGGCGGCGGGAAACTGCGCTTGCTGCCGGGTGACGACGCAAAGATTGAGGCACAAGCTTTGCGCAGTGCGCTGGCCGGGATTGACCGCAGCTTTGTGCATGAGACGCCCGCCGACGTCTTGTCACTGACCAATCTGACCGAGAGCGGGACGGCATATTCCGCCGCGCAAATTGCTGAATACGCAGCGCGTGCCCAGCAAGCCGGATTGACTGTGCATCTGGACGGGGCGCGTCTGGCCAATGCGCTGGTTTCTACCGGCGCGAGCCTTGCCGAGATGAGCTGGAAAGCCGGCGTCGATGTTCTCACGCTCGGCCTGACCAAGACCGGGGCGATCGGCTGTGAGATGATTATTCTGTTCGGTGAGATGCGCCGAAAATATGCCGAGTTGCAAGCGCGCGCCAAACGATCTGGACATATGCCGGCCAAGATGCGGTTCCTCGCAGCGCAGGCAGAGGCCCTGTTCGAGGATGATTTGTGGCTGCAACTCGCGGGGCAGGCCAATGCGCGCGCCTCTGAATTGGCGGCGCATTTGACGGCACATCCAGGGGCCGAACTGGCTTATCCTGTTCAAGGCAATGAAGTTTTTGCGGTCTTGCCGGACGGTCTGGCGCAGCGCCTGGACGATAATGGGGCGAAGTTCTATCCATGGCCGGGCGGGTCGCACCGATTTGTCTGCAGCTGGCAAACCAGTTCTGAACAGATTAAGCGCTTCGCAAGCGCCTTAAAAACAACCTGAGCGCGAATAATGGCCAATAATTCGCTATTTGTTAGTAAATGCAACCTAAACGGGTATTGTCGCTGATGGTTCTCCATGACCGTTAGAGGCAGCTCATTCACCCGAGTAAACTGCCCTCCACTCGGGTGACTACTTGCAGCGGGATACAACCTAACATTGTATCCCGCTTTTTTCTACTCAAATAAGTATAAGTCTACACGTGCCGCAGGCGACAATGATCGCCGGGCTTCAGTACTAAATATGGCTGCACAAGACTGGTCTGGTTTGACACGTTCGAAGCCCGCGAAGACGCCAAACACCGCGAACGCCAAATGAAGCGCTGGAAACGGCAATGGAAAATCAACCTGATTGAGGCGCGTAATTCCGGTTGGCGTGACCTGACCGATGATTTTTACCCACTGGGTGTCCTGCCTTCGCAGGCAAGGCGGCCTTGGGGTTTAGTCAGAAAGAAAGCCCGCTTGCTGCCCCTCAATCCTCCCCCTCCTATCTTCGCGTATAATGCGCCATGCACTTCACGCCCGCCCTTTTCAACCATGTGCAGCGCCAAGGCGGCGGACTGTATGCGCAGGTGCTGTCGCGGGACAATCTGCATCTTGCGCCGGCCCTGTTG
>JAJFFK010000042.1 GCA_021776655.1 Henriciella sp. | reverse complement strand
CGGCGCCTGACGCCTCAGCCAGCACCATCGAAATCGCCGCCGTCAATGTCGTCTTGCCATGGTCAACGTGACCAATCGTGCCGATATTAACATGCGGCTTGTTACGCTCAAACTTTTCCTTGCCCATGGGGGCCTCCTATTCGTAAATAATGTCCGGCCCGCCGGACGGTTAGTCCTTTCTCAAAGCGGGTCAGAAAAGTCCCGTTGAAGCGCGCCACATACACACGCCCGGCCTAGGTTTCAAGCACCTATAGCCATGCAAGTCACAGTTGCGCCGTCTTGGGTTGACAAAGCCAGCCAATACTGGCCCCTGCGAGGATCATGATTGCGACCCCTAACCTCACCGAGTTTACCAGCAAGTCAGCGCTTCAAAAGTCTGCAGCTGCATGGATATCGAGGCATTTGGCCGATGCTATTTCGCGCCGTGGAAGCGCTGTGTTTATGGCGTCTGGCGGACGCACGCCTGGACCTATCTATCAAGAATTAGCAAAAACTTCTTTAGATTGGAGCTCAGTCCTCATAGGACTGACGGACGAGCGTTGGGTCGAGGAAGGTCACCCGGCATCCAACAGCGCTATGGTGAGAGAAACCTTGCTTGTCGGCGCAGCGTCCGCCGCCGCCTACATTCCTATGAAGCTGTCTGGCACAGATGCGTTTGCAGCTGTCGAGCAGCTTGACGAGATCTATCTTGATGCGGGGCTAACCGATGTGATGCTACTGGGTATGGGACCTGATGCGCATACTTTGTCATGGTTTGCCGGTGGGCGCGGCTATGGCCACGCGATTGATCCGTTCAACCCATCGACAGTCGCGGCGGTTGAGGCGATTGAGAGTGAAGTCACCGGGCCAAACACGATGCGCATGACGCTGACCCAGCCATGTGTTGCCAATGCCCGCCATGTCTTGCTGTTGATCACTGGTGCCGACAAGCGCGAGGTATTTGAGACAGCTGGGCCTGAAACCCCCGTCGGGATTATGCGTGCGGCTGCAGGGCTCTCTCTGACCGTGTTCTATACAGAGTAAGGAAAAATATGACGATTGCATCACTCCAAGCCCTGGCTGGCAGCCTCAAAGACGTGGCCCTATCCGATCTGGCAAGTACGCGCGCCGGACAACAAGTTTTTGACGCAGCTGGCTGGCAGTTTGACCTCTCGCGCCATTTCCTGACGCCTGAGATTGATGAGGCGTTGTTTGCGCATGCAAAGGCGGCTGGGTTGCAGGGCGCGATTGAACGTCTGTTTGCAGCTGAAATTGTCAATCCATCCGAAGGTCGTCCCGGCTTGCATTGGGCCCTGCGTAGCCAATCAGAAGAACAAGGCCTGGCAGAAAGTGTCCGTGCTTCAACCAACGCAGCGCTTGTTATTGCTCGGCGCCTGAACAACGGTGAGTTGAAACCGCCGAATGGACAAGCTTTCAAGTCGATTGTGCATATCGGAATTGGCGGTTCAGATTTTGGTCCACGTTTGGTTGCGGATGCTTTTGCAGATCACCAACTCAAGCAGTTTGACCTGCGCTTCTGCGCCAATCTTGATCCGCTGGATCTGCAGCTTGCATTGGCAGGCCTCGACCCGGCGCAGACACTAGTGATTGGTATCTCCAAGTCTTTTGGCACCGAAGAAACGCTGTTCAATCTATCGCGTGCAAGTGATTGGCTAGCGGCGAGTGTTGGCGACGATTGGACCTCGCATATCGCTTTGGTCACAGCCAGTTCAGCTAAAGCAAAAGATTGGCTAGGCGGCGGTGCTGGGTTGATTTTGGATTTACCCGAGAGCGTTGGCGGTCGCTTCTCGATCTGGTCCGCCGGGTCGCTCGCCTGTATGACGGCGCTACAAGGGGACGTCTTTCAAGATTTCTTGCACGGTGCGGCGGAGATGGATGCGCATGTTCAGACCGCTCCGCTTGAAAGCAATGCCGCGATCCGTCTCGCTTTGCTGGACTTCTGGAATACCAGTTTCATGGGTTTTAGCGCCCGCGCTGTGCTGGCTTATTCGCGCCGGCTGCGCATGTTGCCGACCTATTTGCAGCAGCTGGAAATGGAATCTAACGGCAAAAGTGCTGGGCCGAATGGAAAACCTCTCTCGCTCATGACGGCGCCGCTCTTGTGGGGTGGTGAAGGTACGATTGGCCAGCACTCGTACCATCAATGGTTGCATCAGGGGACGCATGTGGTGCCGACAGAGTTCATCCTTGCGCCCGGTAGTAATGAGAGCCCACAAGGTGTTCAGGCTTTAACCGCTCATGCGCTGGCTCAAGCAGAAGTCCTGGCGAATGGTCGGTCTTTACAGGATATTCAAGCCGAGGAACCTGAATTGTCACCATCAGTTGCCGCTCAAAAAGTTCACAGCGGCGGTCGCCCATCTACTTTTATGTACACCAACCAGCTTACCCCGCACGCACTTGGGGCGTTGATTGCTCTCTATGAGCACAGAACCTACCTCGCGGGCGTTTTGTGGGGTATAAACAGCTTTGACCAATGGGGTGTCGAGCGCGGCAAAACCATGGCCGCGCGTATCAAACCGGTCCTAGCTGGAGAGGTGCAGGCAGATGACCCGGTGACAGGTCATCTGGCCCGGCTGATCACAAGCTGATTTTGTCGACCTGCGTATAGTCAAGATCGACAGGGGTCGCACGTCCGAAGATAGAGACATTGACCTTCAGGCGGCCTGACTCAGGGTCGAACTCGTCAACATTGCCCTCAAACCCCTGGAAGGCCCCTTCATTGACGCGAACTTCCTCGCCAACTTCAAACACAATTGTTGGTTTGGGACGTTCTGCAATCGGTTCATCCGAGGTGCCAAGGATACGATCTACTTCTCGCTGCGGGACCGGCAAAGGCTTCTTGCCACCATCCGCACCGAGGAACCCGGTCACTTTTGGGATATCTTTGACGAGGTGATAAACCGCGTCGGACAAATGAGCTTTCATCAGGATATAGCCTGGAAAATATCGCTTCTCGATCGTCTTCTTCTTGCCGCGAACAACTTCGACAACTTCTTCAGTTGGCACTTCAAGCTCTTCGATATGATCTTCGAGACCTTTCATGCCCGCTTGATCTCGAATCGCTTGTGCAACCTTCTTTTCGAAGTTTGAGTATGCGTGAACAATATACCATTTAGCCTCAGCCATGGACGATGCGCTCCTTAAAGCGATGGGGTCAGCCGAGACCCGTTATGAAACGAATTAGAGCGGCGATTACTTGATCGGCCAAGAACAAAAATGCGGCGACCAAAACCGACATAATGACAACCATTATGGTCGCCTGAATGGTTTCCGGCGTCGATGTCCATGTCACCTTACGGCCCTCGGCTTCAACTTGCCGAGCGAAGGTTACAGGTCCAACGCTGTTCTTTTTGTCCGTGTCGGCCATTCTTTCGCGTTCCTGACTATGGGGGTTTTTACGGGTTTTGACCCCGTATTCGGTGAGCCTTACTGTGCATTTGTGCGCTTGTGAAGACACTTGGGTGCGAACAGTTACAGCCGCAAGCGGTTGGCTCCAAGAATCGCTGCCTGAGATTGCTTTATTTCTACGATTATTTCCTGTCCATTCACCTACGGAGTGGTCAGCAACGTCCCTGTTTTTTGATCACTGTCACTTCTACAGCATCAATCAATACGTCAATCAGCCAGCGTTTTAGCGACCACGCTTCTGATTTTATTGGACGAAGCCCAGCGGTCGCGATTATGTGAAAGGGAGCAGAGGAGCCACTAACATGATCTTGACTCGACCATCACAAGCAAAAGAGACGTTCGCGACGCTGGTGGATATTATGCTCCAATTGCGGACCCCTGACACAGGCTGTCCATGGGACCTTGAGCAGGACTTTGCCAGCATCGTGCCTTATACGATTGAGGAAGCCTATGAGGTTGATGATGCGATCCAGCGCGGGTCAATGCCAGACTTGTGTGAAGAGCTGGGCGATCTGTTATTGCAAGTTGTGTTTCACGCACAAATCGCATCTGAGCTTGGTGAATTTTCAATCGATGATGTGGTAAATTCTATAAATAACAAGATGGTGCGACGTCATCCGCATGTGTTCGGGATTGACCGCGCGCCGCGTTCAGCCAGTGAGCAAACCATCGCCTGGGAAACGCAAAAAGCCAAAGAGCGATCCGATAAGGATACAAATGATGCTGATGTCAGTGCGTTGGCGGGCATTGCGACCGCCCTGCCCGCTTTGATGCGCGCAGAGAAATTGCAGAAGCGAGCCGCACGCACGGGATTTGACTGGACTGAAGCAGATCAGATATTTGCCAAGCTCGATGAGGAAGTGGGCGAAGTCAAAGCCGCGATTGCTGAGGCTGATCCAGATGCCATTGAGGACGAAATTGGCGACGTTCTATTTGTTTGTGCCAATCTGGCGCGGCGGTTAGATATTGATCCGGAAGTTGCCCTGCGCCGTGCAAATGGAAAGTTTGAGAGCCGTTTCAGACAAATGGAGGTTGTTGCCACGATTGAAGGCCAAGACTTTGCCAGTTTGAGCATTGATGCACAGGAGGCGCTATGGACGCGGGTGAAGCGAGCTCAGTCTGAAAGAGTGACCGATACATCTGGGTAAGCAGCGCTCAATTGCCCGCCGGTCTTTGCGGACATTGTGGCGCGATATTGAATGAAGGTGTCATCTTTGACCGTTTCGCTTTCGACGACGGCATTTGTGTAAAGCCATGCCCGGAGTCCACCATCAGACAAACGCGCGTTGATTACATAGACCTGTTGCCCGTGCCCGAGCGCATCTTCGATCGCCTGAATAAGCCTATCGACGGCCATTCCTGTGAGGGCAGATATCGGGGTATATGTCACCGCATCTTCTGAACCCATGGGTAACTGATCCCCATCATCTGCCGGATCCTGTGTCAGCAAATCCATTTTGTTCCAGGCCTCAATAATCGGTGGCAGATCGCGCCCACTATTGGCGACAAGTCGGTCCATGACTTTTAACACATCTACCTTTTGTTGCTCATCTTCATTGCTGGATCGGTCCCGAACATGAATCAACAAGTCAGCGTCCAAGACCTCTTCCAGAGTGGCCCGAAAGCTATCAACCAAGTGGGTTGGCAGGTCAGTAATGAACCCCACAGTATCAATCAGAGAAGCTTCGCCAAGGTCAGGTAAATCCAGCCGCCGAATTGTTGGATCCAGCGTCGCAAAGGGCATATCCTTGGCGAGAACATCTGCGCCACTTAGGCGATTGAAGAGTGTTGATTTTCCTGAATTCGTATAGCCAATCAATGCGATAATCGGGTGGCCTTGTCGCCGCCGTCCGCTGCGTTGAACATCACGGGTTCGTATGACGGCATCAAGATCACGGCGCAGGCGGGTAATAACCCGGTCAATCATGCGTTTATCGGATTCCAATTGGGTTTCCCCTGGGCCGCCTAAAAAGCCTCTGCCGCCGCGCTGGCGCTCAAGGTGAGTCCATGTTCTGACAAGTCGTGAGCGTTCGTACAATTGCCGCGCAAGTTCGACTTGCAAACGGCCTTCCTTGGTCAGTGCGCGCAACCCAAATATCTCCAGAATAAGGCCTGTCCGGTCAATCACTTTTACGTCTAAAGCTGTTTCCAGATTGCGTTGCTGAATCGGTGTCAGTGAGGCGTCTATGACGACAATATTGCACTCATGGGCTCTAACATCCTCCTGCAGCATTTGCAGTAATCCGGATGACAGAAAATGCGACGGACTGGGGGTGCGGATATGCTCAGCTCGCATGAAGGTAAGCGAGCAGCCAAGCGCTTCGGTCAGGCCCCGAGTTTCACTCAGCCTGTCAGGTGTCGGTTTCCCCGATCGTTGAAGCCAAGGAATAATAACTCCTGCAGAGATAGGTGCAGGCGTTTGGTCATGCGTAGACGAACTCAAGTTCGGTCAATTTCATCCACTAACTGTACCGGGGCTCCGGGTGCAATAGTAGAAATTGCATGCTTGTAGACCAGCTGTGGTGGGCGACCATCCCCGCGCAGAAGAACGCAGAAATTATCGAACCAAGTCACAACGCCTTGCAGCTTCACACCGTTGACAAGAAATATAGTCAGGGGTGTTTTTGACTTACGTACTGCGTTGAGGAAAGCATCTTGGAGGTTTTGTTTTTTTTCTGAAGACATCGTTTGCCTATTCTATTGTTATGCTTTCAGCGGCTATATTGATTGAACGCGAATGGCAAGGTGAGCATAAGATTATCTTGCCCAGAAAGATCGATTCAAAACCGGCAGAAGCGCGATCACTTCCAATCGCCCAAGAACCATTCCCAGGATCACACAGAGCTGCACCGGCCATGCCTGTGTCGCTGTCCCCCACTCAATCAAATGACCAGCATTTGATAGAGCCCCAATTGCCGTTTGGATCGCATCATCAAAAGACAAGCCCAATAGGCTTAAGATCAATATTCCTGAAATACAGGCGACCAAATAGCCAACCAGATAAACCCAAACGCCCATCACTGTTCGTTCGGACTGTTTGCGTCCCCGAAACGTGAAGGTCTGCACACTGCCGCGATACCCCAGTTGTGAAAATTCCAAAATGACCCGTTTGGACAGCACCACCAAGCGGGCCAATTTAATGCCACCCGCCGCAGATAGAGCTGAGCCACCGATCAAGACCGGGAACAGGATCAGGACCAGTGGCAACCTCGAAAACCGCGCGGGATCAGTCAAGGCTATTCCGCTGGTAGAGACTGATGACAGTGCCCAGCCCACTCCTGGGATTGCAGGCAGACCTGCCAAGAAAGCAAGCAGGCCAACCAGGAGTACCAATCCGAAAAAGGTAAGCGCCTCAGGGTCTTTTGCGGCACTGCCAACTTTTCCGCGTGAAAGATGGTCAAGAACGACAAGCCCCAACGCACCTAGCATCAATCCGAAACCAATAATGCCTGCATGCAAGCCACCTCGGCTAGGGGCGTGAGTTGCTGCGCCAGGATCGACCAGTCCTGAGCTCACTGAGCTGACTGCACCGCTTATCGCTTCGCGAGGTGGAACGCCAATAAGGACGAGGAGACCGCCAATGCTAATCACAATTACAATTACAATCAGAGATACCCCGCGGACAATACGTGGAATGGAGTCGAAAAAACTACCTTCTGGAATTGTGAAATAGTAACTCTTGTGAATGCCTGGGCCACCTAGATTCAGCGCAGCAAGAACTGATGCAGCGATCGTTATGGCCGCGATGGTTCCAAACACATGTAAGATAGCGCGCCACAATAACAGGCTAGCAGGTAAAGGAATTCCACCGAGGTCGAGTAAGCTATGCCCCGTCGTCGTCAGGCAGGACACGCTTTCATAATACGCAGTAATGAACCCGCCGCTGTTGGTCAGCGGCAAAAATGGAATGGCGCAGAAGACAGGAACAATAAACCAAAACAGGACCGCAACGGCCAAGCCATCCTTCGGCCGTGTCTTTTGTTCGGGCTTGTCAGTTAGAAGTAAAATTGTTGCCCCTAAGGGGCCGCATAAGGTCGCGGCAATTGCAAACGAAACAACGGAAGAATACTCAGCTAACCCAGCAGCTATTGTTGCGCAAACGAGTAGAAATCCAGACAACCAAACGCCCAAGATTGACATAATTCGAATGATCGCAAGATGGTTCAAATGTCCTTACTCCCCGAAACGACTAGAAGAAATCGGCGCTCACACGGAAGTATTGCTCAACCTTGCGCGTCTGAGACGTCTCATAAAAAAGAAGAAGCCGGTCATCAGTTTCAGCGACCAGCCCTGGATTGGGAAACAAGATTTCCTCATTCCTAATAATTGCAGCCGCTGTTATCCCCTCCGGCAAATCATCATAATCAATTGCATGGCCAATGAGTGGAGATGAGGCAAGCGTTATACCCTCAGCGATTTCGGCGGCACCGTCTTCAAGAGACTGGATAGATAGAATGCGGCCTCGGCGTATCTTGGTCAAAATGCGCGATACACTCAACGCCCGAGGGTCAAGCACTGCATCGATATCAAGGTCGCGGGAGATGGCGACCAGTTCGTAGGAATTCACCAGCGCATGGGTCCGTTTTGCACCCATTTGTTTTGCGAGTTTGCCGATCAACATATTCGTCTTGTCATCGTCGGTCACCGCGATGACGATATCGGCACTTGGCGCGCCGGCTTCTTCCAATATTTCCCGCGATAGACCGTCACCATTTATGACAATGGTTTGCTTCAGTCGGGACACCACGAGATCTGCGCGTTCCTCGCTCGCTTCAATCAAACGAACCCGTATGTCTTTATCGCGCTCAAGCTGAGATGCGACGTAAAGGCCAACATTTCCACCGCCGACGATAACGATTCGCCGAAGATCATCGCTTCCCCGATTGAATAGCTTGTTAAGGCGGGCAACATGCTGGCGTTGCACCGCAACATAAGCAGTGTCATCAATTTGCAATTGATCATTTCCACTCGGCGCAAATACTGAATCGCCTCTCGTGATACCGACGACACGCGCGCGTAAATCAGGAAACAGCTCAGTCATTTGGTCCAACGCTGTATCGAGAAGTGCGCTATCTTCACGAACTCGAACACCGAGAAGCACAATTCTGCCGCCCTCAAAGCCAATGCTGGAAACTGCACTTGGACTGCTGATACGCCGCAAAATCGCATCTCCAACTTCAATTTCTGGAGAAATAACCAAATCAATCGGAAAGCCATCTCGCGAGAACAGTTTTAAGTTGTCTTTATCCAGATAAGCTCGAGCTCTAACCCGTGCGATCTTGGTATGGACCGAGAACATCGTGTCTGCGACCTGGCAAATCACCATGTTGATTTCGTCAAAATGCGTGACGGCAATAATCATATCAGTCGAGTCCGCACCCGCCGCTTGCAAGATTGCCGGGTGGGCTGCATGCCCCACAACCCCGCGAACATCGTAATCCGTTTGCACTTTGTCGATGAGGTCACTGTCCTCATCAATCATCGTAATGTCATGATTTTCATGTGACAGGTGGCGAGCAATGCCTTGTCCGACACGCCCTGCCCCGCATATTATGACACGCATCTATCTGGTATCCGGTCGACTCGCAGATGTATCTACACCAAGAGCCTTTAATTTTCGGTGTAGTGCGGATCGCTCCATACCAATAAATTCAGCTGTTCTAGAGATATTACCATCAAACCTGGTGATTTGAAGCGTCAGGTATTCGCGTTCAAATTGCTCACGAGCGTCACGCAGCGATAAGCCGACCAAATCAGCAGAGACGCTGACATTATCTTCATCGTCACCGCCCGCCCTATCAAGCGGCAAGTCTTCAACCCGGACAGCTTGATCGCCATTCTCACGCGAGAGGATCAGCACGCGCTCAACGAGGTTTCGCAACTGCCGAACATTTCCTGGCCAATTCATGGATTGCAGGACTGCCAAGGATTCATTTGAGAATACCTTCAAATTCAGCCCTGAACTGTCCGCAATCTTGCTCGAAAAGTACGTAACCAAAGCTGGAATATCGTCACGTCGGTCCGCGAGTGCAGGAACATGCAGCGGGACAACATTCAAACGATAGTAGAGATCTTTCCTGAACCCTCCTGATGCGGTCGCCTCTTCCAAATTTCGGGTCGACGAAGACATAACTCTGACATCCACGGTCACATCTGAGCGGCCATGAACGCGCTGAAACCTCTGCTCTGTCAGCACCCTCAATATTTTACTTTGAGTGCCGACCGGCATCTCACCAACCTCATCAAGCAGCAGAGTGCCACCATGGGCCTGTTCGAACACGCCGAGTTTGACCGGCAATCCATCGGCATCTTCTTCACCAAACAATTCTCGCTCCATTTGTTCCGGTGCAATATTAGCTGCATTGACCACAACGAATGATCCGTCTGCGCGCCTTGAATGCTTATGGATCAAATGGGCGCACAACTCTTTTCCGACACCGGCCTCGCCAGTGACTAAAACGCGTGAATTTGTCGGAGCAACCTTTTCAATCGATTGGCGTAAACTAAAAGCTGCCCCACTGTCACCTATCCAATCGGCGACATGCAAACTCTTGCTTCTCAATGCCTCATTCTCGCGTTTGAGATTGGTCGACTCAATGGCGCGATCAACCAAATGCAACAACCGATCCGCCTTGAAGGGTTTCTCCAGAAAGTCGTAGGCCCCTCGGCGGATGGCCGCGACAGCGGTTTCGATATTCCCGTGACCACTTATGACTATCACTGGCAGTAGAGGATCAATCGACTTGAGGTATTTGAGAACCGACAATCCATCCATGTCACTGCCTTGCAGCCAGACATCCAGAACCACCAAACGGGGTGCTCGGTTTCTGACTTCTGCCAAAGCTTTCTCAGCCGTCGCTGCCGTGCGCACAGCATAACCTTCATCTTCGAGTACACCCGCAATCAGATCGCGAATATCGGGTTCATCGTCGACAACGAGAATGTCGTTATTCATTGTGTATACTCCACTAATTCAGTGTCAGATTTGGTGGTGATCTGGCCAAGTTTTCGCTTTGGTAGCAAAATCCGAACCAGGGCACCTTGAATACCGTCCAGGCGACTGTGCAGCGATATTGAGCCACCATGATCCATGATGATCCGGTTGACGATTGCGAGCCCCAATCCGGTGCCACCCTCTTTCGCTGTTACATATGGTTCTAGCAGACGCTCTTTCACATTAACTGGGAATCCTGGCCCATTATCCTTTACTATTATTTCGACATGATCGGCATCAGCATGCGATAGAAGTACGTCTATTTGCCCCATCACCTCATCTTCTTCAGGACGGGCTGAAAGCGCCTCAGCAGCGTTCTTGATAACATTACCAAAGGCTTGTGCCAAAAGCCGCTCATCGCCAGAGAAGACCGCCCCCTCAGACAAACCGTTTGTATTTATTTCAATATCCGGGGTTACAACGCGCTGAGTGAAGCAGATGTCCTCAATCATACCCGCTAGTTCGAAATCAACAGGCGATGGTTTTGGCATCCGGGCAAAATCGGAGAATTCTTGAACCATCCGGCCAATATCCGTAACTTGCCGAGAGATCGTGTCGATACAGCGTTGAAACACACCGTCATCATCTTTGATCTGGTCTGAATATCGTCGGCGCAGGCGTTCGGTGGACAGCATAATTGGCGTAAGTGGATTTCGAATCTCATGCGCAACCCGGCGTGCCACATCGCGCCAAGCCATCTGGCGTTGGGCATTCACAAGTCGGGTCGCATCGTCAAACGTCAGGACATAGCCCCCCGTCGCTTCTCGCGTTATCTTAAGTCGAATGTGTCGATCACCGTCATTTCCAGCTAAATCCAGTGATGCGTCTACCGCCTCACCTGAATCAATCGTTCGCCGCACGGTCCTGCTAAGGTCTGGAGCCACTTCCATGAGCTGTTGACCGGCCAGATCTACCATACCGAGCAAGCCTTCAGCAGACCTGTTTGCAAGTGTGATGATGCCTTCATCATCGGTGCGAATAACGCCGGCACTAAGCTCGCTAAGAAGGGTTTCCAGAAATTGCCTGCGTTTTTCCGCATCCTCACCTGCAGAAATCAACTCCCTGCGCCGATCATCCAGTTGTGTGGTCATGAGGTTGAAAGACTTTGAGAGCGCGCGAACCTCATCATCACCTTCGGGCAGAGGCACGCGCACACCGCGCATACCCTCGCTGACATCTTGCGCAGCGTAGGCCAGGCGACTGATTGGGCCAGATATTCGCCCAGCAACCTCTTGCGCCAATCGAACAGAAAGCAACAAGACCAGCGTGATGATCTGGAAATAGGCGATCACAAACAGAAACTGCAATTGATCGCTGCGCTGACCCGCCAGGCGGTAGTCCGCAAACGCATCCTGCGCGCGTCGTAATTGGTTCACCAGCTTGGTATCAAGCGATTTAGCTAAATACAGATATGTACCGTCAATATCGTCAAGCTTCACCAAGGCAAAGGCAAACCCCGCATCCTCCTGAAGCGACAAGACAACTTCGCCAGTATCGGCATCTGCAAAAGTCTGGTCATTCAAGCGCCGGAAGAAACCTGTTTCAATTATGTTTTCGGCGATGGCAGTTGGTAAACCTTCACGGTTGACGATGTAAGCCGCCGGAATATTTCGAACAAAAGACTGAATTCCCAGGTAAGACTCAAACCGCTCCCGGTCATTTTCATATCCAGTCGATGCATTATTGACGTCGGCTGCCATCAGCCGGGCATCCTGCTCAAAACTGTCGCTAAAGTCGGTAACATACTCATCAGCGAGCGCCGATGATTCATCGACCAGCGTAATAACGCGTTGGCCAAACCAGGTTTCAATGCCATTCTCGATCGTCGCCCATAGAAAAAGGGACACCACAATTGCCGGGATTATTGCGCTGAGGCCGAACAAAAGCATGAAGCGGCGCGCGAGGCGCCCTCCCCCATCGGCCTGGTTGGAAATTCGCAATTCTAGGTATCTGGAAACAACGATCCAAGCCAAAATGACAAGAATAACCGTATTGAGGACTAGCAAGACCTGCACTTCTGGCGGGACAGGTGCCGTCGGGCTCGTTCTTGCCAACGCAGTAAAGCTCGCAGTGGCACATATCACCGCCGCAAGAGCGAATAAGGTCTGAAACCAGACGCCGCTAGATTGCTTCAACTGCTTAACCAGGCCGTCTGCCACATTAAGTCCTCTACACTGCGCTGTAACAAATCAGCAACAGTGAGGATTTAGAGCAACACTTTGAGGGCGCGTCAATCACCCTTATCCATACCAAGTGCATTAATTCGCGCCCGAAGCGTATTTCGATTGACGCCGAGTAGCGCAGCCGTTCGTAGTTTATTGCCTGATGTCACCGACAGTGCCAGACGAATGAGAGGGCGCTCAACCCGCTCCAGAACCTCTTGATGAATACGACCCCCATCCTCTGTCCCTTTCAATAAGTCCGCCATCACATAGCGATGCAAAAGAGTCTCCACTTCGCTCTCAAAAGACGCTTTGCTAGCTAATTCTTTCAGCGATTCTGCGCGTATCTCCCGTTCAATGTCGCGCTGAGTAATCGCAATATCTGGGCTAAGAGCTGCCAAGCGAAAGATAAGGTTTTCAAGCTCACGGACGTTTCCTGGCCAGTCATATGCCGTCATCAGGTCCATGGCGGCGCTGTCGACCTGCTTCTCTGATAAGCCCCTGCGTTCGGCCCGAATGAGGAAGGCTTGTACCAGCTCGGGGATATCCTCTTTGCGGCGTCGCAATGGCGGCATGTCGATTCGAACGACATTGATACGGTAATAAAGGTCCTCGCGAAATGTGCCTGCATCAACCAGAGTGGAGAGCGGTTGACGGGTCGAGGCAATTATCCGTGCACCGCCCTCTTCACGCATCAGTTTAACCAGCTGGGTTTGCGCTTCTGCAGGAAGATCTCCGATCTCATCAAGATAGAGGGTTGCATCGGGCTGATGTGCAAGCCCGCTTATCTCAGCAGTGCCAAAGAGATCTCGGTTAACTTGATCCGTCGGCATTGCCGCAAGATCAAGTGAGCAGAATGTTCCACTACTATGATTGCCCAGGTCGTGGATGGCGCGCGCTGCTAGCTCTTTTCCGGTGCCGGATTCACCTTCAATGAGGACTGTTAGATCGGTACTCATAACCTTTGAAATGATCCGATAGACTTCTTGCATTGGCTCTGATCGACCGGTCAGGGGCAATGACGAGCCTGCTGAACTCGCAGTAGGTTTTGTCTTGGCCAAGCCCTTGAGGGCACGATCGACAAGATCAACGAGCTGGTCAATGTCGAAAGGTTTGGGCAGGTATCCAAATACACCGTGCTGCGCTGCCGACGCCGCTGTAAGTATGGTGTTCTGTCCGCTCATCACGATAATTGGCAGGTCGGGACGGCCCAGCCGAAAGGAAGGCAAAAGTTCAAAAATTGGCGTATCAGTCAGATATACGTCGGTTACAGCTACATCTCCTTCGCCATTCTGAATCCAGCGCTCCAGCGCCTCTGGCGAGCTGGTGGCACGGACAGTATATCCTGCGCTAACCAGCGTCTGATTTACGATCAGGCGAATGCTGGCATCATCCTCGGCGAGCAATACGGTCTTTGAGGTCATGTCTCTCGTCTCTGAATGATGGGTAGATAAACGGAAAACCGGGTTCTTCCAGGTATGCTATCAACCCCAATTCGACCGCGATGAGCGGTCATAATCTCACTCACCACAGTCAGACCGAGCCCACGGCCACCTGATTTCGATGAGGTAAACAAATTGAACATGTTCTCACGGTTTTCCTCTGAAATGCCGGGTCCGTTATCCTCAATCGTAATGCGAATAGACCGCCTTGGGCGCCCGGCGGGTAAGTGCGGAGCAATAGCAAATCCGGTTTCGAACGCCGTTTCGATTTGTACTTTTGCCGGAGCATCTCTTAATATTGCGGCCTCAGAGGCATTGCGGAGGATGTTTTGGAACGCCTCATGTAAGTGATCTTCATCGGCTTCCAATTCTGGCAGCGAAGGGTCAAATAAACGAACGATAGCGACCCGACTTCCTTGGGCAACGCTCTCGGCTGAAATGACCTTTTCAAGCAGAGCATGAATATTGGTTGCCCCCATGCGAGGCGACGAAAATAGCTCAAAAGCCGATAGTCGGGAGATCAACCGTTCAATGCGCTTGGTCTCCCCTTGAATGATATCAAGCAAAGCGGTTTGGTCATCCCGGGCTTGCCGCAAGAGGAGCTGCGCGGCACCGGAGATGCCTGCGAGTGGGTTCTTGACTTCGTGGCCAAGAATTCTGCCAAAGGCCGCCACACTCGCTGGGCTATCGATCACTTCATGATCTGAGCTATTCAGCAAAGCCAGCAATACATTGCCATGTCCAGTAGGCCGCAATCGAAGGTCCAGAACCAAGCGGCGGGCAAAACCTGGTCCTGATAGGGACACGCCATGCGCCGTGACATCGCAGTCGAGTTTTATGGCGCGGTCAATCAGGCCGAACAGAGGGGAATCGTGAAAAACAATCTCGCTTAGCGGGCGCTGCAGCATCGCACGTTCGGAGTGTCCAAGCATCACCTGTGCTTCAGGATTGACGGCGACGACTTGCCGACGCTCATCAATTTGCAGCAAACCGTAAGGCGCTAATCCGGCAAGATCGACCTCGGCTTTCACGCGGCGATCTCAAAGTGACTATGAATGTAAACATGTCTGAGTTGACACTGTAAATCGTCTACGTTGTTCATCCGGCATAATTTTGCGCGTAAGCGGCGGCGGCTTTCCTCCGGGATAGTCAGATCAAGCTTTTCGATACTCGCCGATACATGTTTGCGAACGATGCGAAGCCCAAGCGCTGTGCCGTACAAGCTCAAGCTATCCTCAATCTGCTCACACAGGTGTTCGCATTGCTCAAGCATCGATGGTGGCGTAAATGTCACCCCGCGCAAAGCTGCATCTATTTCTGCGAGTAGCCATGGCCGTCCCATAGCTGCACGACCGATCATAACGCCGTTAGCGGTGGATGCTGACAGGGCCTGCCTGACATCCGTTAGCGAGTGAATATCTCCATTCGCGATGACTGGAACCGCAACGGAATCAACCGTTGCTCTGATCGCCCCCCAATCTGCAACGCCTTTATAGAATTGGCATCGGGTGCGCCCATGTACCGTGATGAGTTTGACGCCCAGAGCTTCAGCTCGCATAGCGATTTCAGCCGCGTTAAGTGAGCTATGATCCCAGCCAAGGCGCATTTTAAGCGTCACCGGCGTGCCATCTGCACCCTCAAGAGCAGCTTCGATAATGCGGATGGCCAAATCCGGTTCTCGCATCAAGGCAGAGCCGGAATTGCCGCCTGTAACTTGACGGGATGGGCAGCCCATATTGATATCAATCACGTCAACGCCGGCGCGGCGAATTGTTTCAGCGCCCGCGCGCATGTCTTCTGGGCGCCGCGCTGTGAGTTGTACAATCCAGGCGCCCTGCCCTTCATGTCGACAAATGCGTCGAATGACGTCCGGGCGCGACGCGACAAGAGCATCACCTGCGACCATCTCCGACACAACCGCGCGCGCGCCATAACGCACCACTTGACGCCTGAACGGCGCATCAGTGGAACCTGACATCGGCGCGAGCCAAACCCGCTCTGCCTGAAATGAGTGCAGTCTTTTCATATAGAGGGTTAATCACACTTATCGACTGCACAAAAGCCGGGCAGTGCTGCCTTGTCATCTATATCTGCAACACAGTGGCCATTCAGCAACTTCCCCCTTAGAACGTCCCCATGATGGCAGGTGCGATTATAGTTGCAGGCGGGGCGGGTGTCCGGGCAGGCGGTGAGAGGCCTAAACAGTTGCAGAAATTAGGTGACCTTCCCGTCTTCACATGGTCATTGCGAGCGCTCTTGAGGCATACGCAGATTGATCGTGTTGTTCTTGTTCGACCCTTGCAGGATGCACATCTCTATCAGGACTATATCTCGGAGAAGGTTATTGTCGCCGATGGCGGCGCGACCCGCACTCAGTCGGTCAAAAATGGGCTGGCTGCTCTAAAGTTTTCTGATGCCGATATTGTTTTGATCCATGATGCCGCGCGCCCAGGCTTGAGCCATGGAATAGTCTCTGAATTGCTCGAGGCCCTGAACACCGCAGATGCCAGCGCCCCTGCCCTCAAGGTCAGTGACGCATTGAAGCGGCAGGTTGGCCCGAAACTGACCACTGTTAACCGCGATGAGCTGTACCGGGTTCAAACCCCACAAGCTTTTCGCTACGGCCAAATCTGTGCCGCTCTAGCTGATGGCAAGGCCTCGTATGTTGATGATCTCGAAGCCATTGAAGCATGCGGAGGAAGTGTAAACCTGATTAGCGGGTCGGAACACCTTGCCAAGATTACTTATCCTGGAGATTTACAGCGCATGGCGCAGATACTTTCACCACGTCAGGCCGGGCCGCGGGTCGGCAGTGGGTATGACGTGCATGCATTTGCTGTTGGCGATCAGATTACACTTTGCGGCGTATCAATTGCACATACGCAAGCTCTGGCGGGTCATTCTGATGCCGATGTCGCATGGCACGCATTGACAGATGCGATTTTGGGTGCCGCCGCTCTGGGCGATATTGGCGACCATTTCCCGCCTTCCGATCCGCAATGGCAGGGGGCTGATTCAGCCCTGTTCCTCCGTCATGCGCTCGAACTCGCCAATCAAGCGGGGTTTGCCTTGCAGACCTGTGACATCACGATCATTTGTGAGACCCCAAAAGTCAAACCTCACCGCGAAGCCATGCGGGCACGCACCGCTGATATTTTGAGTGTGGATATATCTGCCGTGAGCATCAAAGCCACGACAACTGAAGGGCTTGGCTTTACAGGTCGCGGTGAAGGCATTGCGGCGCAGGCGATTGCTGTCTTGTCACCTTGCGCAAGCCACGCATAGATAGACAGATGTTTCCAAATCATATCCGAAACCTCGCTTTGCTCGTATCCGACGAAGCCGCAGAGCGCAGGGTGAAAATCGTCACTGCAGAAAGCTGCACAGGTGGTTTGCTGGCGGCCCTCTTCACCGACCTAGTCGGCTCGTCGAAAGTGTTCGAAAGAGGCTTTGTCACCTACTCAAATCAATCCAAAGCTGAAGTGTTGGGTGTCGCAGGCGATGCGCTGGCTGACTATGGTGCCGTCTCGGAACCGGTTGCCAGATTGATGGCAGAAGGTGCGATGGAAGCCAGCCGAGCAAATCTTGCGATTGCGATAACCGGGATTGCCGGTCCCGGTGGTGGCACACCGATGAAGCCGGTCGGAACCGTACACATCGCCTGCGCACGAGAAAACAAAGCGATGATGCATGAAATGCTGAGCCTGGGCGATATTGGCCGGCACAAAGTTCGAATGGAAACGCTAGTCGCGGCGCTCGAAATGATCCGCGCGCAAATCAATTAGGTGGTTTGAACCTTCGATCTGCCTCGGCGCGAAAAGCCTGCATAATTTTAATCACGGCCAGACGTGTATTGGCGCGGGCGAGCAGGCCAAGAACTGGGCTATTGAATTCATAGTCCACAAAGAAATGCACCCGTGTGCCCTTATTACCTTGAGGGTCAAGTTGCCAGCGATTGCGTAAATGTCGAAATGGGCCGCGCACGTGCCAGACATCGATAGACCGCTTGACCGGATCAGCCTTTACCCGTGTCGTGAATCGCTCTTCGAAGCCTTTGAATCGAACACTAACCTCACCGATGCAATTATACGTTTGCCCCGTCGTGGCCTCGTTGGATACTTGTATACTCTGAATCCATTTAATGAATTCTGGATAGCGCCGGATGTCCTTGACCAAACTATATAGGTCATCGGGGCTGTAAGGGATCAGTATCTGTTCGCTTAGTCTGGGCAATTTGCCGCCAATATCGCATCTCGGGCCAGTCGTAATCGTGCGAAGTCCTCGCCAGCATGGTAACTTGAGCGTGTTAACGGTGACGCAGCGACCATCAGGAAGCCTTTGGAGCGTGCGATCTCTTCATAGGCGTTGAATTCTTCCGGCGTTACGTAACGGTCTATCACAGCATGTTTGCGTGTCGGCTGCAGATACTGACCGATGGTGAGGAAGTCGATGCCCGCGATTCGCATGTCATCCATTACCTGCATGACCTCTTCTTTGGTTTCACCAAGCCCAACCATCAGACCAGATTTGGTGAACTGCGCTGGATCACGGTCTTTCACTTTTTCCAGCAAGCGCAGTGAATGATAATACCGCGCACCGGGCCGAATAGACAAGTACAGGCGCGGGACAGTTTCAAGATTGTGGTTGAAAACATCAGGTTTCGCGTCGATGACTTGATTTTCCCAACCGTCCTTGCGTAAGAAGTCCGGTGTCAAAATTTCGATTGTCGTTTCCGGAGAGGCCGCTCTGATGGCCTTGATCGTGTGGACAAAATGCATCGCCCCGCCATCTTCCAGATCATCTCTGTCGACCGATGTTATGACCACATGGGCCAAACCCATTTCAGCCACGGCAAGGCCTACACGTCGCGGTTCATCGGCGTCCAACGCAGATGGCTTCCCCGTTATGACATTGCAGAATGAACAGGCCCGCGTGCACGTGTCGCCCATGATCATCATCGTTGCATGCTTCTTGTCCCAGCATTCGCCGATATTTGGACAACCCGCTTCCTCACACACAGTAAGAAGACCTTTGTCTTTCACAATTGCGCGGGTTTCGGCATAGCCTTTGCTCACCGGAGCTTTCACACGAATCCAACTGGGTTTACGCAATATCGGCGTATCCGGCCGATTGCGTTTTTCTGGATGCCGGTGTTTCGGCTGGTTATCAATAATCGTCGCCATACGCTGTAAATGGCCCGGATAGCCTCGCGCATCAAGCGCCGCAATGACATGGCTGACCTGCTAAACCTTGTCTGACATACAAAAATTGTTTGCGAGTGAACATGAGTATGCCAGTCTGGTATAAAATCAAATGCAAAGCGGACGTGAAACTGATGAGTGAGCATACCATCCCTGCCCCCCTTCCGTGGAAGGCTTCGCGCAGCCAAATAGACATATTCTCAGCAATACTGGCAGCTTCGCGGAGTTTTGGAGCCAATAAAGTCGCAATTATCGATGGTGACGGGACGGAGCTTACCTACAAAACCATTATTCGCGGCGCCTTTGCCCTTGGTTCAGCTCTCGGCAAGAAAATCGGCAAGAAGGAAACAGTTGGAATCATGCTGCCAACCGGTGCCGGTGCGACGATTGGAGTGTGCGCGGTTCTGGCTGCGGGGCGGCTACCGGCTATGTTGAATTTTACCGGTGGTTTTGCCAATCTCAGGGCGGCCCTCAAAGCCGCCAACATGAGCAAAATCATCACCGCGCATAAATTTGTTGAACTGGCCGGTCTGGGCCCTCTGATAGCAGAACTAGAGAAGGTCGCTGAGGTAATTTATCTCGAAGACGTGCGCGAACAATTGGGCCTCATTGACAAGTTCGCCGGCGCGCTTGGACCGATGCTGCCGTCTTTGTTCCACCGTCGCCAGCATCACAGTAAACCCGGCGTCATTCTGTTCACATCGGGAACCGAAGGCGAACCCAAAGGCGTCGTGCTTTCGCATCACAACATCATCGCAAATGTTGAGCAGGTTCGTTCACTGATAGGCTTGTCTACGGAGCATGACAGCGTCTTCAACCCGCTGCCAATGTTTCACTGCTTTGGCCTCACGGTCGGCGCTTTTTTGCCCTTGGTTTCCGGGGTTAAAGCGATCTTTCATCCGACCCCACTGCAACCTCGGGAAATTGCCAATCGTATAGCAGACACGGAGGCCACAATCTTGCTGGCGACTGATACGTTCATCAGTCAATACACCCGTATCGCAGGAGAGAATGACCTCAAGTCGCTGCGCTTGGCTGTGTGCGGGGCTGAGCGTGTGCGCGATGAGACAAGGCAACTTGTTCGACGCAAGTTTGATATCGAAATATTGGAGGGCTATGGTGCCACCGAAGCCGCGCCCGTTGCAGCAGCAAATAGCCTGGAGTTGAATAAACCGGGCACTGTCGGGCGATTGATGTCGGATATGGAATGTGAATTGATTCCCGTCGAGGGGATCGCTGAGGGTGGGAAGCTTCGCATACGCGGGCCGAACATCATGCTCGGTTACATGCGCACCAGTGCGCCAGGTGTCATTGAGCCGCCGATTGATGGCTGGCACGACACGGGTGATATCGTGGTTATCGACGAAGATGATTGCATCCGTATTATGGGCCGGGTCAAACGGTTCGCAAAGATTGGCGGAGAGATGGTTTCTCTTGCTGTCGTTGAGAATTGTGCAAGTGCAATCTGGCCCGATGATATGCACGCTGCGGCCACTATTCCCGACCCCCGTAAAGGCGAGCAAATTGTCTTGATCTCAACCTCTGACCAGGCCAACCACGCCGAACTCCTTGCCTGGGCTCAATCGCATGGCGTTTCGGAGCTGTCAGTTCCTCGCAAGGTTTTTCATGTCGATGAAATCCCCGTCCTCGGAACGGGCAAGGTTGATTACGGCCAGGTCGGAAAGAAAGTCGCGGAATTGACCGGCGATATATGAGCGTCCCAATTTAGTTACGGAGTAAACCATGCCATCCTCTCCTTTGATAATGGCGCTCGACCAAGGCACAACGTCCAGTCGGACAATGATATTTGATGCCAATGGTTTGATAGTTGCGCAGGCCCAAAAAGAGTTTGCTCAGCACTATCCAGCCGATGGCTGGGTTGAGCATGATCCGAGCGATATCTGGGAGACGATTCTCTTCACAGCCCGCGAAGCGTTGCAACAAGCCAGCAGCATTGGCACTGTCGCGGCCATTGGTATCACCAATCAACGAGAGACTGTGATTATTTGGGATCGCCAGACAGGCGAGCCGATTGCGCGAGCGTTAGTCTGGCAGGACAGGCGAACGGCAGCCATGTGCAAGGAATTGGTGGCGGCCGGGAAAGAGGGGCTGGTGACTCAGCGAACTGGATTGCTGCTTGATCCCTACTTTTCCGCGTCAAAAATTGCTTGGCTTCTCGACAATACCGAAGGCGCCCGTGACCGCGCCAATCAAGGCGAGCTGGCTTTCGGTACCGTTGACACGTTTCTGATCTGGAAGCTGACAGGCGGCAAAACCCATGTCACTGATGAGACCAATGCCTCACGCACAAGCCTGTACAACATCCATACGGGTGAGTGGGATACAGACCTGCTCGAATTGTTTGATGTGCCAATGTCGCTCCTGCCGGAAGTTCAGCAGAGCGCCGCTGATTTTGGCACAACTGATGCCGCAATATTTGGACACCCTATCGCTATTTGTGGTGTCGCGGGCGATCAGCAATCTGCAGCTTTTGGTCAAGCCTGCACGAAAGCCGGAATGGCCAAGGCCACATTTGGGACGGGTTGTTTCGTTCTGATGAATACAGGTCATCAGGCCGTGTCATCCAAACATCGTTTACTCACGACCCGCGCGTGTCGGCTTGGTAGCGACCCCAGTTTCGCGCTCGAAGGGTCAATCTTTATCGCTGGGGCGGTCGCGCAATGGTTGCGAGATGAAGTCAAGTTTATAGATGACAGTCCGGCGAGCGAAGTCACCGCCAGCGGGCTTGGATCGAATAATGGGGTCTACATGGTCCCGGCTTTTACTGGCCTTGGCGCGCCGCACTGGGATAGCGAAGCACGCGGCGCAATCTATGGATTGACCCGCCAGTCGGGTCGCGCAGAGATCGTCCGGGCCGCGCTAGAAGCTGTCGCCTATCAAACGCATGATTTGTTTGAGGCGTTTGCCGCGGATGGTGTGGATATCGGCGTTGTTCGCGTGGATGGAGGTATGTCCCAGAACAACTGGCTGATGCAGTTCATTTCGGATGTTGCGAATGTGCCGCTTGAACGCCCACAGAATGTCGAAACAACCGCGCTTGGTGTGGCTTGTCTCGCCGGAATTCAGTCCGGTATTTGGGCGGACGAAACAGCGCTCGAGAAGCTCACCGGGACACGCACTGGGTTTACGCCAAATATGCAAACGCATGCTCGGCAGGATTTGTTACGTGAATGGGATATCGCGGTTAAAACAACCCGATACCGCGCTCGCTTGCAGCAGGAATGAGCTCAAACCGGGAGGTCAACTGACCAATTATCAAAGCCGACTTCCACACCTTCCGGCAGCTCACTACTCAGTGTTTGATAGTCGAAATCAATATGCAAATTCGTCAGCACAGCGCGTTTCGGCTGAAGCTGCTTGATCCAGCCTAAAGTCTGCTCCAAATGGGCATGCGTTGGGTGCGGTGTGTAGCGGAGCGCATCGATGATCAGAATATCCAATCCTTCCAGTCGCTCCAATGTCGCTTCAGGCAGGTCGTTCAAATCATTGCAATAGGCAAGTGGACCAATTTTAAAGCCCAATGATCTGATGCGGCCATGTTCCTGTTCAACCGGCAGGACTGACACTGCGCCACCTGTGCCGCTTAATTCAATCGATTTGTAAGCGACTAATTCTGGCTGCATATCCAGTATTGGAGGATAGCCACCCTGCCCCTCAAAACAGTACCGGAATTTCGGCAATAATGTTTGCTTGGTTGAGGCATCGAGATAAGCCGGGATTTGCCGACGTTGCCGGATCGCAAGCGCCCGAACATCATCGATCCCGTGAGTCTGATCCGCGTGATCGTGGGTAAACAGGATTGCATCAAGATGAGCGACCTTGTTGGCTAGCAATTGCTCCCGCAGGTCAGGTGACGTATCGATCAAAACCCGCGTAACCTCATCTGGCCGGGTGCTGTCAAAGATATCCACCAGTGCTGAGCATCGCAGGCGGCGGTTTTTTGGCTCGGCCGGATCACATGCGCCCCAATCATTGCCGACCCTGGGAACACCGCCAGACGATCCCGTGCCGAGCAAAATGAAACGCATCATCCGGGTCATCGCGCAGGTATCTTCTTGAATAATCTCAGAGCATTCGCTTCGCAAATTGCGCCAATCTCTTCACCCGTGGTGTCATGCATTTGCGCCAATGCATCCGCGACATGAGGAAGATACGCAGGCTCATTACGCCGTCCGCGATAAGGCATTGGCGTCAGATATGGGCAGTCGGTTTCAAGGATGATCCGGTCCAATGGAATAGTCTTGATGACATCGCGAACATCCCGAGCACTCTTGAACGACAAAATCCCGGATACGGATACATAGGCCCCTAGCTCCAACCCTCGCGAGGCGAGGTCATGCCCACCTGTATAGCAGTGCAAAAGGATAGGGAACGGACTGCAAGCGGTCTCCTCCGCGAGAATTTGTGCCGTCAGCTCGTCAGCTTCACGCGTGTGTACGATCACTGGCAAGTGGGACTTTTGAGCGGCGTGAATGTGGGTTCTGAAACTCTTCGTCTGCACCTCTATCGGACTGTAGCCATAATGGAGATCCAATCCTGTTTCACCGATGGCGACCACTTTTGGATCGTCGGCAAGCTGGATCAATTCCGCCGCCGTCGTATCGAGAAAATCCTTTGAGTGATGCGGGTGCGTCCCTACGCTGCACCATATATCTGCCTGCGAGTCAGCAATGGCTTTCACGCGTGGAAAGCTATCCAATCGCTCGCAAATCGCCAACATGCGAGTGACACCTGCCGTCCGCGCCCGCGCCAGCACATCAGGCAAATCCGCTTCGTACGCTTCGGCGTGCAAATTAACATGAGTATCAAACATTATGCAGGAACTGCTACTGACTTGAGCCCATCCTGCAAGACAGAAATCAGTTTGGCGGTGGTTTGCAACGGGGTCAGGTTCAGCTCTATCGCTGTTGCGCGTACCGCATGCAAAGCCAGCCATGTTTTCCCTAATTGAGGGTTTTCTTGAGCCTGTTTAGCGGTCCAGGCCAAAATCGTATCCGTGAAAGCGTTGAGTGATTTTTCGTCAGCTGCGCCCGCTTGAATGGCTTGAGCAACGATAGCAGAATTAGGCCTGTCGATAGATTTCAACAGCGTTTTTAAGGCCTGAACCGCACTAGGCGCACGCCCACCTGCCAGTGATAACGCATATCCAGGCCGACCATGCGCTAATGACGCTGTAAAAGCATCCCCTTCACCTTCCAGAACACGTTTGGTGTCGCTATCTGACAGGCGGTTGAAGCGCAAGACATGGCATCGGGATCTGATGGTTGGAAGAACGGTCCTGGTCCCGTGCGAGATCAGCAATAGAAGGGCATTTTTGGGGGGCTCTTCGAGCGTTTTAAGAAGCGCGTTCAAACCGGATAGATTGGCTTCGTCGAGGGCATCAATCACACCCACCCGCCATCCAGCCATAGCTGGTCGTAAAGAAAAAAACTTGTTCAAATCGCGGATTTGCCCGACCGTAATATCTTGACGTAATTGTCCCTTTTCATTGTTTTCTCTGGCGATCCATTTGAGATCAGGATGGCTGCCGGACAGAACCTTTTGCATGATCGGGTCATCACTACTGGCATCAGGACCAGCGGCACCCAGGATCATTGCTGCGGTGCGTTTGGCAAACCGCGACTTGCCAATCCCGGACGGCCCCTGAAGTATCCAGCCATGATGCAAGCGCCCAGACTCTCTCGCGGTGAGAAATGTTCTTGTTTGGTCATCATGACCGATCAATGGCAGCGCTGCAGTCATGATATTTCGAACCTGTTCTCAAGCGTCGAAAGGGCTGCAGCTAAGATATTTTGCGGGGTCTCCAGCGCGTTCAGCACGACGCATCTTTGTGGCTCGCTTTTTGCTATGTCGAGAAAGGCCTGCCGGACTTTTTCATGGAAGACCATATCCTTGGCTTCGAACATGTCGGCAGCTCCCCGGTCTTGCCGACGTTCGAGCAGATCATCTGGTGAAGCGTCCAGAATAAACGTCACATCTGGTCTGGTTTCACCAACAATCGCATCTTCAAAACGCATCAACACCTCAGCTGAAACGCCATCAATACTTTGGTAGGCCCGGGTGGAATCGGCAAACCTGTCGCACAGCACCCAGATGCCATCATTCAGGGCTGGCCGGATCAGTTTACTCAGATGATCTTCCCGAGAGGCGTTCATCAGCAAAGCTTGCGCTAATGGTGTCCATGCATGCCCATCGGGTGGAAACAGTGCTAGGTCACGGACCTTCTCGGCCAACTCAGTACCGCCGGGTTCGCGGCTTTCCACACACTCTATGCCGCGCTTGCCAAGCGCTTGTGACAGCGCCGATATTAGCGTTGACTTCCCTGTTCCCTCACCGCCCTCTAATGTAATGAATCGCCCCCGCATCATTGCGGGCTGTCATCTGCATCAAGCTTTCGACTAAGCCCCTCGATCGCCCGTCCAAGAAAGCCCAGGCGCGCGACATCTTCCGTGGCGACCAAAGGCGCAATGACGGGGTCTTTACCATCCAGTGTCACGACGAGTTGCGCAATCTGATCACCTGCCGCAATCGGCGCTTGTAGAAGTTGGGCGTAGAGGATCTCCGATTGGCCTTTTGCGAAGGCACGCTTATGCGCCGTTATCGTCAATGGGTCTGTCAATGCGACGCCAACCGTACGAGCTTCGCCCATCCACACATCCAGTTCCGCAAGTCGTTTTCCGTCTGTCTTGGTTGTTCTGGTTTCGAATGCCGTGAAAGCCAGACGCATCAAGCGCTCTGCTTCCAAGGCACGGGCCTGACTTGAGGGTAGCCCATTGATGACAATGATCCGGCGTTCGCCATCGCGTTCAGCTGTTGCGGTAAGACCGTATCCTGAGACGCTCAAATGTCCGGTCTTCAACCCATCTACGCCATCCATTCGCCCTAAAAGAGGGTTACGATTGGTTTGGCGAATACCATTCCAGGTCATTTCCCGTTCTGAATAATAGCGGTAATATTCGGGATATTTGCGAATTTCCGCGTGCGCGAGACGTGCCAGATCTATGGCGGATATGCGATGGTTTTCTGCATCAAGTCCGCTGGCATTTTTGAAGGTTGCGCTGGTCAGACCCATGCTTTGGGCCAGTTCTGTCATTTCGTCGGCAAAAGCCGCCTCTGAACCTGCTAGCCCTTCTGCCAGAACGATACATGCATCATTGCCCGACAGCACGATGACCCCGCGCAGTAAATCCTCAATCGTGGGTGTTTCACCGATATTCAAGCCCATCGTCGAGCCGCCCGTGGCCCAGCCGCCATTGCGCCAGGCATTCTCACTGACCGTAAATGTATCGTCCAGCGCAATCTCGCCGTTTGCCAAACGCTCAAACACCAAATGCGCCGTCATGATCTTGGTCATCGAGGCTGGGATCATCAACTGATCACCATTTTTGGAGAACAGAACCTCACCGGATGCATAGTCCAATATGACCGCATATTCGGCTTCGCTGTTTATGACCTGAGCCTGGCTAAAAACAGGTAAGATCATAGCTAGCGCGCCAACCAAAAGGGATTTTAACCAAATCATCGATATATCCTTTGCCGCAAGTGAAACCGGCCTCTCTTCCTGCAACGGAAAAGGGGCCGGTTTGGGGCAAAGGTCAATCTTTGTTACGCTGCAATCTAGCGTTCGACAAGAAATCCTTGGGTAATTCCCGATTGTGCAAGGTGGGCGCGATAGACTTCAGCTTGCTCGCGCGTTGGGAAAGGCCCGATCATGACGCGAAAATAGTCAGCACTATTCACACGCGCTTCGTGTATCTCAACTGACAAGTTTCGACCCAGAGCGCTGGTCAATCGCTGGGCATTTCCGATGTCTGCAAACGAGCCAGCTTGGATGTAGACATTCCCAATAGCAGCCTGCACAGGCGCCGGCGCGAACGTGGTGATCGGATCCGGAACGCCCAGATTTGGTTCAGGAGAAATGGCCGCTAAACGCTGCGGCGGCGCCCGCAATGGCGGTGTGCTTTCAACTTCAACGGTCGCAGATGCAACTGAGACTGGAACGCTCTGGGTTTCTGCTGCGCCCATATAGCGGACCCGCACAGGTGCAGGCCCGAGATAGCGCAGCTGCACATTAGCGGTCTGGCCTTCTCTAAAGCCAAGCGAGTTGGCGGCGCGTTCTGACAGGTCAACAATGCGATCTCCGGCAAACGGTCCACGGTCATTGACGCGCACGACAATCTCGCGGCCATTCTGACGATTGATAACCTGCACAAGACTAGGCAGAGGCAGCGTCGGGTGCGCCGCTGTCATCGCAGTACGGTCGTAGACTTCGCCATTCGCCGTTGGCTGGCCATCAAAACCCTCAGTGTAGACGCCAGCACGGCCCGCTTCTTCGGACAGACTGGCATCCTGATTCGCCTGCACACGCGACAGGGTCAGCGGCTTTCCGACAGGCTTTGCAACCGCTGGCTGGGTGGCCGAAATGCGAATGGGTTGCGCCTGGCGCGGCGTGGCTGGCATAACCATCTGCTTTGGCTGGTTCTGCGAACTCGCGCCGGCAAGGTCACTAAATGATGACACATTCGAAGCGGCATAGTCGCGGGGGGCCGGGGCAACATAATCTGCGCTATTGGGATAGTGAAATTCAATGCGCTGCGTGTCTGAGCTCTCTTGAGCGGTCGCGGGGGCGGTATCAATTGTCGACTTGGCGGTCTCGCCGTAACTGACAGGTGCCGGATTGCGGCGGTCAGCCTGCGCTGTCCCGACCAGCAGTATTGGAACACTCATCCCCAAAAGGGCAAGCACTTGGGCGCGGTGGATACAGGCAATCATCTTCGACCTCATTCTGCGGTTTCGTCCCTTGCATTTGGCAAGAAACTCAAGAGCATTCGGCTCTCTCATCTCCAGCCGTTTACCATGACATGCTGCATTTATGGTGAATGCAGACCGATAGTTTACCAGCCCACGTGAACCCGTAATTAACCATGAATGACATCTCTGTCAGGCAATTTCATGGCAGGGCTTGCAATCTTGCGCAGTCTGTAAGAAACGATCACGTCCCTGCGGAGGGATGGCAGAGTGGTTGAATGCACTAGTCTTGAAAACTAGCGAGCGTGCAAGCGTTCCCGGGGTTCGAATCCCCGTCCCTCCGCCACGCAGTCTGCGCATTTCGAGGTATTTCAACGATCTGAAATAGTACCAAAGTTTCCGGGACTTATCCGGCTGTGACACCTTCTAGGTGCCAAGCTTCTCCCACTGTCGAAGCCGCATCTATAAAGTTTTTTGCACTTGGAGTTGGTATCCAGGAGGACCTGGTGATGAGGCCCACCGTCATAGCTGGTAACAGGTCGGGGTTGATCAAAAATTCGAACCGGCCATCTTTTGTTAAGTCTGCTCTGTTTGCCGCGAAGATCGCTGTCCATGAATTGCTCTGAGCGACGAGGTCGAGTAAAACGGTATAATCATCCATCTGAATGTGCGGTCCATTGAAGATTTGGCCATTTTCCATCGCCACATTGTGCAAATTCTCGACAATTTGGTCGGGAGGAGTTGGACAAATGATAGGGTATTTTGCGATCTCAATATGAGGGTCTGCAGCCCTCAAAACAGGGTGCTCCGCTCTGACAACAATCATGAATGGGAATTGAAACATTGGCTCAAATTCCAACCCGTCAGAGCAAGTTGAGTCCTCACCGCGACTAATGAGATAGCCTTCGGCACCAAAGGCAAAATCAATTCTCCCAGATAGAACGCAATCGGCCAGTTGAGGGGTCGCTCCGGTCACAATATCAATATGTGCATTGGGAAATTCTCTTGAGAATCGTGCGAGCGTTCTTTGAAGGAAAACGTCGTTCAAGCCTGGCTTCACGCCAACTCGTACTTGCCCTGCATCGCCCAGACTGTGTTGGGTCAGTCGTGCTTGAAAGTCATCCGCGTGCACAAGCAACTTTCGGCCTTCAGACAAGAAAACTTCCCCCCCCGGTGTCAAAGCGACGCCTCTTGGTAGGCGTTGGAACAGTGTCAGCCCGAGTTGTTCTTCCAAAGCCTGAATTCTCTTGGTTAGCGCAGGCTGGGACAAGCCGAGTACACCTGCCGCACGATTGATACTTCCATAGGTTGCGACAACTTCGACGGACTTGATATCTCTGAAATGGTGCATGCCAACATATTCCAATAAGTTATATTTATATCCGGTATTAGAATTTTACATTATACCATGCAACCCATAACCCTAGTGATTGCGGTGGATTGGTCTTCGATCTTGGCCATCGACACATAAAACACGGAAACTTTTCCGAAACTTGGGAGGCCCTCATGAAGTGGCAAAAAAGATCAACTAGCATTTTCGCGCTTCTAACATTTGCGGTCTCGGCGACGGCACTCTCGGTCCATGGTCAGGAAGATCAAGGGGTTCGAAAATTGCAGACGGTGATCGTTACTTCACAGAAAATCGAAGAAACCCTTCAAGACGTTCCCGTATCGGTTGTTGCCACGACAGGCACCGCTATTGAAAATAAGAGCATTCAAGAGCTCGCGGGACTCGCGAATTTAATCCCGAACTTTGCGATAAATGAAGATCCGATTGGCGATAAGATCAACATTCGTGGTCTGCAGTCTGGAAATAATGCCGGCTTGGAACAATCGGTCGCTACTTTTGTCGACGGGGTATATCGCGGGCGCGGGGTTCAATCTCGATATGCTTTCCTGGACGTCGGGCGAGTTGAAGTCCTGCGCGGGCCGCAAGGAACCTTGTTCGGCAAGAACACGATTGGCGGGGCCGTAAATATCATTTCAGCCAAACCGACAGATGCGCTGGAGAGTCAAATAAGCTCAACCTATACGTTTGACGGTGTGGATGAGTTGGAATTTGACGGATACATTTCAGGACCTTTGTCGGAGACGGTCCGAGGCCGTATAGCGGGCAAATACCGCGACCTTATTGATGGGCATTTGGACAATATATTCTATGATGAGAGCACGCCTCAGATGGAAGAATATGCCGTTCGTGGGATCCTCGAATGGGATGCAAGCGCAAAGACGCTAATCACTCTTCGTGGTGAGTACGGTGACTGGGATCAGTTTGGCCAACCGTTCGGGATCCAGACGGCTGGACCGCTTGCGGCATTCGGAGTTGAAAGTGGTCGAACCGACATAACCAATATTGGCTCGATCAATCCTGTGCTGGATATTGGCTCGAGTGGGAATTTTTTCGGAGATAATGCCGAAATTAGCCTGACAGCAGAACATGATTTCAACAACGGCACTTTGACTGCCATTGCCGCCTATTCCGCTTATGACTTTGTGCGTGAGCTGGATGCCGATTTCAATTTTGTTGACGTTGTCCGATTTGACGACACTGAAGACTTTGAACAAACAACTTTTGAGCTTCGGTACGCATCGGAGCGTGGTCGAACAATCGAGTACATTGTTGGTGGATTTTACCTGAACAATTCGCTTTTTGCTGATGGGCGTGCGGATTTCAACGTTCGCGCAACGGGCAATGAAATAGCCATTGATACGTTACTGAATGCAGGTTGTCTTGGTGCGATTGCGGCGGGTGCGGACCCGGCCACAACCCGCGCTTGCATCCTGGATGGGCTCGTAACAGCCTTTGACGGAACACCTTTGGCATTTGCGAACTTTTCGCGCCTGCATTTCCTTGATCAGGACGATGAATTGTTCGCCGTTTTTGGCCAAACAACCTGGAACATGTCAGATGCGCTCCGGCTGACGGTCGGTGCACGTTTTGCCACCGAAGAGAAAACCGCTGTGCAGTCTGCGTTCCCAACCAATTTCGGTACGCGCACACGCAATGATGCGTTTGCGGATGCGGCAACTTATGGTTCGTTTGGTGCGCCGGACCCCTTTACTGCTCTGGCGGAAGGCACACCACATACCACCGATCTTGCGCGGTCCGAAGACAGTTTCACTTGGTCAGCCAACCTCGCCTATGATGCGAGTGACGATTTGATGCTGTACGCCAAAGCGTCAACCGGTTTCAAAGCGGGCGGCTACAATAGCTTTGCTTTGGGCGCTGATCCTGATGAGGCCGAATACGAGGAGGAAGAGGTTCTTGGCTTTGAAATTGGCGCTAAGTCCACACTCTTGAACGGTGCGGCCGAACTGAATGCCGCAGCTTTCTTCACTGAGTTTGATGACCTTCAGACCGCACTTTTCACGGGCTCAACATCATTCATCGTACAGAATGCTGCAGCAGCCGAAGCTAAAGGTATTGAACTCGACGGCCGATGGGCGGCGACCGACAATCTAACAATCGCAGCCTCTCTAGCCTATCTTGACTTTACGTTCACTGACTTTCCAAACGCCGGATGTACTGTTGACCAACTTCTCCTGTTTCGCACGGATACAGCCAACCCCCTAGCGACCCTTCAAAACTGCGGGACAGCTGGGATCAATGACCTGACCGGGAGAACATCGGAGCATTCTCCAAAATGGTCTGGAAGCTTGTCATTGGATCACGTCCTAAAACTACCTGGTGGCTATGAGTTGAACTCGTTATTCGATGTCAGCTATCAATCCAAACAATTTAGGCAAGCTGACCTGGATCCGCTAATTGTCCAGGAGGCCTTTGCCAAGATTAATCTTGCACTGGTATTTGGTGTTCCGGATGGTTACTGGGACCTGTCTTTGATCGCAAAGAACCTGACCGACAAGTCGACTATTTCCTACGGAAATGACGCTCCGCTGATTGATACAGCGCGGCAAAACATTATTGATCGACCGCGTACGATAGGAGTTCGATTAAGGTTGAGAAACTAATAACTCACCCTGAGGCAGTGGGCACGAACCCTGCTCAGGGCTGTGCTTCCCCTCACCCCGATTGTACCAGACTTGACCCGGGATCTCTCGCTGCTGGTCCGGTCTTCGTGGTAAGCAAGTGTTTTTGCCCCGCGCTAAGACGCTGCGCGTCACGCGGGGCGAAGCGGGTTCCCGATCGTCGCTACGCTCCTCCGATGAACCGGGCTCAGGGCTGTGCTCCCCCATATCAAATTGTCATCCCGGAATTTGCGTCAGCAAATATCCGGGACCCAGGGACGCTTGGCACTGGGTCCCGGATCGCTACGCGTCCGGGATGACAAAGCTAGAGAGGGAGAGAAACAGCCCTGAGCCTGGTCCATCGCGCAGGCGAAGCCGGAGCGGGTGACCTGCTTCGCGAAGCGTGCCCGCAGGGCTTAGCGCTTCGCAAAACCTGAGAGCGCGAGACAAAACTCAAGCGCGCCGCAAAATGACCCACACCAAACCCCGGACCACGTTTCCGCGTCACGTTATGCCTGCCGCTGCTGCGGCCTTCTTTGGTACAATCAATCCCCCGGATTGATTGTTTAACCCACGAAGCCCTACCAAATGCAGGGCCGGGCGCGCTCAGGTGGAACGCGATGTGACTGCCGCCCTTACGGGTCGGCTTTTATGCGCTCTACCAGAGCGCGCCCGCGGTGATTGTTCGGGTGCAGGTCTTATACACCCTTAGAAGCCAGACCGCTGTTCCCCCTCTCGAGGGCGTAGCGCTGGTTCCTGCTTGGACCCGCCGTTCACGCGCCGCCGGGTCGTTATCCCGCCGGGCGTCTCCGGAACACCGCTCACTCGTCAACCGAGCAATCGCCGTAAGGGACTTGACCCATGACGACGACCCCACTCCGCCTCGGTCGGTCCGCGGCCGCCCTGCATGGAATGAGGTGAAACCAGTCTATGCCAGGTTCGCAAGGGGGCGGATAAGTTTTTTGCGAACGCCCGTACGCACTGGGCTACGCGGCGAGTTCGTGGGGGATAGAGGGGGCGAGCGGGCGCGCCGAAATGCCTTGCTGCGCAAATTCCTCCCAAAAAAAAAGCGCCCGGCAATGCGGGCGCTTTTCATTTTGGTCTCGTCGATAAAACCTAGTTGCCGAAGCGAACTGTGGCCCGTACGCCGATCGTACGCGGTGTCAGAACATTGACTTGGAAGCTACGTACTGTCGCCCCCAGGACTGTCTGATTTGAAAGTTCCGTACTTTGCGCACCAGTTTCAGCAAACTCATCGAAGAGATTGTTTGCATAAGCGGTAAGCGTCCAAGCATCGGTTTCATAGACGATTGAGGCATTGGCGACACCAAAGCTGCCCAATGTGTGGCTACTGCCGCGCGCGCCTGTGCGTGTCAGCACATTGCCTTGCCATGAATAGCCGGCATTGAAGTGCAACGCATTGCCATTGCTCAGAGGAACATCATAATTACCGAACACAGAGAACTGAGTTGTCGGTGATCCCGGCAAGCGATCGCCATCAAGGCCGTCTTCGAATGCTGTCGTAAACCCGCCTCCTGGCACAATCGTTCTGATCAATGACGGTACATCTGCGGTCAGTTGTGTGTCGGTATAGCTAAAGCTGCCCCGCATGTTGAACTGATCTGTCAGCTGCCAGCTGCCATTAAGTTCGACGCCGATCGATTCTGCGCCTTCCGCGTTGATGGTAATCGGAATGGACGCGTTAACCGAAGCGGATGACACTTGTGGATCGGCCCAATCGACATAGAAGACTGCGCCATTCAGGATCAAATTTCCATCAAGCGATGTGGTTTTTACACCCAGCTCATAATTGGTCACCGTGTCCGGGAAGAAATCGCGCTCGTTAACTTGAGAAACATCACCGGGGTTCGGGCCAAACTGCTGTCCCGGGACCAAGCCGCATTGCCCCTGAGGGCCAGGTACGAAAATATCCGGACATGCCGTCAAACCATTCGATGCACCAATCCGGAAGCCCTCGCTAATTGTTCCGTAGACGAGGTTGCCATTGTCAAACGTGTATGACGTGTTGACCTTGAACAGGAAGTCATCAAATTTCTGATTAACAGCCAATGTCAGCTGATCATTAACCTCACTAAGCGGGAACGGAATATTCGGTGGTGTCGGAAATAACGGGAAAAATACCGTGCTTTGGCCGGGGACTGAATCAGCCGTTTTGAACGTATACTCATACAGACGGCCACCACCCGTCACTTGCCATTTGTCAGTAATATCAAATCCAACCTCACCGAAAATTGCCTGTTCTTCGAGTTCCTCACGCCCGACTGAGAAAAACTCCAGATCATTCAAATCTGTTCGCAGGCCCGAAAAGGCTCCAAATCCTGGTGTGAATTCAGATGAAATGGCTTGAGATTTGTTCTTGTTGTAAAAAGCCCCGATAATCCAGTTGTAACGGTGATCACCAGTCGATACGAGCCGCAATTCCTGATTGAAGAAGGTTTCTCTCTCATCTTCAAAGGTGAAGCCGGTGAAGGTTGGGAATGTTTCGTAGGAATATTCAAGACCAATCAGGAGATCGGTCTGGTCGCGCTGACCATTCTCTTCGTACTCGCCAATACCGGTAGCCGAAGTCAGTTCAGCAAAGCCAAGATCAGCGACAACTTCCAAAGCAAGAAGTTCGCTCTTTTCTTCATTCGGTTCAAGCACACGGCTTGGAGACTCGAACTTGCCAGTCGCCAGAACACCGCGATGGCCAGATGTTGTCCGGCCCTCATTATCTTCGTTCTGGAAGTAATAGGTCAGCGTTGCATCAAGCGCATCAATTGGCTGCCACCGGGCAGCAATACGCCCAGACAGGACTTCCTGACCATTAGCGTCTTTGACGGGGTTGAAGTTTGCCGCTTCATTTCCGGCGGCCGGATCAGGATTCGAAACGCCAATATTCTGAACGACGTATGGATAATCAATAAAGCCTCTGTCATCAAGGAAATCTACAGAGCCACGAAGAGCAAACGTGTCGGTCACTGGAAAGTTGAACGTCAGGCCAACATCTTCGCTGATGCCGCTACTTTCTTCCCGGAAATATACATCCGCGCGGGCTTCGAGCGTTGGCCCGTCAAAATTCGGTTTGTTTGGAATATACCGAATGGCACCGCCCAGAGTGCCTGAGCCGTAAAGTGTGCCTTGTGGTCCAAGCAGAACTTCTACGCGCTGCATATCATTCAGTCGAAGGTCAAGAAATAACGGGACTTCGCCCAGATAGGTTGCCACCGTACCGCCAACGTCATTGCCTTCTCCCTGCCCAAGTGGATCAGCGTTCAGTCCGCGAACGATGAGGACGTTGCCGTTTCGGCCGCCTTGGTCAACAACATTGATGCCAGGAACAAAGGCAAGCACTTCGGCAATATCGGAAAAACCCTGCTCTTCAATCTGTGCGCCGCCAACAGCTGCGATATTCAGCGGAATATCCTGAATGCTTTCAGCGCGGCGGGTCGCAGTAACGATAATTGTGTCTTGGCGCGCCTCTGCATCAGTCGCGTCCTGAGCCATCGCGGGTAATGCAGCAGTCAGTCCTGCAGCAACCAACGCCATGGTGCTAGATGTTTTCAAAAAAACGGTTTTCAAGGGATTGTTCTCCGGTTAAATGGATACACAGGATCTACCATAGCGGCTGTCTGACTGAAGTATCAGTCGCAATCGTCGCAAAAGATTCGGGAGATGCAAATAAAATGTTGCATATGCTGCGGGTTTCCGGTGATTTTTGCCGGGAATGATGCAAAATAGCCGCACTCTTGATCATTTCTGTCGCGTGTGGCTCTGCTTGTAAGCATGTTCTCTCCTCAAACCGTTTCGTCCCTTCTTGCGCAAGCAGAAAAAGCGCTTGCCCAGCACGCCTATAAGGCCGCACATCAGGCCTGTATCGAAGCCTTGAAATTGGCGCCTGAAACACCTGATGCTTTCTATTTTCTCGGCGTGCTGACAGCGGAGCATGACAATCATGCCAAGGCCGTGGAACTGTATGATCGGGCAATTGCCCTGGTAGATAATGTCGGCCGGTATCACGCCTGGAAAGGCCGTAGCCTTATCGCCTTAAACCAGCGTGAATTAGCGCTTGCAGCCGCCGAGTCTGGTGCGGCATGTGCGGAGCTTGATGCGCAGACCTTGGACACGATTGGGGTTGTTTTCAGCCGTGCCGGACTGCACAAACGGGCAACAGACTTCTACCGCACCGCGACAGGTTTGGTACCTGAAAAGTCTGAATACTGGTATAATTTGGGTGTCGCAGAGCAGTTTCAGGGGGACTTTCACGCCGCGGAAACGGCCTATCGCAAAACACTCAGCTTGACGCCTGGACATGTCAAAGCTTGGTCATCCCTCTTTCAAATCACCAAGCAAACGGCTGAGCGAAATGAGATTACCAAGCTAGAGACGCTGTTTGAAACGCTGAGTGATGCTGAGGATCGCCTTTTCATTGGGCACGCCCTGGCCAAGGCTTATGAAGATATTGGTGGTGCCAGTGCAGCAATCGCCTGGCTCACCAAAGCAAAAGCGAAAAAGAAGGCCCAAATTGCCTACCGACCAAGTCAGGATAGACCCCTGTTCGAGGCGTCGGAGCACAGTCTTTCTGTCGCTGGCGGTCCGGGTCATGAGGATCCATCGCCAATCTTTGTCGTCGGGCTTCCACGCACCGGAACGACATTGATCGACCGGATCCTTTCAAGCCACCCGCAAGTGCAGTCAGCTGGCGAATTGACTGATTTCGCCCTTGCTCTGAAGCGCGCGACCGGGACCAAATCGCGATACGTGCTTGATGCGGAAACGATGGCGGCGGCGCGATCTGTCGACCTGGCCGATATTGGCCGCCGCTATATCGCGTCCGCCCGCCGGATCGTGCCCAAGAGCCGTCACTTCATTGACAAGATGCCGTTGAATTTTTTCAGTGCGGCCCTGATCCATAAAGCCTTACCACGCGCCCGGATCATTTGTTTGCGACGCCATCCTGCAGATAGCGTTCTGAGTAATTACCGCCAGCTGTTTGCGACCGGGTTTTCGTACTACAATTACGCGTTCGATCTGGCTGATACCGCCGCGTATTACGTGATGTTTGAGGCTTTGATCGAGCAGTTTCGCGAAGGTCTGCCGGCGGATCGCTTCACAGAAGTCTCCTACGAGAACATTGTTGGTGATCTTGAGGGGGAAGCCCGTCGACTAACCACGTTCTGTAACCTTGATTGGGACCCGGCCTGTTTGTCTTTTCATGAAAACAAGGCGCCGGTTGCGACGGCCAGCTCGGCGCAGGTCCGCCAGCCATTGTACAGCAGTGCTTTGGCGCGCTGGAAGCGTTATCGGCCAGGTCTGGACAGGGCACTCGATATCCTTGTGGCTGCAGGTTGCATGTCGCCAGAGGAATTGGACACATGATCCGATCTTGCCGTGTCGGCGTTTCCAAAATTAAGGCTAATGGTGCCCCCACCATGACTCGAACACGGGACCTATTGATTACAAATCAATTGCTCTACCAGCTGAGCTATAGGGGCACTTGGCGCTGATCTATCGTGGGTTTGGGCAAAGTGCAAGGTGTCATGACAAGATCACGCAGTTGCCACATTTGATCTCGTTTGGGGCATGATCTCGCCTTGTCGATCCGCTCACTTGGTGACACGCAAGACGGAGCTGATCATGTATAAAACAATCCTCGCAACTATCGGACTATCCCTAGGCATTTCCCCTGCATTTGCAGACGGTTACAGTGCCCCGCCGACAGCTGTTTACACGCAGTCTCAGGACCCCATTTGCAACCCGATGACCGTGCAAGTCTACTTTCAGAATGGTCAGACCTTGCTGAGCGACAGCGCGCGACGTACGATTGAGTCCGCTAGCACTTCGCTCAATGGTTGCGCGCTGGCGAGCATTAGTATCGTATCATTCGCGCGTGATGGACGTACGAACACTGAAGTAATATCGCTGGCGACCGGGCGAATCGAAAACGTCCAGGCCGCACTCGTCGATCAGGGGCTTGTTCGCACCGATCTATCGACCAGTATAAGCCCCAACACAGGTTCCAGTTCGGCCTATCAGCCGACATCGCGCCGCATCGAAGTCACGCTTGCCGCTTACCGGCCGGATATCGGCTGAGCCTGCATCAACTCCAGCTTTCTCCCCTCCCCTGCGCTGATCCTCCCACCATGCGCAAAAAAAGCCCCGGATCGCGATCAACGATCCGGGGCTTTTGAGATTGAATTTAAAGGGTTCAGTCAAACAGCGACAGTACCGAACAGGCGACCACAAATGTGACGACTGTGTGTGACGCGTTGATCATGAACAATTCAAGCGAGTGGCCTGGCGAATAGACATATCCGTACGCCATGAGCGGAACACCGATCAGCAATGAAAGCCAAAGTCCGAACAGGGCGGCGGTTTTCAGCACAGAAATGTTCTTCTGATTCATGTGCCAGCCCAGACCGAATGACAGAACCACAGACAGCAAGAGGCCTGCGCCCATCCATAGCGGGCTTTGCCCTTCGAACATTTCGGCGGTATAGCCACTAGTTGCTAACCAAGCGTCGCCAAACACCAATCCATACCAGACGTATCCGATAATCCACATTGCGAGTGCCGCTAAAACGACTCCCAACACATTCACTCCTGCAAGTTTCGGCATTGTTTCCTCCTAAGGATGTTTCAATTATGCCATGTCGCGCTAAGACGAGGCCAGCCCAAAGGCCGAATCACACTTACGCAAGGGCAAGTTTTGTTGGAGAAGGTAAACCTTGAGTAAACGCCGCATCCTTATCACGTCGGCCCTGCCCTATATTAATGGCATCAAACATCTCGGGAATCTTGCCGGATCGATGTTACCAGCCGACGTGTATGCGCGGTTCCAGCGCCTGCGCGGGCATGAGGTTCTGTATATCTGCGCCACCGATGAACACGGCACGCCAGCCGAACTCGCTGCCCAGGCGATGCAGATCCCGGTTCAGCAATATTGCAATGAGCAATATGAGATTCAGCGCGCCGCCGGCGAGGGTTTCAATCTGTCCTATGACTGGTTTGGCCGCTCCAGTCGCTCCCAAAACCACGTCCTGACCCAGCATTTCGCCGAGACGCTCGAAGCCAATGGTCTGATCGAGGAACGCATCTCGCAGCAAGTCTATTCGGTCGATGATGGCCGCTTCCTGCCCGATCGCTATGTTGAGGGCACCTGTCCGCATTGCGACTATGAACAGGCGCGCGGCGATCAATGCGACAATTGCGGGCGTTTGCTCGATCCGATAGACCTCAAAGACCCGTATTCCTCGGTTTCAGGCAGCAAGAATATTGAAATCCGCGACACCGCCCACCTGTTCTTGCTGCAAAGCCAGATGCAGGATACGATCCGTAATTGGGTGGAAAAAGCGACAACATGGCCGACGCTGGCCAGCTCTATCGCGATCAAATGGCTCGACGAGGGCCTGCGTGACCGCGCCATCACCCGCGATCTGAACTGGGGTGTTCCCGTCGCCAAAACGGACGGGACTGTACGGCCCGGCTTCGAGGATAAAGTCTTCTATGTCTGGTTCGATGCGCCGATTGAATATATCGCCGCGACGCAGGAATGGGCTGACGCGAACGACACCAATTGGCAAAGCTGGTGGCGCACTGATCAGGGCGCTGATGATGTCGAATACGTGCAGTTCATGGGCAAGGATAATGTCGCCTTCCACACGGTCAGCTTCCCGGTGACGATCTTTGGCTCAAAAGAGCCATGGAAGACCGTCGACCGTCTGAAAGCCTTCAATTGGGTGACCTGGTATGGTGGCAAATTCTCGACCAGCCAGAAACGCGGCGTGTTCATGGATCAGGCGCTCGACCTGCTGCCCGCCGATTATTGGCGCTGGTATCTGATGGCCAATGCGCCCGAAGGCTCTGACGCAGCGTTTACATGGGAAGGCTTTCAAGCCTCGGTCAATTCCGATCTCGCTAATGTCCTCGGTAATTTCGTCAACCGGATCACCAAATACACCGTCGCAAAATTCGGCGGCGCCCTGCCCGCCACCGGCACGCCCGGCGAGGCCGAGGTCTGGATGGCGACCGAGCTGAAATCCGGTCTCGCCAGGATCACTGATCATTACGAGCAGATGGAGTTCCGCAAAGCGGCGGCTGAAACCCGCGCCTTGTGGGCGGCTGGCAATGAATACCTGACCAAGGCCGAACCGTGGGTCAAATACAAGCATGACGTCGACGCCGCCGCCATCGGCGTGCGCACTGGGCTCAACTTGGTTGCCATTTTCGCCATCATCGCGCAGCCGCTGATCCCGGCCACGGCCAAGACCATTCTCGATACGCTCGGCATTCCGGACGGCAACCGCAAATGGCCCAACGCAGACGATACCGGCCTCCTCGACGCCATGCCGCACGGAATGCCAATCACCGCGCCGCCGGTCTTGTTCCAGAAGATCGAAGACGACATAGTGGTGGAATGGACCGAAAAATTTGGCGGGGAATGAGCCATGCCTCTGCAAAACCGCGTTGATCCTTTTGCCTTGATCCACGCTGTGCCAGATCGCGGCACGTTGATGGGCAATCGCGGCGGTTGTTTTCATACCAAGGGCCAGACCCTCAAATCCACCCATTGGAAAACCCGTCAATGGATCACTTGCGAGCTGCAACACAAGGACTGGCACCGCGAGATGATGCAGCCGCGCCTGTATACCGAGCTGTTCTTTCTGGATGAAGCGACATCGCTGGCGGCGGGGCATCGCCCTTGCTACCTTTGCCGAAACGCCGCTGCAAAACGCTTTCGCGCCGCTTTGGTTCGCTCTGGCACGTTTGGACCCAGGCCCCGCGCCAGCGAAATCAGTGACGCGATTGCGGGCGAGATACAGGCTGTCCTCAACCTCAAAGCCGCGCGCCAACCCGTTGAAACCTCTACGCTGCCCGATGGCGCGATGTTTACGACAGGCGCGGCGGCCTATCTGAAATGGCAAGGCTTTGCCCATCTCTGGCAATTTTCAGGTTATGGCGCGCCGACGGATATGCCAGATTACGCCGTCCGGCTCACACCAACCGCAACCTGCGCGGCGCTGACACATGGCTACCGGCCTGCCATCCACCCGTCGCTCGCGGCCTAATCAATCGGCCTTGTCACGATCAGGTCATTGATCTGGCTCGCCTTGCGCTTGGCAAACAGGACATTGTGCAAATACCATACCTCACCGCTGGCCAGAGTGATTTCAATGTCGCCGGTGACCACAAATCCGAGCATTCGGTGGCGCAGAAAATCATCGGCGCGATACTGGCATCTGGCATTAGACCCGCTCTCAGCACGGTCACCGCCGCCCCAGAACATCCGTTGACGGACCTGTCCCGGCGCAATCTCGTAATACTTGACCTTGTCGAAGGCGAAAATCATCAAGGCCCACATCAGAAACAGGGCCAATCCCATGAACAGGTAGAATGTCGGGCTCATGGTGATGTCCATTTGACCGAGCAGTTTGGCGACAGGCTCAAACATATTGCCCATCGCGAGCAGGATGCCGCCAATCGCCAGGATCAATCCAAAGATGACTGAATTGGCACCGCGCAATCGAACTGTGGTCGAGAAAATGACAAATAGGAGCGTGAAGACGAAGGTCAGACCCTGCACCCGCGCCGGGGCATCTGAATCAGCGAGACCAGAGCCTGACAGGATAAAGAACAAAAACCCGAGGAGCCAGATCGGCCACCAATACAGGATCGGCGAATGGGTATAGATTTTCAGGACATTGTGCGTGTGTTCTGGAAGACTTGCAGAAACCGGGGTCGGGGTTGGAGCCTCAGGCGTCGCTGCCGCAGATGTCGGTTGGTCGTTCATATCAGTCCCCCGTGAATGTGTCTGTCCTAGGCATAGCATTGATCACGAATTTGCCAACGGCACTAGCGAAGGCTTTCTGTCTTGGGCTAAGGTTATCCCGAAACGGAGCAGACCCATGACACGCATCACAACCCTTTTTGCCGCCGCAGCAATTGCTGCAACCCTCAGCGCCTGTGCGACCGCGCAGACGGAACTTACGGCCGACATGCCAACAGCAGGGACCAACCTGACCGACCTTTATACCTATTTGCACACACATCCTGAACTCTCATTCAAGGAAGCGCGCAGTTCAGCAATCCTGGCGACAGAGTTGGAGAACTTGGGTTTCGCAGTCACCACTGGATTTGGGGACACCTGGATCGAAGCTAAAGCGACCCGTGATCAAGGCGTGGTTCGCGATGGGGTCGGTGGCTATGGCGTTGTTGGCGTTTTCGAGAATGGCGACGGCCCGACGGTTCTGATTCGCACCGATATGGATGCCTTGCCGGTGGCTGAGTTGACTGGGTTGAGTTACAGATCCGAAGTGGTTGACGAGACCTGGACCGGGGTCAGCAATGGCGTGATGCATGCCTGCGGCCATGATATTCACATGACGTCCTGGGTTGGTACAGCGCGTGAATTGGTTGCCAATAAGGCCGCATGGTCCGGCACGCTGATCATGATCGCGCAACCGGCCGAGGAACTTGGCCTCGGCGCGAAAGCGATGATCTCCGACGGGTTGTTTTCGCATTTCCCGGTCCCGGATTACAATTTGGGTCTGCATGTCTCCGCCAGCCTGCCGGTTGGCCGGGTCGCCTATTCATCGGGCTTTGCCCTGGCCAATGTGGATAGTGTCGACATCACCGTCAAAGGCGTCGGCGGGCATGGCGCTTATCCGCATACGACCAAGGACCCGGTTCTGGTTGCTTCCGCCATCGTCATGGCAGTCCAAAGCCTGGTGTCGCGCAATGTGAACCCGCAAACCCCTGCGGTTGTAACAGTTGGATCGTTTCAAGCGGGTGCCAAGCACAACATCATTCCGGGTGAAGCAAAATTGCTGCTGACGGTACGCTCTTATGATGATGCGACGCGCGCCCTGTTGCTGGACGGCATCACGCGGATCGCCAAGGCACAAGCGCTGGCTTATGGCGCACCAGAGCCAATTGTGACAATCGATGAGGACTTTACGCCCTCTACCTATAATGACCCTGCCCTGTCGGCGACAGCTGCTGCCGCTATCGGTGAGGTTATCGGGGCGGAGAATGTGATTGTTGCATCTCCGGTCATGGGCGGCGAAGATTTCAGTCAGTATGGCCGCACTGATGAGGATATTCCGGGTCTGATTTTCTGGCTTGGCGCTATTTCACCGGACTTGTGGCAGAGCGCCCAGGACGGTGAAGTCTCTTTACCCTCACTCCACTCGCCATTCTTTGCGCCAGACTATGAGCCGACAATCGCGACCGGGGTCGAAAGTATGACAGCTGCGGCGATGGCCTTATTCAATCAGGGGTGAAAACATAGCTCACCCAGCGAGACCCCTTTGTTTGGATGCGTAATTGTCGTTTAAGTCTCTCTTAAACGAGGAAGATCGCCATGGATGTGTCGCAGGCTGTAAAGCAACGGAGTTCAACGAGAGCCTATCTTGATAAGGCGCTTGCAGAAAGCGACGTGCGTGACTGGCTGAATGCGGCCCAACGCGCGCCATCTGGCGGGAACCTGCAGCCTTGGCGCGTGATCGCGCTCGCCGGGGATGCCAAGCAGGCGGTGATTGATCTGGCAGCTGCGAAACTGTCTGAAAACCCACGCGGGGAACCAACGGATCGTCCGATTTATCCCAAACATATTACCGATGCGCAGAAAGCCCACCGTTTTGCGGTTGGTGAGGGGATGTACGCCAAGCTCGGCATTCCACGCGAGGACAAGGCCAGTCGGCTAATGTGGTTCTCGCGCAATTTCCGGTTCTTTGACGCGCCCTTGGCCGTATTCTTTATTCTGGACGAGCGTGTCGGACACGGCCAATGGGCGCATACGGGCATGTTCATGCAAACCCTCGCTTTGCTCGCCGAAGAACGCGGCTGGGGGACGTGTATGCAGGAATGCTGGGGCGTTTTGCGGCCATCCTTGAAGGCGCATTTTGGCCTGAATGAGCATGAGATGGTCTATTGTGGTATGTCGGTCGGCTATCCTGACAAGGATGCGGTGGTCAACTCGCTGTATACTGAGCGCGCTGATTTAGCTGAGTTCGCAGAGTTGCGCGGCTTCTAATCGGCACAAAACGGCCCAATTGCGGCCACTTAACCGCGCAAACTTCAAGTCATGGATTTGACGCGCAGGAACACTCTTATTGGACTGGTTGGCCTGCCTCTTGTGCATTCGCCGGTTTCCGAGCAAATTGTCCGTTCCTACAAATTGATCAGTGCCGCGCGTGAACAAGTCGGCGTCACCACGCTGTACGACCCGTCTTATGTCGCTCTGAATTATCCCAATGGCGACGTTGCCGCTGATCGCGGTGTCTGTATCGATGTCATCATCCGGGCTTATCGCGTAGCTTTTGGATTTGATTTCCAGGCGGCTATTCACGACGATATGGTCGCGAGCTTTTCAGCTTACCCGCAACTATGGGGGCTACGCCGGACTGATCGCAATATTGATCATCGGCGCGTCCCGAATATTGAAAAATGGCTGACCCGTCACGGACATGAAATTGATGACCATCGTTGGATGCCTGGCGATCTTCTGACCTGCCGGGTTGGTGGTTCGCTCCCCCATATTGGCATTATCAGTACCAAACGCGGCCCAGATCGGCGGTTTCGAGCGATCCACAATATCGGACTTGGCACGCTAGAGGATAGCCGCATCTGGGCTTATGGGACTCAAAGACGGTTTCGGTTTCTGCCACAGCCGATCAGTTGATGACGTTACGTATTCGGGTCAGATGCTGATCCCAGCCTTTGTCATGTCCGCTTAGCTCTTCGTAGGTTTCGATACCTTCATGCGTCAGGGTGAGTTGGGTGCCATCTTCTATGCTCAGAAGCTCCCAGGTCACGGTCGTGATCACCCCTTCGAGCCATTGATGCGTGAACGTGTGGACCAGTTTGGTCGGCGGATCGACTTCCAGCACATCGCCCCACATCAATTTGCGATCTTTGGCGTCAGTATCGTGGCGATAGTATTCAAACGGACCTGTTTTGATCAGGTCACGGTTGGTCTCGTGAAACCAGCGGGCCATTTTCTCCCGTTCGGTCAAGAACTTCCAGACCTTTTCAGGTGTCGCTTTCAGGTAAATCGTCTTGATGATTACGCCGTCACTCATCGTCAGCCTCCACTGCCAGTTTCAAGTCTTCTAATTTATCGTCCCAGAATTGACTGAAGAGACCAAGCCAATCGGCGATCGGTTTGAGCGCCTCAGGATGCAGCGTGTGAATACGCTCCCGCCCGCGTGCAGTTACAGTGATCAACCCGCCTTTTCTAAGCACGCCAAGATGTTTGGCGACGGCGGGTCTGGTCATTTCAAAATGCGCGGCAATTTCATTCACGCTCAAGTCGGATGTCGTCAGCATACCGATGATCTGGCGCCGGGTCGGATCACCTATGGCGCGGAAGACAGTTTCGCTTTGCATGATATGAAACCTTTCAGTTCCCCTTATGGGAAACCTTATGGTTTCATGTCAAGTGCTTTCAAAATCACTAGCGCTTTCAGCCAAGCAAGTTAAAAGGCGCCATGCGTATTGCGACCTGGAATGTGAATTCGATCAAAGCCCGTTTGGCAACGGTAATTGACGTGCTCGGCGCGATTGATTGCGATGTAATCTGCTTGCAGGAAATCAAATGCGAAACGGACGCGTTTCCGTATCTCGAAATTGAGGAATTGGGCTATAATTGCGCAGTCCATGGCCAGAAAAGCTATAATGGTGTTGCGCTACTGTCTCGACACCCGCTTGAGGATATCCGCAAAGGCCTGCCCGGTGATGAGAGCGACGCACAAGCGCGCTATATCGAGGCGCTGGTCCTCTCAGACAGTCCCATTCGTGTCGGCGGCCTATACCTGCCAAATGGTAACCCTGCCCCGGGTCCGAAATTTGATTACAAGATCGGTTGGATGGCGCAGCTGCACGCGCACACGCAGGCTCTGCTACAGGACGAGGAGGCCTTTACGCTGTGCGGAGATTATAATGTCATTCCCAGAGGCGAGGATTGCTGGGAACCCACGGTTTGGGAAGGCGACGCGCTCACCCTGCCCGCCTGCCGCGCGGCGTTTCAGCGCCTCAAGACGCTTGGCCTGACCGAGGCGTTTGAAGCCAGCGATAACCGCGCCCATCAATATACATTCTGGGATTATCAAGGCGGCGCGTTTCCGAAAGACCAGGGCATTCGGATTGACCATCACCTGCTTAGTCCGCAAGCGGCAGATCGACTTGAAAAAGTTGAAATCTATCGCAAGGCCCGGGAATTGGAAAAACCGTCAGATCATGTTCCGGTGATTGCGACGTTTAGCGACTAGCGCGGGTCATTCCACAGCGACCATTATAGGCCGCGACATCACTATTGATCATCGAAACAGACGATTGAAGTGCCATTTCGAGGCGCATCAAATCTTGCTTCAGGGCGTCATAGGTGGCTCGCTTGGTATCGGCGTCAGCTGCATGCGTCGGACTGAAGAGACGGACCGCTTCGGCAGCTTCCCAAGCATCGCCGGCGTCCTCTACACCGATCAGCAGCGTATCTCGAAGATCAGCAGATTGGCGGGCCTCGGTCTGGCGAACCTGGATACTGGCATTCATTGCCCTGCACTCTCTGGCTTGCGTCGCCGACAAAGCACTGGCCACTGGAACCATCGACATGCCGATCAACCCGGCCGTTGCAATCTTGGATAGATGTTTGATCATATTGGATTTATCTCACAGCAATCCTGAAAGTTGTCTGAACAAGACCGCCACAACCGCGCCTTTCTATCTTCATGATTGAAGATCTGTCCTGTGGGGCCATTCATCGCGATCAAATATCTGCATAGATGTGGCGTTCCCCATCATAGCCTTCATGCGTCACTGCGCCCTTATGCGCCGGTCCGACGAGTTTTGCGAACTTGGCCAGCACACCGGACCCATAAGCAGTCACACGTGGGCTCCATTTTTGCCGTCTCGCCTGCATTTCAGCTGGGGTCAAGCGGATGTCGATCGTGCCTTTTTCCGCATCGATCGAGATGATGTCGCCCGTCTCGATCAGGCCAATCGGGCCGCCTTCCTGTGCTTCGGGTCCGACATGACCAACACAGAAGCCACGGGTGGCACCAGAGAACCGTCCATCCGTAATCAAGGCTACGCGGTCGCCCATGCTCTGCCCGTAAATCGCCGCCGTGGTTGAGAGCATTTCGCGCATGCCAGGGCCGCCCTTTGGGCCTTCATACCGGATCACCAGGACATCGCCTTCTTTATAGTCACGGTTTTCAACCGCCGCGAAACACGCTTCCTCGCCATCGAATACGCGGGCCGGGCCGGTAAATTGCAGCTTTTCCAGTCCCGCAACTTTCACAATTGCACCTTCAGGCGCGAGCGAGCCCCAAAGACCGACAACGCCGCCCGTTTTGGTGATCGGCGCACTGGCAGGATAGATCACTTTTTGAGTGGGGTCGAACACCACATCCTCAAGATTTTCTGCAATCGTCTTACCGGTCACAGTCATGCAGTCACCATGGATCAGGCCCTCGGCCAGTAGCGTTTTCATCAGCATTGGCACACCGCCCGCTTCGCCAAAGTCCTTGGCGACATAATTCCCGCCGGGTTTCAGGTCGGCAATATACGGCGTCTTGGCGAACGCTTCGGCAACATCCTTCAAGTCGAACGCGACACCGCACTCATGTGCCATCGCTGGCAGGTGCAAGGCCGCATTCGTCGACCCGCCGGTTGCGGCGACCACAATTGCTGCGTTCTCAAATGCTTTGCGTGTACAGATATCGCGCGGTCGCAAGTTCGTTGCAATCAAGCGCATGACCGCCTCGCCAGACGCGACGGCGTATTCATCGCGGTTGAGATAAGGCGCAGGCAGCGCTGATGACAGCGGCAAAGCAAGCCCAATCGCTTCAGACACACACGCCATCGTATTGGCCGTAAACTGCCCGCCGCAAGCGCCCTCGCCCGGACAGGCGAGCTTTTCCAATGCGGCCAGTTTCTCGTCGCTCATCGTGTTCATACCCGCCGCATTCGCACCGACCGCTTCGAACACGTCCAGCACGGTGACATCCTTGCCTTCGAACCGGCCCGGCATGATCGATCCGCCATAGAGAAACACACTCGGCACGTTCAGACGCAGCATCGCCATCATCATCCCCGGCAGCGACTTGTCACAGCCCGCCACCCCGACCAGTGCATCATAGGAATGCCCGCGTATCGTCAGTTCAACCGTGTCGGCAATCCAGTCGCGGCTAACCAGAGACGAACGCATGCCCTCATGTCCCATCGCGATGCCATCGGTCACCGTGATCGTGCAGAACTCGCGCGGCGTACCATTGGCGGCTTTGACACCTTCAGACACGGCATGGGCCTGGCGCATCAGTGCGGTGTTGCACGGCGCGGCCTCATTCCAGCACGAGGCGACCCCGACAAATGGCTTCTTGATGTCAGCCGTAGACAAGCCCATCGCGTAATAATAGCTGCGATGTGGAGATCGTGCCGGGCCTTCGGTCACATGCCGAGACGGCAGGCGGGATTTGTCCCATGTCTTACTCATAAGTGATATCCTCTTCGCGGTCAGACCTAACCGTGCAGCGCGCCGCTGTCACCACGCCAAAAGGGCTATTCTACCTCAAATATCGCCGTTTCAAAGCCATTCGGGTCAATCATGCCGCAATACATCCCGGGTAAGTTGAAAACATACTCAGTAATAGCTTTTGCAATCATCTTTCTCCTATAGCGCCGCGAGTTGATCTCGCGCTGTCGTCAGTTTATCGCGCGTTGCCAGCAGGTCGGCAAGCCGCACGCGTTGCTCGGCAACAACGTCTTCAGGCGCTTTGGCAACGAAGGCTTCATTGCCCAGTCGTTTTTCCAATCCGGTGATCTCGCCGTTAAGTTTTCCGAGCTGTTTGTCGAGGCGTTCAATCTCAGCTTCTGGGTCAATCAGATCGGCAATTTCCAGTGCCAGCGTCGCCTCATCAACTACGCATTTTACGGCGCCTGCAGGGGTGATATCGGCTATTTTTAGCGAGTCCAGGCGCGCAAGGCGCATGATCACATCGCGGTGCGTGTCAATCCGTGCGCGTGCCACCTCGCTCACACCTGCAATGATTGCAGGCACTTTCGCCCCAGCCGGAACGTTCACGTCAGAGCGTACGGATCGTACTGAAGAAATTGTTCGCAAAACCCAGTCAATTTCATCTTTCGCCGCTTTGTCGCTCCAACCGTTCTCCAAACCGGGCCAACGTTGCTGCATAAGGAAACCAGATGGGCGGGCCTCAAGGGTCTGTTCCCAGAGTGTTTCAGTGATGAACGGCGAGAAGGGGTGCAGGATTTTGAATATCTGATCCAGCGTCCAGCCGAGCACCTTTTGCGTCTCATCCTTGTCCGCGCCATCTTCGCCCTGCAAAATCGGCTTGGACAGCTCCAGATACCAGTCACAAAACACGTCCCAGATAAAATGATAGATCGCACTGGCGGCGTCGTTGAAGCGATAATCCTCGATCGCTTCGCTGACAGCAGATGCGCAGGCGTACACTTCACCGACAATCCAACGATTCAGCGGGACACCCAGTGTTTCCGGGTTTACCGAGGTTCCGAACGCGGCCTCGGACATTTGTGCGAATCGGGTCGCGTTCCATAATTTCGTGCCGAAATTGCGATATCCAGCGACGCGATCAACCGCGAGATTGATGTCGCGCCCCTTGGTCGCCATTGCGGCGAGCGTGAAGCGTAGCGCGTCGGCGCCAAACGACTCAAACCCGTTCGGGAAGCGTTTGCGGGTATCTTTCTCAACCTGCGGCGCGGTTTCAGGGCGACGCAGGCCTGTCGTGCGCTTCGCGACCAAAGCATCAACATCAATCCCGTCGATCAGATCGACCGGATCGATGACATTGCCCTCCGATTTCGACATCTTCTTGCCACTCTCATCGCGAACAATCGCATGGATATAAACGTCCTTGAACGGCACTTCCCCGTCCATGAAGTTCAGTCCCATCATCATCATTCTGGCGACCCAGAAGAAGATAATATCCGGTGCCGTCACCAGAACCGCGCCGGGATAGAATTGCTTCAAGGCGTCCGTTTCATTCGGCCAACCCTGCGTCGAGAACGGCCACAGCGCGGACGAGAACCAAGTGTCCAGGACGTCTGGGTCTCTAGAAAAGCCTATAGTAGTTTTTGCCTTGAACTCTTTGTCCAGACTTATGTGTTTATAAAAATTGCGATCCTTAGAAGAATCAATTTGAATTTCCACTTCTTTCTGACAATTGTCTTGATAATGGATTTTTGCTTTTTCTAGCGCCTCTTCTTCTGTGAAAGCTACGATAACAGTATACGGCTTGTCTTTTTCAAGCAGTCCATTTTTGTCCAAAGTTGGCCCATACCAAACCGGAATCCGGTGCCCCCACCAGAGTTGCCGCGACACACACCACGGCTGGATATTGTCCATCCAGTTATAATAAGTCTTGTCCCAATTTTCCGGCACGAAGCGCGTGCGGCCAGATTTCACCGCCTCCAGCGCAGGCACGGCCAGTTTCTCGGCATCGACATACCATTGATCGGTCAGCCAAGGCTCAACTACGACGCCAGAGCGATCACCAAACGGCTGTTCGATCTTCTTCTTTTCTATCTCTTGTAACAGACCAAGCGCTTCAAACGCCGAAACAACCTGTTTACGTGCCTCGAAGCGGTCCAAGCCGACATAATCTGCCGGAATACACGCCGCTTCTGCCTCGCCGCCGCCAACAATCGCCGCCTTGCCCGTGAGAATATTCAGCACGGCCAGCCCGGCCCGCTTGCCGACCTCAAAATCGTTGAAATCGTGCGCCGGGGTGATCTTCACTGCGCCTGAGCCCTTTTCAGGATCAGCATACTCGTCCGCCACAATCGGAATACGCCGCCCAACAATCGGCAGGTCAACAAATTTCCCAACCAGTCCGGCATACCGCTCATCACTCGGGTGCACAGCAACACCGGTATCCCCCAGCATCGTCTCTGGCCGCGTCGTCGCCACCACAACATAGTCGCGCGTCTCGGTGCCTGCCGGTTCGCCATCCTCGTCAAAAACCGGGTGCTCATAGGTCACGCCGCCCGCCAGAGGATAGCGCAAATGCCAGAAATGCCCGGCGACTTCTTTCTGCTCGACCTCAATGTCCGAAATCGCGGTCTCGAAATGTGGGTCCCAATTGACCAGCCGCTTGTCGCGGTAGATCAGCCCCTGCTCGTACAGCTCGACGAACACCTTGGTCACCGCCTCGGACATGTCCGGGTCGAGCGTGAATTTTTCCCGCGACCAATCCATGCTTGAGCCAAGCCGCTTGTCCTGCTCAAGGATCTGCCCACCGGATTGGGTTTTCCACTCCCAGACCTTCTCAATGAACGCCTCACGGCCAAGCTCACGGCGGCTCTGATTGCCAGTCGCGGCGAGTTTGCGCTCAACCACCATCTGCGTCGCGATACCCGCATGGTCCATGCCCGGTTGCCACAGCACATTCTTGCCGCGCATTCGTTCGAACCGGCACAGGATGTCCTGGATCGTATGGTTCAGCGCGTGGCCCATATGCAGGCTGCCGGTGACATTTGGCGGCGGGATCATGATTGCGTAAGGCTGCGCACTCGTGTCGCCAGATGGCTTGAAGCACCCGGCTTCTTCCCAGCGTTCATAAATGCGCTGCTCGTGAGCTTTGGGATCAAAACGCTGGTCAATCATGGGGCGGTCCGGTCAGATTATCGGCAAAAGAAAAGACGCACCGAACGGGCGCGCCTTGCTCTCTTAGTCACTGGAATAGGCCGGGTCTAGCTGGCCTTGCGTGCAATTCGCGCGACTTCCTGCTCAACCGCATTCTCGACGATGCCGGGAAGGTTGGCGTCGAGCCATTCCTTGAGCATCGGCCGCAGTAATTCACGCACCAATCCGTCAATCGTATTATTACCCCCGGCGTCTTCGCCAAACTGTACTTTTGACAGCAATCGGCCTAGCGAGCCAGCGGCGGCGTCGGCGATCTTCGCGTCAATTATTGTATCTGGCATGGCCATTGGGATATCCTCAATTGGGTCAGGCGCGAGTTCAGGTTCGGCCGCAAAACTCTCTGCAATATATGGCTCTGGCTGTGTAATGGAAATCGACTCTGCCAGGTCTTCTGACAGTTCAAAACGGTCCTCGATGTCTTCCATCTTCGGCTCTTCTACCAGATCATCAAAGTCTGAAATCGGATCGAATACATCGCTATCTGACGAATTGCTGATCGCGGCAAGGACATCATCTTCAGTTTGCGGCAGATCCTCAACAAAGTCCTCGACAGCCATATCAAGATCATCAAAGTCCTCAACGCCAGTGTCTTGAACGTCGACAACTTCGGCTGAGACAGCGGCCTGCGGGCTGCTATCATCATCTGCAATAATCTTGCGAATTGACGACAAAATCTCTTCCATCGTTGGTTCTTGTTGGGCCTGTTCTGCCATTTGCCAATTCCCCGTACTTAATGTGCTCTTGAATCTGAGCTATTGGGTGTCGGTTAACAACCAATTACACTCCACTCGTTTCCCACCAGAAATTCATACTTTAGTTCGCCGGTAGCAAGCCGATATCATTAGCGCCCAGCGCGCCCATTGAACGAAGCAACTGATGCGCCGCGACATAGGCATCGCGTTGCGATTGAATAAGGTTCAAATTGGCTTCCAGAAGTTGTTGCTCCTGATCCAGCACGTCCAGGGTTGTTCGAACCCCGACAGCGAGCTCTTCCTGCGCGCCCTCATATGCGATTTCGGCGGCCTCAACCTGGCGGTGCGAAGCTTGAATAGACCGTTGCGCCGCGATGTTTGAAAACCAAGACTGAGCAACCTGCGCCCTGACCTGTCGCTGTATGGCGATTGTTTGCAGACGCGCTTGCGCGTGGCGAAGTTTGGCGGCCCGCACCTGGCTTGTTACAAGTCCGCCTTGATACAAAGGTATGGTCGCTCGCGCGGTTGCTGCAACACTCGTATCGCGAAAATTATTGTCATAGGTTTCCTGACGACCGGCGGTACCAACAATTGAAACCGTTGGCTTCAGGGCGCTATAAGCGGATTTCACGCCAGCCGCAGCGACACGCTCATTGAACAGGGCCGCATTGATATCTGGGTTAGACGTCACCGCGATTGCCAGGGCTGAGTCGAAATCTTCTGGCAGCAGAGGTGCTGGCGGTGGAGAGATCAGCAAACCGGGCTCCAGGCCAACCAGAAAGACGTAATTGGCCTGGGCGCTTTGCAGCCCAGCTTCGGCCCCCGCCAAGGCGGCAATCGAGCCTTCAAGTCGGGCCTCTGACTGGGCGACATCGGTTCGTGTGACTTCACCTACATCGAACCGATCTTTTGCTGCACGGACCTGTTCTTCAAGTAATCTGACACTGTTTTGACGGATCAAGACCGTATCACGGTCACGTCGAACATCCACATAAGCCGTCACGACCTGCAGGATCAAATCCTGACTGGCGCTGTCCAATTGGGCATTCGCGGTCAGAATACCGGCTTCAGCCTGATGTATTCCGGCCTTGATTCGGCCACCCGTATAAATAGGCAGCACAGCCTCTAATTGAGCGGAGGAAACGGCGCGATCTCCAACCGAACCTGACGCAGTCGAGAAAGGCCGATTCGAATCGACCGATTCGTAGCCGTAACTACCAGACAGATTAACCGTTGGTCGGCGTTGTGACCGGGCTTGGGACAATTGCTCCTGAGCGATGGCCGCGCTTTGGCGCTGCACCTCCAATTGTGGATTGTTCTGATAGGCCGCGTTTAGCGCGTCCTGAAGAGTCTCGCCCAGAGCGGAGCCCGTCATAAAGGGTGTGGCCGCGAAAAGTGTGATCGCAAACCCTGCAAGTGAAAATCGCCGTATGGTCATGAAGGTTGTCTCCGTGGCGGATATCTTATTAGCGAATAAGCTGCCAAATTGTAAAAGTGAACAGCGTTCACATTTTTGTCGCGGTAACATTTTTGTCGCGGTACTGGCAATAGACTGACCTCAAACCACGCCGGTCAGGATGGCCCTCATTACGCATATTCTTCGGGCGATTGCCCCTCCCCCGGTTGCGGGTTTTCCCAGTATTCGCCTCAGCCGGAAATGCGCAATCGCGGGTCTGATGCCGCCTGGTGCCTGACTGATAACAGGTCCGTATCCGACATTCTCACCGCGCTTGAGTGCGGCGACGTGCGGGGCCACCAGTTCGATGCAAGCGCCCCAACCATGCATCGGGGCCAATGTCTGGGCGGCCATTGCCGTCAGCCGTCGATCAGGCTCGAGCTTGCGATCCTTTGCGTGAAAGGCTGCCTCGTGGCCATCGACCAGCTTTTGCAGCGCTTCCACGTTCAGCAGCCCGGCCTCCACCTGTTCGGCCAGCGCGCCAATGACGTCGTGCCGATAGAGATTTCCATCTGGCAATTCCGCCAGGGCGTCGCGCCACCACTGGAATCGAATCGCCCCCAAGCCCGGTTCCGTCACAACCGATCTGATCCGCGCTAATTCGTGATTTAACAGATATAGCGTCATCAACCCCCTGCGATCAGTGAGGTTTGCGTAGCGACTAGAGAGCCAGCGATCCTCGTCAACTTGACGTGTCCGGGCATCCAACTGTTTCCAAGTTGCATCTGAAAGAGTAGTGGCAGAGTGACTCATAGAACTTATATGTGGCCCAAGCATCAATTCGTAAATTTACATTTTGTCCAAGGAGACTGACATGGCTTTTGAACTTCCGGAACTACCATATGGCCGAGACGGCCTTGCCCCTCACATTTCGGAAGAAACGCTAAACTTCCACCATGGCAAGCACCACAACGCATATGTCGGCAATCTCAACAAGCTTATCGAGGGCACCGATATGGCGGGCGCCTCGCTCGAAGCCATCATCAAGGCGGCAGCTGGTGACAGCGCCAAAGCGGGCCTGTTCAACAATGCTGCGCAGGTTTGGAACCACACGTTCTACTGGCATTCGATGAAACCGGGCGGCGGCGGCACACCGCATGGCAAGATTGCCGAGCTGATTGACCGTGATTTTGGCTCATACGATGATTTCGCATCGCAGTTCAAAGCGGCTGGCGGCGGTCAGTTTGGCTCGGGTTGGGCCTGGCTGGTCCTGAAAGACGGTAAGCTCGCAATTGCCAAAACAGCAAATGCCGAGACCCCGATCACCGAAGCTGGCGTCACACCGCTGCTGACCATGGATGTCTGGGAACACGCATACTATCTCGATTACCAAAACAGCCGCCCGAACTATATGGCCGCGTTTCTGGACAGTCTGGTAAACTGGGATTTTGCAAACCAGAATCTCGCCGACGCGGCCTAAACAACACACAAGCTGACCAACTGAACAGCCCGCCTAGTCTGGCGGGCTGTTTTGTATTATGGCGGCGCTATATGGACAGCCGACGCAGGATATTGTCGGCCTTGCTGGCCCATGAGGGGCCGCCGACACTCTCTTACGCCCGGACCTGATACACTTGACTGACACAACATTTGCCGACCTCGGCCTCGACCCGCGCCTGCTAACAGCGCTCGAAACAGCTGGCTATACAAAGCCCACTCCGATCCAGGAGCAAGCCATTCCGATCGTGATGTCCGGCGGTGACGTTACCGGCATCGCACAAACGGGAACGGGTAAGACCGCCGCGTTCGTGCTGCCGATGATCCATCGCCTGACCAAAGGCCGGGCGCGTGCCCGGATGCCACGTAGTTTGATCCTCTGCCCGACCCGTGAGCTTGCGGCGCAAGTGTCGGAAAATTTCGTCAAATACGGTTCGGATTTGAAATTTACCATGGCGCTGCTCATCGGCGGCGTGAGTTTCAAGGAACAAGAACAAAAACTGATGCGCGGTGTTGATGTTTTGATCGCGACGCCGGGTCGTTTGATTGACCAATTCGAGCGCGGCAAAATTCTGCTGACGGGCCTCGAAGTTTTCGTCATCGACGAGGCGGACCGGATGCTCGACATGGGTTTCATCCCTGACATTGAGAAAATCTGCAAGCTTCTGCCAAAACGCCGCCAGACCCTGCTTTTCTCTGCGACAATGGCCAAAGAAATCGAGCGGCTCGCGAGAACATTCCAAAACAACCCTGTGCGCATCGAAGTTGCCCGCGAATCCAAAACGGCTGAGACCATTGCCCAGCACGTCGTCAAAATCCCTCGCGGCGATGAAAAAGCACGTCGCACGGCGCTGCGCCGGGTCATTGAGGCGGTTGATCTGGAGAGCGGGATTGTCTTCTGCAATCGCAAGCGCGAAGTGGACGTTGTGGCAAAATCACTCGTCAAGCATGGCTTTGATGCGGCCCCAATCCACGGTGACTTGCCGCAATCTGAACGGACAAAGACACTGAACAGTTTCCGCGATGGGCAGTTGAAAATCCTCGTCGCCTCCGATGTTGCGGCACGCGGTCTGGACATTCCTGATGTCAGTCATGTTTTTAATTTTGGCCCCCCGCCAAAGGATGAAGATTACATCCACCGGATTGGCCGGACCGGCCGCGCCGGGCGCACGGGCGAGAGTTACACACTGATCGCGCCGCTCGACGAAAAAGCCTGGCGCGGGGTGTTGATGCTGATCAAAACGGATGTCGCAGACTTCATGCCGGATGGTTTGAGCGATGAGCTCGGCAACTTGCCCGCCGATGAAGGCCGACGCGGCGGTCGCGGGGACCGTGGACGCGGGCGTGAGCGTGGCGGCCGCCGCGAACGGGGGCGACCCGATAAGCCTCCAGCGCCGAAACCGGAAACCGATACCAGCGACACTGCACCGGCACCCTCCCCACAGAGCACGCCCGCCCCCAAGAAAGAACGTGAGCCTCGGTCTGAACGTCCACGCAAAGACTATAAACGTAAGGATGATGATCCAATCCTCGATCCAGCGCCGGAAGAGATTCGCGGGTTCGGACAGGATGTTCCCAGCTTCCTAAAATAGGCTGCCCTTTACGACTTGTCCGCACTCTCATCTACGCTAGTCTTTTACTGTGTTTGAGGGATTGGGGATAAGGATGACTGGACGCGGATTTAGTCTGTTAGTGTTGATGCTCGCCTTATGCTTTCCAGCATTTGCGCAATACCCACAGCCACCGCTAGAGGAATATGGCAATCTGCCGCTGGTTTCCTCGGCAGAGATATCACCGGATGGAACCAAGGTGGCAGCGATTGCCAACGTCAATGGCAGCCCCCGGATGATCGTCTTTGAGATCGGGGCCGGTATTTCTAAACAAGTTGGCCTGGGTGACATAAAGGCAAGATCAGTCAGTTTTTACGACAATGACCACGTCATCCTGGATGTGTCAGAAACCACAAGGACCAGAGGTTTTCGTGGTGAGTACGAGTATAACGCTGCATTCTCGTTTAATCTTGCCAATGATAAAATTCAGCTTCTATTGAAGGGGACAAAAGATATATTTCCTGCTCAATCCGGCCTCGGGCGGATTATTGGGCGTGGAAAACGCCAAAACGAGGTGCTGATGCCGGCCTATATTGGTAGTCCGTATGAAGACCCGGCCAAGCACTTGATGCGTGTAAATCTCGACAATGGGAAAGGCCGAATTCTGAAGAGAGGTACCACCGATACGATTGATTGGTTCGCTGATGGCGAGGGCAATGCAATTGTCCGAGAACGCTACAACAACAGAACGAACAAGTACAAAATCCAGTATTATGATGGCAGCTGGACAACCATTTATGAAAAAGAAAGCCCGCTCATCCCATTGACAATATTCGGTCTTACACCGGACAAAACCGGTCTGGTTTTTCTGCAGATAGCCAATGATGAAGCGGGCTATGACCGGATCATGAAGATGTCTTTTGATGGCGAGATATCTGGCCCGATCATCGCTGGTCGAGATCGCGAGATCGGTCGGTTTTATTTTACCAGCGACCGCGTTTTGCTTGGCGTGCGATATTCCGGAATTTCACCGGAATACCAGTTCCTCGACGTGGATCTTCAACGAAGTGTCGATTCTGTCACCAAACAACTTCCGAATGCGACTGTTTATCTGGATTCATGGTCGGATGACCGAAGCCGTCTCCTGTATCATGTCTTCGAACCGGCCGTTGGTGATGTTTGGCTGGTCCATAATGCCGAAACAGATGGCCTTCTCATGATTACCAATACGCGCCCAGACATTCCGGTTGCGGCAATGGGTGTGATGATGAGCATCGAGTATCCGGCCCGTGATGGCTTGACCATTCCGGCGATTGTAACGCTTCCGCCCGGGACCGAAGCGGAGGATGCAGCGAACCTGCCGTTGATTGCTTTGCCGCATGGTGGCCCGTCGGCACATGACAGTTTCGACTTTGACTGGATGGCGCAGTATTTTGCCAATCGAGGCTATGCCGTTTTCCAGCCCAACTTTCGCGGTTCTACCGGTTTCGGCGAAACCTTTAAAGATGCTGGTCGCGGCGAATGGGGCGGCAAGATGCAGGACGATATCACCGATGGAATTGAAGCGCTTGCTGGCGCAGGCATGATTGATCCCGACCGCGTCTGTATCGTTGGCGCGAGTTATGGCGGGTACGCGGCCCTCGCCGGGGCCACATTTACACCTGAGCTTTACAAATGCGTCATTGCCATCGCGCCGGTGTCTGATTTGAATTTAATGCTGCGCACCACCAAACGTGAAAGCGGCCGCCATCATTGGGTTATTGATTATTGGGAGAACCTGATGGCGGATGGCGACGCGCGGCGCGCAAAATTGCGCGCGATTTCGCCTGCGAACTTCGCGGAAAATGTTCAAGCGCCTATTCTATTACTGCATGGTGACGATGACACTGTCGTCTCAATCGACCAGAGCCGCCGAATGCAGCGCGCCCTGAATAGCGCAGGCAAGGACGTGACATTCGTTAAGCTGCGAGGCGAGGATCATTGGCTCTCAGTCGCGACAACACGCCTGCAATTGCTGCAAGAAATGGACGCGTTTATCGCCGAGCATTTGCCGGTGGATGTCGAACCGACTGTGAATTGATCACAGTCGGCCTGCAGCAAGCTTACTTTTTCAGCCGACCGGCAATTTGTTTGCGGAAGGCATCGCCATAGGGTGGGCGCAGCATGGCGAGCATTTCGCTGCCCGTTTGCTTGTAGACCGCTTTACGGTGACTGAACTCGTAGAACCCATCCCTGCCATGATATGAGCCCATACCTGACGGGCCGACCCCGCCAAAGGGCAGGTCTTCCTGCGCGACGTGGAAGATCACATCATTGATGGTCGCGCCGCCAGAGGTGGTATTGTTGATCACATAATCGCGTTCTGACGCATCCTCGCCAAAATAGTACAGGCCGAGCGGGCGTGGATTGGCGTTGACATAGGCAACAGCGTCCTTGGTATCAGTGTATGATTTCACCGGCAGGATCGGGCCGAATATCTCGTCCTGCATCACCTTCATGTCGTCGGTTGGGTCGAGGATGATGTGGGGTGCCATCTTGTGGTGCGGTTGTTGGCTGAAATTGTCGTCATTGGGGTTGATTTCGATGATTTCTGCCCCCTTCTCGCGGGCATCATCGAGATAGCTGTTCAGGCGCTCATAATGGCGCTGGTTGACGATGGACGTGTAGTCATCATTGTCCTTCAGTCCGCTCGGGTACATTTTCGCAACCGCCGATTGGGCCGCGCCGACGAAATCCTGAGCTTTGGATTTCGGGACGAAAGCATAATCTGGCGCCAGGCAGATTTGCCCGGCATTCATTGTCTTACCCGCCATGATCCGGGTTGCCGCTTTTTCAAGGTTCGCAGACTCGCCAAGAATGACCGGCGATTTGCCGCCCAATTCGAGCGTGACAGGTACGAGATTATCGGCGGCGGCGCGCATGACATGGCGACCAATCGACGTCGCGCCGGTGAAAATCATGTGATCAAATGCAAGTGAAGAGAAAGCCGCACCTATATCTGGCCCGCCGGTCACAACCGCGGCCTCTTCTTCAGTATAGTATTTCGCAAACAGCTCTTTCATCAGCGCTGATGTCGCCTCGGTAAATTCCGAGGGTTTGATCATGGCGCGGTTACCGGCTGCAAAGACATTTGCCAGGGGTGCGAAGGTCAGCTGAATAGGGAAATTCCACGGGCTCAGAATGCCAACCACACCTTTCGGCTGATACTGAACATGGGCCTTGGACCCCAACAGATTGAGCGGAAATTCCGGCTTGCGCTTCTCGGGCCGCATCCAGGTGCGAAGATGTTTCTTGGAGTGTTTCAGTGGCCCTATTGCGGCGGCAATGTCCGTGAAAGCCGTCAGATCCTTGGAGCGATGGCCGAAGTCAGAAGACACCGCATCATTCAAGGCATCGGCATGCGTCACGAGAAGATCAATCGCCTTATCCAACCATTCGATCCGCTTCTCGGCGGACGGAATACCATCGCGAATATGCGCAGCTTTTTGCTTGGACAGAATGCCTTGCAAGCCATGTGAGTCGATGCTGTCGAGTGCCATAGTATCCTCCAGGACAAATATCTGAGGTCAGACTAGCGAAACTGGCGCAAGATACAAACAATCTCGCTTACCCTTGGGTCATGGTTTCCTTGCCGATTTGGACATATAAACTGCCCTAAAAGGAGCTAGCTATGGATTTTACCAAGATCAAATACGCGGTTGATGATGATGTCGCGATCATCGCATTTGACGATCCAGCGACAATGAACGCTGCAGGAATAGACACGGTTTCCGAATTGCTGCTTGCTTTTGAGATGGCCGGCGACGAGGCGCGCTGCACTATACTCACCGGCAATGGCCGTGGCTTCTGTTCGGGTGCCAATTTGAGCGCGGAGCCGGGTCAAACGCCGCAAGGCAAGCCTGATGCCGGTAAGGCGCTGGATTCGCACTATAACCCACTGATCAAGGCGATGCGCACGCACCCGCATCCGATCATCACGGCCGTAAATGGCGCTGCAGCGGGCGTGGGGTGCTCAATCGCCCTGATGGGGGATTTCATTATCGCGGGCCAAAGCGGCTACTTCCTGCAAGCATTCCGCCGGATTGGCTTAGTCCCGGATGGCGGTTCAACTTACCTGTTGACGCGGGCCCTGGGCCGCGCCCGCGCGATGGAAATGACGCTGCTTGGTGAGAAGCTACCTGCCGACAAAGCTCTGGAATGGGGCCTGATCAACCAGGTCGTCGCCGATGCGGCATTGATGACGCAAGCAAAAGATTATGCGCGACGCCTGGCCGACGGTCCAACCCAGGCCCTCGCCCTGATCAGAGACTTGATCTGGTCGGCGGAAGACAATGATTTTGATGGCCAATTACAGGCTGAACGATTTGCCCAGCGTATGGCTGGTCGCTCACCAGATTTCGCAGAAGGCGTGAAGGCGTTTCTTCAAAAACGCCCTGCCGATTTCAGAAACCGACCCGATTAGAATGGATGTCGACGCGGTGATTTAACTTTTGCGCGCCGCGTCTGGATGGTGACAGCCAGCGCTTTACGCGCCCAAGCTACAGCATTTGCGGGATTATCGAGTGCATTTTCTGGCAAGGATACGTAACTCATCGTCAAAGTCTGCCCGGTGGTTGGGTTGGTCCATTCGAACGAGGTTGAGCCTTCTGATTGCAACTGATCGCGCAAGGCGTCGTCGACTTTCAAATAGATGACATTGTCATCCAGCAGGGCGAACATGTCCTCGCCTGAATAGACACCTGCGCCGCCAAACATCTTTCTGATCCGGATCTTTCCGATCTCAGCAAACAGGTCCTCGACAAATTCGTGAAACGGGTTGGCTGGCTTCAATATGACCTCCTGCATGCTTCATCCTTGCTGTGCGGTTCATGACGCGCAGCAACCCTCTCCTTGGCGACATGGGCCTATTTGGAATTATAACAAGGGGACATAACTCAGATATGATAATCTTCGCGGCGTTACCAATCGATTGCTGCGTAGACCATTTGCTGGAACTGCGGGCGCATAGGGTAAGCCCCACTTGGCATCATCTGTGTGGCTTGAATAGCGATCAGCTCTTCTTCGTAATCGATCCAAAAGAAAGTGCTCGCCAAACCACCCCAGCTAAAGGTGCCGACGGAACCGGGGGTCATTGTATCGGCGACATTGGTGATCACGCTGCCGCCCAAGCCAAAGCCGTTACCCTCCATGCGAGCTTCAGAGAACGTCTTGTCGCCCATCTCCTTGATCGTTTTCCCGTCCGGCAGGTGGTTCATGCGCATAAGCTCAATTGTCTTCGGACTGAGGATGCGTTGCCCGTCCAGTGTGCCGCCATGCAGCAGCATCAGGCAGAAGCGGTGATAATCGCGCATCGTACTGACCAGTCCGCCCCCCGCGTTCAGCATGGCCGGTTGCGCACTATACAGTTTTGAGGTGGCACCTGCCCCATCGCTCTGTGTAATCTCGCGAGTTATCGGGTCTTTCTGATAGCACGCCATCAGACGGTCAATCTTGTCTTCAGGCACGAAGAAATCGGTATCGACCATTGCCAGCGGTTCAAATATGCGCTCGCGAAAGAACACGTCCAGGCTCTGCCCGCTGGCAACCTCAACTATCCGGCCAAGGACGTCGATTGAGTGGCCATAATTCCATTGTGTTCCTGGCGAGAAAAGCAGCGGAAGTTTTGCCAAGCGCTTGCACATCGTCTCAAGTGTTTCGCTGGGCCGCCCGATCTTCTCTCGGCGATAGAGGGCATCAACGCCGTTCTGCAACAAGAAGCCGTAAGTTATGCCACTCGTATGCGTGAACAGGTCACGTATCGTCATCTCGCGGTCAGGTTTGCGAGTTTTGCCTTCGCCAGCCCAAACCTCGGTATCGGCAAATTCGGGGATATATTTGGAGACCGCCTGATCGAGGCGGATCACGCCCTCCTCGTGCAGCATCATCGCGGCAACAGAGGTAATCGGCTTGGTCATCGAATAGATGCGGAAAATGGTATCGGCGCTAATCGGCTCTGCGCCGCCAAGCTCAGTTGTACCTGTATAATCCTCATGCACGATCTGGCCATTGCGGGACACCATCGTCGCCATGCAGGGTAGTTTCCCACTATCGAGATAACCCTGTTTGAAATATTTCGGGATCGCGGCAAGGCGCTCGGTGTTCAAGCCAACCTCTTCCGGGCTCATCATCTCACTATCGAACACTAAATCTCTCCTCGTTTCGCCGCGCGGGATAATTCACGCGCAATGACGATTTGTTGAATCTGGGTTGTGCCTTCGTACAGGCGAAATATTCGGGCATCGCGGTAGAACCGCTCAATGCCATAGTCAGAGACGTATCCGGCACCGCCAAAGACTTGTACGGCGCGATCAGCAATCCGGCCAACCGCTTCCGACGCAAACATCTTGCAGCAAGAGGCCAGCATTGTAACTTTCTCTCCAGCGTCGCGTTTCCTTGCCGCGTCGAGGATCATGCAGCGCGACGCGTAGGCCTCAGCCTGGCTATCGGCGATCAGAGCCTGAATCAGTTGGTGTTGCATAATCGGTTTGCCGAATTGCTCGCGCTCCATCGCGTAATTGACCATTTCAGAGACCAGGCGCTCCGCCATGCCCGCACAGACCGATGAGATATGCAGGCGGCCCTTGTCGAGAACGCTCATCGCGACTTTAAAGCCCTCGCCCTCGCCGCCAATCCGCATGTCACCGCCGATTCGAACATTGTCGAACATCACGTCACAAATTTGCGCGCCCTGCTGGCCCATTTTTTTCTCTGGCGGACCAACCGAAACGCCCGGTGTATCGCGCCGCACAATGAATGCGGAAAGACCTTTGCCGCCCGGTGTGTCCGGATCGGTGCGCGCCATCACGGTGAACAGGTCAGCAATATTCGCATTGGTGATGAACCGCTTTGTCCCGTTCAGGATATAGCCGTCACCATCCGGTGCCGCTTTGGTCTTCACGCTACCTGCATCCGACCCGGCTTCCGGTTCGGTCAGCGCAAAGCTTGTTACAACCTCGCCAGTGGCAATCTTTGGCAGCCATTCGGTCTTTTGCGCGTCGGTTCCGAACAGGACCAGAGCTTGGCTACCGATCCCAATATTTGTCCCCGCCGCGCTGCGAAACGCTGGCGATGTCCAGCCAAGTTCAAACCCGACCAGACATTCGGTCTCCATATCCAGGCCTAGTCCGCCAAAATCTTCCGGCACAGCCAGCCCAAACAGGCCGAGCTGTTTCATCTCGGTGATAATCTCGGCTGGGATCGCATCGTCGTCGGCGACCCTGGCCTCAATCGGCACACAGCGCTCACGCACAAACCGGCGGACCTGTTCAATCAGCGCGTCACGTATTTCCGGGTCAAATGCCATGGCGGCCTCCAGTGTTTCTTCTCGTCATCATAGCTTGCTTATTGAAGCTGTCGAACCGTGACGCGTGGGAAGTCTGGTGGTGGCTGAAGGGCGGGTTATGACAGGGCGAGGAGATTTATGATGAACGCAACAGTAGAAACAGAGGGTGAGTTTGCAGGCTGGCAAGTGTGGCGTGACGAACCGTTTGAGTACGAGACGGCCGGGCCGTTCTATTTCCGCACCGATGAACAAGGCCAGGTCGCGGCCTTTAGAGCCCAGCGCAAACATATGAACCTGAGCGGTGTCATGCATGGCGGATGCCTCATGACATTCGCTGATTTTGCTTTGTTTGCACTGGCCCATGACGGAGAAAGTGATGGCTACGGTGTCACAATTGCCTTCACCAGCGAGTTTCTCTCAGGTGCACGCGTGGGCGAGTATATGCAGGCGCGCGGCGAAATTGTCGGCGGCGGGCGTTCAATCACATTTTTGCGTGGAATCATCACAGCCGACCGGCGGCCTGTATTGAACTTTTCAGGCACGATCAAAAAGCAGAGACAGACCGGCAAATAATTTTGAGTTCAGACTCTAGTCAGGCTCAACTTTAACCACCATGAATTGGTCAGGGCTCTCCCAGCACTCAAAATTTCGAGACGGTATACAGCCCTTCAGCAAGTCGTGCTCGCGAAGATAGCGCTCTAAACGGGCCGGCCGGTTGGTCTGGATGAATGTCGCGCCAGCCATCACGCTTTCCTTATAGGCGCGTGGGCCGTCTAACCGGCCCATTGTATTCGTAAATAGAACCAGGTTTTGCTCGAGAATAAATTCCGCCTTTTCAAAGGTGAACTCCATGTGCCGCAGTCCCATGACCTTTACGCCCTCAACACACAGTGACTTCGTTATTGCGGGATCATCGTAATGAGGGCGCAGAAAAAATGCGCCTCCGCCACCGCGCAATCGCCCAAGATCGCCCCGCCTCGCAAACACAGTCACCAGCGGTCCGTCAGAAAATCCCTCTTGCTCAAGAATTTGCGCGATCAACTCGCCAGAGTTCTTCGGCCCACTCTTGAAATCGATGTCGATGCCTGCGCGTCCCTTCAAGTTGCGCAAGGCCTCACGCAATGTCGGGATTCTTGTTCCCGCAAATTCAGGCCCCATCCAGGACCCCGCATCGAGTTGCTTGAGCTCACCGAGCGTCATTCGCGACACGCGGCCACTTCCATCCGTCGTACGGTTCACTCTTGAGTCGTGAAAGACGACGAAATGACCGTCGCGCGTGTATCGAACATCTAACTCGACCATGTTCGCGCCAAGGCGAATGGCCGCATTATGGGCTGGGATCGTATTCTCTGGGGCAAATCTAGCTGCGCCGCGATGCGCAACGATAAATATCTGCTGCACCGCAGGCTCCGCAGAAGTGTCGGCGTGGGTTGTTGCAGCGCCAAGAAAGACACTCAGCCAAATCAAACCAAGGGCGCGGCAAAATCCAGCCAGAGGAAGCCTCCAGCGGACCGGTTCCACGCGCTTGGATTGAACCTCAGTGATCATTGGTCTTGCCATTTCCACTTACAATTATAGCCGTAATTCCAGAAGATTTAATAATCTATCTATTTAAATATCATTCATGAATGCCAGCTGACTAATAACTCTTCGGCAAACCCAGGACGCGCTCTGCAATGAAGTTTAAAATCATCTCACGACTGACGGGTGCAATTCGCGCCAGCATGGCTTCGCGCATATAGCGTTCGACATGGTATTCTTTCGCATAGCCCATACCACCATGGGTCAAAACGGCTGTCTCACAGGCCCGAAACCCCGCCTCGGTGCCGAGATATTTGGCAGCATTTGCCTCAGCGCCGCAGTCCTGGCCCGCATCATAAAGGGACGCGGCTTTGTAAGCGAGCAATTCAGCAGCAGATAATTCTGCCCAGGCTTTGGCCAGTGGGTGCGCGATGCCCTGATTCTGTCCAATCGGACGACCGAACACAACGCGTTCATTGGCGTAGGTTGTGGCGCGTTCCAGCGCCGCAAAGCCCAGGCCAACCGATTCGACTCCAAACAGAACCCGCTCGGGGTTGAGGCCCTGCAACAGATATTTGAACCCAGCCCCCTCTTCGCCGATCAGATGTTCTTTGGGAACTTCCAGATTGTCGATGAATAGCGTGTTACACTCAACCGCTTTGCGGCCCATTTTCGGGATGGGGTTGGCCTCGATCTTGCCCCGGTCCATATCGGTATAGAACAGTGAGAGCCCATGATACGGCTTGGCGCATTGGTCCTTCGGGGTAGTGCGCGCGATGATCAGAATTTTGTCAGCGCGCTGTGCCCCTGTTGTCCAGATCTTGCGACCATTAATCACGTAACCCGTATTGGTGCGCTCCGCTTTTGTCTCAAGCGACGCTGTATCCAACCCGGAATTTGGTTCTGTCACGGCAAAGCACATCTTCTCTTCGCCGGAGATCAGCTTGGGCAGGCTTTCCTGCTTTTGTTCATGATTGCCAAAGCGCTCAAGCGGCTTTGGTCCAAAGATATTGAGGTGGACCGCTGAGGCCCCGGAATAGCCTGCCCCAGACCTCGTGACGGTCTGCATAACGACCGCCGCCTCGGTCAAACCAAGCCCTGAGCCGCCATATTCTTCTGGGAACGCAACCCCGAGCCAACCGCCATCCGCCATGGCGTTGCAAAACGCTTCCGGCCAGTTTCCTGTCGCATCCGTGTTTAGCCAATAATCAGCATCAAACTGGCTGCAAGTCCGCTCCACAGCGTCCTTGATCGCCATTTGGTCTTCGCTCACCGCGCCAATTGTGTGCATGATTATTCTCCTGTTGAGACAGCCATATTGTGCAGCGCGGCAGCCGTCCACTCCAGCCCGAAGGTCAAACGGCCGCAGACATGAATTGTCCTGGCGAAAATGCGCCAGCCAGTTTCATAACGCTGCCGTCCAGTATCATGTCTGCCATGATCTGCGCGGTGAGCGGCGCGAGCAAGATTCCGTTGCGATAATGGCCGGATGCAACATACAGTCCTGGCGAAGTCGTTTGCCCCAATATCGGCGCATGATTATGGGTTCCCGGGCGAATTCCAGCCCAAGTTTCAATGATTTCGACATCTCGTATCGCCGGGCATATTTCAGCGGCACGCTGCTTCAAATCAGCAATGACGTGAGCCTCTGCTGTATCCAGCGTTCGCCCTGGTTCGACTGTCGCACCAATTATGGTCCGATCAGTTTTTGGCACAATATAAACGTCATCCGCCCGAATTGTTGTCATTGGCGAGGCGCTTGATCGGTGAACAGACAACATCTGCCCACCATAGCAATCAATCTCGTCCAGCACCGGGTCAACATCTGCGAGACGGAAGCGCTGACCCTGCTCAAACGCACTCACAACCGCCGTTTGCCAACCGGCGCAAACGAGAGTGGCGTCAAATCCATCATGGGTGATGCGATCTTCCTTTAGCTTAAGGGCGGCTTCCTGCAGAATAAGCGATATTCTTGGGGATCGCTGGCAGATTGCGAGCAATGCCCTTAGCGTTGCGCGATTATCAACTTGCATATCGGTTGGCAGTCGCAACGCCGATCGCATCTTGCCCGATAGGGCGGGTTCTGAGCTCATCGCCTCTGCTGGCGACAAGGCTTCAAACGCGATGTTTTTCGAAACCATGGCCGCCTGAAGTGCGCGTAAACGCGCTTCAGCATCAACAGACATGGCGACCGCGAGGGTTGCCTTACCATAAAATCCGGACGGCATCTGGCTAACTGCTTCTAGTCGCTTGGCCCATTGCGGCCACAGCGCTGCGCCTGCACGGCATAGTTCAAATAGGTGTGGGTGCTGGCCGGGTTGATTAGCCGCCTCAAACGCTGGCGCCAGCATTCCAGCGGCGGCCCAACTTGCCCCACGCCCAGGTTGGCTCTTTTCGAATATCGTGACAGTCGCCCCACGCGCGGCAAGTTCCACCGCACAGGTCAGCCCAATAATCCCTGCCCCCAGAACGGCGACACGCATATCTGTTGACGAAGGTTTAGCGGCCCAATCTTGCATTTGGTCGTTTTAACAGCCCGATTGCATTGCGCTATGACTGTTTTGCATTTGGAGCCTGGGCCTTGTATTCGTGTAACTCGCTCTTCCAGAACTTCATAAAGGTGGTTGCCCAACGGCTATCCTGAAAAGTGATAGCTTTGTTTAAGCGACCATCAGCAGCACATATGGTTTTCACCATCAGGTCAGGCGCATCGCGATCTTGCCAACCCATGCCACGAGACACTTCGCGCCAACGGGCAAATTTATCAATTGCCTGCACGAACGCAACTTCGCCAGCAGCGCCCCCAACATTGAGTTCTATCGTAATCTCACTCATTTTAATGTCCCACCATCAATAATCTGAATGCTAAAGGCCGTTTGCGCAAGCTTGGCAGGTGATACGCAATGCCACACCCAGTTGCGAATGCTTCTCATTTGTGACAAGGAATACACATGACCAAGCATCTTACACTTCCGACCCTCCTGATTGCCCTGCTGGCTTTTGCCTGCTCGCCTGCTGCACCTTCTTCGGGCTCCAATGCAGAAACAGTGCCAGAAGCGCTGACAATCTATAGCTCGCGTCATTATGATTCCGATCGCACCCTGTATCAGACCTATGAGGCCAAGACTGGGGTCAAGATACAAGTCCGGGAGGCCGGGGCAGATCAATTGCTGGAAACGATGAAAGCAGAAGGCGAAAACAGCCCCGCTGACCTTATCATCGCGGCCGATGCTGGCGGCCTGTGGCGTTTCCAATCAGCCGGTCTGACACAAGCCATTGCCGATCCGGAATTGAATGCCCTTGTGCCCGAAAATCTGCGTCAAGCTGATGGCCATTGGTTTGGTCTGGCAAAACGCGTTCGTATTGTGGCGTATGATCCCGGTCGGTTCTCTTCTGAACAGGTCGATCAATGGCTTGAACTTGCAGATGAGACAAAGCGTGGAGAGATTTGCGTGCGCTCATCGTCAAATATCTACAATCTGTCGCTGATGGCTGAGTTGATTACCCGAATCGGGTCCGAAGATGCTGGCGACTGGGCCTCTGGCATCGTTGCCAATATGGCGCGTAATCCGCAGGGCGGGGACACAGACCAGGTCCGCGCTGTTGCCGCTGGTGAGTGCGGCATCGCAATCGTCAATCACTATTACTGGGTTCGTCTGGCCACTAGCGCCTCACAGGCGGATCGAGCAGCAGCGGCCGCAACGCGAATTGTTGTCCCACGGTTTCCAGATGGGCGCGGCGCTCACATAAATATCACTGGCGCGGCAGTCACTGCAAGCACAGCAAAAAAGACGCTGGCGACGGATTTCATAAAATTCCTTCTGACCAACGAAGGGCAGGCCCTTTTAACGGTTGAAACCAAGGAACTTCCGATTCTGTCCAGCGCAGCTTTGCCAGAAGGGGTTGAGGCCTTGCCGCCCTTCAAAGGCGGCGGAACACCTCTGGAAACACTTGGCGAAAACCAGGCTGAGGCACAGCGCTTGTACGATCTAGCTGGCTGGAACTAGCTGAAGGCCCTGATGCAGCGGTTGACCCCATCCTCAGTATATACCGGTAGGATGCTTACGGTATTTGCGCTTATTTTTGTCGCTCTACCTATCCTGTCAGCGGTATGGTTTGGGATGTCTGCGGGCGGTGGATCAACCTGGGACCATATATTACATAATCGCTTGCTTCCTTATACGCTGACAACGCTGATTGTCCTGGTCCTCGTTGGCGGTCTTATCCTTGCCATCGCCCTGCCCTGTGCATGGCTGGTCAGCATGTATTCATTCCCCGGACGGCGGGTCTTCGAATGGGCATTGATCTTGCCGTTGGCGATGCCAGGCTATGTCATGTCATACGCTTGGGCAGATCTGTTCGGTGTGGCTGGGCCGGTTCAATCAGCCTTGCGTAGCTCCACTGGCATGATGGCGCGCGACTATTGGTTCCCCGACCTGTTCACCGTGCCTGGCCTGTCCTTCATTCTCGCCTCTACGCTGTTTCCATATGTGTACATAATTGCGCGCGCCGCGTTCACGACATCCTCGTTGGCGACGTTGGAGGCGGCGCGCAGCCTTGGCGTGTCTGGTGTCGGTCTGTTTCGCCGGGTCGGGTTTCCCGCCGCTCGACCCGCAATTGTGGCGGGTCTGGCACTGGCGTTGATGGAAGCCGCGGCAGATTATGGCGCTGCCAATTTCCTCGGCATTCAAACACTGGGGGTGGGTATTGTTCGTGCCTGGAGTTCGTTTGGTGAGCCGGCAACGGCGGCCCGGTTAGCGCTTGTCCTGATCTCGATCGCCTTCTTGTTCGTCATTCTTGCCCGCGTGTCGAAGGGCCATGCAACCACGCGGCAGACCAGCACCCGTTGGCTTACACCAACACGAATTGCACTCTCAGGGGCCTCAAGATGGGCGGCTTTTAGTTTGTGCGCCACGGTGCTCTTGGTCGCTTTCTTTATTCCACTTGGTCGGTTGTTATGGCTCAGTCTGGAAGTCGGCACAGGCTCCGCCCCGATGCTACCTCCGCTCATTGCCAGCTTGGTTCTTGGGCTTGCCGGAACGGTATTGGCCTTGATTTGCGCCCTCTCCTTCACACTCAGCACTTGGCTGACACGGCGGGTGGAGTGGCTGCCTCGGTTGATCACCACTGCTGGTTATGCCGCGCCGGGCGTGGTTCTGGGGCTTGGCGCTTTGCTATTGTTGAAAGCCACAGGGATGGGGCTTAGCGGTGCCGGTGCGTTTGTTCTGCTGATATGCATCTATGCCAGCCGCTTTACCGCTGCCGGTGCCGAGCCGATGCGCGCGGCACTGATGCGCGCGCCTCAAACACTGGATTATGCGACCCGCAGTCTTGGCGGGCGAGGAGTGCGGAGACTGCTGCAAATCGATCTGCCGGTCTTGATGCCGGGCGCGTTAGCAGGTGGGCTCATTCTTTTCGTTGAAATGATCAAGGAATTGCCTGCAACAATGATGCTTCGCCCGCTCGGAATGGAAACACTCGCCGTTCGGGCCAATTTTTACGCCACTGATGAGCGCCTGGCGCTGGCAACTCTGCCATCTTTACTTATTACGCTGGCAGGCTTGGGACCAGTATTGCTACTCTCTTGGCAATTATCGAAAAGTGGACGCGTATCCGCATGACCAAGCGCGCCGTTTCCCTCGAAGCCCACCAAATCAGCAAACACTATGCGGGCCACGCAGTTGTTGATCGTGCAGACCTGTCCTTGGCTCCGGGCGAGATAACCGCACTTGTCGGTCGATCTGGCTCTGGCAAGACGACGATACTCCGATTATTGGCAGGCATGGAACGCCCGGATTCGGGACGCGTGACGAGTGGAGATTTGGTTTTATCGACGCCGCGCAGCCACGTACCGCCAGAACGGCGGCGGATCGGATTGATCTTCCAGGATTTTGCTCTGTTCCCGCATTTGAATGTTAGCCGAAATATCATGTTTGGTTTGAATCATATCGCAAAAGACCAGCGCGATGGAATTGTTGAGCGCTGGCTGGATTTGTTAGGACTGACCGACCGAAAGAGTGCTTTTCCTCACCAACTGTCGGGCGGTGAGCAGCAGCGGGTCGCAATTGCCAGAGCATTGGCGGCTGATCCAATAGCCATTCTGATGGATGAACCCTTCTCAGGCCTCGACCCAGTGTTACGCAATCAAGCGCGCACTGCCGCTTTAAGCGCCGTACGAGACTCTGGAACCCCTGCTCTGATGGTCACCCATGATGCCAGAGAAGCCTTGGAATTTGCAGATCGTATTGCGGTTATGCATGATGGCCGCATCCTGCAGTGCGATACACCTGACAATATTTACCTTAAGCCCGACTGTCTTGCCGTCGCCGAAGCCCTGGGGCCGGTTCAGCGCATCCTTCGCACAGACCTTCCTGCTGAATGGCAAAATCAGTTACCAGATGCCCCTGCGTTTCATTTTCGCCCGGAGGCGATTCAAATAGATACTTCAGGGCGCACAACACTCAGCGTGAACAGCGCCCGCCGCGTTGGCAGTACACTATCTGTGCATCTCAACTCTGGCAGTGCCATTCTGTGCACATCACAAATTTTGCACGATTTGCCAGAGATAGGATCTACGGTTCGCGTTGTGCTCAATTCAGACTGTGTGTTTACATTCCAGGCTAGGCAATTCTGACATTTCAGTCATCAAGGCCGTGATATCTGGCCAAACCTGTTTGCAGAAGCTACTTAGAAAGCAAGATTACAGGATTCTCATGACCAAATTTGTTGCCTCTTTTGTACTCACACTCTCGATATTTGTTGTTGGTGCCGTACAGGCGGCTGCCCAAGGGTTTATTCGTGATGCGGAAATTGAACAAAGCTTGCGCGAATGGACAGACCCCATCCTTGAAGTGGCCGGTTTGCAGTCTACAGATGTTGGCCTGTACATTATCGGCGACCTAAGTCTGAATGCCTTTGTCGCCAATGGGCAGCGCATTCACTTGCATGCGGGGTTGCTGATTGCCGCGGATACACCCGCGCAGGTGAAAGGCGTCATCGCCCATGAGACCTGCCACATTGCCTGCGGGCACACTGTCACACGTGCGCGTTCTGCACGCATTGCATCACGCCCGGCACTGTTATCGATTGGCCTTGGCATTATCGCTATTGCTGCAGGTGCCCCAGAAGCTGGTGCGGCATTGATCGGTAGCTCACAGCAATTTGCCGCCCTGAATTTCTTTACCCATACAAGAACCGAGGAAGCTACAGCAGATACAAAAGCGGTAGAATATCTCGCCACTCTAGAGCAATCGCCAATTGGTATTGTCGAGTTCTTTGAGAAATTCCGCTATCAGGAAGTCTTGTCAGAGGCGCGCCGCTTCCCCTATTTTCGGGCCCATCCCTTGTCCTCTCAGCGCATACGTACAACCCGTGCGTTGGCCTTGGAATCAGGTTACTCAGACGTGCCAGAAGATAGCCGAGTTCTGTTACAGTTCGACATGATGCAAGCCAAACTGATTGGCTTTCTGGAATCGCCAGCCCACGTATTTCGCGCTTATCCACCGGATGATGTATCGGCGCCAGCCCGCTATGCCCGGTCCATTTCTGCGATGCAGAATGCTGATCTGACCCTCGCTTTGTCGGAAATTGACTCACTGTTGGAAGAGCAACCAGAGAACCCCTATTTTTATGAATTGAAGGGACAGATCCTGTTTGAAAGCGGCCGCGCAGCCGAATCAGTTGAGCCCTTGGCCAAATCCATCGAGCTGCTGCCAAACCAATCCCTTATACTCATTTCCTACGCCCGATCCTTGATCGCGCGCGGTGAGGATGGCGACGTAGAGGCAGGTGAAGAAGCATTGCGCGATGCATTGATCGAAGAACCGGATAACGCATTTGCCTGGGCGCAATTGGCGATTGCGCTGGAAAAGCAGGGATTACGACCACAAGCGCAATTGGCAACGGCTGAATCAGCCTACTATATTGGTGATTATCCGCGTGCCTACTCGTTTGCCAGCCGGGCTGTGCGTGACCTCGTGCAAGGCAGCCATGACGCAAGGCGGGCGGCGGATGTTCGTAATGCCACCGATCCGCAATTACCTGAGAATGCCCGCTATTGGCGTCGGCGCGGGTGATTTTGATCACACAAATGTCAACACAGCATCCGCTCCGTTCATTGGGTTGAAAGTTTTTATGCTGTACGATAGTGCCTGCTGCCTCAAAGGATTTGATTGATGAATAGAACTATATCCGCCGCTTTGGTTACGACCGTGATTGCTCTGACCCCTGCATGTGCGCAGGAGCAAGTTGATCTCACCGACAAGACAGCCATTGAGGATATCGTCCGGGCCTACATTTTGGAAAACCCTGAGATTATCGAGGACGCCTTGATCCTGCTAGCGCAGAGAGAAGACGAGGCTGATGCAGCAGCTGTATCTGAAGCCATTCTCGCCAATTATGATGCGATCTACAGTGACCCGGCGAATTACTCAATCGGCCCTGCCGATGCTCCGGTTACGCTCGTCGAATTCTTTGATTACCGATGTGCATATTGCAAACGATCCGCTGAGTGGACAATGTCGGTTCCTGAGAAGTACGACAATCAGGTGCGGGTTGTCTTCAAGGAGTTGCCAATCCTGTCTCCCGAAAGTGAAAAAGCAGCCTTGGCGGCTGTCGCGGCAGGTAGACAAGGCAAATATGCTGAATTCCATCTGGCCTTGATGAGGCTGGATAACCAGTCTGGTTTCGGCCCGGAGGCCATCGACGCAGCCGCTGAAAGCGCTGGTGTTGATGTTGCTTTGATGCGCGCCGACATGCGGTCCATACCGGTTCAAAAGGCTGTTTCAGACTCCAAAAGCCTGGCCCGTGTGATTGGGATCACCGGAACACCAATCTTCATGATTGGATCCCAGAACGTGCCTGGTGCTGATATTCCTCGGTTAGAGGCAATGATTGAAGCTGAGCTTCAGAAGCTCAGCTAAATCAAGCCAGCAAGAGGGGAGGACGGGTCAGCATAGCGTTTGCGGCCCATCCGCCCTGCCAGATATGCCTCACGCCCGGCAATCACCGCATGTTTCATGGCAGACGCCATCAAGATGGGATCTTTCGCTTCGGCAATAGCGGTATTCATCAATACGCCGTCACAGCCTAGTTCCATCGCCTCAGCAGCATCTGACGCGGTGCCAACTCCAGCGTCGACAATAACCGGCACGCGGGCCTGTTCTACAATCAGTCTGATATTGAGCGGGTTCTGGATGCCCAATCCTGAACCGATCAGGCTGCCCAGCGGCATGATTGCACAGCACCCGACATCTTCCAGTTTGCGCGCGAATACCGGATCATCTGAGCAATAGACCATAACCTCAAAGCCGTCCTTGATCAGGTCTTTCGCGGCGATCATGGTTTCTTCCATGTCGGGGTAGAGCGTTTTCTGATCGGACAGGACTTCGAGTTTCACCAGGTCCCAGCCGCCAGCTTCACGCGCCAGACGAAGCGTGCGAACAGCCTCATCAGCGTTGAAGCACCCGGCTGTATTCGGCAAATAAGTGAATTCTTTCGGCGAAACATGGTCCTGCAACCTGTCTTCGTCAGGATTGGATAGATTCACGCGGCGCAAAGCAACGGTTACAATTTCCGCGCCCGCCGCACGGGCCGCTTCAGCGTTCTGGGCATAAGACGCGTATTTCCCGGTGCCGACGATCAAGCGGGAATCATACGCTCGTCCGGCAATCATCAAGCGGTCTTCAGGCATTACTGCAATCCTTTATTCTGTTAGCCGCCGCCAACAAATTGAACAATTTCAAGGCGGTCGCCTTCACAAAGAATAGTCTCTCGATGCTCGGATTTGGGCACAATCTCCAAATTCCTTTCAACCGCAATTCCGCGCGGATCGCCATCAAGTGCAAGCACAAGCGTGAGCACAGTTGTCTCTGACTCGATTTCTCTGGATTGGCCGTTGAGAAATATCTGCATCCCTGCACCCTTTGTATCCAGCAACTCACTTGCCTTCACACGCGTTCCACCGCAAGACCTAGTGACAATGATGCAGCATATATTTGTTCTTAACGGCCCAAATCTCAACCTGCTCGGATCCCGAGAGCCGGAGATTTATGGAGTCGAAACCCTCGAAGATATTCATCAAAGAATGACAGCCGCTGCAAACGGCGCGCAAATCACGTTTCGCCAAACCAATTCCGAAGGGGAGCTTGTGAATTTGGTGCAAGAGGCATCAAAGGCGGCAAGTGTCCTGATCATTAATGCCGGGGCCTATACGCACACATCGATTGCGCTACATGATGCTTTACGCGCCTGCGATGCTAAGATAATTGAAGTTCATCTGTCCAACCCCGCCGCGCGCGAGGACTTTCGTGCGACAAATTATGTTAGCCCTTGTGCCACTGCAACGATTGCAGGATTGGGTGCACGGGGGTATCTCATAGCACTTGATGCCGCCCTCCAGATGACTGACTGAGGAATCCTCTTATGCCCACCGCAAAATCAAAGCTCGACATAAGCCTGGTTCGAGAACTTGCCGCAATCCTACGCGAGGCCGATTTAGGCGAAGTAGAGATTGAACATGATGACCTTCGTATCCGGGTCAGCAAGGCGACCTCCATGGCAGCCGCAGCGGCGCCTGTGTATGCGTCTACTTCTGTCGCTGCCCCGGTCGCCTCTGCGGCAGCGCCTTCTGCATCCGCTGAAAGCACACCAGCTGCTGTCCCAAGCAATGCGATCACAAGCCCAATGGTTGGGACCGTTTACCTTTCAGCAGACCCTGAATCCAAAGCTTTTGTAGCGATTGGCGACAAGGTAAAAAAAGGTGACACGCTGATGCTGATTGAGGCAATGAAAACATTTAACCCAGTCGAAGCGCCAGAGGCTGGCACGGTAAAGGAAATTATCGCCGTTGATGGGCAGCCCGTTGAGTTTGGTGAACCCCTGATAATTGTTGAATAGGACAAAGCGATGATCGAGAAAGTCCTGATCGCCAATCGCGGCGAAATTGCATTACGAATACATCGCGCATGTAAGGAAATGGGGATCGCGACGGTTGCCGTCCACTCAGAAGCTGATCGTGACGCTATGGCGGTTCGTCTGGCGGATGAAAGTGTGTGCATCGGACCTGCGCCCAGCTCGCAAAGCTATTTGAAGAAGTCGCAGATTATCGCTGCAGCCGAAATTACGGGTGCTGATGCGGTGCATCCTGGATACGGGTTCTTGTCTGAAAATGCCCAGTTTGCGGAAATGGTCGAGGCCCACGGTCTTGTCTTCATCGGGCCAACGGCTGAGCATATTCGCACAATGGGCGACAAGATCGCAGCCAAGCAGGCGATGATTGATGCTGGGGTTCCGGTTGTTCCCGGGTCGGACGGCGGCATTACGTCGATTGCCCAGGCTAAAAAGGTTGGCAAGAAAATTGGCTATCCCGTCCTCGTGAAAGCAGCTTCAGGCGGCGGTGGTCGGGGCATGAAAGTTGCGGAAACCGAAAAGGATCTGGAAAACGCGATTAAAACGGCAAAGACAGAATCACTGGCAGCCTTTGGTGATGACGCGGTTTATCTGGAAAAATACCTTGGTAAGCCGCGCCATATTGAGATCCAGATCATAGCCGACACACATGGGAATGTCTGCCACCTTTGGGAACGCGACTGCTCGCTTCAGCGCCGCCACCAGAAGGTCATGGAAGAAGCGCCGTCACCGGCACTGAATCATGCCCAACGCGAGGAAATCGGATCAGTGGTCGTCAAAGCGGTTGCCAAGCTTGGCTATCGCGGCGCAGGGACGATGGAGTTTCTGTATGAGGATGGAAATTTCTACTTCATCGAGATGAATACCCGTCTGCAAGTTGAACATCCTGTGACAGAGATGATCACTGGTATTGACCTCGTGCGTGAACAAATACGGGTCGCCGATGGCAAGAAACTCTCTTTCTCTCAGGAAGATATCCTGCTGGTTGGTCACGCGATTGAGTGCCGCATCAATGCTGAACATCCAGAAACTTTTATTCCGTCTCCGGGTACGATTACTGATTTTCATGCCCCCGGCGGGCCTGATGTACGCCTCGATAGTGCAGCCTATGCCGGTTATCGGATCCCGCCACATTATGACAGTCTGATCGGCAAGCTGATCGTACATGGCCGCACACGAAATGAGTGCGTTATGCGGTTGCGCCGGGCGCTAGACGAAATGGTCGTTGGCGGCGTGGAAACCACCCTCCCCTTGCATCGCCGTCTGGTCGAAGCGCAAGGCGTGATCGATGGCGAGTACGATATTCACTGGCTCGAGAGATTTCTCGGCTTGAAGTAAAAGCAAAATATGTCTGACCGCTTCAACACGACAGATTTACTCAACTGCTATCGGCGCGGTGTGTTTCCGATGGCGGACTCGCGCGAGGATATGCGCCTGTTCCTTATGGATCCGGATTTACGCGGCATCTTGCCGTTGGATCAGTTTCGCGTTCCTAAACGGCTAAAAAAAACCATCCGAAAAGATCCCTTCAAGATAACGATAGATACGGCATTCAATCGCGTCATTGAAGCCTGCGCTGAACCGCATGAGAACCGGCCCGCAAGCTGGATTAACTCACCAATTCTCAACCTGTACAGCGCCCTGCACCGTGAAGGTCACGCCCACTCGGTTGAGTGTTGGGACGCTGATGGGGTGCTTGTTGGAGGTCTGTACGGCGTGTCTATAGCGTCCGCATTCTTTGGCGAGAGCATGTTCTCGCGAGCAACTGATGCCTCTAAAGTGGCGCTTGTTCATCTCGTCGCACGGCTCATCCAAGGGCGCTATCAATTGCTCGACGCACAATTTCATAACCCACATCTGGCACAGTTTGGATTGGTTGAGATTTCGCGCGACGCCTTCAGACAAAGACTGTGGGCCGCGCTTCGCAGCGACGCCGATTTCTACTCGATGTCGGACACAGGGGTCGGCGGGGTCGGCGCGCTACAGTGGATAACCCAGATATCATAAACTGGATGTTCGAGTGCATTCAATCCAGGTGAAGATGCAAACATCCAGCCAGAAAATCGCACGTCCACTTCTGCACCTTCAGTCGCAGTTCTCTCTTCGTCGTTCAGGTCACGTGGCGCGGCCATGGTCTGTACCTGCCGGGATGTCGCGGACGTAATTTTGAGGAACGCAATGCTCTCTGGCGGCTCTTCTGGTGGCTTCTGGAAGCAAACCTCAAGATCCACACGCAATGAACCATATACTTTGGGATCGCCAACCCGCATTTCAAAGTCGGTCGAACGCCCTGTGATCTTGTCCAACGCGCGCAGAACGGCAGTGTCTTGCTGAATAAACGTCGAGGGGGCTTCGTCTATGACCGTCTCGGCCGCACCCGGTGCGGATAGACCAAGCCCAATGAGCAGCCCGCTGATTATAAACCGCTTCACTCGCTGCCCCCATTGCCAGATGCAAAGGAGGCAAACAGGGTCATCAGATCAATCGACCCTTGCGCATAAAGGATTTCGCCACAACCGGTTTGGCCAAACAATTCCTCATCCGGAGCACAGGCAACAATCTCGCCAAAGCCGTCAGCTTCCTCAAGATTGATATAGCTGCCGCCTAGCAATCCGTCTGACTGAACCCTTGCTGTCGTGCCATCGCCAAGCGGCAAAATATCTGACCTGACGGCAAAAATGACCTTGGCCTCACTACGTTCTCTATCGAGCGTTATTGCCCTCACAGTACCAATTTTGACGCCCGCCATGCGGACATCGGTGCCGCGATCCAGAGAGGCGGCGCTACTGAATCTGGCGCCGATCTCAACCGTTCCATTTGTGTTTTTGGTCTCGCCGCCATTGGCTAATGCAAACCACAAGAATACGCCCGCCAAGACAAGTACAGCCAGGCCAATTAAAGTTTCGAAGATTGATTCACGCATCCGGTGTCCATGCCTCATAATCTGCATCTGCGCCGCGTCGTTCACCGCCTTCACGAAGGCTGCCTTTCGGGCGATAGGCAAAAACTGTTCCTGTCATGTTGGGTTTATGGTCGGTTTCCCAGCCTTTACGCGCCAGCGGATTATCCACAGGCACATCGTCAAGCGTGTAGTGCAACCACCCGTGCCACTCGGCCGGCACCTTCGAGGGTTCGGCCAGTCCCTTATAGATGACATAGCGCCGTTTACGACCTTCAACCGAAACCTTGCGGTCTTCGAAGTAGCGATTGCCGTACGCGTCAGCTCCAATAAAACCGCTTCGGCGTTTGATATCAAACCAACCGCCGGGCGATACGCCATTCCACCATGTGAAGATTTTGAACATAGCTTGAATCCTGCCATCACTATTAGGCCGGAATATGGCGCGTCCTTTGCGCCGAATCCAGTTATTAATCGCAACACATGATGTCGCGGGCACCGTCAAGCCCATATATAGCCGTAAGGACGACCAAAATGACCGTTATCAGCCGTAATCACAAGATTTTGAACGCCGCAATCGACTCAGGCCTGGTCAGTGAGGTTCTTCCGATTTCGGAGCTAACGGTCATTTCGCCGGGGATCGAGGTGTCGCCAAACGCTGCGATTCGCCAAGCTGAGCGCGCTAGAGCGGACCAGATTGGCAAGCTCGCTCTGGCTGAATGGCTCGACTCTCTTGGCGACGCACCCAAGAACGCCGATCTGGCAGAAGCCGTGGCTGGCGGTGTTCCAATCGCGCTGATTGAAGCTGGATTACAACATCCAGCGGGGATTGCCGCTCTTGCAACAGAGTTTCGCCGCCAAGCCCTTCAATCTGAAACTATGCCTGTTTGCCAAATGCCGGTTGAAACGCCGGTAGAAGCCCTGACGGAGTTAAGAAAGAACGGCGTTGCGGTGGTCACTGTCCCTGCGGCAGCGGAACGCGGTGATGGTCCGGCTATGGCGATTGATATTGCCAAGTTCATTGCGCCAGACGGCACGAATGCACAAATGCTCAAAGATGTGCTGCAAGCGGCAATTTCAGCTCATTCAAGCGAACTTTTTATTATTCCTTGTGGGCTTTCAGCGGCGGTGATGGCTTTGAGTAAACCCAGCTCAGATGCAGCCCCCGTGATGACCGCCCTCCTGAAACTCATCAATGCCTGCGCAAATGGGGCATCGTTTTCCAAGAAGCATGCCGACAGATTAGTGCTCCCGCCAATCAGTGCTCAAAAAGACAAAGCCCGCGCCAAACTGGCAATCCTACCTCTCAGCTCTTTCGTATTGGACGCCTTCGCCCCCTCATCGCAGGGCCTGACCCCCTACACGTCACTGTTAGAGACCGGGGAGACCGAAGGTCAAATTCTGTCGCCGATTGTGAGGCTTGGACTTGCTCAGGCCGCCCCAGACATTCTACCCGGCTTGCTCACTGAGCTTGAAGCCGCCGTTGATTTGGAGAAAACCCCACACTTTGGCGGAGATATTCTAACCACGCGTGGGTTTTCAACCGACGCGATCGCCAAAGTACAGAGCGCCCTAGGTGAAGGCTTGCCACTGAACGCCGCCTTTTCGCGTTGGGTCCTTGGCGATGACATTATCTCATCAGACCTGCGTCTGCCGCCTGAAGCTTTTGACGCCGATGGCAGAGCCTTGTTAAAGGCGGTTGGGTTTTCGCGAAAAGAAATTGCCGAAGCAGAAACTTCGATAGATGGCCGCGCAGAAGCAGTCGTCACCAAAGCGATCAAACAGGCCGGGCTTGCACAAGATCAAACGCCTGAAGCAATACTTGCAATTGCCAAGACTGTCGCGCCAATTTTGGCCGCAGCGCCGATCCTGTCGCTGCAGACTCTAACTGAAAAGGATTTGCAGGGTTTTCGTGCGGCTGGCATAGGCCTGTGGCTAACCCCGCTGAATACTGAGATTGATCGTGCGACCGCTGACCGTATGGCAACGATCCATGCGCTTGCCGAAGAGATTGTTGCAGAAGACAATCAGCAAAGCCTGACACAAGAGCCCGCCCTGCCCGCACACGTGCACCGCACGCGTCTACCTGATCGGCGCAAAGGCTATATTCAGAAAGCAACCGTTGGCGGCCATAAAGTCTATTTGCATACGGGTGAGTTTGACGATGGCTCTATCGGTGAAATATTCATCGACATGCATAAGGAAGGCGCGGCTTTCAGGTCGATGATGAATAATTTCGCCATCGCCGTTTCACTCGGCATGCAATACGGGGTGCCGCTCGAAGAATATGTCGATGCCTTCGTCTTCACCCGGTTTGAACCGGCGGGCGAAGTTGTTGGGAATGATCAAATCACACGCGCCACTTCGATCCTGGACTATATATTTCGGGAATTGGCAGTATCATACCTGGGGCGCGAAGACTTGGCGGAGCTCGGCAATCTGTCGCATGACGGCCTTGGTCGCGGCGCAGCTGACGGAATCGAACACTCCGACAGCACGCCGCTCACCGGTGAAGCAGCACAGTTGATATCACGCGGGTTCTCGCGTGGGCATATCCCGGACAATATCGTTATTCTTAACAAACACCGCGAGGAGAAAGAGGTAGAGCAGGACGAAATCATCGCCGGTGAGATCCCTGACGCGCCCACCTACCTCGCCGATGCCTGCGGCAGTTGCGGGAGTTTTACGCTTTATGCAGATGACGTCACGGCCGACATGACTTGCGATACGTGCGGGTTGATCGGCGATATCAAGCAAAGGGATTGATAGATAATTTGCGGCGCGAGCGGTCATCCTTTAACCGGAGCAAGTGAGACCGAAAAGCAACACGTTCGGTTTTGTGGCCCGCATTACTTCGAATTCAGTTCGCCGGTATTGCGCCGTGATGTAACACAGCGGCATGAGACGACCTCTGCTCCATTTTGCTAGTCTGCTGGCCGCCGCTTCTGCAGTCGTACTGCAGGCAAGTGCGCAAGAAGGCCCGGCCCGTGTCTCATGGGCACCGTCATATAGTGGATCATGCACTGACTGTTTGCTGCAGGGCCGCAATATGGCCGGGTGGAACATATCGCATTCCAATTATCCGGGCGCCGATCTTTCGGGTGCAAATCTGCGCTCTGCGAAGGCCCATTCGGCCAATTTTGACGACGCGCAGGCCTCTGGCACAGATTTTCGGCAAGCCGATATGATTGGAGCCAGCTTTCGTGGAACAGTGCTCGTGGCAGCTCGCTTCAATGATGCAATTCTGTCTGGTGGAGATTTTTCAGGTGCCAATCTATTGGCTGCGCGCCTCAAGGACGCACTGTTTATCGGCTGCACGATGACGGGGGCGCAATTGCAGAAAACTTATGCTGACGGTGCAGACTTCTCAGCAGCCAACCTGACTGGCGTTGATTTCACAGACGCTAATTTAGCCGATGCGGTTTTCGATAACGCTATTTTGTCCGGCGCGGTTCTGACCCGCGCAAATGTCAGTGGTGCAAGTTTTCGCGATGTCCGTTTTGAACACGCCGACCTGAACTTGATGATTGATGCAGACACGGCGATTTTCGACGGCGCTTGCGCCTCCGAGGACACAAAACTGCCGGACGGATTGGTCCTTGAAACCTGCGAGACTCGCTAATTCAGGACCTTAGGCCGCTGCCTCTTCTTCAGCTGCTTTCTTTTCCATCATGGCGACAATCCAGATACTGATCTCGTACAGTCCGTAGACCGGAACGGTCAGCATGATTTGCGAAATGACATCCGGCGGGGTGAATATGGCAGAGGCACCTAGTATCCCGACCAGTGCATATTTTCGACCTTTTCGCAGTGTTGCAGACCCGACTATTCCGGCTTTACCTAACAGACCCAGAACCACGGGCAGTTGGAATGACAAGCCAAATGCGATCATCAAGGCCATGACAAGTGACAAATATTCCGAGACTTTGATCTGCGGAACAATTGCCGCAATCCCCTCGCCGCCCTCCTGTTCGAACCCCAGCGCAAACCTGGAAAGCAAAGGTAGCATGCCGAAATAGACGAAAGCCGCGCCGACCGTAAATAGTATCGGGGCAGCGATCAGGAAGGGCAAGAATGCGTGTTTTTCATTCTTGTACAATCCGGGCGCGATAAACGCATAACACTGCCAGGCGATGAGCGGAAATGCCACAAATAAACCGGCGAACATTGCGAGTTTCAGTTGCACAAAAAAGAACTCAAGTGGCGCGGTATAGATCAATTCCAGATCAGCCTGCCCGCGCACCAAGACGGCTTCATTATAGAGTGGGCGTACCAGGATATTGTATAAAGGGTCGGCAAAAAAGAAGCAAAGCAATGTTGCGCCTGCCAGTCCGGCCATTGCCCATATCAGCCTTGTTCTTAGCTCTTTCAAATGGTCCAGAAGAGGCGCGCGGCTGGTTTCCATAGACTCGTCGGAGATCTCTGGTTGCTCGTCGCTTTTAAGCTGCTTGGTCATGCAGTGTCAGCCTTGGGCGGTATGGACGGTGTGTCCGCCTCAGTAACCTCATCTGATTTAGCATTGGGCGGTATGGACGGTGTGTCCGCCTCAGTAACCTCATCTGATTTAGCATTGGGATGCTCGCGCATGACGCTTTCATTGATGTCTTTTTCAACGCTCTTCAAGTCATCTATAGCGGCCGTCATCTCGTTGTCGCGCTTTAGCGATTCAATCTCTTCACGCAGTTCATCAAGTTCGGCCTGCTTGGCGATATCATCAAAAGCGGCGCGGAATTCGCTCGCCATAGCCCGCCCTTTAGCAACAAATTGGCCAAGCTTGCGCATCATCATTGGCAGGTCTTTAGGGCCCACGACAATCAGCGCGACGATCCCTACAAGTAGAAGCTCAGTGAATCCAAACTGCGGCAGCATGCCGAACGCCTCCGCTTCGTCTAATCGGACGCTTTGGCTTTGTCTTTCTCTGGTGTGATATTGACCATATCCTCACCATCGACGGCTTTCGTATCCGCGTCTTCATCTTTCAAGCCGGTTCGAAAGCTCTTAATGCCTTTCGCCATATCCCCCATGATTGAGGATATCCGGCCACGTCCACCGAACAGAAGCAACGCTACCACGGCAACGATAAGAAGCTGAGGGATGCTTGGTGACATTATTTCTCTCCAAATTCGATATCAACACAAATAGCGCTGCTTAGGCGCTGACACAATGGTTGGGCCGTTAATCCTCGGCGGTATCTACCGGTTCCCCAACATAATCGGTGATAAAACCCGCTGCCTCGTCCTCCAGGGACCGGTCCATCTCACGCTCCGGATCATTGTCTTCGGAATGCATTGATGTGCCGTCCGTAAAGAACCCGTCGGGAATAACATCCGATAGCAAGCCTTCCGATTCAAGCTCTGCCCGCCCCGGCAATACATCGAGGCTTTCCAAACCAAAATGCTCCAGAAAAGCATCGGTTGTGCCAAGCGTAACCGGGCGGCCTGGTGTTCTGCGACGACCTTTGATCTTGACCCATTTGGCTTCCATCAAAGTATCAACTGTTCCCTTCGACACCGCCACACCGCGCACGGCCTCGATCTCTGCGCGCGTCACCGGCTGTCCGTAAGCGATGATTGCGAGCGTCTCCAGCGCCGCCTGCGACAGTTTCTTTTGTTCGTGGCGTTCTTCGACAAACAGGAAAGACAGATCCTCAGCAGTTTGAAAGCGCCACCGACCAGAAACTTCAATCAACTGAACTCCGCGTGCCGCATAAGCCGTTTTGAGGGTCATCAGGACACTTGGCACATCTACACCGGGCGGTAAGGCCTCGGTAATTTGTGTCGCCGATAGCGGTTCCCCGGCTGCAAACAGGATCGCTTCGGCCCGGCGAACCGCCTCGGCCAAGCTATCATCTTGCGCTTCAAACAAGGTTTCAGCAGATCGGCTATAGGCAAAAGACAATTGGCGAACAGCCTGGCGGATATCCTCAGGCGCTTCATCCATTCCATCGACCGGATCGGTATATACAGTCATGGGGTGACCCCCTCTACTTGTTGAGTATTTGCACGAAGAAAAAGCGGGCCGAAATGAGCATGCTGGCGAACATCAACTTCGCCGTCACGCGTGAGCTCAAGGGCGGCCGCAAACAAACTCGATGTCACAGATCGAGGTGGGATGTCTGAATCCAAATTGGTCATCTGGCTTTGCAAATCGTTCAAGCTGGCCCATTCGGTAAGCTTTGCCCCAAGATGGCGTAAGCTTTCACGTGCATTTTCAAGCGGTAATACAAATTGCCGCTCTAATATATGCGGCGCTTCTTTGGCTTTGCGTTGGCGGATCGCACCAAAGGCTTGCATCAAATGCCACATGCTGGTGTCAAATTCAGTTGTTTTCACCACGGTTGGTTGTTCAGGCGCACCACGTGCAAATACATCACGCCCAATGATTGAGCTATCAAGCAAGGCCTCGCCAGCTTGGCGCATGGCATCGAGGCGCTTGAGTCGAAACGCCAATTTGGCAGCCATCTCGTCGCCATCGGTTTCATGATCCGACTGAGCTTCCTGTTTAGGCAGCAGCAAGCGCGATTTCAGATAGGCCAGCCAAGACGCCATCAGCAAATAATCAGCGGCAAGGTCGATCCGCTTGTGCCGCGCATCTTCGATGAACGCCATATATTGTGTCGCAAGCTCGAGGATGGAGACGTGCAGAAGATCAACTTTCTGGCGACGGGACAAATCGAGAAGCAGATGGAGCGGGCCTTCAAACCCTCCAATATCAACCGAAAACAGGTCTTCTGGGTCGATATCGTCCTGATTGACGAGTTCGGCTGAAACGAGTTCCATCAGCTACGCCCCCGCCTGTGTTTGCGCTAACAGCGTCTCAAAATCCGCCCACGCCTCAACCGGGTCGATCTGACTGGCAGGCCGCAATCCAGCGATCACATCTTCAGCCCGATCAAGCGATCTACCGGTCAACGTGCCTGAAGCCGCGGCAATCTCCTCCATCTCAGCAAGAATGGCAGCGCTCTCGCGTAGAAACCCGGAGCAGTGCAGAAGAATATCGCAGCCTGCATCGAGCGCCCGCTCCCCGCGATTCGCCAAATTGCCGCCGAGGGCACTCATTCCCAGATCATCCGTCATCAAGAGGCCATCAAACCCGATTCGGGTTCGAATAACCTCTGAAATAACGGTTTTCGAAACTGTCGCGGCTTCACCAACCGCAATCGCCTGATAGGAAACGTGACCGGTCATGCCCATCAGGGCTTTGTGGGTCAGTCCTTTGAATACCGAAAAATCCATCTCCAGCAATGAATCGGGCTCTGCCACATCTGGCAGCGCGTAATGGGTGTCGACGGCGGCGCGCCCTTGCCCCGGCATATGTTTGATGCAGCCTGCGACCCCGCTCATGGCCAAGCCATCTAACGCGGCCTCGGCGAGCGCAATCACAGTCTCAACCGAATAGCCAAAGGCGCGGTCCCCGATTGCGTCATGGGTTGTCGGTTGGCGCAAATCCCCGACAGGCGCGCAATTGGCAAAAATCCCGAGTTGCGAGAGCTCCCAACCCAAGAGTTGATGGCCTAAACGGCACGCCTCGAGACCGGCATTGCGGTCGGCGCCATAGATCGCGCCATAAATCGCGGCGGCTGGAAACTTTGGCCATTCTGGCGTTTTGAGGCGCGCGACACGCCCCCCCTCTTGATCAATAAAGATCAAGGCTTCGCGGCCCAGTTCGGACTTTATTTCACACACCAATGAGCGCACCTGCACCCGGCTCAGACAAGACCGCCCCATCAAAATGACACCCCATGGCTGGGCGGCACGTAAAAAGGCCCGCTCCTCCTCTAAGAGAACCGGGCCTGATATACTGGTGATACAGGCGGAAATACTCATCCGGATGCCTTAGCAACAACGATGCATTCGTTGCCAGTCGCTTTGACATCAGTGCAGAAGCTTTTGGCACCATCCCTGCTATCAAATGATCCGACGCGCAGCCTGAAAAAGACGCCGCGCGCGCCAAGATCCGCTTGCTGGATATCTAGGGCTGCGCCTGCAAACAGGTTCGGCGCGTTGCGTTTGAGATTAACCCACTCGGTTCGGGCGCGGTCTTCGCTACGAACGGCCATCAATTGCACTTGAAAAGCCCCGGCACTGCTGAAGCGTGAAATATTCGAAACCTGAACAGGTTCTGGACCAACCAGCCGAGGGGCCGACTGGGGTGATGGGGTCTCGACAGGTGAAAGAGATGCGGTTTGAACCTGCGGCGCGGCATCACTTTGAAGCGTGCGCTCATCCAAGCCCTCCAATGCTGCAGATCGAATCGGCTCTGCCGTCGCCGGCGCGTCCTGAACCGGGGGAAGATCCCCGGCGGCACCAGCCAGCACAGAATTGCTTCGGCGCAGCTCAACCGGATTGCGAACGGTGGCCTCCTGAGCCAGCGCTGGATCGCCCAAGCCATCCATCTGGCCATAGAAACCATTATCCTGGCCCGCGACCTCAAGCCCGCCAGCCGCATCAGGCGCGCGCTTGTATGGCCCCGCTTCGTCAGCGATCACGGGCATGCCACCCTCGCTCGGGCGAACGCCTTGCCTGTATGTATTCCAGACGACACCGGCAAAGATCAGCAAAACGCCGAGCGCAAGGATTAGAATCAACGGCCCACGGCCGGTTTCATCATCCCGAATCTCAAACCCTCGATATTCATCTTCGTATGGCCCGAAATCGTAGTCAGGTCCGTCGCTTGCGTGGCTCATTATTACCTCTGGACTTGCAATTAACGTTAACAATAGCGCCGGTTTCGTTAACGATGATTGAATATTCAGGCGTAGAACTCACGGGTCAAAGCATGCTTTCCATACTGAACAGTCTGCGGTGCAATTCGATAGCATACCCATCGGTCATTCCGGCCAGATAGTCACACACAATACGGGCCTTGCGCATGTCGCCAACTTGTTCGGCATCCTGGCGCCAAAGGTTAGGCAGCGTTTCAGGTTCAGCCATGAACAGGGCAAATAGTTCCGCGAGGATACGCTTGGCCTGACTGCGCATGCGGTTGACTTTGTAATGCTTGTACATCCGCTCAAATAGGAATGCCCGCAACGCCCTTTGATCGCGCTCAAGCTCTTCCGAAAAAGCAATCAACGCAACTGGCATCGCCCGCACATCGGCGGCGCTTTGCGGTTTGTGCTCGGCAATTCTGCGCCGGGTTTCGGCGAGCAGGTCATCTATCCAATGCCCAATCAGTCGCCGAACGGCCTCATAGACTGTGCGCTGCTGATCCAGCACCGGGTACTCTTTTTGCACCGTGCGGAAGATATCACCAATCAGAGGCAGGTCGGCCATATCCTCAATCGTAAACAGCCCTGCCGAAATCCCGTCATCAATATCGTGATTATTGTACGCGATATCGTCGGCGAGCGCGGCGGCTTGCGCCTCTGGTCCGGCAAATTGCTCCAATTCCAGCGTTTCGAGCTTTGAAAAATCGCGAAACGCGGCGGGTAGATCAGCGATCTGATTCTCCCCCGTCAGAAGCGGTCCATTATGCTTGACCAGCCCTTCAAGCATTTCCCAGGTCAGGTTCAGCCCTTCAAAGGTCGGATATCGGTTTTCCAGCCTGGTGACGACGCGCAAGGTCTGCGCATTATGATCAAACCCATCATAGTCAGCCATACAGGCGTCGAGCTGATCCTCGCCAGCATGCCCGAACGGCGGATGGCCCATATCATGCGCCAGTCCCATCGCCTCGGCCAGATCTTCATCGAGCCCTAATGTCCGTGCGACAGAGCGGGCAATCTGCGCAACTTCCAGCGAATGGGTCAGCCTTGTACGGTAGTGATCGCCCTCATGCGCGACGAAAACCTGCGTTTTCTGCTTCAAGCGGCGAAAAGCGGAGGTGTGGATAATCCGGTCGCGATCACGCTGAAACGGTGTACGGGTGGCCGAATGCGGCTCATCGACAAAGCGCCCGCGCGAGGTTTCCCATAGGGTTGCAAACACAGCCCTCTTTTCAGGAAGCTCCGGCGTGACTATCTTCTTGGCCATGAGCAATATTACCCTTTCCGAATCGGCTGCCAAGCGGATTACCGCGATTCTGACGAAACAACCCGATATGTCTTACCTGCGGGTTAGCGTCGAAGGCGGCGGCTGTTCAGGCTTTTCGTATAAGTTCGACCTGACCAATTCCACCAATAGCGACGATCTGGTGATTGAGCGCGGCGGTGCCACTGTTCTGGTCGATGAGATGAGCCTGGAATTCATGGACGGCTCAGAGATCGACTTCACCACCGAACTGATCGGCGCCGCGTTCAAGATCAATAACCCCAACGCGACAGCCGGTTGCGGCTGCGGGACGAGTTTTTCGGTTTAATACTACATTTAAAGCTACTTACTCCTTCCGGCCTAGAGAAATCATGGTATAATTATACATGGCTAAAGTTCAGAGGGTCGGCCGGGACTCCAAATTCGGCAAGTTCACAACTGGGAAAATTGGCCCGAAGAAGGCGGCAAAGTTCAGTGCTGTCGAAGGATTGAGGCTTTCCAAAGATTCACACAACAACTATGAAAAAATGACTGCAAGAGGCTTGAAGGGCGACGCTCTTCGAGTTGCAATTACGGGCACGTTTAAATCTAAAAGGCCCAAGTGACGCGTTACGACGCGATTGTAGACCCGCTTTGTTATCCTGATACCTATGTCTTGATAAACAAGGCCGGTATCCGTGACCAAACGATACTCGATCAATATGAGCAGCTCATGTTCCTCACGCGCGCCGAAGAGGATCTCCCTGGTGGGCATATGGATTATGCCCACTATAAAGCTGTCCACCATCACTTCTTTCAGGATGTTTATGATTGGGCTGGAAATATTCGAGCAATACGTACGGCAAAATCCGGAAATTGGTTCTGCTATCCAGAAAATATTGACGCTGAGATGAATCGAGTCTTCGAAGAGCTTCGATCAGAACATTTGCTAACCCGATACGAAGATAAGAGCATGTTCGCTGATAGAGCTGCGTATTTCCTCTCTGAAATAAATGCGGTTCACCCATTTCGTGAAGGAAACGGACGGTCTCAGCTAACATTCCTGAGCATGTTGTGCACCCATGCCGGGCAATTTATGGATGAAGATCAAATCGATGAGGTTTCATTCCTTGACGCTATGATTGAAAGCTTCGATGGAACCCTTGCACCTTTATCATCTTGCATTCGAGAAATGCTCTAACCCACCCACTTCGCCCGCATCGTTACGATCTCTTCGGCCATTGTCGGATGCACGGCGCAGGTGTCGTCGAATTGCTGTTTGGTGACGCCCATATTCACCGCGATACCGACCATTTGGATCATTTCGCCAGCGTCCGGCCCGATGATATGGACACCAACCACGCGCTGGTCGTCTTGTTTGACGATCAGCTTGATGAAGACGCGGGTCTCGCTGCCATTGAGGACGTTTTTCATCGGTCCGAAATTTGTCTTGTAGATATCAAGCTCGCCATATTTCGCGCGCGCTTCATGCTCGGGCAGGCCGACTGTCCCGACCTCTGGCTGTGTGAACACGGCTGTCGCGATGTCTTCATGGTTCATTGTGCGCGGGGTGCCGCCAAACTCAGTGTCTGCAAACGCATGGCCTTCGCGCAAGGCAACCGGGGTCAGCTCCATGCGGCGGGTGACATCACCAACCGCCCAGATCGATGGGATGTTGGTTTTCGAATATTCATCTACGACCACCTCGCCGCGTTTACCTAGCGCGACGCCAAGCTCCTCCAAGCCTAGCCCGGCAATTGCGGGCACCCGGCCAACCGCCATGAACACAACATCGGCAAGCAAACGCATGCCGTTATTCAGGCTAACGCGATACGGCAAAACCTGACCGTCAATCTTCTCAATCCGATCAAGCACCGTTTCAGTGATGACTTGAATGCCAGCCGTCTTCAGGCCGGCGTGAACAATGTCGCGCACGTCTTCGTCAAACCCGCGCAAGACTTTTGGCCCGCGATAGACCAGTGTCGTTTCAACGCCGAGACCCGCAAAGATATGCGCAAACTCAACCGCGATGTAACCACCGCCCATAATAATGATTCGTCTGGGCAATTTGGTCAGTTGAAACACGCCGTTTGAATCAATCGCATGTTCGGCGCCAGGCAACTCGTCAGCTGATGGCATCCAAGGCGTACCGCCGACTGCGATCAGGATTTTATCTGCGCTGACCGTCTTGCCACTGGACGGCAATTTTATCGTGTGGGGGTCAATCAGCTCGGCCCGTTCCTCAAACACATCAACGCCTGCATTGGTTTGGCCTGACATGTAGATGCCCGACAGGCGGGTGACCTCTTTGTGCATCCGCTGCATGAACGTGGCGAAATCGAAATCACCTTTTTGTATGTCCCAGCCATAGGTCTTGGCTTCATCGAGCTTGTGACCATAGTCGCTGGCATAGACCATATATTTCTTGGGGACACAGCCGCGAATGACGCAGGTGCCGCCCATTCGGTATTCCTCTGCCAAGGCGACTTTCGCGCCATATTGCGCCGCAATACGAGCGCCGCGCACACCGCCAGAGCCGCCGCCAATAACGAAAAGGTCGTAATCGTAATTATGCGTCGACATGCGGGGATCCTACAGAAAAAAGCGAACGGTTTGGCTCAAGTTGAACCATATGGGGTCAGTATTCAAAAACGGTAGCGCCATCTTCAGATCCGATGATCACAACCCGGCAATTAGTGATGAACAAGCCGTGCTCAACCACGCCGGGCACATGCGCGAGCAAGGCAGCAGCTTTCGGCGCGTCAGGTATGATCCCGCATTGGCAATCGAGAATGAAATTGCCGCCATCAGTCACCAATGGCTGATGGTCTGGCCCGGCACGAACATCTATGCGCGGCTTCAGGACGCCTGCACGACACAGCGCATCATACACCTGCTTGGCAGTGATTGTGTAGCCGAACGGCGTGACCTCAACCGGTAAAGGAAACTGGCCCAACATCTCAACCTGTTTCGACGGATCGGCGATCACCACCATCAGGTCGCTGGCATTGGCAATGATCTTCTCACGCAATAGCGCCGCGCCGCCGCCTTTGATCAATTGTGCCGACGCATCAACTTCATCCGCGCCGTCTACGGTGAGGTGAATGCGGTCCACTTGCTCGATATCAATCAGTGGCACGCCAAGCGATTCTGCAAGTTGGCGGGTCTGCTCGCTGGTCGGCACCCCCTTGATCATCAAACCATCAGCAATTTCTTCGGCCAGGTTCTCGACAAAGAATTTTGCCGTTGACCCGGTACCGAGCCCAATTGTCATGCCGTCCTCGACATAGTCCATGGCCGCATCAGCGGCATTCTCTTTTTCAAGCTCGTGCGCCATGCTGGTTCTCCCTCAATCTGTCTTCCTGCGGGTATCTTTTATGGCCTGCATCTTGTCACGAAATGCCGTTGCCCACCCTGCTCTTGTTATCTGCCGACCTCGCGCGACGGCCAAGGCGTTCGCGTCCACATCCTTGGTGATAACTGAACCAGAGCCAATGATTGCCCCATCGCCTACGGATATAGGGGCCACCAGCGCCGTGTTAGAGCCAATAAAGGCCCCTGCCCCGATCTGCGTCCTGTGCTTCAGGAAGCCGTCATAATTACAGAAAATCGTGCCTGCACCAATATTCGCGTTGGCGCCAATATCGCCGTCACCGAGATAGGATAGATGGCTGGCTTTCGCGCCTTGCCCGACGCGGGTATTCTTGACCTCGACAAAATTACCGATCTTGGCATTTGCGTCCAGCACAGTTCCCGGACGCAAGCGGGCATATGGGCCAATGACGCAATTGCTGCCGACAAGCGCCCCTTCAAGATGTGAAAAGCCCTTGATGGTCGCACCGCTTTCAATCTCCACACCGCAGCCAAAGACAATGTGCGGTTCCAGTGTGACGCCATTCTCGATCACCGTGTCGTAAGACAGATATACTGTTTCAGGGGCGATCATCGTCACGCCGCCAGCCAGTAATTCGCCGCGCCGCGTCGTTTGAAATGCGCCCTCCGCAAGCGCTAGGGCAGCGCGCGAATCAACGCCCATTACGTCCGCTTCAGGACACGAAACCGCGCGGCATCTTGCACCCTGCTCACGGGCGAGACCAATAATATCGGTCAGGTAGTACTCGCCCTTGGCATTGTCGTTGCTGACACGCTTCAGCAAGTCAAAAATTGTGCTGGCGTCACCTGCAATGACACCCGAATTGCAGACTGTTATTTTCAATTGCTCATCACTGGCTTCTTTGGCTTCGACAATGGCATCCAGGTCGCCAGCTTCGTTGACGATCAATCGGCCATAAGTTCCCGGATTAGCCGCCTCAAATCCCAGCACGCCAACTTTCACGCGATCGGATAGGGCTTCGAACAGGGCCTCAACTGCGGCCGGACGAACCAGCGGCGTGTCACCGTACAGAACGACAATATCGCCGCTAAAGCCCTCGAGCGCGGCCTCGGCGCAGCTTACGGCATGCCCAGTTCCTTGTGGTGGATCCTGGATCGCAACTGCGGTCTCACCTAGGGTCGAGCGGACATGATCGATCACCTCTTGCCCCTGTGGATTTGCAACGACCACGATCCGCTCACAGCCAACGTCCCGCGCCAGCGCAATCGACCAATCGAGCATGGCGCGGCCACCAACCTTGTGCAGAACTTTCGGCAAAGAGGACTTCATCCGCGTTCCCTGACCGGCCGCCAGAATTATCGCTGCTCTGTTTGTCATGGCATTGATCCTCGCCCTGCAATCTGAAACGCCCTAAACCATGATGTGAGTCGTTGCGACCCCCATGCTCAAGGAACTGGTATGACAATTGATTTTACGGACTGGACATTGGTCTTTGATCTTGACGGAACTTTGGTCGAAACCGCGCCTGATCTGCACGCTGCCCTCAACTATAGTTTGGAAGCCAAGCGCCTCGGGCCTGTACCCATTCAGGAAATCCGCATGATGGTCGGTGACGGCGCTAAAGCGCTTATCCGAAAAGGACTGTTGTGGCACGAAAAGGACATTGACGAGCATGAGATTGACGCGACGCTTTGGCCGCGCTTCCTCGACTATTATCGCAACAATATATGCCGGTTCAGTCACGTCTATGACGACGCGCAAATGACCCTCGATAGCTTGGCGCAGGCGGGCGCAACACTTTGCATTTGTACAAACAAGCCGCAGGTATTGGCCGAGGAAGTCCTGCGCGGTCTGAATATCAATCATTATTTCAAGTCGGTGTTGGGCGGCGATATGGCCGTATCCCAAAAGCCTGACGGATCACATCTCGCTGAAACGATCGCGCTTGCTGGTGGTCAGCTCAGCCAAGCCATCATGATTGGCGATAGTGAGACAGACGAAAGGGCAGCCCGTGATGCAGGGCTGCCCTTCGTATTTGTGTCATTCGGGTATGGTCAGCTTTCGGGCGAACCGTTCAACGCGTTGCAACAGATAGACCATTGGCGCGACATGAACACTGCGCTGACAAAGCTGGCAAACGCCGTTTAGTCAGGGCGATATTCGTTACGAATCTCGTTGATGTTGACCATTTTGCGCCGCGGCATACCGTTTACCATATTGCTACGGACGTCTGTGCGGGCACTACGCATGGCAGGTACAAAGCCAGCATCCACAAGGTCAACTTCGACCTCATAGCCGCGCTCTGACCAATAATCCGCAATTTTTTCCTGAAGACGCTTCGCGCCATCATCATTGCACCAATCTTTCATTACTCACTCTCCACATCTCTGTCGCCACCGTTTTGGTGGCTGCTAAAAGATGTCCTTCACTGCACTTCGGGACTTGTTGTCCGCTCTCAACAGTTCCTAGATGCCTTCTGAATGTCGGTCCGACAAGTCATAAATCGAATGAAATTTTGCACAGATATGAATATGAACAACCGTTCATAATGAATGGCTGTTCATATTCCATGTTAACCATTCACACTTCTCGTCGCCGAGATTTATCCCTCGATTGTATAACGGTTATTGCGATGATTTTGAATTAACTCTGTTCATTTACTAATGTGAGATATTAATTTTCCTGCCATATCCGGCAATATAGCATGGCTGGCATGCGATAGCGGGTATCATTTTGGTTGTAACCACAACCACCGCCTTCACGAATCACAATGGTAGACCGACTTTCAAGCACGGCGTACTGCGTAATCATCGCCGCAAACTGTAAAACCTTAGGGTACAATTTTTAGCGGCTGGTATGGCGTTTTGGATGACGCCTTGCATACACTTGAAGCGAACATAGACTTCACATCCCGTTTAGAGATTTCTCTGGCGCAAAAAGTGCAGGTATTATGTACTGATAACAATGCCACACAGGATTCGAAAGCTGCCTGATGACCGTTGATCCACGCATATTGAGAAATACACTTAGCTTGTTCGTCACCGGCGTCACGATCATCACGACAGAATCTCAAAACGGAGAACGGGTGGGGATTACGGCAAACTCGTTCAACTCAGTGTCTCTTGATCCTCCCCTGATCCTCTGGTCAATCGCCAGTGCGTCCCTCAGCCTGTCAATTTTTGAAGCAGCGTCAGATTTCGCCGTACATATATTGCGTGATGACCAGTCAGACTTATCACAGCGATTTGCACAATCTGGCGCGGACAAGTTTACCGCCCTCAACACGAAATCGGGCTTGGGGGGTGTACCGCTGCTTCCTGATTGCGCCGCCCGCCTGGAATGCTCTCTATATGGGCGTCACCCAGCCGGCGATCATATTATCTATGTTGCGAAGGTCGAGCGGTTGCAGTCTGATCCATCCGCCCGTCCGCTTGTTTACCATGGCGGGCGTTATGCAACATTGGCGGATCAACCGGGCTAATCAGCAGATTACCGACAGTTTAATTTTCTATCGCAAACTATCCGGCGCTCTTAGTCAGATTTAAGACTTTTTGTGAGAAACCATGAGGGCGAGACCGAAAAGGTCCGAGCCGTAGCAAACTAGCTACACTCATCATGGAGATAAAGAATGAGCTTCCGTAAACTACTTTTGGCCGGCGCTGCGCTGGCTGCTAGTTCAGCCGCTCTGACGGCCCCTGCTAGCGCATCGATCATCGATCGTCCTCACTTCAAAGTTCTCGGCGTGGTTATCGTCTGGGGCGCGAATGACGCTGATGGTTCTACCCCTATCGCAACTGATTTTGTTATCGGTGACGCTGCTGACACTGATCTGATTGCTGCTGATGGCCGCACAGTTGTCACTGGATCACTGACGGCAACACCTGATGCTGCTGCAATTGCAGCTTCTGGTTTCTCAGCTTTGGACCTTGATGGTACTGAGATTGGTGACGGCGACGGCGACCTTGACCTGAATGACTCGTTTGCTGCATTCGACGTTTCGACGGCAACAATTGGTGGCGCGCCACTGACTTATAATTCGTCGTTCTATGTCGCTTCAAACACTGCTTTCGGCATCAATGCAACGGTTCAGTCCTCGACTGTTTCTGGCGATTTTGCTCTGGCTGACGTTGGCTACGCCCTGTCTGTTACCCCAGCGGGTACTGATGGCGCTCTGACATTCGGTGGCAACGCTACAGATGTTGGCGCAACCGGTGATTTCTCTGGTGCGCCTGCTGACCTTGCTGCTTTTGGTGCCGGCGCTAACCAGGTCTTCCTGGGAACTGAGCGTACCGCTGCAAATGCTGGTAACATTGTATCTCAGTCGGTTCGTTTCGACGCAGAATACACACTTGGCCCAGTTGCAGGTTATGACCTGTCACAAGGCGCTGGCGAAATTGAAGCCCAGCTCGCCTACACGGTCTTCGTACCTTAAGGCCAGACCATACCAAATCTCCTTGTGAGTGCAGGTGCCCGATCTCCCCCGCGAGGTCGGGCGCTCTGCATTCGAAGCTTTGCGCAATCGCCTAAGACCGCTAAACGCTACGAGCATGAAACGCCTTATGCGCAGTGCAATCGTGACAAGCCTGCTGGGCTGGATCATCTGGGCCTATATGGCGCTGTGCAACCGGACCATTCGGTGGCGGGTTGAGGGGGAAGAAGAGGCGTTAAAGCTCTGGCTGACCTATCCCAATATTATTGTCGGCGCATGGCATTCGACGATCCTGCTACTGCCGTCGGGGTGGAACAGGATCATTCAGAAATGGCCGAAGCAAAAGACCCGCTCTGCCATGCTGATCTCTCTGTCGAAAGATGGAGAACCGGTTGCAAAGGCGATCAAACATCTCGGGCTGGAAGCAGTTAGAGGCTCTTCCAAGAACAGGAAGAAGTCGCACGACAAGGGCGGCGCGCGGGCGCTCGCTCAGGCCTTGCGGATTCTCAAGTCTGGTGGCGGCATATGCATCACGCCCGATGGTCCACGGGGGCCGGCTGAAATCGCCCAGAATGGCCCGATCATCATGGCACAGCGAACCAGCGCGCCAATATTGCCCTATGCGATCGTCAGCAGCCCAGCCAAGCGATTGAACACCTGGGATGGATTTCGCATACCCTATCCCTTCACACGCGGGGCGCTGGTGTTTGGCAAGGCCGTGATCCCAGACAAAGGCGACGACAGGGACGCCTTGCGATTAGCGCTTGAAACAAACCTGAATATCGCCATGCGGCGGGCTGAGATCCTCGTCCTCAAAAAAAAGGGCCACTCAAAAGAGCAGCCCGAAGTTTAGCAAGAAGGACGTCGATCGGACTTCCAATAGAATCGGTCTCCCGTTCGACCTCTTCGTTTTAGATTAACCAACATGAACGCAGATGCAGCATGACTGGCTTGTTTTCGTCACAATCTACCCTTGCGCGTTACAAACCCCAATGTCTATTGCGGTAGCGGCGTGAAGATGGCTTCAAGGCTGCGCAAGTTCATTCCATTCTTCAGGTAATTCGCCGGTGTCAGGTTGACCGCCTTGATCAGCGTGCGTTCAATGCGAATATCCCCTGCTTCATCCGGCACCAAATCAAAATCGAGAATATTGATACAGCCCGTGTCCTGCTCGAAAGCAACACTGGAACCTAGCGGCGCGCCGATGGCCCACGACAGGACCATGCGATTGACGACCTCGTGCGCAACGATCAGGCTGGTCGCCCACCCCGGACGCGATAGCAAACCACGCATGCCGTCTTCAATCCGCGCCATGGCATCGCTAAATCGCTCACCACCTTCAAGGAAGGTTGCGCCTGGCGTGCCAGCCTGTTCGAACTGAAATGTCATCGTCGCCGCAAGATGTTCGGCAGATTTGAAATCAATGTAATGACCAGATCGGACCTCTTGAAAGCGCTTTTCCTGCTCAAGTTCTGGTGGGTTCGCATGTTCTCCCAAGACGATCTCAGCCGTTTCACGGGTTCGGTGCAGCCCAGTGTGAAAGGCGATATCGAGCGGCACGTCTGAAAGCGCTATCCCGGCAATGCGGGCTTCTTCGCGGCCAGTATCGGTTAATCGCACAAGACTGGGGTCACGTGCGTCACGTACTTCTTTTGAATTATAGTCAACAAAACCGTGCCGCATCAGGTAAAGACGGCGGCGGCCGGTCGTTCCGGGAAGTGCCCCCATTTCTAGACTCCCCAATCCTTTTTCACTTCATCGCCATGCTCACCAATGCCAGGTGGGAGCCCTTGAATAGCTCCCGGTGTCTTGGAGAATCTCGGAGCAGGTGCAGGCTGAATGACGCCCGCAACGTCAACAAAAGTCTCGCGATCGGCATTGTGCTTATACTCTGGGGCTTCCGCCATCGACAGGACGGGGGCAAAGCAAATATCGGTCCCTTCCATGATCTCGCACCACTCGTCTCGCGTTTTGGTTTTGAAGGCGATCATAAACTTGGCTTTCAGATCGGGCCATGCGGAGCGATCCATCTGTGCCTGGAAGGCAGGATCGCTAATCTCCATCTTCTCGAGCAAAAGTGCATAGAATTGCGGTTCGATTGCCCCGATAGAAACCCATCTGCCGTCACTACATTCGTATGTATCGTAGAAATGCGCGCCGCCATCGAGCAAGTTTGCTTCGCGCTCATCACTCCAAAACCCCATCGCCCGCATGCCGTAAAACATTGTCGCCAATGACGCGGCTCCATCTGACATTGCACAATCAATAACCTGCCCCTCGCCGCCATTCCTGGCATTTATGATGCCCGCAAGCAGACCATAAGCGAGGTAGAGCGCGCCGCCGCCATAATCGCCAACAAGGTTCAATGGCGGGCGCGGACGTCCATCGCCGTCCCCCATGGCATGCAATCCACCTGTAATCGCGATATAATTTAGGTCGTGACCTGCGGCATGGCTCAAAGCGCCATGTTGGCCCCACCCTGTCATCCGGCCATATACCAGCTTGGGGTTTCGCGCCAACACGACATCAGGGCCTAAGCCATTGCGTTCCATCACACCGGGCCGGAACCCTTCAATCAGTCCATCCGCCTTGTTGATCAGCTGCAAAGCCGTTTCAACATCAGTCGGATCTTTGAGGTTCAAGGCGATTGAGCGCCGCCCCCGGCTGCCAATATCGGTTGGGTTACCAGGGCGATCACGGCCCGCGCGGTCAATCCGAACAACATCAGCCCCCAAATCGCTCAGCAGCATGCCACAGAACGGGGCTGGACCAATGCCAGCAAACTCAACGATCTTTACCCCTGAAAGTGGACCTTGTGCCATCGTACGAACCTCATTTCTTGCTTGCTATCTTCGTTTAAAATCAACCAGACCTTAAGACTCCAACGCGCAAAAGGAAGACCTCACCCAACGTCCCCCGGAGATCGCAGAATGCCTTTTCAAGACCATGGCTTTGACAATCCACAGATTGAGGTTTTGTCTGAAAGCCCGCGCCTTGAAATGCTTCAGGCGCGGTTGCGGCAAGCTGGCTTACGTCCGGTTCGAGCGGCAATTCCTTTGGACCCGGCACGGGCTGAGCCGCTTTTATTGGATACATTGACGATAAGCAGCGAACAGATGCGGTCATTTGCTTTAGATTGCGCGCAGTCGGATGCGACGCGATTGCTTGTCGTTCTTGGCGCTGTGCCCGAGGCGCTCGCGGCGCTGTCTATCCTGCACCTGAAAGATGTTGACCAAATCCCGACCTTGCTGACGCGTCTCTCCATCCGGCAACGCGAAGTCAGGCGCCAGCGAGAGCATGGCTTGCGCAGCAAAACAGCCAGCAAGTTGGGGCTGCAACCCAATGAAGGGTCGAAACGGCAAAGCCACCGAATCCTGTACCTCGGGGAAAGCTCATTGCGGTTTGCGCCTCTACGCGCGGCGTTGAGCAATAATCAAGTCGATACGGTGGCCGCGCTCAGTCAGTATACCGCTCAGGATTACCTGTCGACGGGCCGGTTCGATGCAATTGTTCTACACCCGCAAGCCCCGGATGACGAAGCCGCCAAATATCTGGCTCGGTTTACGCCGTTGGCGCAGAACGGAAGCCTGAAACTGTTCCTGATAGAAGAACCCGGCCTGAGGTCGCAATTGCCGCCAAGCCAGGCCCATAAAGTGACCAGTCTTCTGGATGCAACAGATGCGCCGGAGACGATTGCTATCGATATTGCCAGCCATTTGTCGAATATAAACAGGGATGTTTTTCGCGACAACCGTCTCGGCTCGCGCGCGCACGAACAAGGCACAGATCTATATACAAGGCCATTTTTAGAGGCACATCTGGACACTCAATTCTCCGAATGTGAAGCGACAGGGGAAGCGCTTTCCTTGCTAACAGTGTCGATAACCAACAATCATGAGGAGTTCAAAAAGGTCGCCGCTATTGTCGATAAACTGCTTCGCGATACTGACCTTGCGGCACGCCTGAATGCCAATCTGATTTGCATTAGCCTACCTGCGACGCCCTATCGCGGTGCCGTGCGCTTGGCTCGGCGAATAGAGGCGGCTTATGACGGACAATTAGAATGGCGCGCGGTCGAACGTCGGCGCTTTCACACGATTGAAACTCTGCTTGCTGCGGTCCAGGCAAAACCCGGACAGCATGCCCTTAGAAGCGCTTAGCCAAGATCATTCACAGTTCCCGCAAGCTCATTCAGCAGGCCCTTGACGGCGCGAACCCGTGCGCCTGTGTCACTGGAAACACCCGTGATCACCAGCTTGCTGTCGGGCCTTAGTTTCATACTGCCGGGCCGCGCGCGTAACAGCATCATCAATTGGGCAGGATCAACCGGCGTATCATCCCGGAAAGTTACCACGATACCCTTCGGCCCTGCATCGAGTTTGGATATGCCGAGGGCTTTGCACGCTACTTTTACCGCTGTGACCTCAAGCAATTGCTCGGTTTCCTTGGGCAATGGGCCAAACCGGTCGATCAGTTCGGCTGCGAACGCCTCACGTGTTGCTTCGGTATCTGTACCCGCCAAGCGACGGTACAAGCCCAAGCGCACCCCAAGGTCCTCAACATAACCTTCAGGGATCAGGACGGACAGGCCGAGATTGATCACGGGTGACCATTCATCCATCACATCATCAGCCTCTGCTGCGCCCGCCTGCAAGGCTTTGACCGCGTCCTCGAGCATCTGCTGATACAGCTCGACACCAACCTCGCGAACATGGCCTGACTGCTGGTCGCCCAGCAGGTTGCCGCCACCGCGCATGTCGAGATCATGACTGGCCAGCTGAAAGCCCGCGCCAAGACTATCCAGCGATTGCAAGACCTTCAGGCGGCGTTCAGCCGAGGGTGAAATCATCCGATCCTTCGGCGTCGTCAAATAGGCATAGGCGCGCAATTTTGCCCGCCCAACCCGGCCACGCAGCTGGTACAATTGCGCCAGGCCAAACCGGTCCGCCTTGTGGATGATCAGCGTATTGGCGCGCGGGATATCCAACCCACTTTCGACAATCGTGGTTGATAGCAAGACATCATACTCGCCCTCATAGAAGGCCGTCATCAGGTCTTCCAGCTCGCTCGCTGGCATCTGGCCGTGGCCAATGACAAACTTCACTTCCGGTACATTGTCGCGCAGGAATTGCTCGAGATAATCAAGGTCGCTGATCCTCGGGGCGACATAATAACTCTGCCCGCCGCGATACTTCTCGCGCAGCAGGGCTTCGCGCACGGTCACTGTATCAAACTCGGTGACATAGGTGCGAACCGCGAGGCGATCGACGGGCGGCGTTGCGATGATCGAGAGATCACGAATGCCGGTCAGCGCCATTTGCAGCGTTCGCGGGATCGGCGTCGCCGAGAGCGTCAGCACATGCATTTCGGCTTTCAGCTCCTTCAGGCGCTCTTTGTGCTTGACGCCAAAGCGTTGCTCCTCATCGACGATCAGCAGCCCAAGTCGCTTGAACTCAACATTCCTGGCCAGCAAGGCGTGCGTGCCGATGACAACATCAATCGTGCCGTTTGCCATACCTGTCTTGGTTTCGCTTGCCTCTTTGGTCGACACAAACCGCGAGAGCTGTCGTATCTGTAAAGGCCAGCCAGCGAACCGTTCGACAAACGTATTGTAATGCTGGCGCGTCAGCAGCGTGGTAGGCGCAATGATCGCCACTTGCAGACCCGCCATCGCGGCTACAAATGCGCCGCGCAAGGCGACTTCCGTCTTACCAAATCCAACATCACCGCAGATCAGCCTGTCCATTGGCCGGCCGGACGAAAGATCACTAAGAACATCTTCAATTGCATTGAGCTGATCATCGGTTTCCTCATACGGAAACCGCGCGGCAAACTCTTCGTATAGCCCGTCACCAGCCTCGATCACGTCTGCGCGCTTCAACTCGCGGGCCGCAGCGATCGCCATCAATTCGGCGGCCATCTCAAGAATACGCTTCTTGGTCTTCGCCTTGCGGGTCTGCCAGGCAACGCCGCCAAGGTGATCAATCGCGCTTTCAGCATCTTCACTGCCATAACGACTGATCAGGTCGATATTCTCGACCGGCAGGAAGACCTTGTCGCCCTTGGCATAACCAAGTTCCAGACAATCATGCGCCGCACCGGCCAGATCAAGCGTGCGCAATCCGACATAGCGGCCAACCCCATGATCGATATGCACCACCAAATCACCGGGGTTGAGCGACCCCGCCTCAGCTATAAAATTGGCGGCCTTGCGTTTACGGCGCGGCGCGGCGAGACGGTCACCGAGAATATCTGGCTCGGCAATGATCGCCAAATCACTCGCCTCATACCCCGTCTCAAGCGGTAGTTCGCACAGGGCCAGTCCGACGCCACGCGCGGCATCCAATGAATAGACCCGCTTCAGCCCGTCCAAACCATGATCGGCCATAACCCCGGTCATGCGGTCGGCAGACCCTTCGGTCCACGCCGCAAAGATCACCGTCTTTCCCGCCTCACGAAGCGCCTTTGCATGGGTTGCTGCCGCTTCAAAAATATTCACATCCTGGCGTGTGCGCTCTGGCGCGAAATCGCGGCCGGTATCCCCGCCAAGGGCCAGTCCGTCGGCAGCCTGCGAGGGGGAGAATTTTGCCACGCCGCGCGTTTGCAACGCTACTTCCAGCTCGGTTTGCTCCAGATACAGAGTATGGGGGCCCAGCACCCGTGCCTCGCGAGTTTCACCGGCGGCTTCAATCCGGGCCTGATAATAGTCTGTCGCTTGTGCAAGTCGCTCATTGGCGGCTTCTGCGGCCAGATACCCCATCCCGATCAGAGCGTTTGGCCCGATATAATCGAACAGCGTATCCAATTTGTGATGGAATAGAGGGAGCCAGCTCTCCAGACCCTGCCGACGAATTTCAGCGCGCGCCGCTTCATACACCGGATCGCCAGCCGGAGAGCCGAGTTCCGCCAGATAGCGTTCGCGAAACAGAGCCAATGTGTCCTGATTGAACAGAATTTCGCTGACCGGGGCCAAGGCCGCAGCCTTCAATGTGCCGGTCGAGAGCTGAGTCTCTGGGTCAAACGATTTGATCGTTTCTACCTCATCGCCAAACAGATCAAGACGAATTGGCTGTTTGGCATTTGGCGGAAAGATATCGACCTTGCCACCACGGATTGAATACTCGCCCTTCTCGCTAACCGTGCTGGTGCGAATATAGCCGTTGACGCCAAGATAAGAGGTCAGCTCGCTTTGGTTGACGTGGCCGCCAACCGCGACTGCAAAGCTCGACGCGCGCATCGCCGACACCGGCGCGGCGCGTTGCACCAAAGCCCCCGCCGTTGTGATCACCAGGCATGGCGGGCCATTGTCCTGGCGCTGCGCCAAGTGCGCCAAGCCAGCGCAACGCGACGCTGCGACCGCTGCAGATGGGCTAACCCGGTCATATGGCAGACTGTCCCAACCGGGCAAGCGCACGATCTGCATGGCCGGGTGATTGAACTGCGCAATTTGATACGCCGTTGCCGCCGTCTTGTCATCCCGCGCGACATAGCACGCCACGCCGCCGCGCATCTCAAGTGTATCCTGCAAAGCAAGCAAGTCATATCCAAAAGGCGCGCCATGCACCGCCGCCGGGGCGGATAGGCGCGCAAGCAAATCTGTCGTGCTCATGAAAATGGCTCGCTTAAGAAAGAGTCGGTTGGAGCCTTATTATTAGCCCGCTTGCGCCTCGTAGCGGAAGGTCATCAAACGGTCCAGAAGCGCGCTCTTGAATTCATCAGGAATAGGCTTCTGACCAACCAGCCAGGCAAACACATCCCAGTCTGGTGCGGCGAGAAGTCGCTCAAACTGAGACAGATCATCCTCACTCATACCTTCAAGGTGGGCATCTGCAAACGTGCCCATTAGCAGGTCCATCTCGCGGAACCCCCGACGCCAGGCGCGGAATTTCAGCTTTCTGCGATGTGCATCCAACATGGCAACCTCCTTGGTGAAATGGTGTAGGCCAAAGCCGGTCAGAATCACAGGCAAAATACGCCGTAATCCTGCACTTATTATCCCGTAAACCCCGTCACCATTGAAATCGCAAAAAACTTATCCTCCCCCCTATGACCCTGACCTATACTCCTGCCCATGGATTTTGCGTTGCAACCCCATCTCTACAGACACGTCCCGGTTCTCTATTGGCCATGGGTCTTCTGGCAGCTTTGGCGTATCGCGCTTTGGGGCGAGCTGACCGGGCGCGATGTGCTGGTCACCGTCGACGAGACCGGCCGCGTTCATATCCGCCACATTGGCGACGACCCAGATATCTGGACGCCGAGCGCCTATCCGCACGCACATCAATACGCCCTCTCCCCCCGCCTTCCTGGCGAATGCCGGGATCTCTGGCGGTTG
>JAJFFK010000041.1 GCA_021776655.1 Henriciella sp. | reverse complement strand
TGAAAGGTTCTTCAATAAGATCAAACACTTCCGAGCCGTCGCCACCCGATATGACAAACGCGATGACAACTTCCTCGCATCCGTCCAACTGGCGTCATTACGAATTTGGTTGCGATCTTATGAGTCGGTCACCTAGGGTCTAATTTGACTGTAGTTTCAGGCAAGCGCGCCGATCAGGCGCTCATCCAGCAGCTATCATACACACATCATGCGGTCTTGCGGCACTTGAAATGGGTCAAAATCGGGCTCAATCCGACCGGGTTCAACCGGGACTGAAAGGGGATTGATGCGCCGGTGGATAAGGGGCGCTCTATAGGTACCTTAAGCCCAATGCGTGGTCAAAATAGCGGCGAGCGCGTCGGCGCGTTGAACAATCGCCCAGTGGCCAATACCAGGCTCAAGCTCCAGTTTTGCATTGACACGGGCGGTAAACCGCTCGGCAATTTCAGGCCCGACATATGGGTCATCTTCGCCCCAATAGACCAAGCCAGGCGTCGGCAGGCTGGCCATCAAGTTGGGCAGTTCAGTTTCGTCAATATGGCCGGCTTGCTTGGCTGAGCGGTACAGTTTCAGGATTGCCTTTTTCATCACCGGGTTGAACGCGGCGGCTTCTTGCGCGGCCAGGCCGGGCGGGAAGTTCAGGTCCTCAAACACTTTTTGCATTTGGCGCGGCCGTGCGATCAGCATGATCAATTCGCCCAGAATCGGCGTTTGCCACATCCGGGCCATGCGGTGCCATTGATAAGTTGGTTCAGGCGCGGCGTTGGCAATCGTCCAGGTTCGGACGAGCTCTGGTTTCAGCCATGCTCCGCCGAGCGTAATCATTGCCCCCCAGTCATGACCAACTATATCCACGGGGCCGCCACTGGCATCTGCAGCCGCTTCAATTTGATTGGCAAACCATTGGAAATATTCGTCTTTTGTGCAGTTAAAGCCGGGTGGGATCGCGCATCCAAAGCCCGGCAGGGCAGGCGCGCGATAGTCGTCTGGCATTAGCTTTAGCGCATCGATCAAGGGCTCCCACATGGCTGGCGTATCAGGCACACCGTGCAGGAAAATCTTCATCGCCATTGTCTCTTCCCCAAGGTCAGACTTGTTTGGTAGCAGTTTCGGCGACATTATCACCGTGCACAAGGAGGAGACCCCGATGAAGACGGCAATTACTGAAATGTTTGGCATTGAGCACCCGATTATTCAGGGCGGCATGCACTTTGTTGGCTTCGCTGAATTGGCCGCAGCGGTGTCGAATGCTGGCGGTCTTGGGCTGATTACCGGGCTGACCCAGCGCACGCCCGCTGACCTCGCCAATGAGATCGCCAAGTGCCGGGACATGACCGACAAGCCGTTCGGGGTGAACCTGACCTTCCTGCCCGCAATGGTGTCGCCGGACTATCCTGGTTATGTCAAAGCGATCATCGAGGGCGGGGTGAAAGCGGTCGAAACGGCTGGGCGAAATCCACAACAGGTTCTGCCGCACCTGAAAGAGGCCGGGATCAAGGTGATCCACAAATGCACCTCGGTACGCCACGCGCTGAAGGCTCAATCTATCGGATGCGATGCTGTATCCGTTGATGGCTTCGAATGCGGCGGCCATCCCGGCGAAGACGACGTCCCCAACATGATTCTACTCCCAAGAGCTGCTGACGAATTGGATATTCCGTTCGTTTCGTCAGGCGGTCAGGCTGATGGTCGATCGCTGGTTGCATCGCTGGCAATGGGCGCTGACGGCATGAATATGGGCACGCGCTTTATCGCCACTCAGGAAGCGCCGGTGCACCAGAATGTGAAAGAGGCGATTGTAAATGCTTCAGAGCTCGATACGCGCCTAGTTATGCGCTCGCTGCGAAATACCGAGCGGGTGCTGACCAATGGCGCTGTGGAGCGCCTGATCATCAAAGAGAAAGAGTTGGGTGACAAGCTGAAATTCGAAGACATCATCGAGGAAGTGGCCGGGGTTTATCCGCGCATCATGCTGGAAGGTGACATGGATGCCGGGGCTTGGTCTTGCGGTATGGTCGCGGGCCTGATCAATGACATTCCGACCTGTAAGGAATTGATTGATCGGATCATGGCGGAAGCTGACGAGATCATCAATCAGCGTCTTGCGCACTTTCAAGGGCATGCTGTTTCCGCATAACCAATGGTGACGACTGGCCCTATGACTTGCGAGCTGACTTAACGCCCAAGCGTGCCAGTTCGTCGGCTTTTTCATTACCTTCGTCGCCGGAATGGCCTTTGACCCATTTCCATTCAATCTCGTGGCGCTCACATGCGGTGTCGAGGGCTTGCCAGAGATCCTTGTTCTTCACCGGCTTTCGGGCAGCCGTCTTCCAGCCATTTCGTTTCCAGCCATGGATCCATTTGGTCAGGCCGTCTTTCACATAGGTGCTGTCAGTATGCAGGCGCACTTTTGAGTGAGACTTCAGAGTGTTCAGAGCTTCAATGGCGGCCATTAGCTCCATGCGGTTATTCGTGGTGTCGGGCTCGCCGCCATGCAATTCTTTGCGCTTTCCGCCAGCGACGAACAGGACACCCCAGCCGCCTGGGCCTGGGTTGCCGCTACAGGCCCCGTCTGTCCAAATGTCGATTTTGTGTTTGCTCATAGGTTGCAAATGAGAGTGTTTGCGTATCGCATCAAGGGAAATCCTCTCTGCGGTCAGAATTCATTCACCGACCTAGAAGACATCGACTTGCAGATTGTTGATCTGCTCCCCAGGCCGCACGATGGCTCTGAACAGCCAGCCGCAGACACAGCCAGCGACAGCGCCGATAAATAGCCCGGTGCCCAACGCGCCAATAATCGACAATACCTGCCATCCAGCTACCAAGCCTGTGGCGATACTGCTAGTGGTGCCAACTAAGATGGCCCCCCAGATCGCACCCCACCGATAATAAGGCGCGGCCCGGATAATCCCGCGCCGGGGAAACCGGCCAAGCGATAGACCGAGGACCAACCAGGCCACGGGGATAGTGATATATCCGACATACCAGTTGAAGGCGGCCATGACGGTTGCCATACCAGCGCCGCCCAATAATCCGCCATTGCTCATTGCATTATTCATGGCCGATTGAGATGCCGAGACTGCTGAGATCTGAAAATAGACAAAGGCAATAAGGATCGCGATCAGGGAGACCGTCACGCAGGCGGCGACCCCACACAGAAAGCTCGCCAGACCGATCCGCTTTAGGTTTGGCTTACGCGTTGAATAGCCCGGATCTGCCGTAGGCTTGGTGACTGGATCAACAAGTTCACTAAATCCTGACATCGCATCATGTCCTTGTCGGATGGCCACAGAAAAAAAGTCACTGACATTTCAATCAACCCGGTTAGGGGCCATGATGGGGCATGATTGTGACTTTATCCCAGCGAGAGGGCTAGGCCGCTGCCCATCAGTGTTTTACAACCCCGCATGGCCAAGTCTTTAAATGCTTCAATCTGTTTGATCGGCGATGAACTCTTGTCGGGACGCACGCAGGACACAAACGTCAAAACAATTGCCCGGTATCTGGCTCCGTTTGGGGTTCCGGTTTGCGAGGTTCGCATTGTTCCTGACATTCAGGACGAGATTGTTGCAGCGGTGAATGCCCTGCGCGCGACATATGCTTACGTCTTCACGACAGGGGGCATTGGCCCGACGCATGACGATATCACGGCCGATGCCATTGCTGCGGCTTTTGGTGTCGGGATTGGTGAACATTCGGAGGCATTGAAGATACTCAGCGAACGCTATGCCGCTGTGGATACCGAGTTTACGCCCGCCCGGCGGCGCATGGCGCGGATCCCTGACGGAGCGAGCTTGATTGCCAATCCGGTATCCGGCGCGCCGGGCTTTCAGACAGGGAATGTCTTTACGCTGGCAGGTGTGCCTAAGATCGTTGAGGGGATGCTGGGGGATATTGGGCATCGGCTCGAGACAGGTACTATTGTTGAAAGCATAACGGTTCGCGGCGCCGGTTTGCGTGAAGGAGATTTGGCCGAGGCGCTGGGCGCATTGGCGCAGCAGTATCAGGCCCTTAGCATCGGCTCCTATCCCTGGTTTCGAACCATACAAGATCACGGTGTGGCTCTGGTTGTACGTGGCAGTGATAGCGAGTCATTGTCAAAAGTGGCGACTGCGTTGGAGGCGATTATTCTTGATCAAGGGGTTGAACCTGAAAGATTGTCGGATGACGAGCAGTTAGGCTCTAGTGGGCCACGCCCGGGGGTTGATTGAAGCGGAGACGAACGTGCTGAAATTTTTATCCAGAACGCCGGTTCTGATCTTCATGTTGGCGGCGTTTCTGTTGATTGGGTATTCATTTGCGTGGGTTCAAGCTGGGATTGGCGAGGGGCCGCTCCTCGATATGATCAATAGCGGTGTGGAGGCGCGCGACCGTATTGCTGCGATGACGGATGCGCAGCGGGCGCGTCACCTGTTCGGAACGCTGGTCAACGATATGGTTTACCCTTTGGCATATGGCGGATTGTTAGCTGGATTGGCATTTAGGTTCGGTGGCGGACGAGGCAGGCTGCTGGCTATACCGGCAATCGCTACGGTGATCGTGGATGTTACCGAGAACATTGTTCAAGCGCTCGCTCTGACTGGCACGGCGGACGTGTTGGCAGCGAAAGATCTGCTGACACCATTGAAGTTTGGACTCTTCATACTTGCCGCCATGATCGCATTGGGCGTGATTATTTGGGCCGTGATCGGCCGGGTTACGAAAAAGATATAGGAGGCATATCGCATGTCAGAATCTGTCATCTTACTCGAACGCGACAGCCCGGTTGCGATTGTTACACTCAACCGGCCGAAAGCTTTGAATGCGCTAAACAGGGCTTTGCGAGCAGAGGTCGTCCGTGTGTTCAATGATTTAGCGCAAGATGAGACGGTCCGCGCAGTGATTCTGACTGGAGCGGGCCGGGCGTTTACCGCTGGTGTCGATCTGAAAGAGGCTGGCAAAACCGGGTTTGCGCTCGGCGTGGACGGGGGGGGTCAATTGATTTGGCCAAAGCCTTGGCAGCGTTTCCTTGGCCGATCATTGGCGCGATAAATGGCTTTGCAATAACGGGTGGATTTTAACTCGCACTGATGTGCGACATTCTTCTGGCATCGGACCAGGCTAAATTTGCCGATACTCATGCGCGTGTCGGGATTATGCCAGACTGGGGACTGTCGCAAAAACTGTCTCGCTTGATTGGTGTCAGTCGGGCAAAGGAGCTGTCTTTCACAGGCAATTTTCTCGATGCGAAAACCGCAGAGCGCTGGGGATTGGTCAACCGAGTGTATGCTCCTGAAGATTTGCTACCTGCTGCGAAACAGCTCGCGCAGGAAATGGTGACATGCGATTCGGTTTTGTTGCGGCAATATAAAGCGGTGATTGATGAAGGGTTGGCAGTGGCACTCGGCGCAGGCCTGCAGCTTGAAGTGAAGCGCTCAGCTGAGCACGCCGCAAGTGTCACTGCAGAAGATGTTGAAGATGCAAGGCGAACCGTAACGGCGCGCGGGCGTGACCAAAGCCAATAGAAAGCGCACATTTTTGTGAGTGCCAATCGTTGAATGGTTGTTTTTTAACGGTTTTCCCGCAAGGCGCGACATAAGATTCTGTTGCAAATACGCCGCGCCTGTCTAAAAAAGACATTCGATAGTCGAAGTACTGCGACCTTGGTCTCGCGTGGATTGGTAAAATCGCGTAAGAATCGCAGTCGACGGAATCGTCCGTAAGTTCTTTTGATCGTGGGACAATGGTGTTCACACGGCAGACACAATGGGGATGAGTATGAAAAAAACTCTCTTATGCGCAACCGCTGCAGCCGCTCTCGCGTCTGCTGGCTTTGTCGCTCAAGCCGAAGAAGGCTGGTATGGCCGTGCTGATATTGGCTACGTTTTTGATGGTGAGCTGGATCACGATGCTCAGCAAGATGTGTTGTTCACCATGGGTAGCAATGCCGACGTGGATGATGCGTATAATGCTGATATTGGTCTTGGTTATGTTTTCGAAACTGGGTTTCGCCTAGAAGGTGTGCTTGGCTATCGTGAAGGTAGTCTTGATCCTGTTGGTCGTACTGCTGGTATTAATGGCGGTGTTCCGGCGGAATTCATTGCTGGAGGAACCAGTGTATCTTATGGAGTTCAACAAGCGGGCGACCTGAATACTTGGGACCTGATGTTGAATGGTCTATATGATTTTAATCGCGAGGGTGCTTTTCAACCCTTCGTCGGGCTTGGTGTCGGTGTTGCTAGAGTTGGTGCCAAAGCAAGCAACTTGGTTGCGCAGACCTCTACAGGTGGCGTGATTAATGGTCGGTTTTCTGCTAATGGATATTCGGACAAAGAGACAGCGCTGGCTGGACAGGCACTTATCGGTGTTGGCTATGGTTTGAATGATCGCCTGACAGTGGATTTGGGCTATAAGTATTTCATCGTTCCAGACCTCAATCTCGAGGGCGTGGGGTCCTTGGGTGAGCTCGCGCGCTATGAGGGTAGTTATAGTGATCATACAGTGACATTGGGTTTTCGGTATGCATTTGGTGCACCACCTCCGCCACCACCTCCGCCACCTCCTCCACCACCACCACCACCACCACCACCACCGCCTCCGCCACCACCTCCTCCGCCACCACCTCCACCAACTGTGGAAGAGGTCGCTCCGGTCGCGGCATGTGCAACGGCTAATCAGTCATTCGTGGTGTACTTCGAGTGGGATAAAGCGGATCTGACAAGCCAGGCCTCTGCGGTTGTTGATCAAGCGATCGCAAACGTTGCAGCTCGGGCTGATTGTTCAACCGGCGGTGTGTCCATTGTTGGTCACACAGATACATCCGGCGGAACCACTTATAACCAGAGATTGTCAGCACGTCGTGCGTCAATCGTATCAGATGCATTGCAAGCGCGCGGTGTTGCCGCTGATGCAATCAACGCTGATGGGCGCGGTGAAGGTGACTTGGCCAAAGCGACCCGTGATGGTGTTCGTGAGCCTCTGAACCGTCGTTCAGAAGTGACAATCATCGTTCAGTAGTCTCTGCTGAATTGAAATTTGAATGGCCCGACCATTTTGGTCGGGCCATTTTTTTGCGCCTTGTGCTGACGACAGATCAAGAAGTTTGGTCAAAGAGCTTAAATTCTGCCCATGCCCAATGACCGTGTTAAAAAAGAGCCGCCTCTTACGAAGCGGCCCGAAGTGAGGGTGAGGTGAATGATTTGAGATTTATTTTGCCGCTTCATTGCAGGCCGATAGTTCCTCATCGGACAGTGAATTTTTCGCCGATGCAAACGCAGAAACCTTGCCCAGCTTCTTCACCACCTTCTTGCAGGTACGTGTGTCTGCTGTCTTGCGAGTTAATTCAGCTATGCAAGTCGAGTTGGCGCAACTCCATAAAGCCTTTGCAGCAACGATTTTCTCAGCTTTTTCGACTGGCGTTTCTAATGTCAGTGTGAAGGCGGTCCCCGCAAAAGCGGAGCCAGCAAAACCTAGGTGACCGACTCATAAGATCGCAACCAAATTCGTAATGACGCCAGTTGGACGGATGCGAGGAAGTTGTCATCGCGTTTGTCATATCGGGTGGCGACGGCTCGGAAGTGTTTGATCTTATTGAAGAACCTTTCAACGA
>JAJFFK010000005.1 GCA_021776655.1 Henriciella sp. | reverse complement strand
CAACAGGGCCGGCGCAAGATGCAGATTGTCCCGCGACAGCACCTGCGCATACAGTCCGCCGCCTTGGCGCTGCACATGGTTGAAAAGGGCGGGCGTGAAGTGCATGGCGCATTATACGCGAAGATAGGAGGGGGAGGATTGGGAGCGGGGATTGGAAAACAGCGGTTAGGTTTCGTCACAGCTCTCTCGTAGTAGGGGAGTGTAAATGACAATGTCAGAATCTCAGCTAATATCCCCACGAATTGGGGAGAGCCAATGTCAGATAGAATTTTAGTTCCGTTTAGAATTACTTTGAATTTCGGTCCGGAATATTACGAGAGTGACGAAGTGATGCTACAAGACGGATTGCGATTAACGCAATTGATCGAATCCAGCATTAATGACAGTTCTCATGACCATGCTGGGGCGCACATACGATACACTGAGAGCCGACGTGGAAGTCTTATTCATGAGGGCTTCCTAATATTAATGTCTAGTGCCGGAATGGCAATTGATATTGGCACGGAAATTTCTGGGAAACTAACTTTGAGTCTTTGGTTACTAGAGAAGATACGAGAAACTGTTCGAAAATCTTACAAGTCAAATTTGAAGGGATTTCGTGCAGAAACAGGTGAAGAGCTTGGTGTGTCTGAAGATGCTTACGAAAAACGCGGCATAGAAACTTTCTTTCCTCGGAGCTTTTCAAATGTGGCTCAAGAAGGGCGGGTGCTAACAACAATCTCGGCTGGTTCGACATCGCGAGTTCTCCTATCGGCAGAGTCCAAAGCCAAGCCAAGGTTTTCAATAGGCTGGAATGTTGAAACAGCACTTCTGGCAGTGATAGGTGCATTAGTCCTGTTTGGCGTTATTTCGGATTTTGGGCCGAGGAATTCTATGAGTGATCGGCTGTTAGTGGCTGAAACTAAACTGGCCATGTTAGAAGAAAGATCTCAAAGTTGCTCTTCCGAACAGTCAATTCCCTTCATCTTTGACTGGGAGTGGCTTGCTGCACCTAATGGTGATGCAAGCGAAGCTTCTGAGTAACCTCACTTGCTCGACGGGATACCAGCATTAGTAGCGGAGATGAAACCTCAACTCACGCTCCCCACGGCTTGACCGTGGGGTTCAGCACCCGGTCTTTCGGGTTGGTCGGGAGAGGCGTTATCGCTCCCGGTCCGTGGGAAACGATGAGGGAGTGTCGACGAGGCTCCCGTCCTACGTTTCGCATCTTCCCACACCCGCGCGAGTCAGTTACACGGCGGCATGACGACAGAAAAACATGAACGCGCGCTGATTATCGACTTTGGAAGCCAAGTGACGCAGCTCATCGCGCGGCGGCTTCGCGAGAGTGGGGTTTATTGCGAGATTCACCCGTACAACAAGGTCGATGCGGCGTTTCTTGAGGCGTATGGTCCGCAAGCGGTGATCCTGTCAGGTGGGCCGTCGAGTGTGACGTGGGCCGATAGCCCGCGTGCGCCGGATGCGCTGTTTGAGCTGGGCGTGCCTGTGCTCGGCATTTGTTACGGTCAGCAAGTGATGATGGCGCAACTCGGCGGCAAGGTCGAAAGCGGCACCAGCCGCGAGTTTGGCCGCGCGATGATCCACAAGATTGAGGACAATCCGATCTTTTCCGGCCTGTTCGACGGCGATGAGGAACAGGTCTGGATGAGCCACGGCGACCATGTTGCGCAGATGGCTGATGGCTTCAAAGTCATCGCCGCCTCGACCGGTGCGCCCTATGCGGTGATCGCTGATCCAGCGCGCAAATTCTATGGCACGCAGTTCCATCCAGAGGTTGTGCATACGCCGCGCGGCACGCAAATGCTGCGCAATTTCACGCATGGGGTTGCGGGCCTCAAGGGCGACTGGACGATGGCGGCCTATCGCGGCGAGGCGATTGAGAAGATCCGCGCGCAGGTCGGTAAGGGCAAAGTGATTTGCGGCCTGTCGGGCGGGGTTGATAGCTCGGTTGCGGCGGTACTGATCCAGGAGGCCATCGGTGAGCAACTAACCTGCGTTTACGTCGATCACGGCCTGATGCGGGCGAATGAAAGCGCCGAAGTGGTTGGGCTGTTTCGGGAGCATTACAATATCCCGCTGGTGCATGTTGATGCGTCCGAGATGTTTCTTGGTGACCTTGCCGGGGTCTCCGATCCAGAGCGCAAGCGCAAGATTATTGGCGGGCTGTTCATTGATGTGTTTGAGGCCGAGGCGAACAAAATAGGCGGCGCCGACTTCCTCGCGCAGGGGACGCTCTATCCGGACGTGATTGAGAGCGTATCGGCGATTGGCGGACCGTCAGTGACGATCAAATCGCACCACAATGTTGGCGGCCTGCCAGAGCGGATGAATATGCAGCTGGTCGAACCGCTGCGTGATCTGTTCAAGGACGAAGTACGGGCGCTGGGCCGTGAGTTGGGCCTGCCGGATGCGTTTGTGGGGCGGCATCCGTTTCCGGGGCCGGGTCTGGCGATCCGCATTCCGGGCGAGATTACCCGTGAGAAAGCCGACACGCTGCGCAAGGCCGACGCGATCTATATTGATGAGATCAAGAAGGCCGGTCTGTACGACGAGATCTGGCAGGCGTTTTCGGTGTTACTGCCGGTCAATACAGTCGGCGTGATGGGCGATGAGCGCACCTATGAAGCGGTGCTGGCTTTGCGGGCAGTGACCTCTACTGATGGCATGACAGCGGATTACTATCCGTATGAACATGAATTCCTGGGCCGTGTCGCGACGCGGATCATCAACGAAGTGTCAGGCATCAACCGGGTTGTCTATGACATCACATCGAAACCACCGGGAACGATTGAGTGGGAATGATTCCGCGTTTATCGCAGTCTATCATACTCATTCAATAATATCAATAAAAACAAATAGTTAAACAAGTTACCGGTCGGTATCTATCACCCTCTATCGGTGTCCAACGGACCTATTTGACGGTATACAAATCACTCCATATCCCCTAAAACCATTTTACCGTCAGGTTGAAAAGTATAATGACGGTAAAAATAATCAGTAAATCATTGAATATGTTGAGTATTATATTAAATATGAGGCCGTATTGGCTTGACGGTAAAAATTAGAGACTGGGGGTCGGAATGCTGACCGATATTGCGCTTAAGTCGCTGAAACCAAAGGAAAAACCCTATAAGGTTGCCGATCGTGACGGGATGTATGTCTCTGTCTCAAAGACCGGCACGAAGACATTTCGGTACGACTATCGGATCAATGGGCGCCGCGAGACGCTAACCATCGGTCGTTACGGTAAGTATGGCATCACGCTGGCAGCTGCCCGTGAGAAGTTGGTCGACGCCAAGCGCCTAATTGACGATGGGCTGTCCCCAGCCAAAGAGAAAAAACGCGCGAAGACCCGATCAAAACGCGACGGTACGTTCGGCGAACTCACAGCTCAGTGGTTAAGCGAGAGCGAAATGCCAGAGTCTACTCGTGATATGCGCCGGCATGTTGTCAACCGTGATCTGATACCCGCCTTGGGAAATTTCACGTTGCGTGAAGTAACGTCGCAGGATGTTCGCGCGCTATGCGAGAAGATCAAAATGCGCGGCGCGCCGTCCACGGCACTGCACGTTCGAGAGTTTATCAAGCTGATCTACAATTTTGCGAACCTGCATGGGGTCAAGGTCGATAATCCGACCGACGACGTTGATCCACGATCCATCGCAAAAGTGCGTCCACGAGACCGCTCGCTCTCTCCAACCGAAATCAGAATCCTCTACCGCGTGCTTGATGAAATCAATGCAAATCCAACCCTAAAACTTGGCGTGAAGTTCATTCTTCTGACCATGAAGCGGAAGTCAGAAGTCGCGTATGCGACCTGGGATGAGATCAGCTTCGATGATGCACTCTGGACGATTCCAAAGGACCGCATGAAGACGGACCTGCCTCATAATGTCTATCTGTCCAGTCAAGCTCTCGACATTCTTGTTGCACTCAAAACATGTGCTGGCGGATCTCGCTATGTCTTCCCGTCGCGATACGATACCTTCAAACCAATCTCAAATGCGACTTTCAACCGGATCACGACGACCGCTTACGAATTGGCCGAGGAAACGGGTTTGCCGTTGGAGCCGTTCACCGTCCATGATTTGCGCCGCACAGGCTCGACACTTCTTAATGAGCTTGGCTTTAACAGAGACTGGATTGAAAAGAGTTTGGCGCATGAGGATCGACGTTCATCGCGCGGCGTATACAACAAAGCCGAATATGCAGACCAACGCCGTCACATGCTGCAGGAATGGGCTGACATGATTGACGCCTGGGTGGCTGGCGAAAAGCGTAAGCCGGTCCATGTTCCGGACGAGATGTCTGTCTATGTCGCGGACCCCTCGCTCTAGGTCACCGACTCATAAAACCGAAGCCAAATTCTGATTGCGGCGAGTTTTACGAGGGCGAGATAGTTTTCAGCGTATTTCTCGTACCGGGTTGCAATGGCTCTGAAGTGTTTGATCTTGCTGAAGAAACACTCAACCTT
>JAJFFK010000040.1 GCA_021776655.1 Henriciella sp. | reverse complement strand
GATCCCGGCCCTAAGACTTGAGGTGAAGGCAGTATAGATCGGCGCACCAGGGGGGAGGATACGTTTTTTCGCGCCCGGTCCCATATTCCGCAGACGCCGGCGCAGGCGGGGGTCCATCGACTGTTGCTGTGGTGAGGGTAAGAGGTTGTTATGATTGAGTAATATCTACCATCAACGCGGCCCACTCCCGGCTTGGCAACCCCCTCGCAATGGATACCCGCCTGCGCGGGCATCGGCGGGTTTTGGGGGATTGGGGGGCGATTAGAGGAGTGATGTGAGGTCGGAATGGGTCTCTATGACGAAGTTCGCGCTCAACCGCGATATGGATAATTTCCGAGTCGACCAGTACACCGTCGCTATCAAAGATAATTGCATCAATATCAGACCGGTTCATGCCGTTGGTATGATCACTGTTTTGCAGACTGTCAAAACGGCGTGAGCCAATCTGTGTTTTGAACATATCAGGCGTCAATGTTGCCCGTGCGCTCTAGCTGAACGCCTCGTCGATGGTGCGATTATAGGCGGCGACGGCGGCGGCGGGGCCGTCGGCATGGGTCCAGATGCCGTTGGATACCGCAAGGAAATCGGCGCCAGCTTCGATCAGCGGCGTTGCATTTTCCGGCGTGATGCCGCCAATCGCGACACAGGGCAGGGTCAGGAACATCTGGCACCACGTGAGCACATCCGGGCTTGCCGGGCTTGCGCCGGGCTTGGTTTGGGTCGGGTGGAAGGCCCCGAACGCGACATAGTCCGCGCCAGTTTCCCCTGCCATCATTGCGGTGTGGCGGCTGGTCTTGCAGGTCGCGCCGATAATCACGTCCGGGCCGACAAGTTCTCGCGCCGCCTTGATGTCCATATCATCCGCGCCGAGGTGAACGCCGTCGGCTTGTAGCGCGCGGCACAACTGCGGACTGTCATTGATGATCAGGGCGATGTCATTGGCGCGGCAAAGCGGCTGGACGGCTTGCGCGACTTCGCGGGTGGCGTGCGCGTCAATCTCTGCGCCGGTCTTGAGACGGACTTGCAGGCTGGCAATGTCACCGCCAGCAATTGCGGCTTCGAACTGTTGCACGAAAGCGGCAATGTCAGTGATCACGGGCGGGGTGATCACGTATAAGAGCGTGCGCTCGCGGTGCGGTTCTTTAGCCATAGCGCATGCTTTGGGCGCGGTGGGTGGCGCCGTCAAGCCTGTGGCGGGGGTGGGGTGATCTTGCAAGCGAGCCTGTGGGCCGCTGGGCCCCAGATGAAAGCGGCCAACCACGCTGCGGGGAAAGCCAGGCACCAGGCCAAAAACCAGCGCGGCAACAGCCCGACATCAAACCCGGTATTGACGATGGTCACAATCAAGGCGACCAGCGCGCTCATCCCGGCTGAGAGTAGCCCGGTGTGGACGAGTTTCCATTTCATCGCGCATCTCCTCGAAGCGATCGTTCTATATGGCGGCTTATGGCGCTGGTTTGAAAACACGTTCAGTTGATGCTGGAACATTATCCAGCGCCGCGCCGGTTCGAAGCGGGCGAGCAACCAGTGCGCCGCCGCAATTGGGGCAGGTGCCGTGGAAGTCTGCATCATTGCATCGCGCACAGAACGTACACTCGAATGAGCAGATCAAAGCGCCGGGCTGGTCAGCGGGGAGATCGCGATCACACCGCTCGCAGCCGGGACGCATATCGAGCATGTCTAGTTGGTGACCTGATCCAGCGCACCGTCGGCATAACGCGCCGCCATATCCGGCATGGTGATGGTCTTGATCTTATCGGCCATGCCCGCAGCATTGAACTGTTCATAGCGTTCCTTGCAGATTTTCTTCATCGCCTCGCGGGCTGGCTTGAGATAGCCGCGTGGGTCGAAATTACCCGGATTGTCGTGGAAGGCTTTGCGGATCGCGCCGGTGATGGCCATGCGGTTATCGGTGTCGATATTGACCTTGCGCACGCCATGCTTGATGCCGCGTTGGATCTCTTCAACCGGCACGCCCCAGGTTTGCGGCATCTCGCCGCCATACTGGTTGATGATCTCCTGCAGGTCTTCGGGGACTGACGATGAGCCATGCATGACCAGATGCGTATTGGGCAAGCGTTTGTGAATCTCTTCGATTACGTTCATCGCCAGAACGTCGCCATCAGGCTTGCGCGAAAACTTGTACGCACCGTGACTGGTGCCCATCGCGATGGCGAGTGCATCGACATTGGTCTTCTTGACGAAATCGACCGCTTGATCAGGGTCGGTGAGAAGCTGATCCATACCGAGCTTGCCTTCAAACCCGTGGCCATCTTCCTTTTCCCCTTCGCCAGTTTCGAGACTGCCGAGAACGCCTAGCTCGCCTTCAACCGAGGCGCCGACCCAATGGGCCATATCGGTGACCGCTTTTGTGACGCTGACATTATACGCATACGAAGCCGGGCTTTTGCCGTCTGCTTCGAGCGAGCCGTCCATCATGACCGAGGTAAAGCCATACTGGATTGCGGTGGCGCAGGTCGCTTCGCTATTGCCGTGATCCTGGTGCATACAGACCGGGATGTGCGGGTAAAGTTCGGCCATCGCATCAATCAGGTGCTTGAGCACAACATCATTGGCGTAAGACCGCGCGCCGCGTGAGGCCTGCATGATCACCGGTGCGTTGACCTCGTCAGCGGCTTCCATGATCGCAAGGGCTTGTTCCATATTGTTGATATTGAACGCCGGCAGGCCGTAATCATTTTCTGCAGCGTGATCGAGTAATTGGCGAAGTGTAATGCGAGCCATTTGGTCCTGGTCCCCTGAAAATCTAGTGTTTTAACGCGTCGACGCCCGGAAGGGCTTTGCCCTCCATCCATTCAAGAAATGCGCCACCGGCGGTTGAGATGAAGGTGAAATCTTTTGCTGCAGCGGCATGGTTGAGCGCCGCGACTGTATCGCCGCCGCCAGCCACCGCGATCAGTTGGCCCGATTTGCAGCGTGTGGCCGCCGCTTGCGCTGCGGCGACTGTCGCGGTGTCGAACGGCGTCATTTCAAACGCGCCGAGCGGTCCGTTCCAGACCAGTGTCTTGGCGCGGTCCATGATGGCAGCGAGATTGGCGACGCTTTGCGGACCTGCATCGAGGATCATTTCATCGCCCGCGACCTCATCCAGAGCGCAAATGCGGTGCGGGGCGTTGGCCGCAAACTCTTTGGCCACGACGACATCGCTGGGCAGGATAATCTCGCATCCGGCGACCTTGGCATTGGTCTCGATTCGGCGCGCGGTGTCTGCGAGATCATGCTCGCAGAGGGACTTTCCGACACTATAGCCACGCGCGGCGAGGAATGTATTGGCCATGCCGCCGCCAATCGCGAGGGCATCAACCTTGCTGACCAGGTTCTTCAACAGGTCAATCTTGGAGGAGACTTTCGCGCCGCCAACCACCGCAAGGACCGGACGTTCAGGGCTGCCGAGCGCGGCGTTCAAGGCCTCAAGCTCGCGCTGCATCGACTTGCCAGCATAGGCGGGCAAATGATCGGCAAGACCAACGGTCGAGACATGCGCGCGATGGGCGGCGGAAAACGCATCATTGACATAGAGGTCGCCAAGCTTGGCCATTTCAGCGGCCATGCTGGGATCATTCTTCTCTTCGCCAGCGTGAAAGCGGATATTCTCCAGCAGGATCACTTCGCCGTCGAGGCGACTGTCAATGAAGGCGCGGGTTTTTGGACCAAATCCGCAATCTTCAGCAAAGAAGACCGGATCGCCAAGGACTTCGGAAAACGCATGCGCGATCGGCTTGAGACTTAGCTCCGGGACGATCTGGCCTTTCGGGCGACCAAAATGGGCGATCAAAACGGTTTTGGCATTTTGTGACCGCAAGGCATTCACCGTATCGAGGGCCGCGCGCAGGCGCGTGTCGTCGGTCACCCTATCGCCGTCCATCGGCAGATTGAAATCGACGCGAACCAGAGCGATCTTGCCGCTCAGGTCGCCAGCGTCTTCGATGCGGCGGAACTTAGTCATCTATCCATCTAACCCTTCATAATTTCGCGCACCAGCGGAGTAGGCAACCATCAGGATCGCCTCTGTTTCGCTTAGGCAGCGGGTTTGGTGAATAGCGTTGCGAGGAACGTGTAGCGTATCGCCGGTCGACGCCTCAACCCACATCTGACCGATGCGCTGAGCAATTTTTCCAGACAAGACATGTATGACTTCATTTGCGTTATCATGCCGATGCGCAGGGCTGGTTGCTGCAGGAAGAACGGTCATGCGGGCAAGAGACAAACCAACGCTAGGGTGCGATGCATCCTCCGCCAGCCAGTCCATCCCGCCCCAGTCTTCCTGTGTCATGTTCAAAGTCCTCAAAAAAAGAACCCAGCGATGGTCGCTGGGTTCGATGAGCTAAAGAAACTTCGTCATGTGCAACGCGGTGTCGCTCATCCGGGTGGCAAAGCCCCATTCATTGTCGTACCAGGACAGGACACGAACCAGTTTGCCATCGGTCACATTGGTGCCATCAGCAGCAAAACTTGAACTGGCCGGGTTGTGATTGAAGTCAGCTGAAACCAGTGGCAGGTTGGAGTAATCAAGCACGCCCTTCATCGGTCCGTCAGCGGCGGCTTTGATCGCTGCGTTGATTTCTTCTGCACTGGTCTCGCGGGTCGCATCAAAGACCAGATCGATCATCGAAACGTTGGGAGTTGGAACCCGCACAGCTGATCCATCCAGCTTGCCTGCCAATTCCGGCAGAACCAGACCAACCGCCTTGGCGGCGCCGGTTGAAGTTGGGATCATCGATGTCGCAGCACCACGGCCACGATAGAGGTCTTTATGCATCGTATCGAGGGTTGGCTGGTCGCCTGTATAGGCATGTATGGTGGTCATGTAGCCGCGTTCGATGCCAACCGTATCGTTGAGAACTTTCGCAACCGGCGACAGACAGTTGGTGGTGCATGAGGCATTGGAGACAACCAGATCGTCAGCGCTCAACGTTTCATGGTTCACTCCGAACACGATGGTCTTGTCAGCGCCGCCAGCCGGGGCCGAGACGAGCACACGCTTGGCCCCGGCGGTCAGGTGAGCTGAAGCTTTTTCCTTGCTGGCAAAAATGCCGGTACATTCAAATGCGATGTCGATCTTCATCTCGGCATGTGGCAGTTCAGCCGGGTTGCGAATGGCGGTACACTTGAAAGCGTGACGTCCGACGCGGATCATGTCGCCATCAACCGTGACATCATATGGCAGGGTACCATGCACACTGTCATATTTCAGCAGATGAGCATTCGTTTCGACCGGGCCGAGATCATTGATCGCAACGACTTCAATATCGCTGCGATCATGCTCAACAATCGAACGAAGGACCAGGCGGCCGATGCGGCCAAAGCCGTTAATTGCAACACGTATCGTCATGGTAATTTCCTGCGGCAGATAAGATGAGATTTCGCCGTGCTTTAAACGCAAGATATAGACCAGTCCAGCACGCGGCTGAAAAGCTGCGACGTGATAACGCTGTCAAGTCTATGTGGAGGGCGTTAGGTGTTTGAAAATCAGCGCGTTCGGGTTCAAGACCGGCTTGAGTGACGTCATCCAAATCGAATCAATCCAGTGCTGGTGCAGGCTCTATTGCCGGTCCTTTCCGTTGGACTTGCTGGTCCACTCAGTGAGTTGTTCCCAATCGATCCAGACATTCTTGCGGCGGCGTAGCTTTTGCCAGAAGCGTTGTCTTTCCGGCGTTGGCAGCGGTTGCAAATTGTCCAGAAAAGCGTGGGCGACCGTTTTCCAGCTATAGATTTCAGCATAGCGACGGCAGATCGCTCTATCGATCTCCAAACAGGCCAGGGTTCCGGCCGCGAGGTCGTCGCCGAGCGGGGTGATTGTGCCAGCATTCGAACCGGGAATAACATCCTTGGGGCCGGTGGCTTCGAACGCCGCGACCGGGGCACCTGACGCCATAGCTTCAAGCACGACCAAACCGAACGTGTCGGTCAGGCTGGGGAAGACAAAGACATCGGCGCTGGCATAGCAGGTGGCCAGGTCCTCGCCAAACCGCGAGCCGAGAAAATGAACATCTGGATATTTGCTCTGCAGATCCTTCAGGGCGGGCCCGTCGCCGATCACGACTTTCGAACCGGGCAGGTCGAGTTCAATGAAGGCTTCGATATTCTTTTCAACGGCAACCCGGCCAACATTGAGAAAAATCGGGCGCGGCAGGCCAGGAAACGGATCATCAAGCGTCCCCGGCTCGGCGCGTTTGGAGGGGCAGAACTGCTCAGTATCGACCCCGCGCGTCCAGGCCACAGTGTTGATGAATTGCTTGGCATCCAGCTCGTCGACCATGCTTTGAGTCGGCACCATGACGCGGCCAGAATACTTGTGGAACCAGCGTATAAAGGCATAGCCCCAACTCAACGGGATGGGGAAACGCGCTGAGACATATTCAGGAAACCGTGTGTGATAGGCGGTTGAAAACGGGTGTTTGATTTTCAGGCACATCGCTCGCCCGGCCATGCCGAGTGTGCCCTCTGTGACGACGTGAACCGCGTCCGGTTCGAATGCGTGGAAGCGTTTCTCAACTGCGCCTCGGGCGAACAGTGCGAGTTTGATTTCGGGATAGGTTGGCAACGGGAATGTGCGGAAGCCATCGCCGGGGTGGACAACCTCAAACACATGACCTTCGGCTTCCAACTCGCCAATCACGCGCTGCATGGTGCGCACCACGCCGTTCATTTGCGGTTCCCATGCATCGGTCACGATCATTATTCGCATGGGGTTTCCTCAGCCGCCGCGTGAATTTGTATTTTAAGGCCTCGAAAGCTGGCGTAAAGGAGATTGACGATTGCAAGTGCAACTAAAACATCCTGGAGCTCATCATGGCTGATACAATCTACCCTTCTGATTCAGATCTGGATCGCTTGGATGAATTGAAATTCGCCGATGAAGAAGCGCATTTGGAAGCCGTGTTGGCCCGGGTGCCACTATCGGCGGGATTACGCGTCACAGCCGTCAGGCGGGGACGGGATTTCGTTGAGATTGCCCGCGCCCGGGGTCGCAAGAAAGGCATGATGGAGAGCTTCCTGGAGGAGTTCGGTCTGTCCAATTCCGAAGGCCTGGCGCTGATGTGTTTGGCCGAAGCCCTTTTACGGGTGCCAGATGCCGACACCCGTGATGACCTGATTGTCGAGAAGATCCGGTCTGGTGATTGGAGTGCGCACAAGGGCCAGAGTGATTCGTGGCTGATCAACGCCTCGACCTGGGGCCTGATGCTGACCGGCAAGGTCATCGGTCCGCCGCGCGCGGCGATGTCTGGCGCGGGCAAGTTCGTGCAAGGTCTGGTGCGCGGTAGTGGCGAGCCAGTGATCCGCGCCGCGATGATGCAGGCGATGCGCATCATGGGCGAACAATTCGTGCTCGGCCGCACAGTCAAGGAGGCGCTCAAACGCGGCAAGCGGATGGTCAAAGCCGGTGAGGCGGCGCATTTCAGCTTTGACATGCTCGGCGAAGGTGCCCGTACGCAGGCCGATGCGACCCGGTATTTCGAGACTTACAGACGCGGCATAGCGATCGTTGCTGACTGGGAGAATACGGCCACCGCGCCAGAGGACAAGTCTGGCATCTCGGTCAAGCTTTCGGCACTGCACCCACGCTATGAGGCGGTCAACCAGCCGCGCGTGATGGCAGAGCTGTATCCGAAGATACTGGCCCTGTGCGAGGACGCGGCAAAAGCCAATATCAATCTTTGCCTGGATGCCGAAGAAGCGGACCGGCTGGTCCTGTCATTGAAAATTCTCGAACGCTTGATGCGCGAGCCGTCGCTTGGTGATTGGACCGGGCTGGGTCTGGCGGTGCAGGCCTATCAAAAGCGTGCCGAACAGGTGATCGAACGTCTGGCAGCGACCGCGCGTGATACTGGCAGGCGGCTCATGGTGCGCCTGGTCAAGGGTGCCTATTGGGACAGCGAGATCAAACACGCGCAGGTCGAAGGCTATCCAAACTTTCCAGTGTTCACGACCAAGCACGGCACCGATACAAATTACCTGGCCTGCGCCCGCACGATGTTGCAGGCGAGCCCGGATATTTACGCGCAATTTGCCACTCACAACGCCCATTCGCTGGCGGCGGTCGAGCTGATTGCTGCAGAGGAAGGCGTTGAAGCCTATGAGTTCCAGCGCCTGCATGGCATGGGTGAGGCGCTGTATGATGCCACTGAGGCGGGGCAACGGGTGCGAATCTATGCCCCGGTCGGCGCGCATGAGGATTTGCTGCCCTATCTGGTTCGCCGGTTGCTGGAAAATGGTGCCAATACAAGCTTTGTGCATTCTTTCCTCGACCCGGATGTGCCAGTTGAGCAGGTGGTTGAAGACCCGATCAGCAAGGTTGAAATTGGTCCGCGCCGTCATGCCCGCATTCCGACCCCACCGCGCCTTTACGGCGACCATCGGCGCAATTCGGCTGGGCTCGATCTGTCCCAGCGTTCAGCGCGCGACGCGATTGTGGCAGCGATGACAAACATGCGTGAGAGCCCCGTGATTGCGGCAGGACCAATTATCGCGGGAGAAACCCTGAGCGGCGGTGGCGCGGCAATCACTGTGCCGTTCGCGACCGATATTGTGCTTGGCACAGTGCGCGAAGCGAGCCCGGACGATATCGCAACCGCGCTGGATGTAGCCACTTCTTATCAACCGCAATGGGACGCTGTGGGCGGGGCCAAACGCGGTGGGATCCTGCTCGCAATGGCTGACACAATGGAGGCGGAGGCCCCGCGTCTGATTGCTCTCATGGCACGCGAAGCGGGCAAGACGCTGGCCGATGGCGTAGCTGAAGTGCGCGAGGCGGTGGATTTTTGCCGCTATTACGGCGCGCAGGCACAAGCCGAGTTTGAAACCCCGGTGCGCTTGCCGGGGCCAGCTGGAGAGACCAACCACCTTAGTCTGCATGGGCGCGGGGTGTTTGCCTGTATCAGTCCGTGGAACTTCCCATTGGCGATCTTTGCCGGGCAGATTGCAGCCGCGCTGGCGGCCGGCAATTGCGTCGTCGCCAAGCCCGCCGAGCAAACCCCGCTCATCGCGTTTGAGGTGGTCAAACTGTTCCATAAAGCTGGTTTGCCGGGCGCGGCGTTGCACTTGCTAACAGGACGCGGTGAAACAGTTGGCGCAACCTTGTGCGCCGACCCCCGCGTGGCAGGCGTGTGCTTTACGGGGGGTACAGATACGGCGCGTTTGATCAACCAGACTCTGGCCCAGCGCGATGGGCCGATCATTCCGCTGATCGCAGAGACTGGCGGCTTGAATGCGATGTTTGTTGATACAACTGCGCTGCGCGAGCAGGTCATTGATGACATCATCGTTTCGGCCTTCGGATCAGCCGGGCAACGCTGTAGTGCGCTGCGGCTCGCGTTCTTGCCGAATGACACAGCAGATATGCTGATCGAAGGTTTGCAAGGCGCAATGGATGAGCTGGCGCTGGGCGATCCGGGCCAGCCGGATACTGATGTCGGGCCAGTGATTGACGGTGAGGCGGAAGCGGCGCTGAGCGCGCATATCGCGCGGATGGCAAAAGAGGCGACAATTCTCAAACAATTGATCGTGCCGACGGGCGGGCATTTCTTTGGGCCGGCGTTGGTAGAGCTCTCTTCGCTGGATCAGATTGCCCGCGAAACCTTCGGACCCGTCTTGCACATATTGCGCTATGATCCGGATAATATTGGCGAACTTGGCGCCGCCTTGCAGGCCAAAGGTTATGGCCTGACCCTGGGGGTTCATTCGCGACTGGAACGGTTTGTTGCGGCGGTTAGGGGCGCTTGCCCGGTTGGTAATACATATGTGAACCGGACAATTATCGGCGCCGTCGTCGGGGTCCAGCCGTTTGGCGGCGAAGGTCTGTCCGGCACCGGACCGAAGGCAGGCGGGCCGCATTACCTGCACAGATTTGCGGTTGAGCGCGTGGTCACTGTCAATATCACTGCGCAAGGTGGTGATCCCGAGCTGCTCAGCCTATAGTTGCCGAATATAGAAACGGGGTAGGTGTGATCAGAACGGCCTTGGCGAGTGTTGCGGTTTTCTCTCTTGGGGGGTGTGCGTATCTGTTGGATGTGCCGCCGGCTCCAGAGGTTATTGGCGAGTCGGTGATTGCCCCAGAACCAGAGGTGCAGATCGAAACCAAGCCAAAGCTGCCGGTACGGATTGAGCAAAACAGCGAAGCGGCGTTCTCAAGTGCTGAGTTTCCTGAGCAGTTGCAGGTTATCGCGCCGCTGCTGGATGCGCGGCTGCGAGCCGAAGCGCGGATGGAGTTCGAGATTATTGAACTAGAGGCACAGACTTATAAGGCTGCCGACCCAGAATATTTCCGGCCTTATGGACTTGGCTATACGTGGACGCTGCATCAGAGCGTTGGTGATTTGGTCAGCCTGCATGGACTGGCCTATTACAATACCGGCGGGGCGCATCCTAATTATGCTAGTCTTGGCCTCATCTATGATCGCGCGAGTGAACAGGATCTGGATTTACTCGACCTGTTTTCTGATCGGGAAGCCGCGCGCGCACGGCTTGTTCCATTGGTCCGAGCTGAAATCGTTGCTCAGAAGCGAGAACGCTACGCTGACCGCGGAATGAGTGATATCGACATCATCGCTGAAGTCGCAGACAGCTTGCCCGATTCGGGGGCTTGGTTGGCGCAATCTGCCTTGGCGGCTTCGGACGATGGCGAGGCATTTGGCGGGATCGAGGTCTATTTTTCGCCGTATGAACTGGGATCTTACGCGGAGGGCGCATACAAAGCGCGTGTATCACAAGCCGCATTTCGTGACCTCTTGAAGCCGGAATATCAAGCCGTGTTCGCCGGCGAACCGATCTCGCACGTGCAAAATTAGGCGAGTCTTGGCGAGGGCATTGCGTGGTTGATTCCGATGATAAAAAAATCGATTGGTCAACGGTTTTATTTTGATTTATTTTGCCATCTCGAAACCACATACAGGACGGGGCTAGTGGACAGAAATTAACGACTTGTTTACTACTTATCCACGGCCAAGATGCGGATTTTGTGAAACAGGCATTGACCAGTCGTTAACCCTTGAGGCACTATATCTAGTGTTAGGGAGGGCTCATGCTACTGCATATGGCGGTTTTGAGGCTGAAACCCTATATATAATGGGCAAGTTCAGGGGTTAGATAAGATGTCAGGTATGAAGTCTGCAACAGCGTTGAGTGGTTCGGCTAAAAAGAGTGCGTCAGATGGCGGCGCACCGGCTTTGCGCGTTGTCAGCAAGATCAAGATTGATCGCTCGCGCGATGATCTCCTGACCGCGTTTGGCAAGGTGACTCTAGAAGACCGGTATTTGCTGCCGGGCGAGTCGTATCAGGACATGTTTGCGCGGGTGTCGACCGCGTTTTCTGACGATGAAGATCATGCCCAGCGCCTGTACGATTATATGTCGAAACTGTGGTTCATGCCGTCGACGCCGGTTCTGTCGAATGGTGGTGCCGATCGCGGCCTGCCGATATCATGCTTTTTGAATCAGGTGGGTGACAGCCTTGATGATATTGTCAGCACCTGGACAGAGAATGTCTGGCTTGCCTCAAATGGCGGCGGGATTGGCACGTATTGGGGTAATGTGCGTTCCATCGGCGAGAAAGTTGGCCAGAACGGACAAACATCCGGCATCATTCCTTTCATCCGAGTGATGGACAGCCTGACCCTCGCGATCTCTCAAGGCTCGCTGCGTCGCGGCTCGGCGGCGTGTTATCTTGATGTGCACCACCCTGAAATCGAAGAGTTTCTGGAAGTGCGCAAGCCATCCGGTGATTTCAATCGCAAGTCTCTGAACCTGCATCATGGCATCAATATCACCGATGCCTTCATGGAAGCCGTACGCGGTGACGAAGAGTTCGCTTTGCTTTCGCCGAAATCGGGCGAAGTGCTGCGCACGGTGAGTGCGCGCAAGATCTGGCAGAAGATTCTTGAACTGCGGATCCAGACTGGCGAGCCATATCTGCTCTTCGTTGATACGGTGAACAATGCGATGCCAGCCCACCAGCGCAAGCTTGGCTTGAAGGTTACACAATCGAACCTGTGTTCTGAAATTACCCTGCCAACTGGGGTTGATCACCTGGGCGAAGACCGCACCGCTGTGTGCTGCCTGTCCTCGGTGAATGCCGAGAAGTTCATGGAGTGGAGCAAGGAAGAACGTTTCCTTGAGGATATTTTCCGCTTCCTCGACAATGTTTTGCAGGATTTCATCGACAATGCGCCGGACGAGATGGCACGGGCGAAATATTCCGCCCAGCGCGAGCGTTCGGTCGGACTGGGCCTGATGGGCTATCATTCCTTCCTGCAATCGATGAACATCTCATTCGAAAGTGCGATGGCGAAAGTTTGGAACGAGAAAATGTTCAAACACATTCGCCAAGGTGCCGATGCCGCCTCAGTGAAGTTGGCAAAAGAGCGCGGTGCTTGCGCCGATGCAGCCGAAACTGGCATGATGGCACGGTTCAGCAACAAGCTGGCCGTGGCCCCGACAGCGTCGATCTCGATCATTTGCGGGGGTACGTCGGCTGGCATTGAGCCGATCCCGGCCAATGTTTACACCCACAAGACACTGTCGGGCTCGTTTACTGTCAAAAATGTGCATCTTGAGAAAGTGCTTGAAGCCAAAGGTGAGAATTCCGACGATATCTGGACCAGTATCCTTGAGCATGAAGGCTCGATCCAGCATCTCGATTTCCTCGATGAGTACGAGAAATCGATCTTCAAAACAGCGTTCGAGCTGGATCAACGCTGGATCATCGAACATGCCGCCGATCGCACACAATATATCTGTCAGGCCCAATCTCTGAATGTCTTCCTGCCAGCCGATATTGATAAGTGGGACCTGCACATGCTGCACTGGACGGCTTGGGAACGCGGTGTGAAATCGCTGTATTATTGCCGGTCGAAATCCATACAACGGGCAGGCTTTGCCGGGGCGGATGATAAAGTTGCCGAGATGCAGGGGATGGACGTTCCAAACACCGATTATGACGAGTGTTTGGCCTGCCAATAGGCCGATCATCGACAAAACAGACCCTCGTTTCAGCTTGAAACGGGGTTTTTTTGTGCCGAATTGGCACAAGCGCGCGAAAACCTGCGACCGTGCCGGGAAAAAGTGGCCTCAAATATGAAGAAATATCGCCCCAATATTAACAATGTTGAGGCCCATATTTCCTGCTTGTGACTGTAAAGGTAGCAGGAAATGGCAAGAATTGCCGGATTGCGAAAGATTAACTCGGCTTTGCATGGATGGCCGTCGTGGGTCGGCATTCTTCATGCTACAGTAATCATCACAGATCAGTTTCGGGGGGAGTATAGGGAACTGATCTATGAGAGGTTTGGGACGCATGATTGTGTTTAGTGCATCTGTGATAGCGACACTGGCTTGCCAAGGCTGTGTACAGATTGGGCCGACCCATTATTCGGTTCAGTCGACGCCTGTCCAATATTATGAAGTTTCAAAGCCGTTGCCAACCACGACACCGTCAGGCCAGCCAAGCGTGTCTTATGCCGGGGAATTTACCGCCTCTGAAAAGCCGCGGCTCGAATTTGAAGCTCCAGACGCCCTGCTTGGGCCGCTTGAGCTGATCAGGCAGGATAGCTTTGCGGTCAGCCGATTTTATTCCAGCGGCCCCCTGACAAATTTGGCTGCTGACCGTGAGCAGGACAGCTTTTCGTCAGTGCCGCGAGAGACCCGCAACCTGTCAGCTGAAGTGTCATTGTCTGCACCAGCTGCCGTGACCGGACTGGGGTTTGACGTTGGGGTTGCCCCACGGGTCAGTTTCACCCGCGACGGGGCATTTGCAACCCGCCGGATTGGTGGTGAGGTGCGGATCGGACAGAATTTCGACAAACGCGGGCAAGGCGTTCCGGGCAGCAGCTGGTATTTATTTGCCGGCGGGGATGGCGAAGCTCTGGTCTGGGAACCTGCTTTGGAAGCTAGCATTTCGGTGACCGACATGGCCTTGCGCGACAAGGTGACGGTTGGTGATATTCAGGCCGGCGTGTCATTTCAGCGAGGACCTGGACAAGTCTCTTTCAGCTATATCCGACGTGAGGTAGAGTATCGCGAGCGCAATTTAGGGGCGAGCGAGAATGAAAATTTTGCCGGGGTTACTTTCACGATTCGTCGATAGGCTTCCACTTCTCCAAAACTTGATAGGGGCCGCCAGTCTTGCGGTCCTTTTTTCTTGCTCTTCTGTGGCGCAGGAGGTGGCCGATCCGGTCAAATCATCTGGTGTATGGTCGATCACGTCTGAGAATGACATATTTGGCGGCACGGACCGAAACTATTCTAACGGCATTCGGATTGAGCGTGTGTCGCCTGCCAACAAGGTCAATCCTGTCTTGGATTGGGCCGCTGATCGCATCCCGTTCCTGAATATCAAACGTAAGGATATGCGCGAAGGTTGGGCGCTGTCGCATACGATTTTCACACCGGAAGATATTTCTGTGCGTGTACCAGACCCGAATGACCGGCCATATGCCGCCTGGCTATATCTGTCGGGAACAGTGGTGGCCAAGACCAAGGCGGGCAATATTCAGGATGTGCTGCAGGTCAATCTCGGCGTCGTCGGGCCGCTAGCCGCCGGTGAATTTGTTCAGCAAAATTGGCATGACCTGATCCAGGTTGGCGAACCGCAAGGCTGGGCCAGTCAACTCAGAAATGAGCCTGGCATTGAGATCATCGCGCAACGGATGCACAAGTTTAAGGGGCCAGAATTGCCGTTTGGTTTGGCTAGCGATTATGGGCTGCATGGCGGTGTCACGCTGGGCAATGTGCGAACCTATGGTGCGATTGGGGCGATGGCGCGGATCGGCTGGGATCTGGAAGCCGATTTTGGCCCGCCACGCATTCGGCCTGCTTTGGCGGGTGCCGGAACCTTCGATCCAGGGCGTCTGTGGGGCGGCTATTTGTTCGCCGGATTTGAGGGCCGGGCGGTGGCACGGGATATATTTCTGGATGGCAACCTATGGCGCGATAGTGCGCGGGTCAGCGATCGCCGGGATCTTGTCGCCGACCTGCAATGGGGGGTCGCGATCCATCGCGGCGACGTGCAATTGGCCTTCACTTTTGTCCACCGAACAGAGGAATTCATCGCCCAGGCCGGACCGCAACGCTTTGGTGCGGTCTCGATTTCGATTGCGCACTAGCATGAGCCTGCCCAGGCAAACTGCAGTCAAGAGGGAGGATCGGATGAAGCGAGCATTATTCCTGACCCTAGCCACGCATGGCGCGATATGGACGGCCATGATCAGGACCGGCAAATCCATCGGCTCAGGCGATGTCGATGAGATCTTCGATACGCTGGAAGAGAGCCTGCAAGGCGGCGCGAATTACGGGTTTGATGCGGGCGACCTGCAACAGTTCGGGCAATTTGTTGGCACGATTGAGCGCCAGTTTGAACGAAGCGATGTTTGTGGATAGGTTATTATTCTTTGCACGCTAAGTCTTGCGGTATTGATCGGCTTCAGACACTATATGTTGTATTCAAACCTAGAAACGCAGGGGCAGTCGCATGGCTAAGGGAATCATCACAAAACCGGGATTATTGACGCCGTCTTTAGCCTACAAACCGTTTCGCTATCCGTGGGCGTATGATTTCTGGAAACTGCAGCAGCAGGTTCATTGGTTGCCAGAAGAGGTTCCGCTCGGCGAGGACTGTAAAGACTGGGTCAACAAGCTGTCCGATAAGGAGCGCAATCTGCTGACCCAGATTTTTCGCTTCTTTACCCAATCGGATATCGAGGTCGGCGCCAATTACATGGAACACTATATGCCGCTGTTCAAGCCGGTTGAAGTGCGCATGATGCTGGCCTCTTTCTCGAATATGGAGACCGTGCATATCGCCGCTTACGCACTGTTGCTTGAGACCATCGGGATGCCGGATTCAGAGTTTTCGGCGTTCATGGAATACGAGGAAATGGCGGCCAAGCATGACTATCTCGGCCAGTTTGGCACCGATACCGAAGAAGATATTCTGACCTCGATGGCGGTGTTTGGTGGCTTCACCGAGGGGCTGCAATTGTTCGCCTCTTTCGCAATGCTGATGAACTTCCCGCGCTTTAACAAGATGAAGGGCATGGGTCAGATTATTACCTGGTCGATCCGCGATGAGAGCCTGCATTGCGAAGGCATGATGAAGATGTTCCACACCTTTGCGGCTGAAACCGGGGCGCTGACCACTAAGGTCAAGAACCGCATTCGCGAGTGTTGTGAGACAGTTGTGTTGCTCGAAGACAAGTTCATTGATCTGGCATTTGAGGCCGGTGAAGTCGAGGGTATGACGCCCGCCGACATCAAATCGTACATTCGCTACATCGCCGATTGGCGCATGGACCAGCTGAAGCTTGATCCGATTTATGGGCTTAAAAAACATCCGCTGCCTTGGCTCACCGAGATATTGAACGGGGTTGAGCACGCCAATTTCTTCGAAGCACGCGCCACCGAATATTCCAAAGGGGCAACCCTGGGCGACTGGCATGGCGATAGCGGTGTTTGGTCGAAATTTGACCAGCGCAAGCCACTGACGGCGGCTGAATAGAGACTACAAGCGGTTTGATTTTTGAGCGGCCCGTCTGGACAAGCGGGCCGTTTTTATATCTGATCGCGGCAGCGATGTGAAGCAAAATGGGGCAAGAGTGGATGATGCGGCAAGTTATCTTAGCAACCATATTCATATTGGCAGTAGGAGCCTGCGCCAATGACAATGGCGAGGTGAATATGAAACTGGATTGCGACCTGATCATGCAGGATGATGAAGCGGCACAGTTTCTGGTCGATGCCGGAATTGATGCGGATACGATGTGCGGCTGTGTGCTTGAACTGGCGGTGGCTGGAACCGAGGAAGAGCGCGAACAGGCTTATCTTGCGTTTAGCCGTATCGCTGAAATCATTCGCGATACCGGGGCAGGGGTTGAGGATACGGTGAGCAAGTTGCAGGACGATGCTGCGCTTGCCAGCAATGATGAAGACCAGCAAATGCTACTTGCCGGTATAGATTTGACTGAGACCTATTTTGAACGGATTGGCAGCAATCTGTCAGAGACCGGACAATGTTCAGTTGGCGGCGACTAAGACGGGTTCTTGCCACGAGCCAGCAAGGCATCGAAATAGGCGATTGTCTGGGTCAGGCCTTCGCATAGCGCAATTGTCGGTTCCCAATCGAGTTGCTGCTTGGCCCGGCTGATATCGGGCCGACGCTTGCGCGGATCATCCTCTGGTAATGGCTTGTGGATGAGTTTCGAGTTTGATCCGGTGAGTTCAATCACATGCTCGGCCAGCTCACGGATCGTGAACTCACCTGGATTGCCGAGATTGATCGGACCGGTCGTGCCGTCTGGACTGTCCATCAAGCGGATCAGGCCTTCGACAAGATCATCGACATAGCAAAAACTGCGGGTCTGCTCCCCGTCGCCATATAGCGTGATGTCGTCACCGCTAAGAGCCTGGACAATGAAATTGGACACCACCCGGCCATCATTGGGATGCATGCGCGGGCCATAAGTATTGAAGATACGCGCCACCTTGATGTCGAGTTGATGCTGGCGATGATAGTCAAAGAACAGGGTTTCGGCGCAGCGTTTGCCCTCATCATAACATGAACGTGGCCCGATTGGATTGACGTTGCCCCAATAGTCTTCCTGCTGCGGATGCACATCGGGGTCGCCGTAAACTTCGCTGGTCGAGGCTTGCAGGATACGCGACCTGGTCCGCTTGGCCAGGCCGAGCATATTGATCGCGCCGTGGACACTGGCCTTGGTCGTCTGAACCGGGTCAAACTGGTAGTGAACCGGACTGGCCGGGCAAGCGAGATTGTAGATCTGATCGACCTCAACGAATAGCGGCATGGTCACGTCATGGCGCATCAATTCGAAGCGTGGATGGACCAGCAGATGAGCAACATTGGCACGCGCGCCGGTAAAGAAATTGTCGAGACACAGCACTTCCGCGCCGGTCTCCAGCAGGCGTTCGCAGAGGTGCGAGCCGATAAATCCGGCACCTCCGGTCACGAGAATACGCTGTGTCATATGCATGGATTTTCGTCCCTGTATTATCGCTTAGACGGCGGCGCGCCCGATTGAGGTATAGGAAAATCCGCGCTTCTGCATTTCTTCGGGGGCGTAAATATTGCGCAGGTCAATCACCACCGGTTGGTTCAAAGCGTCCTTGATGCGGCCGAAATCAAGTGCCCGGAACTGGTCCCATTCTGTGATGATCACCATCGCATCGGCACCTGTCAGCGCATCATAAGGGTTTTCCGCATAGTCGATACCCTCAATCAGGTGCCGCGCTTCGGCCATGGACTCTGGATCATAGGCTTTGATCCTGGCCCCTGCTGCAATCAAGGACGGGATAATATCGAGGCTAGGTGCATCGCGCATATCATCGGTATTGGGTTTGAAAGCGAGGCCAAGAACGCCAATTGTCTTGCCCGAAATATCGCCGCCCATCGCCGCGATGACCTTTTCGGCCATCGCCTTCTTGCGGTCGGCATTGACCTCAACCACCGTATCGATGATCCGCATCGGGCTATCGTAATCATTCGCCGTCTTGGTCAGTGCCAGCGTATCTTTCGGAAAGCACGAGCCGCCATAACCCGGCCCGGCATTGAGGAATTTCGCGCCGATCCGGCCATCAAGACCAATCCCGCGCGAGACTTCCTGAACGTTCGCGCCAACTTTTTCGCAAAGGTCGGCAATCTCGTTGATGAAGGTAATCTTGACTGCCAGAAAGGCATTGGCAGCGTACTTGATCAGCTCGGACGTGCGCCGCTCAGTGAACACGATTGGCGTCTGATTGAGGTAAAGCGGTCGATACAGCTCGTTCATTACTTCTTTTGCGCGCTCATCCTCGGTGCCGACCACGACCCGGTCGGGGCGCTTGAAGTCGCCAATGGCTGCGCCTTCACGCAGGAATTCAGGATTGGAGACAACTGCAAAATCGGCGTCCGGGTTGGCTTTGCGGATAATCGCTTCAACTTCGTCGCCCGTGCCAACCGGAACGGTTGACTTGGTGACGACAACGGTGAAGCCGGTCATCAGCTGCGCGATCTCTTCAGCTGCGGCATAGACATAAGACAGATCAGCATGGCCATCGCCGCGCCGCGACGGGGTTCCAACGGCAATGAATACCGCATCCGCGCCAGCAAGAGCGTCTGTCGCTTCGGTGGTAAAAAATAGCCGTTCCTCGGCGACATTGGTTTCCACAAGCTTGTTGAGACCAGGCTCAAAGATCGGCATGATGCCCTTGTGCAGGTTGTCAATCTTGCTGGCATCCTTGTCGACACAAGTGACGACATGGCCAAAATCGGCAAAGCAAGCCCCGCTGACGAGGCCTACATAGCCGGTTCCGATCATCGTTACGCGCATTTTGATATTCCTCGACTTTGTCCAGCATCTTTCAAGTCGGAAGAGGTGCAATTTTTGTGCCTGCCGGTCAAGCACTGAGGCGCGGCCTTGCGGGTTAATTTATCAGCCAGAAAACCAGGCCTGAATTTCGGCTGCACGAGTGATTATTGCCAACCAAATATATATCATTTGTTGGGCCTGAGCCTGGGGTCAGGTTTCGTAAAATGGTCCTGACAAGCTGAACGGTATGTGGGGAAGACCGCGGTCGGGCGCTGAATATGGCGTCGATCTTTGGCTCGCGGTCACCTTGCAGGCCAAGGCAATGGTTACCGGGTCTGCATCGATATGATCACGGTGTTCGCGCGGGGCGTAAGGGGCGATCCCGTAAATGTCTGATTTGGGCTTTCTGAAATTGAACATGGCAGTCTCCTCATCTTATGTCAGAGGCTGACATGCGAAAGTGGTGCCAGAAGGAAAATTTTGAGGAAAATTGACGGCAATATTTGGGCTGCCCGGTTATATTAGATTCAGGTTCGTCGTTCAGAGGGCGACCACATATCACATGCGCCTGCGGGCACATTGCCTGTTTCAAACGAGTCAAAATGTACCTCACGCGGGCAACGTGCTAGACCCAAACCATAATAAAAATGAGGGATGGAAAATGACGAATTCGACTATGACACGCCGTGCTGTTCTTGGTGCGACTGCAGTTACCGGGACAGGATTTGTGCTCGCCGCATCTTGCGAGAGCGCTGCGCTGCAAGGGGTAACACCCGCACAGACCGAGGGGCCATTTTATCCAATCGTCGAGCAAGCTGACAAGGATGCTGATCTAACGCAGGTTGAAGATAATGCTGGCACTGCCTTGGGTGAGGTGATCACCGTTGAGGGCCAGGTGTCTGATGATGCCGGCAATCCAATTGTCGATGCTGTCGTGGATATCTGGCAAGCCAATGCAGCAGGCCGATATGCCCACGGAGCTGATCCAAATACAGCGCCCCTGGACCCCAATTTCCAAGGGTGGGCAATTATGAAGACGGATGCGAACGGACGCTACAGGTTCAAAACGGTGCGGCCAGGCGCTTATCCTGTCGATGAAACTTGGACGCGCCCGCCACATGTGCATTTCAAAGTGTCGCGTCGGGGCTATCGCGAAGTTACAACGCAAATGTATTTTGATGGCGAAGTTCTAAATGGCATCGATAAATTGTTGAACGACGTTTCAGAAGACATGCGACTTGATTTGGTTGCCAAACGAAGTGACGCAGCTGAGGCCTTCCAGTTCAATGTCGTCCTGGCAAAAATTTAGGCCGATACCGTGACGTTGCCCTGATCGGCAGCGCAAGAAATGGGTGGCGGGCCACTGTCAGTAACGCGTATAGATCCTGCATCAGATGTAGGAGGATTAGCGATGTCACAGGTTGAGCGGGCGCAGGCGTTCAAAGCGCTGCATGAGGCTGGGGACATGTTTGTCATTCCTAATCCGTGGGATGTCGGGTCGGCGCGTATCCTGGCCGGGTTGGGCTACAAGGCGTTGGCGACGACAAGTGCCGGATTTGCGGTGTCGCGGGGCCTGGCGGACTACCAAATCACCCGTGAGATGAAGTTGGCGCATATTCGGGACCTGACCGAGGCAACGGATTTGCCTTTGTCAGCTGATCTTGAAAACGGCTTTGGGCTTGATCCTGAAACTTGCGCCGAGACGATCCGGCTTGGGGCTGAGGCGGGGTTGGTTGGCGGTTCAATTGAAGATTATAGCGGTGAGGCGGACAGCCCGATTTATGAAATTGCGGCGGCGACGGAACGTGTGCGCGCGGCGGCGGAGGCAGCCAATCGGCTCGACTTTCCGTTCTTGCTGACCGCGCGGGCTGAGAACTTCCTGCATGGCCGTGCCGATCTGGCGGATACGATTGCGCGCCTGCAAGCCTATCAGGAAGCTGGCGCGCATGTGCTTTATGCTCCAGCCCTGCGGACGTTGGATGATATCAGGTCGGTGCTCACGTCAATCGACCGGCCATTGAACGTGTTGATGGGGCCGTTTGCAGGCTTTGGACCGCTCTCTGATCTGGCTGAACTGGGTGTGACCCGGGTCAGCCTTGGCTCGGCGTTCAGTAACGCAGCCTATGGCGCGCTGATCCATGCCGGGCGCAGCGTACTTGAGCAAGGTAACCTGGACTTCCTTGCCCGCAGCGTCAGTGGCGGCGAGATACAGGACGTGATGAATAAGGGCTGATTTCCCTTGTCAGGCGAGTTGGCGCATATTGGATTTGGGGGAAAAGGAGAGACCAATGAAAAAGATTTGCTTTGCCGCGCTGGCGGCCTGTTTTATGGCGACAGGCTGCCATCATTTTGCGCCGACGGAAACGGTGAACGCTGAGACGAAATTGGTCGACACAACCGCGATAGCGACGTTTGCAACCGACGCGGTCTATGCGGCTCACCCGACCCGTGCGCTGGTTGAAAATATCGACGTGACGCCCGCCGCCGAGCTTGGCCGCTACATGGTACATATTGAGATGACGGGCGGGGCCGAGTTTCGCAATATCTACGATCTTGTCGTGGTCGAAGACGGCGCTGGTGAGCTGAGCGTTGAGAGCCTGGAGCAGGTTCAGGGGCACTAATCCTCAGACGTTCGAGGATCGCCCGCCGCCATCCGGCCATTCGCGACCCAGTTGGCGAGGGCGGGGCTGAACTCAGCTTTGACTTTCGCATCATAGCGGCCGAGATCTTCCGGATCGACGACGCCTTCCCAGCGGCCGTTTGTGCCTTTGTGCAGGAAGCTGTCGCCGCCGCCCTGGAAGAGCATGTGCGCGCTGGGCATCAGCTCTTTAGACTTGCTTTTCATTGCGTTGAAACCAGCCGCCGCAACCAATTCAGGCCACAGGTCCTCTGGCGTCTTGATGTCGAGGAAATCGGCAATCCGGCGCATCTCGCCGTCTCGATCGGCTTTCAGGTCAGCAAAGTGGACGAGCAAGACATGCGGCTCGTGCCGGGCGGCCCAGAAGCTGTTCTCAAAATGGAAAAACGCGGCGCTATCAAAAACTTGGCTGCGAACCTCACGCGTTGGCCCGCGTAGCAGTTTCGGTGCTTCGGTATTCATAATGCTTCCTCCATGCCGATTGTCTGGCCGCGCGGCGGGCCAGGTCTTTGGTTTCTACAATGTCAGTGTCGTCGTGCGACAAGGCCCCATACTTTCAATGACTTACAGTTGATCAAATAGAGATTGAGAGGGGGGGATTTAAGGTTCAGATAAGTTTACCAGAGCGATCCAGTCACTGCCTCTAGGCGTCGTCCGGCTTGCTGTCATCAGCCCAGATATCAAACGTTGCGACGATCACGCGCTTTGCCGCCATATCAACGACCGGGACATCTGCCAAAGTGAACGGCACGAGCACGCTCTTGCCGCCGGTTCTGCCGCCGATCTTGGGGGTGATTTCAAGCAAGTCCCCGGCGCCGTGATTGTACACCGCCTTGATCGTGCCAATCGCTTCATCGCCGCCGCCATAGACTGTCAGGCCGATGAGTTGGTCGATATAGAACTCGTCGTCATCGGTGTCTGGCAACATCGTGCGCGGTACGAACAGCCGGGTCTTGCGCATCGCGTCCCAATCTTCTTTTTGGCGCGGAGCTTTTGGCGTGACGACGAAATGATCCTTGGCCGGGCGGACTGATTTGGGGTCAAGCAAAAGCTCGCCCGTTTCCGAATAGAACGGGGCGTACTCGAACAGTGCCGAAGGATCGGCGGTAAAGCTTTTCACCCGGACATCGCCGCGCACGCCATGCGCCCCGGTCATCACCCCGACAATGATCATATCTGTGGTTTTTATACTCATCCAACGCCCTGTACTGTCTGGTCTTCGCGAATGGAAGGTTTGATTTTTTGCCGAGCGCGGCTAGGACTGCGCGCGATGAGACAGGAATTGGTGCAATGACAGACAAGCTGCCCCTATCAATCGACGATGTACGCGAAGCTGCCAAAATTTTGGACGGTCAGATTGAGCGCACGCCGATGACGCAGTCACGTACCTTGTCCGAGATTACCGGTGCCGATGTCTGGATCAAGTTTGAGAACCGCCAATTTACCGGTGCGTTCAAAGAGCGCGGCGCGTTGAACAAACTGTCGCGTCTCAGCGCGGCTGACAAGAAAGTCGGCGTCATCGCGGCATCGGCGGGCAATCATGCCCAAGGCGTCGCCTATCATGGTCGCCGACTTGGTATCCCGGTGACTATTGTGATGCCGGTCACCACACCGTTCAACAAGGTCGAGCATACACGAGCGTTCGGCGCGCGTGTGCTGCTGGAGGGGACGACGTTCGAAGAGGCGAATGCCCACGCACAGGCGGTGCGTCAGCGTGAAGGTCTGGTCTGGATCCATCCGTTTGATGACGCTGAGATCATGGCCGGGCAAGGCACCGCTGCGATCGAGATGCTGGACGACCAGCCCGATCTTGACATGCTGGTCGTGCCAATTGGTGGCGGCGGCCTGATCTCCGGAATGGCAATTGTAGCCAAGGCACATAATCCGGACATAAAGATCGTCGGGGTTCAGGCCTCGATGTTTTCAGGTATGCATTCGGTGATCAAAGGCGGGCCAGTGCCGACAGGCGGGGCCTCTATCGCAGAAGGTATCGCAGTCAAGCACCCCGGCGAGCTGACCCGGCGTGTGGTTGAAGCGCTGGTCGATGATATTGTTCTGGTCGAGGAAGAGCATATGGAGCGCGCAATCACGCTCTATGTCGATATTGAAAAGACAATCGCTGAAGGCGCAGGCGCGGCGGGCCTTGCAGCCCTGCTGGCCCATCCGGCGCAGTTTGCTGGTCGCAAGGTCGGTCTGGTCCTGAGTGGCGGCAATATTGACACGCGCTTGCTGTCATCGGTGCTGACGCGATCATTGGTGCGGGAACACCGGCTTGCCAATATCCGGATCATCGGCGATGACCGGCCTGGTCTTCTGGCGCTGGTGTCCAAGGTGATTGGGGATGCCGGGGCAAATATTATGGAAGTGTCGCACAACCGGATCGCGCTCGACGTACCCGCCAAGGGCGCTGAGTTCGACATCTTGATGGAAACGCGAGACCACCAACATACACAAGAAGTAATTGATGCGCTGGCACAGGCAGGTTACCCGCCACGCAAAAACTAGATATAGCGCTGGTCAGATATCTGGCGGTGCAATTATTGGAGGCATGTCGATGCTGCGCGTTTTTTTGGTCGGTTTGGCAGGTGTCATACTGGCCGCATGTGGAGGTAGTGGAAGTTTGGAACAATATATTCCGTGGGATGGCGATAAGGCCGGTGTCCAGACAACGGCAACGGGCCTGCAATATATCATTGTACGCGAAGGCTCAAAGTCTGGTGCAACCCCAACTGTCAGCGACAAGGTACGGGTGATGTATGAGGGACGCCTGGCAGACGGCACGGTTTTCGACAGCTCGTATGAACGCGCAAAGCCGGCCGAGTTTGGTGTCGGGCAGGTCATTCCCGGCTGGACCGAAGGTTTGCAATTGATGTCTGAGGGCGACGAGTTCATCTTCTTCATCCCATCCGAGATCGGCTATGGCCAGCATCCGCGTCCCGGCGGTGTGATCAAACCTGGCGACGATCTGATCTTCCGGGTTGAGCTGTTGAATATCGTTGAGCCGAAATTCATCGATACAGAGGCCTGGGCGACCTATACGCCGTGGGATAGCAGCCGCGAAGGCATTCAGAAAACCACATCCGGCCTTGAATATGTTGTTTTGGCGAGCGGCGATGAAAGCGGCGCGGTCCCTAATCCAACTGACGGCGTTGTGGTCTATTATGAAGGCCGTTTTGCCGAAACCGGCGAAGTGTTCGACAGCGCCTTTCAGCGCGGTGAGCCGGAAATTTTCCCAGCCAATGGCGTTATCCCTGGCTGGGTTGAAGCCCTGGCGATGATGAGGCCGGGCGATCGCTGGCTGGTCCACATCCCGTCCGACCTCGCCTATGGACCACGCGGACATCCAGCAGGTATTCCGCCAAATGCCGATCTTGAGTTTGAAGTTGAGCTGATGGATATTTTACAGCCACAATAGCGGGTAAACTCCAATATCGGCAAGCGCGCGCCGACGCTGGAATATCCGGTTTGATGGAATTGCTACCGCCCTTGTCATCCCGGAATTTGCTACGCAAATATCTGGGATCCAGAATGGCGCAGTCTGCACTTTATCGTTCTGGGTCCCGGATCGCTACGCGTCCGGGATGACAAAACAAACAATGCGTCTACCAATAACCCGGCGCTGCCAAGCATAGATCTAGAATCCGCTGCCGGGCTGGTCCAGATAAGCCTGTTCGGCAGCGGTGTTGGTACGCTTCAGAATCGCGTTTCGGTGCGGGAACCGGCCAAACTGACGGATCACGTCGCGATGCTTGTGGGCGTAATCCAGCGTGCTCTGGCATAGCGGCTTGAAATCCGAACGCGCGTCTTGCGCCAATTGTGCATACAGGGCGACGCAGCGATCCTGATTGGCGAGTCTCTCGGAATGCTCCAGCGGTAGATAGAAAAATATCCGTTCCACTTCGCTTAAGGCCGCATCCTCGCTTTTCGACAGGCCGGCTTCAGTGAGCTGCAATGCAAACGGGTCGTAGGCAAAAGACCCAGATTGGCCGCGAAACATGTTCCGGCTGAACTGGTCGAACACGATGATTGCGGCCAAACGGGCGCGCGGACCGATGGCTGCCCAATCTTCGGCGAGTCCATCTGCAAGCGCCTGCAAAAGTGGGCTGAACTGGGTTTTGATATGGGCGTCCGTGGCGTCTGATTTTATGAACCAGAGCTGATTTTTCTGCTTGGCCGCCTCAGCGTCTTCAATCGCTGTACCCAGCCAATAGTCTAGGACGCCATCGGGGCTTGGCAGTTCACTCATGACGCGTCGGTTGGCCGGGTTGCAACCAGCAGGTAATTGACCTTGTCATCGCCTGACAGTCGCCAACTATCGCTCAACGGATTGTAACTGACCCCTTGGGCCGGTTCGCTGACCAGACCGGTATCGGCCAGCATTTGCTCGATTTCCGAGGGTTTCAGGAACTTGTCGAAATCATGCGTGCCGGGCGGCAACCAGCGTAGAATATATTCCGCGCCAATGATCGTCAGCGCAAAGGCTTTGGGGGTGCGGTTGATCGTGGCGATAATCGTCAGGCCGCCCGGCCGGACCAGGCGCGCGCAATCGGTTAGAAATTGCTGCGGATTGGCGACATGCTCAACCACTTCGAGATTGAGCACGACATCAAAGGCTGGTTCGCCGGCTTCAAGCAGGGCCTCGACGCTACCGGCGCGAAAATCAATCTCCAGGCCGCCTTCTTGAGCGTGCGTCATGGCGGTCTTGATATTCTCTTCACTGGCATCAACCCCTGTCACCGAGGCCCCAAGCCGCGCCATAGGCTCGCTGACCAGCCCGCCGCCGCAGCCAATGTCGAGGATGCGCAAGCCTTCAAAGGGGCGTTTGGCATCAAGGGCGAGATCAAACTGACGCTCAATCGTGTCGCGAATGAACCCAAGCCGGATCGGGTTAAACCGATGCAGCGGGCGAAACTTGCCTTTCGGGTCCCACCAGTCTGCGGCCATTGCCGAGAATTTCGCGACCTCGCTTGGATTAATGCTCGGCGCGCTCGGCGCGCGCGGGGCGTCAGTGTCTGCTGATTGTATCATCGGTTTAGCAATCCTGATTGCGGTTTTGCCCGCGCCGGATTAAGGACGCGCTCAGGTCTTCTTTTGCCTGATATGACAAGGTTTGGCGAGGCGGCAATGGCGCGCACTGTTTTGAAATTTGGCGGGACATCGGTGGCCGATCTCGATCGCATCGCGCATGTTGCCGATATTATTGCCTACCGTGCGGGCCAGGGTGAGAAGCTGGCGGTGATTGTCTCTGCGATGTCGGGTGAGACCAACAAGCTGGTCGGTCTGGCGCGCGGCGCGGCTGGCGATGCGATCAATGGCGACCATTTCGATGATGAATATGATGTTGTGGTGTCATCCGGTGAGCAAGTGACCAGCGGCCTGCTGGCGCTATCGCTGCGCAAGCGCGGCTTGAATGCGCGCTCATGGCTGGGCTGGCAAATGGCGATGAAGACGCGCGAGGGTCATGGCAGCGCCCGGATTGACGGGTTTGAGGATAGCGGTCTTGCCGACGCTGTAGATGGCGGTGAAATTGCCGTGATTGCAGGCTTTCAAGGCGTGACCGAGGCGGGCCGGGTGGCGACGCTGGGGCGCGGCGGATCGGATACGACTGCGGTGGCGGTTGCGGCGGCTTTGAACGCTGTACAGTGCGATATCTACACCGATGTTGACGGCGTCTACACCACCGATCCACGCATCGTGCCACAGGCTCAGCGTCTGGAAAAAATATCCTATGAGGAAATGTTGGAAATGGCGTCGCTCGGCGCCAAAGTCCTGCAAACACGGTCAGTTGAGCTGGCCATGAACCATCGCGTGCCCTTGCGGGTGCTTTCAAGTTTTACCGCGCTGGGCGAAGACAATCCCGGAACGTGGGTCTGTAGTGAGGAAGAGATCGTGGAAAAACAGGTCGTAAACGGCATCACCTATTCACGTGATGAGGCCAAGATCACGATTTATGGCATGGCAGATCGACCGGGCACCTCGGCTCGCCTGTTCGCCTTGATGGGGCGCGAAGGCGTGAATGTCGATATGATCGTGCAGGCCAATGCGCGCGGTGAAGGCCGGGCCAATATGGTGTTCACCTGTACCACTGCTGACAGCGCTAAAGCCGAGACCGTCCTGACGGCGCAACGCACTGAGATTGGCTTTGAAAAGATGGACGTGGCCCGCGATGTCGCCAAAGTATCCATCATCGGGGTCGGTATGAAAAGCCATACTGGGGTGGCTGAGACGATGTTTGATGCTTTGTACCAGAAGAATATCAATATTGACGTGATTTCGACCTCTGAAATCAAAATCTCGGTTCTGATCGATGCCGACTATACAGAACTGGCCGTACGCGCCCTTCATACCGCGTTTGACCTTGACGCGCAGTGATTGAAGCCCCCATTTGGGGTCACGTATGCCAGATAATTTCTCGATCCCCCGGTTGATGATGAACCGCCTTCGGGCGGTCATGGCTGCTGATATGGATAATGAAGCGCGGCTGATGGAAGTCGTGCATCTGATTGCCAACACGATGGTCGCAGATGTCTGCTCAATCTATCGGCGCACGGATGATGACCGACTCGAACTGATTGCCACTGAGGGTCTGCGCGTGGATGCGGTTCACCTCACGTTTCTGACAATTGATGAAGGTCTGGTCGGTCAGATTGCCACGACCGCCCAGCCGTTCTCGGTTCAGGACGCTCCGCGCCATCCAAGCTTCTCCTATCGCCCGGAAACCGGTGAAGATCCGTATAGCGCCTTTTTGGGTGTGCCGATCCTTCGCGGCGGCCGTGTTATCGGTGTTCTGACCGTCCAGAATCAGACTGCACGACATTACAAAGATGATGAGATTGATAGTTTGCAAACCATTGCGATGGTGCTGGCTGAGATTGTCGCCGTTGGCGATGTAGGCCCTGAGCAGACCGACGCGGCGCGTGAGGGCAGGGCGGTTAATCTGAAAGGGCGCGCTTTGTGCGATGGCCTTGGTATGGGCAAGGTTCGTCTACATGATCCGGTGATCCCGGCGGCAAAATTCTTTGCCAAAGACTCCCATGTGGAAGCGGCACGTCTGGGCCAGGCTCTGTCTGATCTGGATGCTTCGATTGACCGGATGTTATCGGCGGAGATTGGCGGGCTTTGGGGCGAACCGCGCGAAGTGATCGAGGCTTACAAGCTGCTCGCGTCTGACCCAAGCTGGGCTGAAAAACTGCGCGAAGGTGTCCGCGGCGGCCTGTCGGCAGAAGCAGCAATTGATCGCTTGCGGCGTGAACACCGGGCCAGGTTCGAGAAAGTCAAAGACCCGTATCTGCGCGAGCGCCTTCACGATCTGGAAGATCTCGACAATCGCTTATTGCGGATTTTGGCTGGGACTGAAGAGAGCCATATTGGTGGCAATGGCGGCACTGCTGAACCAGAGGTTCTGGTGGCGCGCCGACTCGGGCCAGCCGAATTGCTTGATTATGGCAAGTCGGGACTGGTGGCGATTGTCCTGGAAGAGGTTGCGACCTCCAGCCATGCGGCAATTGTCGCGCGCGGTTTGGGCATTCCGACGGTTGGCGGCATATCCGGTTTGCTCACCCATGTCGGGCGCGGCGACACAATGATTGTCGATGGTGAGGACGGCATGGTCCATATCCGTCCCGACGCAGTCTTGCGCAAAGCCTACAATACACGCCAGATTTTGCTCAGTGAGCGCCAGGCCGCATTCCAGGCGCAGCGCGGTGAACCAACCGAGACCAAGGATGGGGTCAAACTGCAACTGATGCTGAATGCCGGTCTGGGGCTTGATATGGACTATCTGCAAAGTACCGGTGCCGATGGGATTGGACTGTTTCGGACAGAATTTCAGTTTTTGATGTCTGACATTCTGCCAAAAGTTGGCGATCAAATCGCGCTTTACAAAAAAGTTCTGGACGGTGCCGATGGTCGGCCGGTCAATTTTCGCACGCTTGATCTCGGCGGCGACAAGATGCTGCCCAATCTCAACGATGCGCGTGAGGAAAACCCGGCGCTTGGCTGGCGCTCGATCCGGTTTGCATTGGACCAACCAGGCTTGTTCCGTCGCCAGTTGCGGGCATTGATCCGTGCGGCGGCCGGGCGGACTTTATCGGTGATGTTCCCAATGGTCACCAGCGCCCATGAATTCCGCCAAGCCAAGGCTCTGCTGATGACGGAAGTCGCATGGAGTCGCGACAAGGGGCATGACGTGCCATCGGATATCAAAGTTGGTGCCATGCTGGAAACCCCAGCCTTTGCTTATGCGCTGGAAGATTTGGCCGGTGAGGTTGATTTTGTCTCGATCGGCACGAACGATATGCTGCAATTTTTTCATGCTGCTGATCGAATGACCCCGGCTGTGTCTGACCGCTACCCATTCGTCAGCCGCCCGGTCATGCGGTTTTTAAGACAGGTCCGTGAAACCTGTTCGCGCTTGGATATTCCTGTCTCGATATGTGGTGAAGGCGCAGGGCGTCCATTGCCTGCTCTTTGTCTGATCAGCCTTGGGTTTCATGCTTTGTCGATGCCAGCAGGTGGCATTGGGCCGGTCAAGCGAATGATACGCAGCCTGGATCTTTCGGTGTTCCAACCTGCATTTGAGGGCTTGCTGGAACACCCCGAACCAGCGCTTGGTAACGGAGTCTTAGAGCTTGCGCATCAACAAGGTATCATACTTGCAGATGACTAATTATACGCAGCTCGAAAATTGAGGTAGTCTCAGACCATGGAACAAGCCGAAAGCACAGATATGGCTGAACTGACTTCTGATGAAGTCAGTGTCCTGACCTGTGGTGAACAGCTCAAACTGGCACGTGAGGCGCGTGGCCTGTCACTGAAGGATGTTGTCGCAACGACGCATCAATCGGTCGACCTGTTGGCGGCGCTGGAAGCCATGAAGACGGGTCATATCTCACCGACTGTTCTACGGATGCAGGCCAAAGCTTATGCTGACTTTCTGGGCTTGCCTGCGGGTGAAATCGCTTCTGGGTTCTCAGAAAAGCGTAGCGCGCTGAATAGTTCCAATATGCCGAGCGAAGTCTTGCGCAATAGTCAAATGCAATCGCGGCGGCGGTTGTGGCCGGTCGGGGCAGCTGCGGCAGTCATTATTGTCGCTGGGGTCGCGTTCTGGTCCTTGGCGTCAGGTTCTGGGTCGCCGGTTGAAACAGTTGCGACCAGCCGGGTTGTTTCGTCCCGGGTGACCACGCCACGTCTCAAAGGTCCCGTTCTGGCAATGGCCGCGCAGGAACTCTCCATTCGTGCGCGTTCAGCCGCCTGGATTGAAGTGCGTGGATCTGATGGCACCGTGTTTCGCAGCCGCTCAATGTCTGCGGGTGAGGTTTACTATCCACGCATGAACGCTGGCTGGACCGTTACGGTACGTGATGCTGGGGCTTTTGATTGGTGGTTGGCAGAGACTTTGGTCGGCCCATTGGGAGTTGAGGGTACGCCTATTTACTCAATCAGCATTGATGAAGCGGCGACGCGTGGCCTGGAGCAGTTATCTCCCGCACTTGCAGATGCCAGCCACTAGACCCAAATTTAAGTATACAAAAAAGCCGGATCGCGAGACCCGGCTTTTTTTGTTCGCGCGCGTCAACTTAGCTTTATTCGCTTAAATCCTGAAGCTGCTCAAGTTGCTGTGCGGTCATGGTGAAATGGTCATTATTGTCACCTATTGAAACGGTCGGTTTGCAGCTTGGTGCACAATCAAGGGAAAAATTGTTGCCCGCGCGGTTCACGGTGACCAGATTGGCAGTATTCGTGGTGACCACGATATCTGCAGAATAGATGGTTCGCCCAGCCTTATCAAAGATAATCAGGTTGGTTGTGCCAAATGATTTGCCGCTGACAAATAGAAGCTTGCCATTGTGTACGGCCACGTCAGCAACATTCGGGTTCCCGATAACGATGCTGGCGGCATCACCGGTCAGACGCAAAGGTTTGGTTTTGCCACTTTCAACCGTGAACTGCCCAGCCAGGGCACTGGCGCTCATCAACAGGGCTGCACAACTCATGGCACAGAATTTCGAAGTCAGTTTCACAATGCGTCTCCCGAACTATTCGCTTTGTTTGAGTGTGCGCTAAAGAAGTTAGCTGAATCCTAAAATTCCGGTCTCTTTATAATAGGAGCTGTATTCGTTGGGTGAGGCGGCATGAAAGGTTAATCACATATTGGTTTTCGTTCAGGAAGTTTTTGTTTCGGTTTACGGGATTTTCAGCGGCGTCCTGTAGAACCAAACATGTTCCGGGAAGAAAAACCTGAATATTCGGGACGGATCTTAAAACTGCATAGTGGGAGTTTCCAATGCGTAAATTTTTCAAGAATGAGTCTGGTGCTACAGCCATCGAATACGGTCTTATTGCTGCTTTGATCGCTGTTGCGATCATCGGTGCTGTTACCACACTTGGTAAGAACACTGCAGCTACGTTTGATGACGTATCTGACCAGATGACTGCTGCTGCTTAAGCTGCACAATCAGATTTCGCCCTAGGCGAAGTCAGGAAGCCGCCGGTTCGTCCGGCGGCTTCTTTCTTTTGCGGGGTAGGGCCAAACTTTCCTTAAGCCTTTGACCCTAGTTTGAGGCCAACGCTTCTGGAGAGATCAATGATATTGAACCTGTTTGCCGCTAGCTTCTTCGCGCTTTGCCTGTTTGCCGCAATCCGCGATGTTGAAACTCTGACAATTCCAAACTGGCTCAATGCCTGGCTTGCCTTCCTGTTTATCCCGGCCTGCATCCTGGCTGCGCCGGGGTGGGATGTTGCCGGTTGGCATTTATTGGCAGGTGTGCTCGCTTTCGTGATTGCAATTGCGATGTTCATGGGTGGCCTGTTCGGCGGCGGCGATGCCAAAATGGTCCCCGGTGTCATGCTGTGGATTGGCCCGGCTGGAACAATGGACTTTCTCTATGGTACGGCGATCGCAGGCGGCGTTCTTGTCGGCGTTGTCATTCTGGCACGCCGTTTGGTTCCGGCTCATGCCACGCCGGGCTTTGCATTCGAGACTCTACAGCAGGGCAAAGGTGTTCCTTATGGTGTCGCCATTGCGGCGGGGGCGGTTTGGGCCGCGCCGCAGTCTCAAATCCTTACCAATTTCCTAAGCCAAATGGCCAGTTTCAGTTAACCATGCCTTAGCCTCAGCGTGGAATAGTAGTCCATGTGGGGATCCAAATATCGCGGATCGACAGTAGAAAAAAGGGTTAGCCCATGTCACCGATACGCCTTATCATATTGGCAGTAGCAGGGCTTGCCGCCGTCATGGCGGCTTTCCTGGTGCGCAATCTTGCGGGCGGATCTGCCGCCGTGGAGCTTGCCGAACCGGTTGAACGGATCGTCGAGGTGCAAGTTTCACAAATCAAAGTTCTGGTTGTGCGCAGTGACTTACGGGTCGGGACGTTACTAACGCCGGATGATTTTGGTTGGGCTGATTGGCCTGAAGCAACGGTCAATCTTGGATATTTCACTCAAGACAACGCGCCCGAAGCAATTGAAGAGCTGACGGGCAGCGTCGTCCGGGTTGCGCTCTATACAGATGAGCCAGTTTTGCCACAGAAAATTGTGCAGAAAGGTGAGACCGGTTTCATGGCGGCTTTGCTGCGGCCGGGCATGCGTGCTGCATCGGTTGAGATATCCCCGGAATCAGCTTCGGCCGGATTTATTCTACCAGATGACCGGGTCGATGTGATCCTGACCCAGCAAATCGAAATTGAGACCAGTGACGGCCAGCAAGAGAACACGATTACAAGAACTATCCTGGTCAATGCCCGCATCCTGGCGATTGACCAGACCTTTGGCGATCTTGATGGCGTGCCAACGCTGACCGGTTCGACCGCAACCATGGAACTGACGCCTGATCAGGCTGAAATGATGGCGCTTGCAGCGGGGTCGGGGCAGATTTCGCTGACCCTGCGGTCTTATGCTGATGTTGATTTCAATGAAGGCAATGCGCTGTCGAAAGTCGACCTGTCAGAAGGTGCTGGCGCGGGTGGCGGCGTGACTATCTATCGCAGTGGCAAAGCTGCGACCGGGGGAAGCTGATGAACGTAATCAATCCGATTCTGCGAGCCAGCGCGCTCGCGCTGACACTCGGTCTGACCCCGCTTGTATCGAACGCCCAGAACTTGATGGGCGTTACCATGATTGAGCCAGGCGATACCAATGTCTCCCAGTCGATCAAGCTGTCATTAAACAAGTCAACCGTGATTGAGCTCGCGCGCCCTGCCGCTGATGTCGTGATTACCAATCCGGCAATCGCTGACGCTGTGGTGCAAACGGCGCAGCGGATTATCTTCCGGGGTATAGAAGTCGGACAAACCAACGCTTTTATCTTTGACCGCAATGGCAATCCGATTCTCAATTTGGAAATAACGGTCGATGTTGATACCTCGACACTCGACACGATTATCGCCCGATATGTCCCTGACGCACGGGTTACCGTCGATACAATCAATGGCAGCCTGGTGGTCGCGGGCCAGGTCGACAGTCTGGTGCAGTCAGATCAAGTGATGCGCCTGGTCACCGCCTATGCGGGCGGCGACGATGATGCTCAGGTTCTTAACATGATGTCGATCGCGGCCAAGGATCAGGTGATGCTGGAAGTTCGCATCGTCGAGATGCAGCGCACCGTGGTCAAGCAATTAGGCATCAACCTGTCGGGAAGCACCAGCTTTGGTGATTTTGCCAATCTGGTCGAACGCCAGCTATTTGCGGATGTTGCTGGCGATGGTATTGCCGGAATAGTTGACACCGGGACCACGACGCTGGCGCCTGGCTTGCCGTTCTCAAGAACCTTCGGGTTTCAAAGTTCAAACGGCTTTAATGTCGCCGGCGGCGCACTTGGCGGCCTGTCGACAAATTTTGGCTATACAAATTTTAATGGCAGTGATCCTCAGTCCTCAGCAGGCGCAGCCATCGATGCTCTGGAGCGGATTGGAATTGTGCGCACATTGGCCGAACCAAATATCATGGCAGTGTCCGGCGAGTCAGCTAAATTCCTCGCAGGTGGTGAGTTTCCGGTGCCTGTGGCGCAGGACAATACTGGCGCGATCTCGGTTGAGTTCAAGCCGTTCGGTGTTGGCTTGGCCTTTACCCCGGTTGTTTTGTCGGAAGGGCGGATCTCACTGAAAATTTCAACCGAGGTGTCGGAGCTATCCAATCAGGGTGCGTTCCAGGGGCAAAGTGTTGCGACAGTTGATGCGAACGGGAATGTTGTGCCGTCGCAGTCGCTGACGATCCCATCGCTTGTGGTGCGCCGGGCCGAAAGCACGATAGAATTGCCGTCTGGTGGCTCGACAATGCTGGCTGGATTGATCCAGTCACGCACGCGCCAGACCATCGATCAATTGCCGGGTATCAAGAATATCCCAATTCTTGGCGCCCTGTTTCAGTCGCGTGACTTCATCAATGAGGAAACCGAGATGGTGGTGATCGTCACGCCATATCTGGTTGATCCTGCTCGCAAGGATCAGTTGCGCACGCCTGCTGACGGTTTCGTCAATGCGTCTGATACCAAGACCGTTTTGTTTGGTCGTTTGAATGCCCTTTATGCCGAACCTGGCAAGGGCATCACGCCTGAAACCTACAACGCCCCTGTGGGCTTTATTGAGGAATGAGAGAGATCATGAAAAGCCGCTCAATCGCTTCAACATTTGCTCTGCTCAGCGCCGGGGTTATCCTCGTTGCTGGCTGTCAGTCAGGCCCCTCCGGGCATGTTCCGGCGTCCTATTACAGTGGCACGGCGCTGGATCGAAATACAGTTTCAACCCGCTCGACCACTGAATATCTGGAGGTCAATCTCAATCCAGCGGATAGCCAACTTCGGCTTGAGGAAATCGCTCGAATAAAGGGCTTCCTGGCCGCTTACAATGCGCGCGGCCATGGCCTCTTGAGCCTGTCGGTACCGCAAGATTCAGCCAATCCCCAATTGACCATCTCTGCCCTGGCCGAGACCCGCGATCTGGCTTGGAATGCGGGCATCGAATATGACCAGATTGCAGGCAGCGCCTATTCCGCCGAGGGTCGGGCTAATGCGCCGATTATCCTGGCTTTTACCATTTATAAGGCGATCGCGCCTGATTGTCCTTCGCTGGCCCAGGTTGATGTCGCGAATGCAAGGTCGAACAGCGATATGCCGACACTTGGCTGCGCGGTGCGGACAAATATGGCGGCAATGATTGCCGATCCGCGCGATTTTCTGGGCGAACGCGAGCTTGAAGGTGGCGACACGGTTAGGCGCAATAATCAGTTGGAAGCCTATCGCAATGGTGAAGCCACTGCTGCGGCGCGGTCTGATGATGAATCTGGCGCCATATCGGCGGCTGTGAACTAGTAATGATGACGGGTGCAGGAGTTGAGTGACATGGCAGACGAGAACTCATTATTTGAAGATGATTTCGATCTCGAGTTTGATGACGAGATCGACACGGACCTTGCGGACGTGTTTGAAGAAGCGGCTCCTGAGCCGCTAGAGGTCGAGCTTGAACCTCCGGTCAAGGAGATTGAGCCAGCCGATGAGCCGCTTGCCATTGCGATGCAAACGCTTGAGGGCGGGGATCGCGCGATCCCGGCAATTTCGGCGATTGCGTTCTATGAGACACCTGTTGCGGCTGAACTGATTGGCGCTGTGGCGGCTGATCGGCGGATGTCGCGCGCCACGGTCACGACGTATGAGGGCGGCTTAACCGCAGCAATTGAGTACCTCACCCAGAACCCTACTCCTAATCTTCTCTTGCTCGAATCATCGGCTCAAACTGACCAATTGGTTGGGCAGATTGATGAGCTTGCCAGCCATTGTGATGAGGGCGTTCAAGTGATGGTCATTGGGGCAACCAATGATATTTCCCTGTATCGACAGCTCATGGCGCGCGGGGTTAGCGAATATCTGGTCCCGCCAGTGTCACCGGTACAAGTCGTTCGTGCAATTAGCGGTCTGTTCTCTGATCCTGATGCACCGTTCGTCGGTAAATCGATTTCAGTGATCGGGGCTAAAGGCGGGGTCGGGGCGTCAACGATTGCACATAACCTGTCTTGGGCCTTGTCGGAAAACACAATGGTCAATACCGCGCTGATCGACCTCGACCTGTCTTTCGGGACCACAGCGCTCGATTTCAACCACGAGAATGCGCAAACGGTGACCGATGCATTACTCGCCCCGGAACGCGTCGATGATGCCGTGATTACGAAGCTGTTGTCGAAGGCGACGGATCGTTTGTCATTGTTCACCGCACCTGCCTCGGTCTCGCAAGTACTCGATAGTATTCCCAGCGAAGCCTATTCGACGGTGATTGAAGGGGTTCGGCGGGTGATGCCTTATGTCGTGCTGGATCTGCCACATGCCTGGAATGGTTGGCTGTATCAAACCCTGATCGCGTCAGATGAAGTTATTCTGGTCTGTCAGCCAGATCTCGCATCCTTGCGCAATGGCAAGAACATGCTCGACAAGATGATGGCAGATCGACCAAATGATACGCCGGTGCGATTGACCGTCAACATGTCTGGTGTGCCAAAGCGACCCGAGATTCCGATCAAGGACTTTGCCGCCGCAATGGGATTGGAGCCAGAGATTATTCTGCCTTTCGATCCGCAATTGTTCGGCACCGCATCGAATAATGGACAAATGATTTCCGAGACCGATCCGCAGGCCAAACCATCTTTGGCAATCGACCATCTGGCATCGGTGTTGACTGGACGTGATGTGAACCAGGTCCCTAAATCTCTCCTGAAGAAACTACTCGGGAAATAAAGCTGAACACGAGGGCTTAGTATGGCATTTGGAAAGCGTAGTAGTGGTGCACCTGGTGCAGCGGCAACAGCTGCCGTGCTTTCGAAGCCCCCGGTTGAGGCTCCGGCCGATCCGCCAGTGGCGGAAAAGCCTGCTATTGCAGTGCCAAAGCCAGCGGCAAAGGCACCAAAGCCAGCGCCCATCGTGCTGAAGCCCCCGGTTGAGCCACCGGCCGAAAAAGTGACGAATGTCAACGAACGGTCGGAAGAGTATTACGCCACCAAGACGACCATTTTCAACGCTCTGATCGATACGATTGACCTTGGCCAGTTGGCGCAACTCGATCAGGACAGCGCGCGCGAGGAAATCCGCGATATCGTTGTTGAAATCATTGCGATCAAGAATGTCGTGATGTCGATATCTGAACAGGAACACCTGCTCGATGATATCTGTAATGATGTGCTCGGCTACGGCCCATTGGAGCCGCTTTTGGCACGGGATGACATTGCTGATATCATGGTCAACGGTGCCGACACTTGTTATATTGAAGTCAACGGCAAGATTGAACGCACCAATATTCGCTTTCGAGACAATGCGCAGTTGATGAATATTTGTCAGCGTATCGTCAGCCAGGTTGGCCGCCGCGTCGATGATGCCAGCCCGATCTGTGATGCGCGTTTGCTCGACGGATCTCGTGTCAATGTCATCGCGCCACCGCTTGCAATTGATGGCCCAACCCTGACCATTCGTAAGTTTAAGAAAGACAAGCTGAAACTGTCTGATCTGGTCAATTTTGGCTCGATCTCTGAAGCCGGAGCGGAGATGCTTCGGATTATTGGTCATTCACGCTGTAACATTCTGATTTCTGGCGGTACCGGCTCTGGTAAAACTACGCTGCTAAATTGTCTCACCGCTTTCATTGAGCCGAGCGAGCGCGTTATTACCTGCGAAGATAGTGCTGAGCTACAATTGCAACAGCCGCACGTGGTGCGCCTGGAAACCCGCCCCCCCAACATTGAGGGCTCTGGCGAGGTGTCGATGCGTGAGCTGGTTAAGAACTGTCTGCGGATGCGCCCCGAACGGATCATTGTTGGCGAGGTGCGTGGCCCGGAAGCCTTTGATTTGTTGCAAGCGATGAATACCGGCCACGATGGCTCGATGGGCACGCTGCACGCCAACTCCCCGCGTGAGGCGCTTAGCCGGGTCGAATCGATGATAACAATGGGCGGGTTCACGCTGCCTGCTAAAACCATACGCGAGATGATCGTGGGTTCAATTGATATCGTTGTGCAGGCCTCACGGCTACGCGATGGCTCGCGCCGGATCATGCAAGTCACCGAAGTTATGGGCCTGGAAGGCGACACGGTTGTTCTTCAGGACCTGCTTAAATTCGAAATCGATGGTGAAAACGAAGACGGCAACATTACCGGCAAGCATTGCGGCACCGGTATTGGTCGTCCACGCTTCTGGGAACGGGCGCAATATTACGGCCTAGAAAAAGAGCTCGCAAAAGCTCTCGATGAATTGGAATAAGCCATGGACCTGAGCGGCGACACTCTCTTCTATATCATTGGCGGGTTGGCTTTCCTGGTCATTGCCGGTTTGGGCATTGCCTTGACCGCTGATTCGGGCGACGGAAAAGCCGCCAAGCGGGCAAAGCAGCTAAGCGCCGGTCAACTCGGCAATCGACCTGGCAAAGCCCGCACTGACGACGTCAATAGCGCCCGGCGCAAACAAACGCAGCAAATGCTCAATAAACTGCGTGCGCAAGATGTTCAGCGCCGCAAATCCTTGGTTGCCAATGACATTCAGGGCCGTCTCAACCAAGCGGGTTTGGGGATTTCCCCGCAGACTTTTTGGATCATGTCGATCATCATGGGTCTCATTATAACCGCTTTGGTTTGGTATTCAGGTGCTGAAGGTCCACCTCCGGTCAAGGGGATCCATATCAAATCGCGGCCGGGCATGTTGATTATTGGCGCGCTTGTGGGGGGTATCGGGTTCCCGCGATGGGTGCTGAATTTCCTGACCAAAGGCCGCACCAAGAAGATGGTCCACCAGTTTGGTGACGGGATCGATATTATCGTGCGCGGGGTTAAATCCGGTCTGCCTTTGTCGGAATGTTTGCAAATCATTGCGACTGAAAGTCCTGCGCCTCTCGGCCCTGAATTCCAGCAATTGACGGATAATCTGAAAATGGGCACTGACATGGATCGCGCGTTGCAGATGTTCTACAAGCGCATTCCCCTGCCTGAAGTGAACTTCTTCGTGATTGTGCTGACCATTCAGTCCAAGGCCGGTGGTAACTTGTCCGAAGCCCTGGGCAATCTGTCTGCGGTTATTCGCTCACGTCGGATGATGCGTGAGAAGATCAAGGCGCTGTCTTCAGAAGCCAAGGCGTCGGCGATGATTATTGGCTCTCTGCCGCCCGCTGTGACCGTCATGGTCTATTTAACCACGCCGGAATACATCACGGTCCTGTTCACGACATCGACCGGGCATATGATTTTGGGGATGGCAGCCGGTCTGATGTTCACCGGCATTACGGTGATCCGTAAAATGATCAACTTTGATATTTAGAGGATGCGATAATGAGTACGTTTGCTGAATCTTTAAGTGACCCAGGTTCCTTAGCCTCGATCTTCGCAGCGATTGCTATGTTTGCAACGATCACCTCCGTCATGTTGCCTGCATTGAAAGGCGACAAGCTGGAAACGCGTCTGAAAGCGGTGACGTCACAACGCGAAAAGCTGCGCCGGGCAAGTCGCGCCGCACTTGAGCAGAAGGGCCTGAAGCGCGAAGCGAAGGGCACGATTAGCCAGATATCGAAACGGCTGGACCTTCAGAAAGTCCTGGAAGATCCCAACATTGCTGCAAAACTGGAGCAGGCGGGTCTACGCGGGCCGAAACCGCTGACGATCTTCTATTTCTGCCGCTTCATCCTGCCTTTTGTTGGCGCGATTGGGATGTTCCTCTATATCTTTTTCGTCAATGATCATGACCTAACGACCATTCCGAAATACGGCTCGATTCTGTTTGGTGCAGCGGCGGGCTTCTACGCACCCAATATGTACGTTGGCAATATCGCCTCAAAGCGCCAGCAATCAATCATGCGTGCCTTTCCAGATGCGCTCGACATGATGCTGATCTGTGTCGAATCGGGCATGTCGATTGAAATGGCCTTTGCGAAAGTTGGCGCAGAGATCGGGTCCGCTTCGGTCGAACTGGCCGAGGAATTACAGATCACCACTGCTGAATTGTCCTATTTGGCCGAGCGCCGACAGGCCTATGAAAACCTGGCCAAGAGAACCGGGCATGATGGCGTCAAAGCGGTCACGATGGCTCTGATTCAAGGTGAGCGTTACGGTACACCGCTGGGCGATGCCCTGCGTACCATGTCGAAGGAAAACCGCGACATGCGGATGTCAGAGGCTGAGCAAAAAGCTGCGGCACTGCCAGCCAAATTGACGGTGCCGATGATCCTGTTCTTCTTGCCGGTTTTGTTTCTGGTCGTACTCGGACCTGCTTATATCAAGATCACAGCGATGAATGCTGAGAAGGCTGCAGGCGGCTGAGTCGTCTCAGCCTGCGGTCCTGACCCTAGCCAGACTGCGCGCCGCGCAGTTTCGGACGCAATACCACTCTTGGCTCGGGTGTCGCCCCTGACAATGTGTCCGGATCGGTTTCGACCGGTGCTGGCATAGCGTCAGACGTCATTAAGGCTTCATCGACGACGGGCATAGCGGTCTCGGCCTCGGTGGCCCGACCTGGCTCAGAGCTATCATTACGCCGCTGTGGTATCATCATCGCGCGCAAGGCCCTTTGATTGGCCTCCACAGTCAGCTGAGGTGCGTTTGGATCGATCGCCATCATTTCATCGAACCGCCCTTGCAGGCCCAGGACAAGTGCAAGATTCTGGCGCACACGCATATCCGCACCGGGAAGCGATATCGCACGTTGTAACTGCATTTCTGCACCGTTCAGATCACCGCTTAGCGCCAGTGACAGTCCGTAATTTGAGAGCGTCGATACGCGATCTGGATCACGTTCAAGCGCTAGCTTGTAGGCCTGTTGCGCTTTGGAATGGTTTTCACTCCGGTCAAACGCAACCCCAAGCGCTGCTAGAGGTGCAGCTTCATTTGGTGGGGCGAGATCAGCTGCGCGGACAAAGGCTTGTGCGGCTTCCTCGGGCTGTTTATTCGCCAGCTTTGAGCGGCCAAGCTCGAGGAATAGCTCGTAACTATGAGGATGGATCGGCGCAGTGGCAACAGCGATTTCGACCACCCGATCATGACTACCAATACTGCGTAAGGCACGCATGAAAGCCACGGCTGTTTCGATATTGCTGCTATCTTTACGGTATTCCTCGGCCCAGAAACTCGCCCGCGTCAGTGGATCGGATCGCTCGGCCGCTAAAATTTCTTCCGGCGATGCTGGGCGTGAAGCGGCTTCAATCGCGGCCTGATAAGCATCCATTACCTGCGCTGATTGTTCAGCTTGCGGCGCGGTGGCGCAGCCTGCAAGGCCTACCAAACCCGCGATTGAAACGATACGGGTAAATAAAATGACTCTGGACATTATCGACGCTCCGGCGCTGTAAGAGACACTAGCATGCCGCATACCTGGTCAAGAACAGGTTAATGAAAGCGGCGATTTAATTAACCAAGTGACGGAATCTCATGACCCTACATCCCGCCCTGATCACGACATCCGACAAAGCGACCAGCGTTCACCTTTACACGGCGGCGCAATGGCGCAGCGGCAAGGGCCTGTCGCCAGCGTTGCAAGCGCTGGCAAAGGCCCACAAATTTGACGGGAAAATCGGGCAGATGGTGATCTCGGCTGCCGATGACGGGGCGATTGGCGATGTCCTGTTCGGACTAGGCGAAGGTACTGATGCTCTGGCGGTCGCAGCTTTGTCAGCCAAACTGCCGGATGGTGACTACGCGATTGCTCGCGATGGCGACTATCCGATGGCCCACATTGCGGCGGGTTGGATTGACGGCGCTTATCGGTTTGATCGCTATCTGGCCAAGCCAGCAACGCCGCCCCGTATGGTGATTGAGGCAGGGGCTGAAGGCGATGCCATCCGGCGTGAGGCAGCGGCTGTGTCGTGTCTGCGCGATATGGTCAACACCCCGGCAGAAGATATGGGGCCAAACAGTATTCAGGCGGTCATCAGCGATCTTGCCAAGCAGCATGGCGCAACCCTTGAGACCACGCTTGGCGACGCACTTCTGGAGGCCAATTACCCAATGGTTCATGCGGTTGGCCGCGCTGCGCAGCAGGAACCCCGGTTTCTGGAGTTGAGCTGGGGCGATGAGACCGCACCGGAACTGGCAATTGTCGGCAAGGGCGTCGCGTTTGATACGGGCGGTTTGAACCTCAAGACTGGCAGTTCGATGCGCCTGATGAAGAAGGATATGGGCGGATCGGCGCACGCGATTGCGCTGGCCGGTCTGGTCATGGCGGCGAACCTTCCCGTCCACCTCAAACTCTATGTGCCAGCGGTTGAAAACGCGATTTCAGGCAACGCATTTCGGCCCGGTGACGTCTTGAGCAGCCGCAAGGGCTTGAGTGTTGAGATTGACAATACCGATGCCGAAGGACGGCTGATCCTTGGTGATGCACTCGCGCGTGCGAGTGAAAGTGACCCTGATCTATTGATTGATTTTGCGACCCTGACCGGCGCGGCCCGGGTTGCGCTTGGGCCTGACCTTGCCCCCTTCTATACCGATGATGAGGCACTGGCGCAGGCGATTTTGGCCGGCGCTCAAAGCAGCGGCGATCCGGCTTGGCGTATGCCGCTTTGGGACCCATATCTGTCAATGCTGAAAAGCCCAATTGCTGATCTGGTCAATAGCGCTTCTAGCGGCATGGCCGGGTCAATTACTGCGGCGATGTTTCTCAAACAATTCGTCGATGCATCGCGCTGGGTGCATCTTGATATCTGGGCTTGGCGCATGAGCAAATATGGTCGCCCGGAAGGCGGCGCTGCGTGTGGCCTGCGGGCAATGTGGGCGATGGTCGAAAAACGCTATGCTTAGGGTGATCTCGCGGCCCGGTGATGAACAATGTACGCCCCCGGTCGCAAGCGCGACCCGGCGCTAATGCGCCGCGCCCGCGCGAGGCTCTCAGCTTCAGCTGAGAAACAGCCGCGAGCGAAAACCAGAGCGCTACACGTTCGGAACGGCATATAACGGCATATATACGCGCAACGCCTCAATCGGTGCGCGCGTCCAATATGTAGCGTGGCCCAGCCCCCAACGCCTTGGCCTTGTCGTCGCGGTTGTAGAGCTGGCATTTCTTCAATGACAGGCAGCCGCAACCGATACAGCCATCGAGATTGTCCCGCATACGGGTCAGGACGGCGATCCGGTTATCCAGCGTTTTGCGAAACTGTTTGCTAATCCGGGTCCAATCAGCTTGCGTCGGTGTGCGCCCGGCAGGCAAGGATTTGAGCAAGCCGGCGATCTGGTCAATCGTGAAGCCCATTTGCTGGGCAATCATAACAAAGGACAGGCGGCGAATATCGGAGCGTTCGAATCGCCTCTGGCCCCCGGCATTACGGTCTGGTGTGACCAGTCCGCGCGTTTCATAGAACCGGATGGCCGACACAGACAGCCCTGTGCGTGCCGCCAGATCGCCAATAGATAAGCCGATTTTCATTCTAGTTCTCTCTTTCTGGACGGTTTGCCGTTGCTCACGCAGACAGTCTGATTTGTTTTCGCTCACGGCTATTCCTCGTTTCGCGACGGCCGGCACGGGCGCGGCGCATTAGCGCCGGGCAGCAGTCGCAGCCTGAGAGTATTTCCACCTAAGGCAGAAAGGTTCAGTAGGGTAAAAATAAACCTTGACCTCAAGTTAAGTTTAGAAATTATACGTCACGTGTCAACTTAAACCCAAAGGCAAAAGGAGCCTGATATGACACAAGGCATATTTGAGCATGTGAACATGACTGTCGCCGACCCCAAGCGAACGGCGCAAATGCTGTGCGAGCTGTTTGACTGGAAAATCCGCTGGCAGGGACCGTCACTAAGTACTGGATTTTCCGTCCATGTCGGAACCGAGACCGGCTATGTTGCTCTTTACTCACCGGGCACCGCCAAAAAGCCGAACAATGAGTCCTATCAGCTTATCGGTGCGGTCAATCATCTCGGCATTCTGGTCGATGACCTTGATGCCACTGAAGCGCGCGTCAAAGCGGCAGGGATCGCGACCCATAGCCACCAAGTCTATGACCCCGGTGCGCGCTTCTATTTCCACGATCATGACGGGATTGAATATGAGGTGGTTAGTTATGCTTAAGACATTAGTGGAGGCATAAATCCAAGCGATCACAGGCGTCTGGACGCCAAGATGGGCGCGCGATTCGTGAAATTCTAGGCAAAAATCCCCGCTCAGGCTTGCTCAAAAGGGTAAAATCTGCTCATTGCCGACTACCGATAAAGACCAGCTGAGGACTTACCGATCATGCGCACCACGCTTACCGCCCTTGCCACAATTTTCGTTCTAACCGGTTGTGAAACCATATTGCCGCACGAAGCGCCGCCAGCGGTTGAGGTTGAGACCCCGCCTGCAATTATTGAAGCGCCAGCGATGCCGACAGCTGAAGATATCGCCGCTGAAACCGCACGGATAAATGAATTCTTCGAGGCTAAGTTTGAAGAATCGCTCGACTTTAGCCCAATCCAGAAGACGTTCCTTGGTCGCGATACTGATCAGGACAAGATTGACGACGTCTCAGCCGAAGCGCAGGCGGCGCAGCTGGACTGGACGCGCGCAGCCAACACCGAAATGCATGCCAATTTTGACTATGACAAGCTGACCGCAGAGGCGAAAACCTCGTGGGATATCTCTGATTACATGCTGGCCCAGGCTGAGGCGTCAGACCTGTACAATACCAATGGCTACACGTTCGAGCAGATGGGCGCGATTCACGGCTTCTTCCCGCAACTATTGATCGCATTTCACGTGGTCGAGGACGGCGAGGACATGGACAATTATCTTAGCCGGATCAGCGGTGCCTCGCGTGCGCTTGATCAGTTGGTTGTCCTGTCAAAGGCCAACGCCGCGACCGGCGTTCACCCGCCATATTTCGCCTTTGAGTCGGTGCTTGAGTCGGCGCAAAAGATCATTACCGGCGCACCGTTCGATGATAGCGGCGAGGACAGCGCGATCTGGGCCGATGCACAGACCAAGATTTCTGGTTTGCTGGAAGCTGAAACAATTGATCAGGCCAAAGCCGATCAACTGACGGCGGACATCGAGGCAGCACTGATCAGTGACTGGCAACCTGCCTATGAGCGTCTGATCGCTTGGCAGGTGGAAGATCAGGTCAACGCAACCGAGGTCGCCAGCGGTGTTGGTTCACTGCCAAATGGCATGGCGTTCTACAATGAACGTCTCGCCAATCAGACGACAACAACACTGACGGCCGACGAAATTCACGAAATTGGTTTGGCAGAAGTCACGCGCCTGCGCGGCGAAATGGAGCTGATCAAGACTGAGTTCGGGTTTGATGGCACATTGTCTGAATTCTTCGCTTACTTGCGTGACAATAAGGATGATGAGCGGCTTTACTACCCAAACACAGATGAAGGTCGGCTCGGTTATATCGAAGATGCCACTGCCGCGATCGACAAGATCAAAGCCGAGCTGCCAAACTATTTCGGGATGCTGCCCAAGGCTGATCTGGTGGTCAAACGGGTTGAATCCTTCCGTGAGCAGGCAGGTGCGGCGCAGCATTATTTCAGCGGCACACCGGATGGCTCACGCCCGGGCATCTATTACGCGCATCTGCTTGATATGAGCGCGATGCCGAAGCGCGAGCTTGAAGTCATCGCCTATCATGAGGGACTGCCGGGTCACCATATGCAGATCTCGATTGCGCAAGAGTTGGAAGGTCTTCCAACCTTCCGCACGCAAGTTGGCTTCACCGCCTATTCAGAAGGTTGGGGACTGTACTCAGAATGGCTGGCCAAAGAGATGCCGGGCACGTTTGAAGACCCGCTCTCGGAATTTGGTCGTCTGGGCTCTGAAATTTGGCGCGCGGTGCGGCTTGTGGTTGATACCGGCTTGCATTCAAAAGGCTGGACCGAGCAGCAGGCAATTGATTATTTCCTCGCCAATACGGCCGCGCCAGAAGCCCAGGCCCGTTCCGAAGTGCGGCGCTATATCGTTCTGCCGGGACAGGCCACGAGCTACAAGATCGGGATGTTGAAGATTCAGGAGCTGCGCCGCTATGCCGAGGCTGAGCTGGGTGACGGGTTCGATATCCGCGCTTTCCACGACACGGTTCTCGGCGGCGGCGCGCTACCACTCGATATCCTTGAGCGCCGCGTGCATGACTGGGTGGCGGGCGTCAAAGCGGGGTAATCACGGCTTAGGCTGCTTTCGGCGTCAGAACGGGCAAAACTCTCCTCGTCCCTCATCCTGAGCCTGTCGAAGGGCGAGGGCCACCGAGACCAGCCGTCGAAGACCGGTGAGCCCGGCTTTATCCTTCGACAGGTCCAGGATGAGGCTGGTTTGAGTTATGCCTCCTCCTGACCAAAAAGCAGGCATTAGCTCACATGATGAAGCGCTGATTAGTGCATTGCCGCCGTATCGGTCTGGCGACCCTGCGGGACCCGTTGACAAACGCCAAGCCAGCCGAGCAAATGCAGGCATGAGCTGGCAACCTGAAATAGATGAGATTCGCCGACGCAAAACCCTTGCTTTGCGTCAGGGCGGCGAGGCGGCGATTGCGCGCCAGCACGCCAAGGGCAAATTGAGCGTGCGCGAGCGTATTGACGCTCTGCTGGATGATGGCTCGTTCGACGAAATCGGACCCGGCGCAGGGGTGTCGACGCGCGGTGAGAATGGCGAATTGCTAAATTTCTCGCCAGCCAATTTCGTGCTTGGGTTTGGCAAGATCAATGGCCGGCGCGTGGTTGTCGGCGGTGAAGACTTCACAATGAAAGGCGGCTCGCCATCGGCGGCAGGTCTGCGCAAAAGCATCTATACAGAGGATGTGGCGCTGAAATACCGTGTCCCGCTGGTGCGTTTGCACGAAGGTGCAGGCGGCAGTGTTGGCGGAGCAGGTGGTCCGAGCCTGCCAAGCCCGGTCTTCGATCGCGCCCGGTTCAAATCGGTTGCGCAATGCATGGCGCAGGTGCCGGTTGCCGCCGCCGCAATGGGCGCGGTGGCTGGTCTACCCGCCGGGCGGCTGGTGTCGTCGCATTTCTCGGTGATGTCGAAATCGACCGCGCAAGTTCTGACCGCTGGGCCGGCTGTGGTGGAGCGGGCAATGGGCGAAAAGAAAACCAAGGATGAGCTTGGCGGCGCGCAGATTCATACCAAGAATGGTACCGTCGACAATGGCGCTGAGGAGGAGCGTGAATGCCTGGTGCAGATCCGTCAGTTCCTGACCTATATGCCGGATAATGTCTGGTCGACAGCGCCGGTGAGCGCTTGCGATGATCGGGTCGACCGGCGTGAGGACGCACTGGTTGATCTGGTCCCGCGTGATCGCCGTCGCGCCTTTGATATGCGCAAAGGTCTTGAGCTGATCCTCGATCAGGGCAGCTTCTTCGAAATGGGCAAAGGCTATGGTCGCTCGCAAATTACCGGTCTGGCGCGCCTGAATGGACAGCCGGTCGGCATCTGGGCCAATGATGGTCGCCATTTGGCTGGCTCGATGACAGCTGATGGCGCGCACAAGGCGCGTCGCTTCATGGAATTGTGCGAGACGTTCACCCTGCCAATCATTAGTTTCGTGGACGAACCCGGCTTCATGATTGGCAGCAAAGCGGAAAAAGAGGCGACGATCCGGCATGGCTCCACCGCCGTTCTAACCGCCGCCCTTACGACCGTACCATGGGCTTCGGTTATGGTGCGGCGCTCTTTCGGTGTGGCCCAAGCGGCCCATTACGGGCCTGACAGCCTGGTGCTGGCCTGGCCGTCAGCAGAAAGCGGACCGCTGCCAGTTGAGGGCGGGGTCGCCATCGCGTTTCGCCGTGAGATCGCTGCTGCACCTGATCCTGACGCCAAACGCCGAGAACTCGAAGAGATGCTGGCCGCGCGCCAGTCGCCTTTTCCGCGTGCTGAAGCGCTATCGGTGCATGACTTGATTGACCCGCGTGACACGCGGCAGATGCTGTGTCGCTGGATTGACCGTGTGCAGCCATTATTGCCAGCTTTGACCGGACCTACCGGTTTTTCCGTACGGCCTTGAAGGATTTTGACCAGATGACTAAAATCATACTTGAAACGGGTGGATCGGTTTGGAAAACCCTGGTCAAGCAGGGTGATATAGTGGCCGAAGGCGACACCTTATTCATCCTTGAAGTGATGAAAATGGAAGTGCCGTACGAGGCCCCGATTGCTGGCAAAGTGGCACAATTGCTGATTGGCGAAGGTGATGTCGTTGAAGAAGATCAGGTCGTCGCTGAAATCGATCCGGCCTAGGGTCAGGACCTGTTAATCTCACCACTTTGGCGCTGCCCTGACCCGGCACTGCCTGTCGTCAGAGAGTTTTGAAAGGGCTGGCCATTCCCGCAAGTCTCTTCCTAAGCAGCACCAAGTCAGGACAGCGCCAAAGTGGTGAGATTAACAGGTCCTGACCCTAGTCTCGCTCATGGCCGTTTCTTGCTGGCGCAAGGGCCTGCACGGGCGCGGCGCATCAGCGCCGGGTCGCACTTGCTCCCTGAAGCATGTCTGTTGGAGAACAGAAATGCTTAACCCTCAATATCGTTCATACGCGGCAGCGCTTCGATCATATGATCGACAAACAGCCGCGATTTGCCGCGCAGTTTTCCGCCGGTCCAGACAACTGACAAGGGCAAAGGTGCGCCATGCCAATCGGGCATGACGCGCACCAGTTTCCCTGCGCGCACATGCGGGCAGACCAGCCATTCCGGGCCGATGAAAATCCCCAATCCATCAATTGCGCCTTGCAAAAGCGTGTCGCCACTTGAGCCGCGCAGCCGCCCGTCCATATGTATCTGTCGCTCTTCACCGCTCTCAGCATGGCTCAGAGTCCATTGCTGACCTTGCAAGGATTGGCGAAACACCAAGCCATCATGGTCTTGCAACTGATCTGGCGTCTCTGGATTGCCGCGCTCAGAGATATAGGCTGGCGCGGCCCACAGACTGCGGTTTGCCGTCATCAGGCGTTTCGCCATCAAGCTGGAATCGGTCAGTTCGCCTAAGCGAAAGGCAATATCGACGCCCTCTGTAACCAGGTCCGTATAAGTGTCGTCAGATATCAGATCGATGCGGATATGCGGGTATTTGGCCAGGAATGTACTGATTGTGGGTGCAATGATCAGGCTGGCAAACGAGGTCGGTGCGCTCACCCGCAGCATGCCAACCGGCTCCTTGTCGAGGCCGCGTGCTTCGGACTCCGCCTCTTCGAAATCAGCCAATATGTCCTGCGCCCGGCTGTAGAATCGCTGCCCGGCTTCGGTCAGGCTCAGCGCGCGGGTGGTGCGGTGGAACAATTCTGCACCCAATTGGTGCTCAAGATCCTGAATGCGGCGCGACACGGTAGGTTGCCCAAGGCTGAGATCAGCCGCCGCGCGTGAGAAGCTTCCGGCGTCTGAAACCCGCAGGAACAAGCGCATTGCATCCAGTCGATCCATGGTCATTTCTCGCTTTCTTAGGGCGTTATTCGCGTTTTGCATGGGGTATATGGGAAAGCTCAGGCTTATGTAACAGAGCTAGCCGGTCCAAATATCAATCAATAAACGCGGACAGGCCGTGATGACCTTATTTATTGACTGGATTTGTAATGACTGACTTTCAACTGCATACCGCAGACACAGCTCCAGAAGGTGCGCGTGACTTTCTGGCGGGCGTCAATAAGAAACTTGGCTTCATCCCAAGCCTATATGGCGTGTTCGCGGAAAACCCGGCCGTCTTGCATGCCTATATTTCATTGCAGAATGCGGTCGAGAAGTCTGGCTTGAACCCGCTTGAGCAACAGGTCGCGATGATTGCCGTCAGCGTCGCAAACGAATGTCACTTTTGTGTCGCCGCTCATACGACATTGGCGGAAAATACCGGTCTCGATATGGCTGTCATTTTAGCCATTCGTGAGGATCGCGCCATCGGCGACCCGCGCCTCGAAGCGTTACGCCTGTTCACCAAGAAAGTCGTGATTGATCGCGGGTTTGTGTCTGATTGCGATGTTGAGACGTTCATTAAAGCAGGGTGGGACAAGGCAGCTGTTCTGGCTGTTATTCTGGTCGTCGCGTTCAAGGTGATCTCGAACTATACCAACCATGTCGCCGAGACGCCGGTCAATGAAGCGTTCCAGAAACATGCCTGGACCTCAAGCAAAACCTAGGGTCCTGACCCTAGGAACGCCTTGTCTCCGATTATTTGAGGTGGTGGCTCAATCCTCTCGCTCCGCCCAGGTCTTGAGTAGATGGTGCGCCACAGCCATTGGCGGTGGGGCGAAGATATCTGGATGGGTTCCGGCCAGTACCTGGCGCGCTTCTTCGCGGGTGATCCAGCGCGCCGCTTCCAGCTCGTCTTGCGCAACCGATATGTCGGTCGTGTCGGCTTTGATAATGAGTCCAACCATCAGCGAAGACGGGAAAGGCCATGGCTGACAGAACAGGTATTCCGCCTTGGCTGGATCGGCCTTGATCCCGGCTTCTTCTTCCAGTTCGCGCGTGGCCGCTTGTTCAACTGTCTCACCCGGCTCGACAAAGCCCGCCAGCGCCGACCAGAACCCGGCGGGCCAGGTGGCCTGTCGTCCGAGCAGGCATTTGCCATCCTTGACCGCCAGCATGATTGCCACCGGGTCGGTGCGCGGGAAGTGCTCGGTGCTGCAGTCTGGACAAACACGTTTCCAGCCCGCCTCTTCGATCTGACTTTCTGCGCCGCATTTCGAGCAGAACCGGTGACTGCGATGCCATTCCAGAATGGAGCGCGCAGTGGCGGCGAGATTGCTTTGCATCAACGGCAATCGAGAGGCGGCGGCGCGCATATCGGCAAACTCGCCGACGCCTTCCAGTAACGACCCGGCCAGCTCGAAGGTTTCTGACATATTCACTGCAAAAATCGGCGTGCCAGCTTTGTCCATGCCGAGAAATAGCCGCTCGCCCAGCGCGTCAAGCTTTGCCACTTCTGGGCCAAGCCAGACCAGGCCCTGGCTGTTCGCTTCAACCAGCGGTGCGCCCCGTTGCATCAAGAAAACCAGCACGTCCTGGCTGGCAAAGGCGGCGTTCAACCAGTCCAAATCTGTGCGGTGGTGGGCGGCCCGGTCAATCGGGTGGGCACCCAGCGGAATATCATTAGAAACTGTCATAGTATCTGCTTTACCAGTCTTCGACCTCTTGTCACGGGGCGACGAAGGGACAATATAGCGGTCAGGAGGCTGGCGGCGGACGGGTCCATCGCCAACCGGGTCAGATCGGGAACGAAGCAGCCCTAACGATATTCGACACGGGTCGCTGTCCAGTCTCCGCCTTTTTAATTCGGTACGATGACAGTCGAACCTCAACAAGAACAAAAAAAGAACTTGCGTTCGCGACGCATCTGTACATCATGCGCCGATGTCAGTTGATTCTCTTGTACCAAATGATATCCTTAATCGGTTTGATGTTTATGAGTGGCGAAATGGTTTAGCTGTATTGCATACAGCGCATGGCGATTGCTGGCGGGACATTTTAACGGTTCTCAGAGAGTTCCAGATGACTGCGTCTGAAATTCTCATGCCCGGTGGCTCTAAATCAGTGATCGCAACCAAGTTGGATAGTCGGCTTTACCAACTAGGCTGGACAGAGAAGACATATGCGACAGCTGTCGTGGTTGACGGTGTCACCTATGACTCTCCAACACACAAGGTCGATTGCGTAAAAGGCCGAGTCGCACTTGAAGTTGAGTGGAACAACAAGGATCCATTTTTCGACCGTGACCTGAATAATTTCAGACAATTGTTTGAACTTCGGGCGATTGATATCGGGGTGATCGTGACACGTGCAACTGAGCTGCAGACAGTATTCAATGAGTTAGGAAAAGGCAGCAGTTATGGTGCCTCGACAACCCATATTCAAAAATTGATACCTCGCCTTGAGGGCGGCGCTGGGGGCGGTTGCCCTCTCGTCGTATTCGGCATTACGGAGGCTTGCTATACAGATGACCGATAATGTAATTCCCATTTCCGAAGCTGGTCGTTCGCTTTTGAAGACGGCTGAGGATACCAAATTCGGTACCATCCTTGCTGATCCGCCTTGGCGTTTTACAAATCGTACTGGCAAGATGGCGCCTGAGCATAAGCGTCTTTCACGTTATGAAACCATGACGCTCGATGATATATGCGAACTGCCCGTATCCCAGATCAGTGCAGAGCCAGCCCACCTTTATCTATGGGTTCCCAACGCGCTTTTACCGGAAGGATTGAAAGTCATGGAAGCATGGGGCTTCCAATATAAATCCAATTTGATCTGGCATAAAATCCGTAAAGATGGCGGCCCAGATGGGCGTGGTGTTGGATTCTATTTTCGAAATGTGACCGAAGTAATTTTGTTCGGTGTTCGCGGCAAGAAAGCCAGGACGCTTAATGCTGGACGGCGGCAGGTAAATTTTCTTGCGACGCGCAAACGCGAGCATTCCCGCAAACCGGACGAGCAGTATGACTTGATCGAATCATGTTCGTGGGGACCTCGGATTGAGTTGTTTTCGCGCGGCATTCGGGAAGGGTGGCATGTTTGGGGTGATCAGGCGGATCAGGATTACAAGCCGGATTGGACGACTTATGCCAACAATTCGGCAGCTTTGAAGTAAGCCTCCATTGCGCCATATGCCGAGTTCCTGCCATAAGCGTATGCGATGACCAAGACGCCTGACACACCTGAAACCGAGGCGCGAGACGACGCGACCTTCTCGATGTTTGGTGACGCTGAAATGGGCGCGCCTACCGGGGAAAGCTATCAAGTGCTTGCGCGTAAATACCGCCCGCGCCTGTTCAGTGACCTGATCGGGCAAGAGGCGATGGTGCGCACACTCAAGAACGCGTTCGAGATCAATCGTGTGGCACATGCATTCATGCTCACCGGGGTGCGCGGGGTCGGCAAGACGACAACCGCGCGTCTGCTCGCCCGGGCGCTGAACTATACGCGCGATGGACATGACGAACCGAGTGTTGATCTTGATCCACCGGGTTACTTTTGCGATGCGATCATGGCCGGACACCATCCCGATGTGCTGGAACTTGATGCCGCCTCTCGCACCGGCGTCGCCGATATGCGCGACCTGCTCGACGGGGTGCGCTATTCGCCGGTGTCATCGCGCTACAAGGTCTATGTGATCGACGAGGTGCACATGCTGTCCACCGCCTCGTTCAATGCTCTGCTGAAGACTTTGGAAGAGCCGCCGGAGCATGTGAAATTTATCTTCGCCACCACCGAGATTCGCAAAGTCCCAATCACGGTTCTGAGCCGCTGTCAGCGCTTTGATCTGAAACGGCTCGAAAGCGTACCCCTGGCGCAGCATCTGGGCAAAATCGCGCAGAAAGAAGGCGCGAACGTTTCTGAAGAAGGGCTGGCTTTGATCGCCCGCGCGGCTGAAGGCTCAGTTCGTGATGGCCTGTCGATCCTCGATCAAGCTATTGTTCAGGCGCTGGATGGCGGTGAAGTTGATGGCGCGAAAATCCGCGACATGCTCGGCCTTGGTGATCGCTTACGCCTGCTCGATACGTTTGAAATGGCGATCAAAGGAGAGGCGCAGCAAGCTGTTGAAGAGATTGCCGCCCAGGTTCATTCCGGCGCCGACCCGCTGGTCATCCTGAAAGACATGCTGGAAATAGCCGCCGACATTGCCACAGTTCAGGCGGCAGGCGCAGACTATACGCTGCCCGGACCGCCCGATTGGACCGCACGGACACATACTATTGCCGCGCAACTGACCTCGGCGCAGGCCCAGCGTAATTGGCAAATCTTGCTCTCTGGCTACCGCGACACCCAAACTGCGCCAGAGGCTGATACAGCGTTGCGCATGGTCGTGTTGCGGCTGGTCGCGGCGGCGCAATTGCCGTCACCCGAAGAGGCCGCGCGGCACTTGGCCGACGCACAAATGGCGGGAGGGGCCACGCGCGAGCCGGGAAAGCCTCCTGAAACCGCCGGGCGCGCGGATGACGCGCCGCATGCCACCGCGCCCTTCAGAGATTTTGATCACGTCTTGGCCCGCCTTGACGAACGCAAGGAGTTACGCCTTTGGGGCGAAGTTCGCCAATATGTTCGGGTCGAAACATTTGCACCGGGCCAGCTGACCTGCGCTGTGAAAGACCGCGCGCCGACGGACCTGTTGCGCCGCCTAGCCGACTTTCTGGAACACGAAACCGATAGCGACTGGCAGGTCAATCTGGCCCAGTCTGATCGCGAAACCATGAAAGAACGCGATGCGCGGTTACGCCAGGCGCAGTTTGACAAGGCGCGCGAGCACCCGGTTGTGGCGGCGGCGCTGGCGACATTGCCCGGCGCTGAAATTGTCGATGTCAAGGATATCGAACAAAGCCGCCAGCCGCTTGAACAAGATGATCTGCCTGACAATGTCGTCCCGATAAGATCCAACCAGAAGAATTGAACTGATATGACTGACCTCTCAAAAATCATGCAACAGGCCCAGGACATGCAGGCCAAAATGCAAGAAGCCCAAAGCAAAATCGAGATCACCGAAGCCGAAGGCATTGCCGGGGCTGGACTGGTATCGGTGACGCTAAAAGGTAAGGGCGACATGGTTTCGGTCAAAATTGATCCGAGCTTGCTCGACGACGATATTGAGATTATCGAAGACCTCGTAAAGGCTGCGCACCGAGAGGCTCGCAAGAACCTTGATCTGGCTATGGAGCGTGCGATGAAGGAGGCAACGGCCGGATTTGGCGGCCTGATGCCGGGCTTCAAGATGCCGTTTTAGAGGATTTATGATGTTTCGAACGCTTACATTCATCTCGGTTATGAGCGGTCTGGCTGGCTGTACACTCTTGCCAAATACGGTGACACCAGACCCAGCCGCTGCTGAACAAATGGCTGAATCTGAAATAATCCAAGAGGAGGCGAAAACCCTCAATCGGATGGTGGCAATTTTGTCTGATGCGAACACGCTCTATGCCGAAGCGGCGAATATGAGCAATGACCCGGCTGTCACCACGAAACTTTCTGGTCTGGCGCAGGAGCGGCGTCAGTTTGGCCACAAGTTACAGGCGCGCGTTGCAGAACTTGGAGCCATGCCAGTTGAGCGCGGTGAAGCATTGGGCGCCGCCCACCGGGCATGGACGCAAGGGCGGACCTTGCTGGAAAATGACACCCAATTGGCAGCTGAAGAAGTGTTGAGAGGCGAAAATTATCTCGTCGATGAAATTGAGGCGATGCTTGACGGCCAACTCAGCGAACCGAGCCGTGAAATGATGTCGCGCGAACTTGCGATTATTAAATCTGACCGCGACCAGCTAGCAGATGTCTGTCAGACCTTGGCGCAGCGTTGATCGTTCAGGCAACCTCGCCTGCATCGGTCAAGACCAATTGAAGGGTCGCATTGAGTTGGCGCCGAGCAGCCAGCGTGAGGTTTCGATCAAACAGCGTGAGGTGCTGACCAATCGCACGACGGATTGCACCGGACCCGATCTCGTCAACCTGACCGCTCTCTCGCAGGAACTCCAGATGGTAGCGCAAGACGAGCGTGATGTTCACCGATAGGGCGGGCAGTTCCGATCGTGGTAAGTCGAGATGTCCAGCCTTGACCATGCCGTGCAAGAACGTACGAAACTGGCCCAGTGTGTCGCGATAAATCCCGGGCAGGCGGATCAGTAAACGGTCCGTATGTTCGCCGTAATCGGCCTGATCGCGATAGAGAAAACGATAGTGCCGAATTTCATCGGACAAGACGGCCAGCATCTCGGCATATTCCTGCAAGACGTTGGCGTCGCCGGTTGGCAGCAGAGTCAGGCGCCTCTCAACATCGGCCAAAAAAGCGTCTGACAGGGCTTCGAGCAAGGCCCGCTTATTCTTGAAATGATACCACAAATTGCCTTCTGCAATGCCGACCTCAGCTGCCAGATCGGCAATCGTGACATTCCCGAACCGGCGCGCGTTCAATTGCGCCCGGGCGACATGCAGAATGCGGTCTCTGGTCTTCATCAGGTCTTGGCGTGAACCACGACTGGAACCTTGGCATAGCCCATCACGAAATTTGACAGAACCCGCTCTGGCTCGCCAACCAGCTCGATACGGTCAAACCGCTTCAGCATTTCTTCCCAGAGGATACGGAGTTGCATTTCACCGACGCGGTTGCCCATGCAGCGGTGAATGCCGAACCCGAACGATAGATGGTGACGCGCCCGTTCGCGGTCGACCAGAAACTCGTCAGGCCGCTCGATTGCGTCTTCGTCGCGGTTGCCAGAGACATACCACATCACGACTTTGTCGCCTTTTTTGATCTTGTGGCCTTTGAAGTCGACATCCTCCAAGGCGGTGCGACGCATATGGCCGAGCGGTGTCTGGAAGCGAATAATTTCTGACACCATGTTCGGGATCAGGTCCGGATTGGCTTTCAGCTTTGCAAACTGCTCCGGGCTGCGGTTCATCTCGACGATCCCGGCTGAGATCGAGTTGCGGGTGGTGTCATTGCCGCCCACGATGAGCAGGATCAGATTGCCGAGAAATTCCTTTGGATCATTGACCATACCGGCCGTGTCGGGATCGTTCGCGAGGAGCGAGATGAAATCCATCTTGGATGAACCATCGGCGCGTTGGTGCCAGAGTTTGGCGAAATACTGATAACATTCGGCGAGAATACGGTCGCGTTCATTCCAATCGACATCGATGCCGACAGCCGGGGAGGCGGTGGCCACATCTGACCAATAAGGCAGCAGGTGACGGTCCTCGAATGGGAAATCGAACAGGGTGGCGAGCATCTGAGTGGTCAATTCCTTGGACACCAGCTCAACCCAGTTGATTTCCTCGCCGATGGGCAAGCTGTCGAGAATTTTGCAAACGCGTTGTCGGATCAGGCCCTCCAGCTCGGCGAGTTGCGTCGGTGCGACCCCTGGCTGTACGACCTTGCGCTGCACATCATGCTTGGGCTGGTCCATGGCGATGAACATTGGCGTGATAAATTCTTCCGGGGCATCGCCGATGACAATCTGATCGTTTGATGAGAAGCGCTTGTGATCGGCATCAATCGCCACAATGTCCTTGAACTTGGTGATCGACCAATAGGGCCCAAACTCACTGTCTGGGCAGTAATGGATCGGAGCCTCAGCGCGCAGGCGGCGGAAATACTCGCCATGCGCATTGTTGAGGAAAATCTCCGGCTTGGCGACATCCAGTATTTCGAGCGGTAAGGACCACGGATCAGGGACAGCACTATTGGTCGGTGTATGCATCGTATCGGCCATGGTTTCCTCCAGATCGTTTTCTAGGGTATAGACCCTAAATCGGCGCGCGCGCAATATCATGCTGAACTGCCGCGTTGTTGCCCTCTTGCCAGCCCGGCCAAACCGGCCAATTTAGCAGTCATGAACAAACACGTCGCTGGTCCTGAGATTCAACGCATGATCGATCTGATCGCGCGGTTGCCCGGCCTTGGGCCGCGCTCAGCCCGGCGTGCAGCGTTATTTCTACTCAAGCGGCCAGACGCGCTGTTACAGCCTTTGTCGGATGCGCTCGGCGAGGCGGCGGCCAAGATTGAGGCCTGTGCCACGTGCGGCAACTTTGATACGCTACAGCCTTGCGCTGTGTGCCAGGCATCGGGCCGCGATGAGAGCTTGCTGTGCGTGGTTGAGGATGTGCCTGACCTTTGGGCCTTGGAACGTGCCGGCTCATTTCGTGGCCGTTACCATGTGCTTGGCGGGGTGATGTCAGCGCTCGATGGCGTCGGGCCTGAAGATTTGAACATTGGTCAGCTGCTCCAACGGGTTAAAACGGGCCGCTTTGGTGAGGTCATCCTGGCCCTGAATGCAACCGTCGATGGCCAGACCACGGCGCATTATGTCGCCGAGCAGTTGCAAGGCCTGGATGCCAAGATCACCCGCCTGGCGCATGGCGTTCCGGTCGGCGGAGAGCTAGATCACCTTGACGATGGCACCCTCGCCACGGCGCTCCGGGCGCGCCGCGCGATTTGAGGAAGCTTTATTCGGCCTGGTCCAGACGATAGATCGCGCCATCAAGATCAGCGGTTGCCAAATAGATCGCGTCTGGTGTGGAAATAACGTCACGAAACGCGATCACCAGATCGGTCAGCATGTCTTCTGATCCAACCACATTGCCAGCCTCATCCAGGTCTATGCGCACCAGTTTCTGCCCGTTCGGGCCGTTCATCGCGCCAACCAGCAGATCACCCGCCCAATCTGGAAAACCTGATGTACGAACCAGGGCCATGCCGGAGGGGGCAATTGACGGCACCCACTTGTGCACCGGCTGCTGCATACCCTTCATTTCGGTATCCGGGGTCAGGATTGTACCGTCATAATTGATGCCATAGGTGATCACCGGCCAGCCATAATTGGCACCGGGGGTTAGAACATTGATTTCATCCCCGCCCTTGGGGCCGTGCTCATGCTCAAACACCAGTCCGCGTTGCAAGTCGATTTGCAGGCCTTGAACATTGCGGTGGCCATAGCTGTAAATTGCCGGATGCCCGCCGCCATTGGCGAAAGGATTATCACTCGGCAGCGTGCCATCACTATTGATCCGAGCCACCTTGCCGTGCAGGCTTTCAGTGTCCTGCGCGTCATCCTTGTAGCGAAAGCCCTCGCCCAAGGTTACCAGCAAAGTGCCATCGGCCAGGAAGCCGATCCGCCCGCCAAAATGGAAAGCGGTTTCACGTGGCTGCCCGGTGAAAATCTCCGAGACATCATTTAGCGCAAGGCCATCGGCGGACAGGGTGCCGGTAATCACGGCGGTCGTATTGGTCTCGCCGCTATTTTTGGCATAGCTCATATAGACCCGGCGATTGCTCTCGAAGGCTGGATCAAGGACAAGCCCGAAATAGCCGCCCTGGCCTTCAACCAGAACATCACCCGGCGTTCCCGATACGGGCGTATCAATCAAGACGCCGGCCTGGATCAAGCGCAAACGTCCCTCGCGCTCGGTCACCAAGAGGTCACCATTTGGCAGCGCCGCCATGCCCCACGGAAATTCCAGCCCGTCGGCAACGGGAACAAGTCGCAAGCCATTAGCCGAGACAATTGTCCCATCGGCGAGCGGTTCGGGCGGCGCCGCCTGACCTGAGCAGGCGGTAAATGCGGTGGCCGCCGTGATGGCGAGAATAGTGCGTATCATAATTGCGTCTCCAGAATTCAAACCCGTTGATGACCATACCGTGTTTGTGTCCAAATAAAAGAAGGGCGACCCGAAAGCCGCCCTTGCAAAATTGTGTGTTGGGATGGTGCTTACCAGCTCTTGGCAACCCGCACACCAAACTGACGTGGCTCCAGCAGGAATGTATTGGTGAACAATCCTGAAGAGGCATCGGTCAGATACTGGTTGGTGATCTGATCGTCGCTGATCAGATTCTTGCCGTAAAACTCGATCTCCAAGCCCTTATCTTCGTTGCGCAGGGTGAAGGCGGCATTGACGTTCTGCCAGCTTTCGATCCGGTCTGCTTCGAGATTGAAGATCCGCGTGAACATGTCAGCCTGGTAGTAGAAGTCACCGCGCAGCGATGCAGTCCAACCATTGTCAAAGAACATCTCATATTCAGCACCGATAGAAAGGGTTGCTTTTGGCGCTCGTGGTAGCCTGTTGCCAGACACATCAACCGGATTAGCTTCCCGCACAGTTGGTGCGATTGCAGCAGCTGTGCCGTTGGCAAATGCTGCATTTCCTGCATCATCAAGTGTAGTGTTTGGATCGTCGATAGCACCGAAAATGGCGCCAGCTATACCAACACCAGTGGCTGCATCACCTACACCATCACAGACCACGAGGGCTGTGCCAGCGAACGGACCTGCGATCAGAGCCTCAGCGGCGACCCGGTCAACGATACAGTTCTGTGTCGTGGCCAGGTTCTTGGCGACGATCCAATCTGGATCACCCCCGGTCTGGTCATACGTATCAACCAGTGGGGCCTGATTTGCCAGTTCGGCATCCAGGAGGCCCCAAGTTGTATCAATCCGGAAATTGTCAGTGGCCTGCCAGTAGAACTCACCTTCAAAACCAAAGATTGTCGCATCAACGTTTTCGTTGATCGATGAGCGATTGACGATCGATGAAATCTGATAGCCTTCATAATCATAATAGAAGGCCGCCAGGTTCAGCACAGCTTTTGAGCCAAACAGTGAGCTCTTGGTCCCGATCTCAATCGAGTTGATGAATTCCGGGTCAAATGTGTTTTTGACCGTATTCAAACCAGCGGACTGTGGCGGGTTGATACCGCCGCCTTTATAGCCACGCGACAAGAAGCCGTAGAGCAGCGTATCGTCGGTGCCCATAAAGCCATCCATGTTGAGGTCAAAGCCGACGCGGCCGGTAACCTCTTCAAAACTGGCCTCTTGCGCCGGACCGCCTTGCGCAAAGCCATTGATTTCGCCCGGGAACACTGACGCCGGTGCCAAGAGCAGGCTCGGTGTATTTTCCTGACGCTTTTGGTCATCGGTATAGCGCAGACCCAGTGTCAGCTTCAGATCGTCGGAGACATTATAGTAAGCTTCCCCGAATGCCCCCAGCGCCTTCAACTTGTAAGGGCTGCGACTAAGGAAATATGTCCGGTCACCAGGAAGGCCCGTGGCAATGCCCAGAGCTTCGGCTGTGTTGAAGAACACGAAATAGTTGGTTTCGCCAATCGAATCCAGTTTCAGGGCACCCGCCGTGAAGTTGAATGGACCATCGAAATCAAACTGAATGCGAGCTTCGAACGAGGTTGTTTCGAAATCCGAGCTCGATCGGTCGGTTGCCAGTAGCGTATCAGCCGGAGCCCGCAAACGTGTCTCAACCGGGAAGGTCAAACCGCCCGCCGCGCCGCCAATAAAGTCACCATCGCCGTCACCATCAAGGTCAGGTGTGAGCGCGGTAATATTGAATGCGACCGTACCGATGCCCTTATTATAGTCATCGGTGAAGGCACGGCGATTATCATTAAACGCTGCGAGTAGGGTAGTTGTCCATCTCATACTGGAACTCAGCCTGGAGGCGATCTGATTTCGCATTGAATTCAGGGATCAGGTTGGTCTTGAATTCCCGCAGATCGGTGGACGTCGTTGCCCCCGCATTGCTGTCGACACCAAAGCCGGAATAAAGACCCAGGCTTGAGGCCAAAACGCCGCCAAGCGTACCAGCGGTGTTCACCGTGCCGAAGCCTGGTGCGATTTCTACCGGGCTGCCATCAGCGTTTCGAGCATAGCCGAGACCGTCAGTTTCGAACGGCACACAGCCTTGGTTGAACGGGAAGGGCCGATCGTCCTTTGTACAAAGCTGCTTGGTTGAACGGGTCCGTGTGCTGTCTTCTTCATAGCGCTCATATGAGGCCCAGAAGGACGCTCTCTCTGTGAGGTCGCCGCCAATGGTTGCCCGAAGGGCCCAAAGATCGCGGCCATCGACTTTGTTCGATGAACCGTCCGGCAGGATCGCTGTCGAATAGCCATCCCGCTTGAGATAGAAGCCAGCAATACGGGCGGCAAAATTTTCACCCACAGGAACGTTGAGGAAGCCGGTCAGTTTCTTGTTTGAAAACTCACCGTACGATCCATCGATCTTGCCGCTATACTCGCCAAGTTGTGGCTTGGCCGTCACGGCGTTCAACACGCCGCCGGTTGCGTTACGTCCGTACAGTGTCCCTTGCGGTCCACGCAGGATCTCAATCCGCTCCATGTCGTAGAATTCAGTTTCCAGAACGAACGAGCCGGACGCTGGAACACCGTTAATGTGTGTACCAACAGCTGCATCTGATGAGGCACCAACCGCAGCGTTCGCGATGCCGCGAATACTGATCGAGCCAGCCGAGAAGTTCCCCTGTGAGGCCTGGAAGTTCGGAATATTGAACTGCAGGTCCTGGCCAGTGCTGATGTTCAGGCGGTCCAGAGCTTCTGGATCAAACGCCGACACAGCGATCGGAACATCCTGAATTGATTCGTCGCGTTTCTGCGTCGTCACAACGATAGTGTTGAGTGTGCGGGCATCCGAGGCCGCTTCCTCATCCTGCGCCATCGCAGCAGGCGCCGCGATTGATATGGCCAGCGCAGAGGCGCCTGCCAGCAAGATGGAACTTGAGTATCTGGTGAACTTCATAAGTTTTTCCTCCCGACGTACCAGATCCCTGATACGCATGATATTTACGTTTCCTCACGGGGTCGTTCATGTTGTCTGAACGTACCTCAAAGATCATGACAGATGTGGTGTGACAGTTTGTCAATGATTGACGCAAGGGACGGCTGAACACATGTCTGCACTGTGTGATTGATGACACGGGCAGAAAACCATATTGAGGCGAGGGAATGCCCAGAGGACTGGACCGGCCATGGCTGACACATCTGCATTAGTGCTGTTTTCTGGCGGCCAGGATTCGGCGACCTGTCTGGCCTATGCGCTGTCGCGATTTAACCGGGTAGAGACGATTGGTTTCAACTATGGCCAGCGTCATAGCATCGAGATGGACTGTCGTTTGAGTGTCCTGGCGGCGTTTCGTGCGCAGTTCCCGCATTGGACCGATAGGCTCGGCGAGGACCATGTCTGCGACCTGTCTGTGCTCGGCGAGATCAGCGAGACCAGCTTGACGCGCCAGGTCGAGATCGAGACCAGCACCAGCGGTCTGCCCAATACGTTCGTGCCGGGGCGCAACCTGATCTTCCTGACCTTGGCGGCTGCCATGGCTTGGCGGCGTGGGATCACCACCTTGATCGGCGGCATGTGTGAGACCGACTATTCCGGCTATCCCGATTGTCGGCGCGACACGATTGACGCGCAAGAACTGACCCTGTCGCGCGGTTTGGGCCGCGCCTACAGCATCGACACGCCGCTGATGTGGCTCGACAAGGCGCAGACCTGGGAAATGGCGCGCGCGCTCGGCGGCGATGCCCTGACCGATCTGATCATCGAAGAGACCCACACCTGTTATCTTGGCGACCGAACCCAGCGCCATGATTGGGGCTATGGTTGCGCAACCTGTCCGGCCTGCGGCTTGCGCGCAAAGGGGTATGCCAAGTGGCGCAACCAAATTCCTCATCCTGAGCCTGTCGAAGGATGAAAATCTACTCGGTCAAAGAAGCCTATGTCACCTTGCAAGGCGAGGGCGCACAGACCGGGCGCGCCGCGATCTTCCTGCGCTTTGCAGGCTGCAATCTGTGGAACGGTCTGGAGCGTGACCGGGCCGCCGCCATATGCAATTTTTGCGACACAGATTTCGTCGGTACAGACGGGCTGAATGGCGGCCAGTTCGAAGGCCCTGACGCGCTCGCCGCGCATGTCGCCGATGTCTGGCAAGCGGCGAACGGGCAGGGCGGTACGCCCTATGTTATCTGCACTGGCGGCGAACCGCTGCTCCAGCTTGATCCCCCCGCGATCACGGCCTTGAAGCACCATGGCTTCGAGGTTGGGGTCGAGACCAATGGCACCAAGCCTGCGCCGCCCGGCCTCGACTGGATCTGCGTCAGCCCCAAGGCCAATGCGCCGCTCGTCCTGACCTCTGGCGATGAGTTGAAACTGGTTTTTCCGCAAGTCGAGCCTGAGGCGCAGCCGACCTGCTTTGAAAAGCTGCAGTTTCAGCACTTTTTTCTGCAACCCAAAGATGATACGGCGCAGTCCCAGAACATTGCGGCGGCCGCCGCTTATTGTATGAAGCACCCGAAATGGCGATTAAGCTTACAGACCCACAAACTGATCGGGCTCCCTTGAGCGTTGAGGGGCAAGTCTTCGAGATCACCAAAGCGGTGACCTTTGAGGCGGCGCATTTCATGGGCGCGAAACCAGAGGGCCACCCTTACCGAAATGTCCACGGCCACTCCTTCCGGCTTGAGGTCACGGTCGCAGGCACCGTCAAACCCGGCGAAGAATGGGTCCAGGACTTTTCCGACCTGACCGCGATCTTGGCCGCTACCGCACAAAAACTCGACCACCGCCTCCTCAACGAAATAGACGGCCTGTCAGTCCCTACCCTCGAACGCATCTGCGTCTGGGCCGCCAATGACCTACGCGCCGCCTTGCCTGGCCTGAAACGCGTGGAATTGGCCCGGCCAAGCCTTGATGAGCGGTGTGTGTTGGTTGTCGGTTCAACCGACCCCTGCAACACATAAGCCGAAGCGTTTGGCCGGTGATTGGTAACCCAGCTTGACTGGATAGATCAGGGCTCTTGTTTCGCCTCGCTGCGCCGCAAGGCGCTTAGCGCGAGGCCAAACCAGAGCCTTAGCGCGAGGCAAAACCTGAGCTCACCTCCCATTTTCCGGCCCCCAATCCCCCAGTTTCCGCCGATGCCCGCGCAGGCGGGTATCCATGGTGAGGGGGTTGCAAAACCGGGAGTGGGCCGCGTTGATGGTAGATATTACTCAATCATAACAACCTTTTACCCTCACCACAGCAACAGTCGATGGACCCCCGCCTGCGCCGGCGTCTGCGGAATATGGGACCGGGCGCGAAAAAACGTATCCTCCCCCCTGGTGCGCCGATCTATACTGCCTTCACCTCAAGTCTTAGGGCCGGGATC
>JAJFFK010000039.1 GCA_021776655.1 Henriciella sp. | reverse complement strand
GGCCAATAGAGAACCGGGACGTGTCTGTAGAGATGGGGTTGCAACGCAAAATCCATGGGCAGGAGTATATGCCGAGTTTGGAGATGTCGGATTGAGAGTGTGAGGTTTTTCCCTAACTCACCGCAGATGCCAGCGTAGGCTGGGGTCTACCTCTGGTAAGCACGCCTAGGGTAATGGGCTGTTATCATTACGATAACGTCCCGCACAGACGCACCCACATGCCGCTTGACTTGCCCCTCGCAATGGATACCCCCACGGGTGTCAGCCTGCGCTGGCATCTGCGGAAACTGGGGGATTGAGGGGGAGATTGAGGGCGTCGGGCGGACGGTCAGCCCGCTTCTGTCCAGCCACCTGGCCCTTGCTGGAAATAACGCGCCACCAGACCTGCGTCTTTTGCGATTTTGAATTGCTCACGCGCTTTCTGGCGAGTTGGCCCATCGCCGTCATCAAACATCACCATGCACCGTGTGAAGTCTGCGTCCGTCGGCAAATCACTGCCATCCATCAGCAAGGCAACATCTGCGCGATTCACATTCTCGGCCTTGTCCGTAATCAGAATAGGCAGGTGCGAAGGCTCTAAACCCTCCGCCTCAACCTGGCCATGTGGTAAGAAGCTATTATCGTCAAACGTCCACAATGCCTCGTCGAGCGCGCCGCGACGAGCGACATCAGGGCTGATAGCGAGCACCCGCCAGCCGCGCTCCAGGCACTTCTCCAAGAGCGGACCAGCCGCCCGCTCCAGCGTGGTGCGGGATAGGTGGTAGAACCACCATTCTGGCTGAGTCAAGCTGTCGGTCACCCACTAGCCCTCGAAATTATCGGCGATCCAGCGATCCAGCAAACGTGGACCAAAGCCACTGGCCCAACTCGGGTCAATTGGCGATTTCTCGCCCTCGACCCAAGCTACGCCTGCAATATCGATATGCGCCCATTTCACGCCGTCCTTGATAAATCGCTGGAGGAATTGGGCGGCTGTAATCGACCCGGCAGCCCGCCCACCAATATTACGCATATCGGCGAACTTTGACTTTAGAAGACTGTCATACTCGCTGCCCAGAGGCATACGCCACACGCGCTCGCCTTCGCTCAGGCCAGCCTCTGTCAACTGACTTGCCAGCTTGTCATCATTGGTAAACAGCCCGGCATGGTGATGGCCAAGCCCGATCACGATTGCGCCGGTCAAGGTCGCCAGATCGACAATCGCAGCGGGTTTGAAATGTTCCTGCGCGTACCAGAGAACATCACATAGAACCAATCGACCTTCGGCATCCGTGTTTTGCACTTCAATCGTCTGCCCCGAAGCAGAGGTCAGAATATCGCCCGGGCGAATGGCATTGCCATCCGGCATATTTTCAACCAGCCCAACCAGACCCACCACATTTGCATTTGCTTTGCGCTTGGCCAGTGCCAGCATCGCGCCGACGACAGCCGCAGAGCCACCCATGTCACCGCGCATGTCTTCCATACCGGGGCCGGGCTTCAGTGAAATGCCGCCCGTATCGAAGCATACACCTTTGCCGACGAGCACGGCCGGATCAGCGCCTGCCTTGCCACCCTTCCATTTCATGATGCCTAGTTTGCTCTCCTTGACGCTGCCCTGCCCGACACCGAGCAGCGAGTGCATACCAAGCTTGGCCATTTCTTTCTCGCCAAGAATTTCAACTTCGAGCCCGTATTGCTCCAACTCTTTCAGGCGGTCTGCATAACTTTCTGGATAAAGATCATTCGGCGGCAGGTTCACCAGATCGCGCGCCATATACGTTCCGTCACCGGCAGCATCCAGTGGTTTGAAGGCGGCCCTCGCAGCCTTCGGCTGTGCAGAAATTATCGTCAACCGAGTGAGTGACGGACGCTGATCGTCTTTGAGCGTGGTGCGGTAATTGTCGAACCGGTAGGCCGCAAGTTTGGCACCAAGTGCAAGTCGTGCAGCATCGCCTGCGCCGCTGACATGCACATCAAGCCCGGCGAAACCGCTATTGGCCTGTGACTTATATAAATGCGCGCCAATCTTCTCGAGCGCTCGCGCATCAAGGTCACTGCGATTTCCTGCCCCGACAAGTACCGCGCGTTTGGTCGTGGCACTTGCTGGCAAAACAATGACTGCATGTTGACCAATCTTGCCGCTGAACCTGCCAGTCATCGCCTGACTCAGCAAGCCGCCACTGGCCTTGTCGAGCACGGCAGCAGCAGCCGGCAAGTTTGCCCCTTTATAAACTAAAAACGCGACCGTTTCAGCCTTGGCTGTATCTGCAAATGCAATTTTCATGTGTGAGCTCCATTTCACCCGCAAACTAAGCATCGACGCGGTGCGCGCAACTCGCTAGTCAGGAAACTGACAAAAAACAGGCCTTTTCACGATGAACTACGTCCAGAAGTACGTCTTCTACCGGGTGCTGCGGTCTGTTTTGATCATTGTCGGCGGCCTGGCTCTTTTGGCGATCCTCGCCCAAGGACTGTCTCGCACTGATATTCTGGTGGACAACCGCCAAACTGCGATGACGTATTTCTATATTGTTGCTTTGGGCGCGCCACAAATCATGGCCATGCTTATTCCGATGGCGATGTTTGTTGCCGGAATATGGTCCTTGAACCGACTGCATCGTGATAGCGAGATTGTGGTTGCCGAAGCAGCAGGCATGACACGCTGGCAAATTGCCTCGCCGGTTGTTCGGCTTGCAGTCATGGCCGCAATTGTTCACTTGGGTGTCAATATGTGGGTTCAACCCATGGCTCAAAGGGAGTTACGCGAGACCATCTCTGAAGTGCGTGGAGACTTGGCCTCATCCCTGATTCGGCCAGGACAGTTTACAACGCCAGACGAAAACTTGACGGTGTTCGCACGCGAAAAGCAAGGCAATTACCTCATCGGTATACAGATTGCCGAACGGCCAAACCAACCGGACGGACGCGATTATCTTGCACAACGCGGCCTGTTCATTGAAGTTGACGGCGAGCCTGCCATTGTGATGGAGGAAGGTGAAATTCACCAGCTTGATGGCAATGGCACCTTGCAAATCTTGAAATTTGAGCAATCGACGTTCGATTTGACCCCGTTTGTGCGGGAGAAAGGTCGCGTAATCTTGAAAGCATCAGACCGCTTCCTGCATGAACTCTTCTGGATCGATCGCTCAGACTATCATGAAAAAAAGAACCGGATTCAATTCCTCGGCGAGGGTCACACGCGTCTGACGACACCCTTAATCAGCATTGCAATGGCTTTGCTTGCCGTTTTGGCGGTGATCGGTGGTAATTTCAATCGCCGTGGATATTCGCGCAGAATAGTCTGGGCATCAGCAGGGGCGCTTGGCATTATCGTTGTCCAGTTGGTACTTCAATCGGCGAGTGGCGACGACCCGAACTACAATATCGTGCAGTGGGTCTTGCCGCTGCTGATAATCATCATTCTATCCTACATCATGTTCCGCAAGAAACAGCCTGTCGTGAGAGCATCGGCAGAATGATCGGGTCTCGAGTTCAGCGCTATATTTTCTGGAAATGCTTGATGGCCCTTGCCTTGGTGATCGGCATTTTTGTTGTCACAATCATGCTTGTCGACGTTGTCGAGCAACTCCGCACTGTTGGCGGGGACGTTGATTTGTCGCCACTCCAAGCCATTCAACTTTCATCGATGAAACTACCCGCCCTGATCGAGCAGACATTTCCCTTTGCCATATTGGTTGCGGCCATGATGGCCTATAATCAGCTTAGCAAAACTTCAGAACTGTCAGTCATCCGCGCGATCGGTCAGTCGGCCTGGCAATTTCTGATGCCGATCATTGTTCTTGCCAGCCTGCTAGGCCTTCTTTCAATGATGGTCCTTAATCCATTGGGCGCGCACCTGTCTGAGCGCTTCGAAAGCACAAGAGCAAGTCTACTTGTGGAAGGTGGCAGGCCGCCAGCGCGTTCACGATCAGACATCTGGCTACGCCAAGGTTCTGGCGAAGGCCAAATTGTTATTCACGCTCAAACCGTTGATGCAACCGGACAAGTCTTTCGCGGGGTAAAATTTCTTGAGGAAGGCCGGATATATTCTGGCGGGCAGCCAACTGAGGCATATCGTTTCGTTCGTCGCCTGGATGCTGATGAAGCCATTATTGTCGATGGCTTCTGGCAGCTAACCAACGTTATCGAAAACACGCCTGGTAATCTGCCGCAGCATATGGACAAGCTGGCGATTGAAACCGACCTTGATCCCAATAAGCTTCTGTCTCGCTTTACATCTCCTGACACAGTTGGATTCTGGGGGCTACCCTCATTCATTAGACAAACCAGCCGTGCTGGACTGGATTCCTCACGCTTCACCATGCGCTGGTTCGGCTTGACCGCCTTACCAGTTCTTTATGCTGCAATGGGCCTGATTGGCGCGCTTGTGTGTTTACGGTTGTCGCGTCTTGGTGGAACCTCGCAATTAATTGCAGCCGGAGCGCTCTCTGCAACAGGGCTATTCTTTGTCACTCAATTTGCATCAAGTCTCGGCGCTTCTGGCACCATCGCGCCAGCGATCGCAGCATGGTCACCAACGCTGTGCGCCTTGTTCATAGCGCTCAGTATTTTGTCATATCAGGAAGATGGCTGACAAGAGGGTGGTTGACAGAACAGCTGCGCGCAACCACTTTCCGCCGCCTTGAAGGAGCCCCCCATGAAAATAGTCGTTGTCGAATCGCCGGCGAAAGCCAAGACGATCAACAAATATCTCGGCAAAGATTATAAAGTGTTGGCCTCGTACGGCCACATTCGGGACTTGCCTTCCAAAGACGGATCGGTCGATCCTGACAATGATTTCGAAATGATCTGGCAGGCGGATAGCAAGTCTCAGACGCGCATCCGTGAGATTGCCGACGCCGTGAAAGCTGGTGACAAACTGATTCTCGCAACCGACCCGGATCGTGAAGGCGAAGCTATTTCCTGGCATATCGTCGAAGCTCTCCGCAAGCGCCGCGCGCTCCCTAAAGATTACCCGGTTGAACGGGTTGTTTTCAACGCGATTACCAAGAATGCCGTCACCACCGCGATGGATCACCCACGCCAAGTCGATCAAGAATTGGTCGACGCGTATCTCGCCCGCCGTGCGCTCGACTATTTGGTGGGGTTTAATCTGTCGCCCGTCCTTTGGCGCAAATTGCCGGGGTCACGTTCAGCTGGCCGTGTGCAATCGGTTGCCCTGCGGATCGTTTGCCAGCGCGAGTTGGAAATCGAGACATTCAAACCGGAAGAATATTGGACGATTGGTGCCAAACTGCGCGCGCCTGATGGTAGCGATTTTGATGCCCGCCTGCACGCTTTGGATGGCAAGGCTTTGCGCAAGTTCAGCCTTCCTGATGCCGAAAAAGCTCAAGCAGCTCTCGATGCCGTAAAAACGGGCGGCTTTTTTGTTGTTTCGGTCGAAGCAAAACCGGTTAAACGCAACCCACCGCCGCCATTCATTACATCTACCCTGCAACAGGACGCTTCACGCAAACTTGGCTTCTCGGCCAAGCGCACCATGCAAGCAGCGCAAAAGCTCTACGAAGAAGGCCGTATCACCTATATGCGGACCGACGGCGTCAACATGGCCGAGGAAGCTTATTTCCACGCCCGTGAGCACATTAAAGGCGACTATGGCGCGCAATACCTGCCAGAGAAGCCGCGCCGCTACAGCTCCAAAGCCAAGAACGCGCAGGAGGCCCACGAGGCCATCCGCCCGACTATATTCTCGGTACGACCGGATGATTACAAAGCCGGCGACGGCGACCTGTGGAAACTCTATGCCCTGATCTGGCGTCGCGCAGTCGCCTCGCAAATGAGCGCCGCACAGTATGAGCGCACGACGATTGACCTGCATTCAAAAGACAAACGCGCCAGCTTGCGGGCATCTGGCCAGGTTCTGGTGTTTGATGGCTTCGTGAAACTCTATACCGAAGGCCGCGATGACACTGACAAGGATGATGACGCTGAAGCCCGTCTACCAAAAATGAGCGAGGGGCAGCACGCTGATCTGCTCGAGGCAAAATCCGAGCAGCATTTCACCGCCCCGCCGCCACGGTTTACCGAGGCATCGCTGGTCAAGAAACTCGAAGAATTAGGCATTGGCCGGCCATCAACCTACGCCTCAACCATGTCGACGCTGGAAGATCGCGACTATGTCACGATCGAGAAAAAGCAGCTGGTCCCATCCGACAAAGGCCGCCTCGTTACGGCGTTCCTGGAGAATTTCTTCCCGAAATATGTTGAATATGACTACACCGCCAATCTGGAAGATCAGCTCGACGTTATATCCGACGGCAAGCTTGATTGGAAAGTCTTCCTGCGGTCATTCTGGACCGAGTTCCATGCCGCCGTGGATGAAACCAAGGATTTACGCGTCACGCACGTCCTCGATGCCTTGAACGAGACGCTTGGACCATACGTGTTCCCCGCCACCGATGCCGATGGCAATATGAAAGAGACCCCGCGCCTCTGCCCGCTTTGTAAAGAGGGTGAGCTTAGCCTCAAACTCGGTCGCCACGGCGCCTTTGTTGGCTGCGCTCGCTATCCTGACTGCAAATTCACACGGCAATTCTCTACTGATGGCAGTGATGATGCTGGCATGAACCCAGACGGTCAGGAATTTGGCGTCCACCCGGATACTGGCAAACCAATCGTCCTGAAATCTGGTCGTTTTGGGCCATATCTGGAAATGGAAGGCGATGAGGGCGAAAAGCCCAAACGCTCCAGCTTGCCGAAGGGCTGGTCGCCAGATTCGCTTGACGAAGCCAAAGCGCTGATGCTGATCAATCTGCCGAGACTTGTTGGTCTTCACCCGGAAGACAACGAACCCATCCTCGCCAATCTTGGTCGTTATGGCCCGTATGTTCAGCACTTGAAGACCTATGCGAATGTCGCGAGCGCCGAGGAAATGCTGGAGATTGGCCTCAACCGCGCGGTCACTCTGATCGCTGACAAACGCGCCAATCCACGCGGGCGCGGTGGCTCTGCGGCCAAGCCACTACGCGAGCTAGGTAAGCACCCGGGCGATGACCAACCGATCAACGTCTTCGAAGGCCGCTACGGCCCATACGTGAAGCACGGCAAGACCAATGCGACGCTGCCCAAAGACATCGCGCCCGACGCCGTAACACTGGAGCAGGCTGTGGAACTGATCGACGCCCGCGCCGCGAAGGGCCCAAAGAAAAAGAAGAAGGTTGTCGCTAAGAAAAAGCCTGCAGCCAAGAAAAAGGCTCCGGCGAAGGCGAAGAAATAGTCCTGAGCCTAGAACATCGCAAATCGCGGCAAGGCTTCACAAAAGAGGCCAAGTTCGGCTCCCGATTTTCCAGCCGTATGCGCCCAGTCACACGAGCCCTCAAAGGCTAGTCTTTTCAATTCCGGGATTATTCTTATCATTTCTGATGGCGTGGGCTCGGGTCCGTTGCGCTTGAATGTGAAGTGGGAAAATGCCTCCAAATCATCGTGGCTAAGCTCACTCTCAATCGCTGACCACGACGCTTCGCAGGCATTCTTGCGATCCCCCTTCGACACATTTATGTCCTCATGATGTCGGTTGATCATGTTATAATAGCCCTCGCACATACTCGTGATTCTGGGCTTTGGATCATATGGAATGAATTGTAGGATCACAATTCCAATCACAATGGCTGCGGCGATAACAATCAAATTTCTAGCCATAGATGCTCCTTGGAACTAGCTTGGTCTAATTAGCTCCTTATTCAACCCATTCACAACTCTTCATTTTAGCCATGCCCCTAACCCTCCGCCCCGCCACACGCGCTGACCTCCCAACCCTGCTCCAATTCGAGCAGGGCATCATCACCGCTGAGCGCCCGTATGACCGAACGCTGCGGCCTGATCCGATAAGCTATTATGATCTTGGTGCGCTGATTGATGCCCCAGACGCTTATGTGATTGTCGCCGAGTTGAACGGCGAAATCATTGCCTCGGCTTCGGCGCTGAAGCAAGCCTCGCGCCCTTACACACAGCCAGCCTTTCACGCCTATCTTGGCTTCATGTATGTCGCGCCAGAGCATCGCGGCAACGGCGTCAATAAGCTGCTATTGAATGACCTGTTCGCCTGGGCAAAGGCCAATGACCTGCCGGAGCTGCATCTGACCGTCTATCCCGGCAACGCGCCCGCGATCCGCGCCTATACCAAAACCGGGTTCGAACCCTACATTCTCGAAATGCGGATGAATCTGGAAGAATGAGCGGTGTCTAATCACTGCAAACCCTGATACAGGCCCGCCCATGAGTTTCCCAGATAAAAAGACCGTGCTCGATTTTCTTAAGGAAAATCCGCACGCCATCACCAAACAAGACATTGCACGCGGCCTGAAAGTCAAAGGCCGCGAGCGTCAGACCTTGCGCCAAGTCCTTAAAGACCTCGAAACCGAGGGTATTTTGAAAAAGACCGGCAAACGGGCGTGGGCCCAGACCGATGCGCCGCCGCCAACCACAGTGGTTGAGTTCCTGCGCCTTGATGACAATGGCGATCTGATTGCTCGCGCTGCCGGCAAGGATGGTCCGTTCGGGCCTGATCTCATCTATGACGGCTATAATGGCAAAATGAGCGGCCCCGCCCCCGGCAAAGGGGATCGCGGCCTGGCGCGGCTGAAGCAGCATGAAGACGGCCATTGGACGGCGCGCCTGATGAAACTGTTCGACAAGCGCGATGAGGAAAAGCCCGTAACAGGCGTCTTCGAACGCAGTCATCGCGGCGGCAAAGTCAGCCCGGCGAGCCGTAAGGACAAACGCGAACTGTTGATCAGCGAAGCCGACACGAATGGAGCCGAGAATGGTGATCTGGTTCAGGCCATGCCCCTGCCCGGCAAAGCCTATGGCCCGCTGAAAGGCCGCGTGATCGAGATTATCGGCCGTATCGAAGACCCGCGTGCCGCGTCTCTGCTGGCCATCGCTGCGCACGATATTCCGACAGAATTTCCAGATTCTGTCCTTGCGCAGGCCCAAGCCTCGTCCGAGATAGACCCGGACATGACGCACCGCGAAGATCTGCGCGAAACCCCGCTCATCACAATTGATCCGGCCGATGCGCGCGACCATGACGACGCCGTATTCGCCGAAGCGACCAAGGATGGCTGGCGCGTCATTATCGCGATTGCCGATGTTGCTGCCTATGTCACGCCCGGATCTGCATTAGACACCGAAGCCTTGAAACGCGGTAACTCAACTTACTTTCCTGATCGTGTTGTCCCAATGCTGCCGTTTGAGTTGTCGGCGGATGCTTGTTCTCTCAAAGAGGGCAAAGACCGCGCTTGCATGGCGGTGGAAATCTTCTTTGATACGTCGGGCAACAAACTGCGGCACCGCTTTCTGCGTGCCATGATGCGTTCCGCTGCTGGTCTTTCTTATGAAGAGGCTCAGGCAGCGATAGACGGCAATCCATCCGAGCGCGCCATGCCATTGCTTGACAGTGTCTTGCGACCTCTCTGGGGTGCGTATGAGGCGCTCACGACATCGCGCCACAGACGCGGGCCGCTCGACCTCGATCTGCCAGAACGCAAGGTAGAGATAGCCGAAGATGGCACTGTCTCCGGGATCATCACCAAGGAACGCTTTGACGCGCATAAATTGATCGAAGAAATGATGATCCAGGCGAATGTTGCGGCAGCCGAAGAGTTGGAAAAGCGCAGTACGCCACTAATCTACCGCATCCATGACGCACCTTCGGACGCCAAGATTGCAGCCCTGGCGGACTTCCTCAAATCACTCGATGTGAAATGGCCCTTGGGCGAGAAAGCCCAAACGCACCGGTTCAACAAATTACTGGCGGACTTTGCTGATACTGAAAACAGCGCGGTGATTTCAGAAATCGTTTTGCGCAGCCAAAGCCAAGCAATCTACAGTCCTGACAATATCGGCCATTTCGGCCTCAACCTGCACAAGTACGCCCACTTTACCTCACCGATTCGGCGATATAGCGACATGATCGTCCACCGGGCGCTTATCACCGCGCTAAAACTCGGCGATGATGGCCTGACCAAAGAGCATACGGTTACGCTGGATGAAACCGCACAACACTTAGTGATGACCGAACGCCGCTCAATGGGCGCCGAACGCGAAGCCAGCGACCGCTATTTGGCACTCTTTCTGGCTGACCGTGTCGGGGCAGAGTTCGAGGGTCGCATTGCCGGGGCCAACAAGGCTGGCCTGTTCGTGCGACTGGCCGAAACGGGCGCAGATGGGTTTGTACCAGCCTCACGTATTTCCGATGAATACTGGGCCTATCACGAGGATGCGATGGCACTTGTCGCAAACCGCTCCGGCAAGCGATATGAGATGGGTCAGATCGTCCGGGTTCGCCTCGCCGAAGTGACGCCGCTAAAGGGCGGTCTGCTGCTTGAGCTAATCTCACCACCTAAGCCACGCAAACCCGGCGAGAAGACTGGCGGTCCAGGACCACGCGGTAAACGGTTTGAGCGTAAACCGCCACGCGGGAAAAGCGGCAAGAAGCGCAGATGACCCGGACTGCCGCCTGTTGCTGCAAGGCTTGCAAGATCACTGTGCAGGGTGACCCCGTCCTCAATGGCGTTTGTCATTGCGACGACTGCAAATGTCGAACCGGCTCAGCTTTTGGCTGGTCGGCCTATTTCACTGCCGAGCAAGTGCTTGAACAGCGCGGCGATATTGGAACGTACGAACCGGCTGGCGAACCTGGACAAATCCGGTCTTTCTGTGGAAATTGTGGGTCAACCCTATGGTGGACTACGCCAAGTCGTCCTAATCAGACTGGGATTACTGGCGGGGCCTTCATCGACCCACCTCTTCCAACTCCCAGCATATCCGCGCGCCACGGCCATTGTGTATCGTGGCTAACTCTACAAACGGACATCCAGCATTACGCATGACCAAACTCGTCAGAACCGCGTATGACAAAGAGGATGCTGGCGACATCATTCTGAAAGGCAAACCGACGCCGCGTCCGCGCGATGCCGCCACCCTGATCCTTGTTCGCCGGGATGCCAGCGCGCCGCGTGTCTTGATGGGTAAACGCTCAGGGCGGCATGACTTTATGCCTGACAAATATGTGTTTCCCGGTGGCCGGGTCGACCCTCATGACGGCCGCGTTGTGGCCTTCACGGAGCTGTCAGCGCGCAACACTGAGCGCTTGCGTGTTCAATCACGGCGCCTACCGCGCTCACTCGCGATGACGGCGATCCGCGAGACATTTGAAGAAACCGGCTTGCTGATCGGGCGTCATGCAGAAATGCCCGCCAAAGCGCCGCCTGGCTGGCAGCCGCTTTACGATCTCGACATTGCGCCTTGTCTTGAAGGATTGGAATTCATTGGCCGGGCGATCACCCCGCCCTACCGCCCGAAGCGCTTTGATGCACGCTTCTTTATGGCGCAAGCGGAGAAAGTTCTGATCGATGACCGTCCACCGCTGGATGGAGCTGAATTGCACGACCTGCAATGGGTCACGCTTGGTGATGCCATGGATCTCGATTTACCCAATGTGACACGTTTCATGTTGGGTGAAATTGGCGAGAGGTTGAGCGGCAAAAGCGACCTGCGCCCGCCCTTTCTGCGCTGGACGCGAAGTGGGCACACAACCAACCGTATTTGATGTGTCATGATGCTTGACTTCGCCGCCTCATCCCGTCATTAGACGCCTTTTCAAGCTTCTGACCTGACTAAGGTATCGTTCCATGGCCAAACCAGCAACAATCAAGATTCGCCTGAACTCAACCGCAGGAACGGGCTTCTTTTACGTTACAAAGAAGAACCCTCGCAATATGACCGAAAAAATGGTTCAGCGAAAATATGATCCCGTCGTCCGTAAGCATGTTGAGTTTAAAGAAGGCAAGATCAAGTAGATCATCTTCAAAATTCGATTCGATTGACCGGGCTGAAACGTCCGGTTTTTCTTTGCCTGATAATGGGCTTTTCGGCTCAAGCTGCGCGACTTTCGGTACGGTTTCGGCCGCGTTGTTTGGCGCTGTAGAGCGCCTGATCTGCGTGGTAAAGCAAGTCAGCAACTGTATTACAATCTTCAGCGCAGGTAGCGACACCGGCGCTGACTGTAATGTTCAATGCGATACTTGAACGCTCCAACAGAAAGACCGAACTCGCGATCGCCTGACGAATACGCTCTGCACCAATGCATGCCAGGTCGCCCTCAGTCTCCGGCATGATCACAAGAAACTCCTCACCGCCCAGTCGGCATACAACGTCATTTGGCCGTACATTCATGCGAATTCTTTCGGCCAAGTCCTTTAACACCAAGTCCCCTGCCTCATGACCGTGCTCATCATTGACCTGTTTGAAATGATCAATGTCGAACGCGACAACAGAGACATTACTACCACTGCTTTCTGCGCGCTGCATTGATTGATGCATGTGGTCCAACATGTAGCGGCGATTATACAGTCCCGTCAGCTGATCCACGACGGACAATTCCATCCCCCGATCAACCCTGCGGCGTAGTATTTCAATATAGCGTGCCCTCTTGAGCTGTGTCCCAACCCGCGCCAGCAATTCCTGCGGATCTGTAGGGTTTGCAACGATGTCACACGCACCCAAGCCTAAGGCTTGTACAGCGTGCTCACGATCTTCCAGATCATAAGTAACGATAATCGGCACATCATTCGTTTGCTCTGCCGTTTGCAAGTGGGCGCACAATCGCAAGGCATCATGCCCCTGCTGCGATACCGCGAGTAAAATGACATCTGGTCCGGCAGCACTCGCAGCAGGCTGGCCTTGGCTCTCTTGCCACGTCGCAACTGTATGCCCAGCAACCCGCAGGGACTGCGCCATACGGTTTGCAGCGCGCTCGTCACTATCAATCACCAGCAATGTCGCGGCGCGGTCCAACTCCGCCTGTTCACTGCTGGTCAGAGTGGCGCTTTGCTGATTGCTTGCTTCGCGCTGGCGAAGCTCATGAGCGACTGTGTTGTAGCGCGCCAAGGCTTCAAGTCGGGCAAACAGATCGAAATCATCAACTGGCTTCGAAAGAAAATCATCAGCGCCCGCCTCCAGGCCTCGAATACGGTCATCAGTATCCGTAAGCGCTGTCAGCATGACCACTGGTATATGCCGCGTGCGATCATCACGCTTCAAGCGCCTGCAAACTTCATAACCATCCATGCCTGGCATCATCACATCCAGTAAAATGACCTGCGGCAAATGTTCAGCAGCGATCTGTAATGCCTCAGGACCGCCACTGGCCAAAATCACGGTGTAGTATTTTGCTTCCAGCTTGGCTTTCATCAGCCGCCGGTTGGCAAGTATATCATCAACGACCAGAATACGTGCTGCCATGCTCTACGCCTTATCGCGCGCCAGACTGTCGACAGTCGACAAGAATGATCGGATTTGGATTGGCTTTGACAAATAGCCTTCGCAGCCAGCTTCTCGCACCAATAGCTCATCGGTGCGCATGGCAAATGCAGTAACGGCAAGCACAGGGATTTCCTGGGTTCGCTCATCATCCTTTAGCCAGCGCGTAATATCCAATCCTGACACTTCAGGCAGTTGAATATCCATGACAATCAAATTGGGTTGATGTTGCAAAGCCAGCTCAACCGCCTTCGCACCGTCATTACATTTCAGCGTATCATAACCACTTGCTTCCAGCAGATCGCTGAACAGGCGCATATTCAACGCGTTGTCCTCGACAATAAGAACGGTCTGCTTCGTTCCATCTGACATACGTGATTGCCCATCCATAATAGCGGCTATTCTCTAATGATCTGATTCTTTTATAATACCCTGTTGGTTAAGGTTTGTTTGCAAACGCGCTGATCTTGCAGAAAACGCTGGAACATGAGACGAACTTAGATGTTCAGCCTGTGCCGAGATTGCGATTATCAAACTGATCAAGCGCTGAAAATCTGTCCTGTCTGCCAATCTGGCCGAGTCATATCTCACGCGCATCTGAACCAACTCTCTATTGCTCATATCGATTGCGATGCCTTTTTCGCCGCCATTGAGAAACGCGACAATCCCGAATTGAAGGACAAACCTGTGCTTGTCGGTGGGAGCCAACGCGGGGTCGTGGCGACCTGTTGCTATATTGCCCGCTTGCACGGCGTGCACTCGGCCATGCCGATGTTCAAAGCCCTCAAAGCCTGCCCTGAAGCAGTCGTCGTTGCACCGCGCCGTGAAGCCTATAGCGAAGCCTCCCGCGTGATCCGCGAAAAACTGGAGAAGCTTACACCGCTGGTTCAGATGATCAGTATTGATGAGGGCTTTCTCGACCTGACAGGCACAGAGCGGGTCAATCAAGCCAGCCCAGCTTTGTCTCTCTCTCGGCTCGCCCGGGAAATTGAATCCGATATCGGGATAACTATTTCTGTCGGCCTGTCCGAGAATAAATTCCTGGCCAAAACAGCAAGCGAGCTGGATAAGCCGCGTGGATTTGCAACCCTGTCAGCAGCCGAAGCACCCGCCTTCCTGGCCCCGCAAAAGATCGATTTTCTACACGGCGTCGGCCCACAGCTTGCGCGCAAACTGGAGCGGGATGGGTTTAACACCGTTGGCGATATTCAGACATCCGAACCGCGTGATTTGATCCAACGCTATGGAGAAACCGGGCTATGGCTGCACCAGCGCGCCAACGGCATCGACAATCGCCGGGTTCGCACCGACACAGAACGAAAGTCGGTATCGGCAGAGCGCACGTTCAATACTGACATCTCAGAGATCAACATACTCGAAGACCGTCTCTGGCAAGTCTGCGAGGAAACCGCTTTGCGGGCCAAGCGCCACGATGTTGAAGGGGCGACGGTCACGCTCAAACTGAAAACCAAAGCCTTTAAGAGCTTGACCCGCAGCGTCACGCTCAGCACGCCAACCCATCTTGCGCAAACCATGTTTCGCGTGATGCGTCCTGTCTTGCAACGCGAAACTCAATCAGGCCAAGCCTACCGGCTAATCGGGATCGGCATTTCCCACCTCATGCCAGCGCGCGGCGATGTGCGTGATTTGATTGATCCGCAAATTGAAAAGCGCGCCAAAGCAGAACGCGCATCGGATGCGGCGCGGTCCAAATTCGGCAAATCGGCGGTCGTAACCGGACGCAGCATCCGCCTTGAACAGCAGCGCAAACCAAAATCATCTTGATTGTAGTTGCGTGCATGCGACCAATACGGCATCGATGAACAGAGAATCGATTGGAGAAAACCAATGCCAACTCCCGAAGCAAATCTGGCCGCGCTTGGCATCACATTGCCTGAGCCGATGGCAGCGATTGCCAATTATGTTCCGTTCGTGATCACAGGAAACCAGCTCTACATCTCTGGCCAGGTTAGCGCTGGAGCAGATGGCCGGGTTCTCGGGCGTCTTGGTGACGACATGCAATTGGCGGCGGGGCAAGCTGCGGCGCGATTGTGCGCGATCAATCTGATCGCCCAGTGCAAAGCCGCAGTCGGCGACCTGACCCGGATCAAGCAAGTCGTGAAGCTAGGCGGTTTCGTCAACGCACACCCAGAGTTCACCGATATTCCGCAAGTCATCAATGGCTGCTCGAATCTGATGGTCGAGGTATTTGGCGAAATTGGCCGACATGCCCGTTCAGCCGTTGCCAGCCCGGTCTTGCCACTTGGCGTCGCGGTTGAGATTGATGGAGTCTTCGAGATTGGCTGAACCGTTCGTACTCTCCGACTTTGCCTATGCCCATCGCGGCCTGTGGACGCCAGACGGCCCAGTTGAAAACAGCCTCGAGGCCTGCTTGGCGGCTGCCCGTGCCGGACTTGGTATCGAGTTCGATGTGCGCCCGTCTTCCGACGGTATTGCAATGGTGTTTCACGACGAGGTCCTGGATCGTATGACAGCCGAAACCGGACTGTTTGAGGCCCGCACAGCCGCCGAACTGGAAGCAATCACGCTGATTGATGGTTGCCCTATTATTTCGTTCGCAACGCTGTTGGAGGCCTGGCCCGCTACTACGCCCCTGCTCTGCGAAATAAAAATTGACGGCGCAACCGACCCATCTGCCTTTGGCCGAACGGTTGGCGCGCAACTGGCCGAGTATGCAGGTCCAGCCGCCGCGATGAGCTTTTCCCCAACCGCCGTGAAAAACTTGCCCCCCGGTCTGATGCGCGGGCAGGTGATTGCTGCGTGCCACAAACTGGGTGTTGAGACTTTCAACAAACACCTCGGCAAAATCACGCTCGACCATGCCGACTATTTCGCTTGCCATACCAGCGATGCGGCACAAGCTCGCCAGCATGCCACAGCTCAAGGCATGCCGGTCATCGCCTGGACAGTGCGCGATATCGAGACCTGCCAGCGCCTCAAGCCGATCGTCGACGCGCAAATGTTCGAAGGGTTTGACCCTATATTCGTGAAGCCCGACTAGGCGATGCGCGAACCGGAGTTTCAAATACGCTTGGCAACCGGCTTGAAAGACGTGCCGAAAGACGCATGGAACGCCGTCGCCAATCCGCCCGGCAAGCCTTATGATCCCTTCCTCAGCTGGGATTTTCTCGAAGCCCTTGAAAGCTCCGGCGCCGCGACGCCTGAAACCGGTTGGACGCCGCTACATGTCCTGGTTGAAACCCCTGATAAGACACTGCACGCTGCGATGCCGCTTTATGCCAAGACCCATAGTCAGGGTGAGTTTGTCTTCGACTATAGCTGGGCCAATGCGTTCGAGCAGGCTGGTGGCAACTATTACCCCAAGCTGCTCAGCGCGGTGCCGTTCACTCCGGTCACCGGGCGGCGGCGGCTGGTGCCGGATGGGCCGGATGCCGAACGCCTGGCCAGCCTGTTAATCATGGGCGCGGTGCAAGTTGCCGAGCAGAACGGCTTCTCATCGCTGCACCTGAATTTCATCGAGGCGCATGAGGCCGACGCCTTGGGCAAAGACCAGTTGCTGATCCGTACCGACCAACAATTTCATTGGGCCAATGACGGCTACCAGAGTTTCGACGATTTCCTCGCTGCGCTCTCCTCTGCCAAGCGAAAGAACCTGCGCAAAGAGCGCGCCAAGGCCCAGCAAGACCTCACCTTTATCCACCTCACCGATAGCGCGATTACCGAAGCGCATTGGGACGCCTTCTTCGATTTCTATGTCGATACCGGATCGCGTAAATGGGGCAGTCCGTATCTGACGCGGGAAACATTTTCCCTGCTTAGCGAACGGATGGCAGACGACCTCCTGCTAATCTTCGCCATGCAAGGCGAGCAGCCAATTGCCGGGGCGCTCAATCTGATTGGCTCTGGCACCCTGTATGGGCGCTATTGGGGCTGTCTCGAACCACGGCCAATGCTGCATTTTGAGACCTGCTATTATCAGGCCATAGACTATGCGATTGCACATGGCCTCAAGACGGTAGAAGCGGGCGCCCAGGGCGGCCATAAACTGGCCCGCGGCTACGCCCCGGTGACGACCCACTCGGCCCACTGGATCGCCCACCCCGGCCTGCGCAATGCCATCGGCGACTATCTCGAACACGAACGCGACGCGGTGACACGAGAGGCCGACTATCTTCGCGATAGAACGCCGTTTAGGAAGGAATGATCATGACCCTTCACGCTCCTTATGATCCTGACAATATATTCGCGAAAATCCTGCGCGGTGAGATGCCGTGCGTGAAAGTGTTTGAGGACGATCTGGCCCTCGCCTTCATGGATGTCTTTCCGCAAGTCGAAGGCCATACATTGGTCATCCCGAAGCAGGAAACCGCGCGCAATCTGCTCGATATGCCAACTGACAAGCTCGGAGCCTTGATAACGCGGGTTCAGAGCGTCGCGCAGGCGGTTGAAAAGGCGCTGCAGCCGGACGGGATTGTCGTCACGCAATTCAATGGTGCGGCGGCTGGCCAGACCGTGTTTCACCTGCATTTCCATATCCTGCCTCGCCGCGAGGGCGAGCGGGTCGGCGCACATGCCAGCGGCGGCATGGCCGATCTGGCGGAGCTGGAGACAATTGCTGCGAAAATACGAGCGGAGATGTAGGGGCAACTCATTACTCCCTTTCCTTTATCATCCCGGACGCGGAGCGATCCGGGATGACAATTTGCTATGGGAGCACAGCCCTGAGCGTGACACGTAGCGCCCCCAACGATTGTGATCGTCAACTTTAAAGCCCGAGCTTCTCGCGCAGAATCTTGTTGACCGCTTGCGGGTTAGCTTTACCGCCGGAGGCTTTCATCACCTGACCGACAAACCATCCAATGGTCTTTGGCTTGTCTTTCACAGCGGCGGCTTGGTCTGGATTGGCGGCAATAATCTCGTCGACGACCGCCGCAATCGCGCCCGTGTCAGTGACCTGTTTCAGGCCATGGGCTTCAACGATGTCGCCCGGGTCGCCTTCGCCTGCAATCATCCGCACGAACACATCTTTGGCGATTTTTCCACTAATTACATCGCTGGAGATCAGGTCGATCAGGCCGCCCAGTTGCACCGCCGACACCGGCGAGCCAGAAAGCTCCAGATCGGATTTGTTGAGATAGCCGAACAATTCCTGCGTGACCCAATTGGCCGCGAGTTTCGCGTCGCGTCCCTTGGCCACCGTCTCATAGAAAGCTGCGCCTTCAGCATCCGCCGTCAGCACGCCCGCATCATATCGCGACAGACCGTAATCAGCCTCAAACCGGGCGCGTTTCTGGTCCGGCAATTCTGGCAATGTCGCCTTGATGCCTGCAATATAGGCGTCATCAATAATTAGCGGCAGCAGATCCGGATCGGGGAAATAGCGATAGTCATGTGCGTCCTCTTTCGATCGCATTGGACGCGTTTCACCGCGATCCGCGTCGAACAAAATGGTCTCCTGATTGACCTTGCCGCCCGCCTCGATCACCCGCACTTGTTCGTGTGCCTCATACTCAATTGCCGCCTGAATGAAGCGGAACGAGTTCATGTTCTTGATCTCTCGACGCGTACCGAGATGGCCAAAATCGCCGGTCTCGCGGAATTTGGCATACCCGCCAGGCCGACACACTGAGACGTTGACATCGGCGCGCAGATTGCCCTTCTCCATGTCGCCATCACAGGTGCCGAGCGCCACCACAATCGACTTCAATTTCTTGACGTAGGCGGCCGCTTCCAGAGGCGTGCGAATATCGGGCTTTGAGACAATCTCCATCAGCGCCACACCGCAGCGATTGAGATCGACACAGGTCGCGTCATCAATCAGATCATGGATCGACTTGCCAGCATCCTGCTCCATATGCAGACGCTCAATCCGCACCGGGAACGTGTAAGCTGCGTCGCCATGTGACGGCTCAACATCGACCTCAATAACGCCCTCACCGACAATCGGGAACTCAAACTGGCTGATCTGATAGCCTTGCGGCAAATCGGGGTAGAAATAATTCTTGCGATCAAACCGCGACATCTTGTTGATCTGCGCGTTGAGGCCAAGTCCGGTGCGCACAGCTTGCTCGACGCAAAACGCGTTGATTACCGGCAACATGCCCGGCATCGCGGCGTCGACCAGCGAGACATTCTCGTTTGGCTCTGCACCAAACTGGGTTGACGCCCCCGAGAACAGTTTCGATTTGGAGGCGATCTGGGCGTGAACTTCCAGCCCCATGACCACTTCCCAGTCGCCAGTGTCACCTTTGACCTGATATACCGCGCGCTTAACCATGATGCGATGTCCTCAAACAAGAATTCATCGCTTCATAGCGAGGTGTCGCGGGGCATTCCAGCCCCTATTGTCGTTTCTTCAAAGACCGAGCTTGCTGTCGAGACTGATCGTGTCATCCTCACGGAAGGCGATCAGGATCAGCGTGCCTGCAAACACCGCAAAAGATGGGAAGAACAGGACGTTGGCGGTATCCTTGTCCAGCAGGTACAATCCGAGTGGATCAAGAATATAATTCCAGATCGCCAGGAGGCCGACGCCGAGAATAATCGCTTGCACAGGATAGACGAATTTGCGCATCAGACCGAGCACGACGGCCAGACCGACGACCACTTGCACGATGCCCCACGGCATTTGCAGCGCTTCCATGCTGACCAGGCCATGATAGTATTTGTCAGAAACATGCATGCCGGCCTCAGGTTTTACGATCTTCATGAGGCCCCAGATGACCAGTAACAGGCCGGTGCCGACGCGCATGAGTAACAGTGATATAGATTTCATAATTGCCTCCCAATTTCGATGCGACGCTAGTCGGTTGTGCTTGGCAATTCAAATCACAAGATTGCTAGTCATCGCCCGGTGCCGCCTCGTTCGCGGCGGCTTTAGCCTTGGCCTCGGCCGCCTCGACACGTCGCCGCCGGGCTGCCATGCGTTTATCGATGGCGTGCTGTTTACGAAACAGGCCGGGCAGTCCCTGCCCATGTGTCATCCGCTCAACAATCATTGCACCGCGAACCGAGGCATATAGCGCCGCGACCAGCGATAACAGCCAGATATGACGCGAACGCGGGTGCAACGGATCAGCGCCAATATTGTACGCCGTCACTAAGATCAAAATGACACAAGTCACGAAAGCAATCGCGCTATAGAGCAGAATCGTGTTGCGGCGGGTCATCGCAAGAGCCTACCACCATCTCTCTGGTTTGGCGACAAACCCGGCGGCCTCTTCCAAGGCACCCGCTACCCGAAAGCAGGTCGCTTCGTCGAGCGCTTTGCCGATCACCTGAAGACCAAGCGGCAGACCTTGACCGTCGAGCGCCGCAGGGATTGATATCCCCGGCAGTCCTGCAAGGTTTGCCGTCACCGTGAAAATATCATTCAGATACATCTGCACCGGATCGCCGCTCTTCTCGCCATAGGCAAAGGCGGCGCTCGGACAAGTCGGGGTCAGCAGCGCGTCAACATCGGCGAACACGGTCTGGAAATCCTGCAAAATCTTGGTGCGAACCTTCTGCGCACGCAAATAATAGGCGTCGTAATAGCCCGACGAGAGCACATACGTCCCGATCATCAGGCGGCGCTGAACTTCGGCACCAAAGCCGCTGGCGCGCGTGCCCTGATAGGTATCGGTCAGATCGTCGCCGGAAACTCGTTGCCCAAACCGCATACCATCATAGCGCGCCAGATTTGACGACGCCTCGGCCGGGGCGACGATATAGTAGGCAGGCAACGCGTATTTGGTGTGCGGCAGCGACACGTTGACGATTTGTGCGCCCATGTCCTGCAACCATTTGATCCCTTGGCTCCACAGATCTTCGATCTCCTGCGGCATGCCATCAACCCGGTATTCAGCCGGAATCCCGATCTTCATGCCTTTGACGCCCTTGTGCACATCGGCGCGCCAGTCCGGCGTCGCCACTGGCAAAGATGTGGAGTCTTCCGGGTCGTGCGAACACATAATCTCGGTCAGCAACGCCGCGTCTTCGACCGTCTTGGCAATCGGACCGGCCTGATCCAGCGACGACGCAAACGCAACCATGCCATAACGCGAGGCGCGGCCATAGGTCGGTTTGATCCCAACGGTGCCGGTAAACGCAGCAGGTTGGCGGATTGACCCGCCCGTATCAGACGCCGTCGCCGCCAGACATAGATCCGCCGCGACCGCCGTGGCCGACCCACCCGATGAGCCACCCGAGGTCAGTGCCCGGTTACTGCCCGCGCGACGCCACGGGTTTGACGGCGGACCAAACCGCGAAGTCTCGTTCGACGATCCCATCGCAAACTCGTCCATATTGAGTTTGCCAAGCATCACCGCGCCGGCATCCCAGAGGTTCTGCGTCACGGTGCTTTCATAGGTCGGGGTAAACTCACCGAGGATTTCCGAGCAAGCGGTCGTGCGCACGCCTTTGGTACAATACAGGTCTTTCACGCCAATCGGCGCGCCATCCAGTTTGCCCGCCTGACCGGCGGCGCGGCGCGCATCGGACGCATCCGCCATTGCCAGCGCCTTTTCAGGCGTTTTGACGACATACGCATTCAACGTATCATTCGACGCCTCAATCGCCTCGATAAAGCTCTGCGTCAGCTCACGGCTTGAAAAGGCTTTGCTGTCCAGGCCATCAAGCGCGGCTGTCAGGGTCAATTTGGTCAGGTCGCTCATGCGAGCTCCTATTTGGTAAGTCGTAAGATGCAGCGCTTTCGTATGCCGCCTACGCGGCTAAAAGCAAGTCGAAAGCGCGGCGCTTGACGCTCGCATTGATTTCAGTGGTGTGTCGAGGCCGCAAATGGTATACTCGCGGGCAAGGAGAAAAGCCTATGCTACGTCGCCGCGCCCTGTTCGCCACCCTATCCTTCACCCTTGTTGCTTGCGCCACATCGGCCGACCCGAACCAGCTCGCGGCGACCGAAACCGAAACACCAGATATCCGCAAAGGCGAAGAAGTCCGCAGCCTGTGCTTTGCCCGTAACATTGACCGCTTCAGCGACGCAACCAACAACTCAGTTGTGGTTGAAGAAGGTCGCCAGACCTATTTGATCGAAACCTTTCAGCGCTGCCATGATTTACGCTATGCCCAGTCTCTTGCGCTTCGCAGTACCTCGCTTTGCTTGTCAAAAGGCGACGATATATTGGCCTTCGACAGCACCTTCGGCCCCGATGCCCAATCCGGCCTGCAACCGATTCCTTGCAAGGTCAAAGCAATCTATGAATGGGATGAGGACGCGGTTGAAGCTGAAGACGCGCCAGAGGCAAAAGTGCCTGAAGAGGCGTAGACGACTCGTTTCGAATAAAGGGGCGCTCTTGAATTTCATTCACTTAGGTCAAGCCTACGGTAAAATTCGTCCAGCTAAGGTCTCTCAAAACACCGGAAACGGGCAACACCCAAGTAGCTTCATCCTGAGCTTGTCGAAGGATAAAGGCGTGCTCACGGTCTTTGCCGGTTCGCTCGGTGTCCCATATCCTTCGACAAGCTCAGGATGAGGGACGAGGAGAGATTACCCAAACCACGCTTCGACCCCGCCTACTCAACCGCTTTGGGCACGACGAAGAAGCCGTCTTCGGTGCGGGGGGCGTTGGCGAGGATTTGATCGGATATTCCGCCATCGCTGACGACATCCTCGCGCATTGGCAGGTCCGTCGCGACGACTGACGTCATCGGCTCTACACCCTCGACATCAACCTCATTGAGTTGCTCAATCCAGCCCATGATGCCGGTCAAATCTGCGGCCAGCTGCTCAAGCTGATCCTCGGGAACAGCAATGCGCGACAAGCGGGCAACTTTCTTCACATCTTCTTTTGTGACGCTCATGACGGCAAACTCCATTCGACGCGGGCAGCGATACGCGCTAGTCAGCCCGCATTCAAGCCCCCTCCTAATCAAACTGCACTTGAGCTCATGCCAAAAATCGACATATTTGTCCTGCCCAAATCTGGCCCTTTGATCGCAATTGATCCCGGCTCGCGCTCGCTTGGCATCGCGGCCAGTGACGGTTTGCGGATGATTGGCGCGCCGGTTGAAACCATCAAGCGCGGCAAGAAACTGGCGCCAGCACTGGATAGACTGTTCGAGCTTTATGATGAACGCGGCGCGGTCGGGATGGTGATGGGCTTGCCACTCAATATGGATGGGACGTCCGGCCCGCGCGCACAGGCCGCCCACGCTCTGGCGACGAATATTCTCGCCCGCCGGGATATCCCGCTCGCCTTTCAGGATGAGCGGCTCAGCAGCGCCGAGGCGGAACGCGCAATGATTGTCGCCGATCTATCGCGTGCCCGCCGGGCGGAAAGCATCGACGCGTCTGCTGCCGCGATCATCTTGCAGGCGGCGTTGGATCAGTTGGCCAATCTGGCATGAGTGCTTTTCTTCTCGCGATTGCGCCAATCATTGCGATTGTAGCAATTGGCCGCTTTCTCGGCTGGCGCGTGAGCTTGGCGGCGATACAACCTTGTCGGCGAACCTGATCGCAGTGCAGACCGTGCTCGCGGCCCTCACCATGCCACTGATCTGGTTTAGCTGTATCTGGCTGGGATTGATTTGACGCTAGACCAATACCGCGTCGAGGAGGGCATTGACCCGTCCGGCAAATTGCTCGCGTGACAGACCCTGCCCGCGCGACATCACTTCAAACTCACTGCCCCGGCAAACCGCAACCAGCATCCGTGCCGCCTCCAGAGGCCGTTGTGCACCAAGCTGTTCGAGTGGGTCAGACAACCAGCTCTCCAAGGTCCGCGACCACGCCGCCACCCGCATCTTCATTTGGGCATCACGCGCCGCAAACAGGATCATTTCATATTCAATCGCTGCCAAACCGCCACCATCTGGCGTCAAGGTCGTCATCCCGCCAAGAAAGCCGATAAAGTCTTCGCGCGCTTTCACCGGATGCTGGGTCAGGGTCTCAACCAGCGCTTTTTCGTAATCACTAATGTAGAGACCAAAAGCTTCACGCACCAGTGTTTCACGCGAATCAAAATGATAGGTCGTGGTGCCCGGTGAGACGCAGGCCAGCGATGCCACTGCGCGATGGGTCACCTTGTCAACACCGCTGGTTGAGATCACGTCCAGAGCCGCACGCAGAATACGCTCGCGATTTGCACCGCGCCCGGCGGGTAGGGACTGAGCTAATGTTTCGGACATCTGTACTGCTTTCCCCCGGCCTGCGAATCTAGTGCACCCGCAATAAATATGACGATCGCCGCCTCGGCAAGACGGTCTGGCAGAGCGGCGCTATTTCTCTATTCGCTTCTGAAGCAATTCCTGCGCCAGCCGGGTTCATCGGGTTGACGGTGGGGCGCATCACCGCGCACAAGGTGGGCAATATTATTAGGATCTATTTGATGCAATACTGGTACATCGCCGCCGCCTTGTTCGGATATCTTTTGGGCTCTATCCCGTTCGGACTGATTATCACCCGGATCGCCGGGTTGGGTGATATCCGCGATGTCGGGTCTGGAAATATTGGTGCCACCAATGTCTTGCGCACTGGCCGCAAGGATTTGGCGCTTGCGACTTTATTGCTCGACAGTTTCAAGGCCGGCTTGGCGGTTATCTCGATCTGTTTGCTGTCTGGCCAGCACAATATCGGTCTCGTGGCCGGGCTGTTTGCCTTTCTCGGGCATTGCTACCCGGTCTGGCTCGGTTTCAAGGGCGGCAAGGGCGTCGCCACTTATGCCGGACTGCTCGTGTTTGCTTCATGGCAAGGATTGGTCGTCGGCCTGCCGGTCTGGATTGCGGTGTTTGCCCTGACGCGGATTTCATCCCTGGCTGCGATTGTCACTGCAGCGCTGGTTCCGGCCGGGGCGTTGCTGCTCGGCGAAACGCCTTTTGCCAGCCTTGTTCTGTTCGCGCTCAGCCTTCTGGTGCTGTGGACCCATCGGGGGAATATCGTCCGGTTGATGCAAGGCAAGGAGTCCCGATTTGGGGCCGGGCAGCCACCTGAATGACGGGGAGCCACGCCTTCTCCGATCGTCAGCGCTTGGACTGGCTGCGCCTCGCCCGCACACCGCGTATTGGCCCGGTCACCTTTGCGCAATTGATCGCCCGTTTCGGGTCTGCCGGAACCGCGCTGGAACAGTTGCCCGAGCTGCGCCGAGCTTCCGGCAAATCTGGGCCGAACCCACCTGCCCTGCATCTGGTTGAGCAAGAGTATGAGGCTTTGCGGGAATTTGGCGCCAACCTCATTTGTTCAGGCGAGCCAGATTATCCGCTCTTACTCGGCGAGCTTGCGCCGCCACCACCCGTCTTGTCATACGTTGGGACAATCACACTGGCCCAGCGCCCGACGATTGCCATCGTTGGCGCCCGTGACGCATCTGCTGCCGGGCGAAAACTCGCGCGGGACATAAGCGCAGAGCTGAGCGCAGCCGACTACGTCACCGTGTCGGGACTGGCACGTGGCATTGATGGCGAAGCTCACGCCGCTAGCCTGAGCGGCGGCACAATCGCGGTTCTCGGCGGCGGGATCGACCACATCTACCCACCGCAACATGACCGCCTGTATGCGGCGATTGCAGCTGACGGCCTGATCATTTCGGAGAGTTTCTTCGGATACCGGGCGCAAGCACGAGACTTTCCGCGCCGCAACCGGATCATTACCGGACTTTCAAACGGGGTTGTGGTGATCGAAGCGGCCGAGCGATCCGGCTCGCTGATTTCCGCCCGCACCGCAGGCGAGCAAGGCCGCGAGGTTATGGCGATACCAGGATCCCCGCTCGACCCTCGGGCCGCAGGAACCAATCGCCTGCTGCGCAATGGCGCAACACTGGTGCGAAATGCGCAGGACGTGATTGAGGCTTTGAGTCATCTTGCCACTGGGCGCGTGCGGGCACCTGAACCACCGCAATTTGATCCCGAAAATTCAGAGGACGATCTGCCAAGCTCGCAAATTGATGCGGTGCGGCAAGCGCTCAGTCCGCATCCGATGACAATTGACGAACTGGCCCGCGCCGCTTCGATCAGTGCGCCGCGCTGCGCTGCCATCTTGATGGAATTGGAATTGGCCGGGGAAGCCATCACCCTGCCAGGAGGACTGGCCGCGCTAGCCTATTGAGAAACCCGAATGCCACATCTACCGTATATTTCGCCACTTTACCGCGCCAGCGCGCTAGACGGGCTGGAATGCAGCGCTTAAGCGACGGGGTAGGATTTTCTGTGGAGTAGACGTTGGATAAGTGGACGCGCCTTGCTTTGATTGCAGTTATAGCTGCGCAACCCGTGGTCGCCCTTGCCCAGGATGAAGTCACCGAGACGCCAGTGGAACGCCCGCAAGTCGTGCTCGACGCGGACAAGATCTTTGTCGACGATGAGCGCAACATCGTCACCGCTGAAGGCAATGTCGAAGCTGAATATGAAGGCCGGGTTATGCGCGCCGACCGGCTGATCTATGACCAAAACAATGATACGGTTCGCGCGACCGGCAACGTGATTATTCTCGATCCCGATGGGACACAGCGTTTCGCCGACGAAATTGAAACCAATAGCAGTCTTGATGATGGCTACGCGATCGGGTTCTCAACCCGGATGCCAAATGGCGGTCTCGTCGCCGCAGCCTCAGCGGCGCGAAGTTCCAGTGGCACCAACGCCATGGACAAGGTTATCTACACCTCCTGCAAGCTCTGCGAAGGTCAAAAGCGACCAACCTGGGCGTTGCGGGCCAGACGGGCGACGCTAAATCAGGAAAGCCAGATGATCACTTACCGCGATGCGGTTCTGGAGGTTGGTGGTTTCCCGGTCTTTTATATGCCGTATTTCGCCCACCCCGATCCCAATTCAGATCGGCGCTCCGGCTTGTTGCCACCAGATTTCGGAACCTCGTCAAGGCTCGGTCTGTTCTATCAGCAACCCTACTATTGGGCGATTTCTCCATCTCAGGATTTGACCATATCCCCGAAAGCCATGGGCAAGGTCAATCCGCTGCTTGAATTGGATTACCGCAAGCGCTTCTGGTCCGGTCAGGTCAATGCAAATGTCAGCTTCACCAACGAGTTTGATTTCGGCACGAATGGCGAGACATTTGGTGAAAAGGAATGGCGCGGGCATGTTTTTGCCGACGGCCAATTTGCGATAACAAAGAATTTGAAATGGGGATTCGGGGTCGAGCGGGTCACCGATGATCTGTACACAAGCCGGTATGATATTGATGGCGAGAATAATCTACGTGGATTGTATAGCAGCCAACCACGCCGACTATTGTCACAACTTTATGTGCAGGGGCAAACCCGCAATGGCTATGCGGATGTGTCGGTTCTGAACTTTGACGGTTTGCGTGCTTTCGACGACGATGACACTTTCCCGACCGCTCTGCCTCTTTTGTTCGCTGAACAGCTGTTTGATTTTGGCGATAATGGCCTGTTAGCGGTGAACGCTTCAACGGCGATCTTGTCGCGGCGCACCGGCATTGACAGCCATCGCGCCAGCTTTGGGTCAGACTGGTCAACCACGCGCATCTTACCCGGCGGCTTTGTGCTTAATCCGTTCGCAGAAGCACGATACGATTATTATAAATTGAATGATGCGCCCAGTGGCCGGGATGAGTTCTCGCGCGGGGTCGCAACGGTAGGATCGCGTCTGTCATATCCGCTATATCGACCGGGTAGTGTGATTGATATCCTGATCGAACCAGAAATTATGGCGGCCTTTGCCACACCCGGCGACAATAATAGCGACATTCCTGTCGAAGATAGCCTGTTCTATGAGGCCGACGAATCCACTCTCTTTGATGCTAGCGCAGTTGGCGGTTACGACCTTTACGAGGGTGGCTCGAAAGCGGCGTTCGGAATATCTGCGACGGCGCGATGGAAGAATGGCGTTAGTTTGACGGCGCTTGGTGGTCGGCGCTGGCGTGATCGGTCAGAAACTGCTTTTTCTACAGCCAGTAATCTCGACGGAACGGTCTCAGATTGGGTCGCTGGCCTGTCGGCAAATTTCGGCAATCCACTAAAAATCGAAACCCGCGTGCGCCTGGATGATGAAGATTTGACTATCAAACGGGTTGATGCTCGGCTTAAATCCCGCTGGGGACGCCTGGATGGGCAAGTTCGCTATTACCGCGTTGACAGCGACATCACCAGCACAGGGTTTGAGGAAGAGGGCGTTGATGTTCGTGCCCAAGTTCGCGTGACCGATAATTACTATGTCGTTTATAATCGCCAGCGCGATCTGGCTGGCTCGGTCCTTGGTAATGGGACGCTGACGAAAGCACGCGATTTGCGACACTCGTTCGGAATTGCCTATGAAGACGACTGCTCACGATTCGAAATTTCGTTTGAGCGCTCAGAGGCAGTTGACCGCACTTTAGGAGCAAATGACTCAATCAAGTTCCGGTTCTCACTCAAAACACTCGGAGATTTCGGGTCGAATGACCTAGACTAGGGCCTGAACCCAATTGGCTTGTGCTTTTGGGTTCAGACCCTAAACTTTCAGCAATATTCTCGCTTCATACAGTCACATGGATTGCGCCCAGCCTCAGTCTGGATATTGTTAAAACGCGCATTTTAGCGGATAAGCACGCCGCAGGAGAATGAACATGTTTCGCAGTTTTGTTGTCGCCACCAGTTTGCTTTCAGTTGGCATTATTGCCTCTGCACAGGAGGCAACACCGCCCCTGGCCGAGCAAATCGAAGGCATTGTTGCTGTTGTCAACGACGACCCGATCTCCTTTACCGATGTTCGTCAACGCGCACGCCTGTTACTGCTCAGCCTCGGCGGGCAACAACCGACACAAGAACAAATACAGCAACTGACCTCGCAAGCGCTTGAACAGCTGATTGATGAAAAGCTGCAGCTTCAGGAAGCGTCTGAGTATGAAGTCGAGATCAGCGATGCAGAAATTGCAAACTCAATCGAGAGCCTCGCCCGCCAGTCCGGGATCACACGCGATGACCTTCTCAACACGCTGATCCAATCAGGCGTAAATCCAACCAGCCTGGAAAATCAAACCCGCGCCGATATCGCCTGGCGACGGATTATGGGCGGGTTGTATGGCACGCGCATTCGCATTTCGCAAACCCAGATACTCGACCGACTATCGCGGTTGAAAGCAGCCTCCAGCACGGAACAATACCATATCAGCGAGATATTTCTCTATGCACCGCTAGCTGAAGACAAGGAGCGGGCGTTGACGGCGGCGGCTTCAATTAGAGAACAGTTGATGGCTGGCGCGCCGTTTGAGCTGGCCGCTGAGAGGTTCTCATCGGCCCCAACCGCAGCAGCAGGCGGTGATATGGGCTGGGTTACGCTGGCCGATATTGATCAAACACGGGCCGGCATCATCCAAGACTTGTTGCCACCTGCATTGAGCAACCCAATCATTACCGAAAGCGGTATCTACTTGATGGCGCTAAACGCGAAAAAGGAACCAGCCGAACTGACATCTATGGTGGATTTGACCCGTCTGGCCGTTGCAAGCGATGCAGAGGACAAATTAATCGCCGCAGCCGCAGCGATAGGCTCCTGCAGCGAAATTGACGCCGTCACGGACGCCGATGATGAGATTACTTCGACAGTCCTGACAGATATCAAGGTCTCTGAGCTCGGTCCTGAGGGCAAGAACATGGTGATGTCAGCCGAAATCGGCGGACACACCGAAATATTTGCGCAATCGGGAAAACTGGTCATCATGTTTGTCTGTCGACGCGAAGATGATGTTGAAAACTTGCCAAGCAAGGATCAGGTTGAAGACCGCCTATATGCCCAGCAGCTTAGCATGATCTCTCAGCGCAGCTTGCGTAATTTGCGCCGCGACGCGACGATTATTCGCCGCTAGGGATCTCGTGCCGGTAAAGCCACTCGCACTGACCATGGGCGACCCCGCCGGGTGTGGCCCACAAATTACTGCAACCGCCTGGCATATGTTGCGCGGAACTGAAACGACCCCTTTTGCCATCATCGCAGATCCCGATATTTTCGAGCATCTCTGTCCGACTGCAATCATCACCAATATAGCCCAGGCGGCGGATCATTTTGCCCTTGCCCTTCCCGTTCTGCGGCTCAATGCGCCTTTGCCAGTCCGGCCTGTGCCGGGCGCTGCCAGTGCTGAATTCGCGCCTGCGATTATCGAGAGTATTGAAACCGCGACAAAGCTCACCCTGGACGGGCATGCGGCGGCCATGATCACTAATCCGATCTCCAAAGCTGTCCTTTACAGTGCCGGGTTTAGCCATCCCGGTCATACCGAGTTTATCGCAGCGCTCTGCAAGGCCCGCTCCTCAACCGATATCCGGCCCGTGATGATGCTGGTTGGCGGCGGTTTGCGTGTCGCCCTGGCGACCATTCATGTCCCGCTGATGCAGGTCTCACAGCACCTCAATCAGGACATGTTGATCGAGATTGCCAACATCACTGCAGCCGCCTTGCGGCGCTATTTTGGCTTGCCTTCACCGCGCCTTGCGTTTTCCGGCCTTAATCCACATGCTGGCGAGGAAGGTGCGATTGGGCGCGAAGAGGTCGATATCATCAACCCGGCTGCCGCTGCTCTGCGCGCGCAAGGTATTGATATAGTCGGTGCCCGTCCCGGCGATACGGTGTTTCACGAAAGCCTGTCCGGCCAATATGATGCGGTCATCGCCATGACCCATGATCAGGGGCTGATCCCGGTTAAGACGCTCGACATGTGGGGCGGCGTCAACACCACGCTCGGGCTTCCGGTCATCCGTACCAGTCCAGACCATGGCACTGCCTATAAGGCTGCAAAAGCTGGTACATGTCGCGCGGATAGTCTGATCGCCGCTATACAGCTTGCCGAAACCATGAGCCGTAACCGAGCCAACGACCAATGACCAAACCACCCGGCCTGACCGAAGCGCCAGCCCGCAAATCCCTCGGTCAACATTTCCTGTTTGATCCCGATATTTTGCGCCGTTCAGCACTAGCCGCTGGCCCGGTTGAAGGCCGCACCGTGATTGAGGTCGGCCCAGGGCCCGGCGGCCTGACCCGCGCAATCCTCGATAATGGCGCGGCCAAATTAATCTGTGTCGAAGCCGATCCACGTTTTGCAGAAGCGCTGAACGCCTGGCCCGAAACGGCGGATCAACGCCTGTATGTGCACCAGATGGACGCGCGCAAAGCCGATTGGCAGAAGATCATTGACGAGGCCGGTGGCCAAACCCCTGTCATGATCATCGCCAACCTGCCCTATAATGTTGGAACACCGCTGCTGATCAAATGGTTGAAGGCTGGGCCGTGGCGCGGCGAGATGGCGCTGATGTTTCAAAAGGAGGTTGCTGAGCGTATCTGCGCGCAGCCCAATACACGCCACTATGGCCGTCTGGCAGTCCTGACCGCCAGTGTTTGCGACGCGCATATCGCGTTTACATTGCCGCCAGGCGCATTTCGCCCGCCGCCAAGGGTCGATAGCGCCGTGACTGTGCTCCGTCCCCTGGCATCAGAGCAACAATTCTCTCCGATCCGCTCGCTGGAAACGGTCGCCGCCGCCGCGTTCGGACAACGCCGGAAAATGCTCAGAGCCTCGTTGAAATCGATCGCAAAGCCCGCGCGATTAGATCCGACCGACTGGCTGGAAGCTTGCGATGTCGACCCGACGGCCCGCGCAGAGACGCTCGATCAGGCCGCGTTCAGACGCCTGGCCAGATATTATGAAGAGGCCGTTTCGTGACAATCGACATTTGCAATGGCTCGCTCTCGCTCGGCCTTGCCCCGGCAGTTGGCGGAAGTGTCAGCTACTTGCGATTTGGCGACCGCGATATATTGCGCCCGGCAACCAGGTCTGGAAATAATCCCCCTAATGTCTTGCAATCGTCAGCCTTTCCGATGCTGCCTTTCACAGGACGGATCACTGATGGTCAATTTCAGTTTGCAGGCAAAGCCATCACGCTACCTGCCAATATGCCACCAGAGCCACATGCGATCCACGGATTTGGCTGGCAATCGCGCTGGGTGGTGATTGAACAAACCGCTAACTGGGTTGAGATTAGCCACACTGGCGGTGGCAATGCATGGCCCTGGCCTTATATGGCAACGCAGCGGTTCGAACTGTCGAAAACAGCTTTGTCACTTGGTCTGACCCTGACGAATATTGGAACGTTACCGATGCCCGCTGGATTTGGCTGGCACCCTTATTTTCCGCGCCAGAGCGCCGTGCTGACTACCCCGACAAAGCGCGTATGGCCATTACAGGCAGACATGACTCCGTTGGCGCCAATCCCTGTCGACCAAAAGCGAGATCTGTCTGGTGGTCGCATGGTTGACGATTTGGTCCTCGACGATGTGTTTGAGGGTGGGACTGGGCCCCATACGATCCGTTGGCCGGACCTGACCCTCAGCATGACCGCTGATCCGGTATTCGGAAAGCTGGTCGTGTTCGTGCCATCTGGCGGCGACTATTTCTGTGTGGAACCAGCCACGCAGACGCCGGATGCGGTGAATAGCGACCTGCCACACAGCCTGACCGGCTTGCACGTCCTCGCCCCGGATGAAACCCTCGTCGGTACGATCAAATTGAGCATCAACGAGGTCGCTTAAAGCTCACCCAATAGACGCCGCACATGATCCTCAAGCCCGTGCTCGCGCAGGCGTTTGGTGCGCTCAACCAGCAAAATTCGGCGCAGTTTACCATAAGCCTCTTCAAGCTCATCATTGATGATACAATAGTCATAGCGCCGCCAATGCAGGATTTCAGCTTTCGCGTCACGCATCCGCCGCGCGATCATATCCGGCGTCGAACCTGGCCGCGCCGATAGCCTTGCCTCCAACGCCTCAATACTCGGCGGCAAGACAAACACCGACACGCAATCATTCGGCATCTGATCGTGCAGGGCATCAGCCCCCTGCCAATCGACATCGAACAGAACATCATTACCGGCCTCGAGCTGGGCCACCGTATCAGCGCGCGGTGTGCCGTAATAATGGTCGAAGACTTTAGCCCATTCGAGATAGGCGCGCTGGCCAATCATCTCACGAAAAGTCGGTTCGGCGCGAAAATTATAGTCGACCCCGTCGGTTTCATTTGGGCGTGGTTCTCTAGTGGTTGTCGATACTGACAGAACGACATCGTCAAACTCAGCCATCAGTTTTCGCGCCAGCGTCGTTTTACCGGCGCCGGAAGGACTGGAGATGACCAGCATCAAACCGCGTCGTCTATTCTCTGCATCATTCGACATTGGCGGCCTGCTCCTTGAACTGATCAATCACGCTTTTTAGGGCCAGGCCTGCATTCGTCAAATCCAGAGTTGCTGATTTTGAACACAGCGTGTTGGCTTCGCGATTGAGCTCCTGAGCGAGGAAGCCAAGATTACGGCCCACGGCGTCACCGCTCTTGAGCAAGTCATGACCCGTTTTGATATGTGCCAGAAGCCGATCCAGCTCTTCAGTGACATCTGCCTTGGTCGCCAGAACCGCAATCTCACTCGCTATTCGGTCCTCAGAGACGTGGCCGTCATGGTCGAGTTCCGTCATTCGTTTGCGGAAAATCGCTTGGACGTACGTCACTTGATCTGCAGCGAATGCTACAGCATCAGCCGTTATCCGTGCGATGTCGGACAAATGTCCGGACAGCAATATATCCAGCTTGCGGCCTTCTTCGAGACGGGTCTCTTTCAGTTGATCCAGAACCTCTTCGCCAGATTTGATTAAGGCAGCAATCGCATCAGCATTGTCGGCCAAGCTCCTGACAGAAGCTGCGCCAACATCGACAACGCCCTTGAACGACATCAAGGTCGCCAAAGCCGCGCCTGTCGCCAATGCCCCATCGGCACGCTCATAAGCCTCCATCAGGACTTTCAGCGCGCCCTCATTGACTGACATCTCTGCGCCGCCATCAGCCATCTCAATGCGTAGGCTGATTTGCAGGCTGCCGCGCACGAAACGCTGCGAAATCCCGGCCTTTATTGCGTGGTCCACGCCGTCCAGCGCCGAAGGCGTGCTCACACGGCTATCCAGCCCGCGACCATTGACGCTTTTGGCCTCCCAGACCCAACTGCCCCAGTCGGCGCTGCCAGAAGCACGGGCAAAGCCGGTCATGCTTGATATGGTCACCTAATTATTCTCCCGCTCACGCTGAATTTCTTCGCGCTCAAACCGCCTATAGGCCGCAACATTGCGCTGATGTTCTCTATAGGTTTTGGCGAACAGGTGCCCGCCCTTGCCGTCTGCAACAAAAAAGATGTTCTCTGTCTCCACCGGGTTCAGAACTGCCGCAATCGCGTCGCGGCCAGGATTGCAGATCGGCGTCTTGGGCAAGCCATCAATCTGGTAAGTATTCCAATCCGTTTTGCGATCAATTTCGGAGCGATAAAGCGTTCTACGCTCGCCGCGACTGTTGACCAGAGGTTCGCCTTGCGAGACGCCATATATAATTGTCGGATCACTCTCCAAACGCATGCCTTTTAGTAAACGACCGGTGAACAATCCGGCCACCAGACCGCGCTCGTCAGCATTCCCGGTCTCTTTCTCAACGACGGAGGCGAGGATTATCGCGTCCTCTCGGGAGACTATCGGAAGCCCCGGTTTGCGTTGTGGCCACAGCTCATCCAGAAGATCCACCTGCGCCGCCGCCATACGGTTAATAAACTGTGTACGCGTCGTTCCGGTATCAAAGATGTACGTATCCGGCAGCAAGCTGCCTTCGGCGATCACAGAGTCGGGCAAATCGCCTGTCAGGACCTCAGCAGCCTCAATCCGTCGCAGGATCTGCGCTGTAGTTAACCCTTCGGGTATGGTTAATCGCAACTGGATGACGTCGCCGGCAATCAACTGCTCCAAAATCTGCCCGACACTGACACGCGGGGATAATTTGTAGGTTCCAGCCTTCACCGAATTCTCAGTATCATCGAGACGTGCTTTGAGCCGAATAATGCGCGCGTTTGAGACAATGCCGTCGCGTTCAAGACGCAGCGCGACGCTGGCTAGCCCCTCCCCGTTCGCGACAACAAAATTTGTCTCTTGTGCCAGCGGACCATCGCGGGAAATTTCGTTCTGCAACCAGACCCAGCCGACGCCAAAAGCTGCGCCTCCAATGATCGCAAGCACCACCCCAAGGGCAATCAAAGCTTTAAGCAATCTCATAAAGACCTTCCATTATGTTCCGGCCCCAAGAGAGAATCGCACACATTATTGCGGCGCGCTACTTAACCTCTGTAAGGATAAGCGACGCATTGGTCCCGCCAAACCCGAACGAGTTTGACATTGTCGCACGAACACGGCCTTTTTTGGCCTTGTGCGGAATTAAATCAATCGGCGTATCGACGCTCGGATTATCGAGGTTCAGGGTCGGCGGCATAATTTGATCGCGAATTGCCAATGCACAGAACGCCGTTTCGATGGCCCCGGCACCGCCCAGGAGGTGACCAACAGCTGATTTGGTTGCTGATAGAGACAGGTTCCTGGAATGATCGCCAAACAGGCGTTCCACCGCGCCCACTTCGCCCTCGTCACCCTTAGGGGTCGAGGTGCCGTGCGCGTTGATATAATCGATGTCTTCCAGCTTCACACCGAGATTATTCTCGGCATGTCCAGCCGCCATCTTCATCGCGCGATAGCCCCCTTCGGACCCTTCTGCAGGTGCCGTAATATGGAAAGCATCGCCGGTCAGACCATAGCCCGCGACTTCGGCATAAATCTTCGCGCCGCGCGCCTTGGCATGCTCATACTCTTCGAGCACCAGAGCGGCAGCACCTTCACCCATGACAAAACCATCACGGTCCTTGTCGTACGGGCGTGAAGCTCTTTTAGGCTCATCATTGAAATTGGTCGACATTGCCCTGGCTGAACAGAAGCCAGCAATTGCCAGCTTACAAATAACCGCCTCGGACCCGCCGGCGACCATCACATCGGCGTCGCCATATTTAATCAGACGCGCCGAATCGCCAATCGCATGTGCACCCGTCGCACAAGCGGTCACAACCGAATGGTTAGGGCCTTTGTAGCCGTGCTTGATCGACACTTGTCCAGAGGCAAGGTTGATCAGCGCGGATGGAATGAAGAATGGACTGACCCGGCGAGGGCCTTGCTGGTGCAAGTTAATCGCCGCATCATAAATGCTTTGCAGGCCGCCAATGCCAGACCCGATCATAACGCCTGTGCGTTCCTGATCTTCAATATTGGCCGGGACCCAACCGGAATCTTCGACAGCTTCGTCAGCCGCCGCCATGCCGTATAGGATGAACTCATCAATCCGGCGACGCTCCTTGGCGCTTGCGGTTTTATCCGGATCAAACACATGAGGATCGTCCGCACGACCCCCGCCACGGCCATCTGCATACGGAACCTGAAACGCGATCTTGCAGGCGGTGTCGGAGGCGTCGAACCGATCAATCGGTCCGGCCCCTGATTCGCCTGCAATCAAGCGTTCCCATGTCGCCTCACGGTTACCCGCTAGCGGCGACACAATACCAATACCAGTTATGACAACACGGCGCATTCGGTTAGCCTCTTAAGAAACGTGAGCCTTGATGTGAGTCACCGCATCGCCAACCGAGCGGATGTTTTCTTGAACATCATCAGGAATCTCGATGTTAAACTCTTCTTCGAAAGCCATGACCAGTTCAACTAGGTCGAGGCTATCGGCGCCTAGATCATCAATGAAGCTTGCGCCCTCAACAACCTTATCACCATCAACGTCGAGATTCTCGACAACAATTTTCTTAACTCGCTTAAGTACGTCAGACATGGAAGACCTCTCTAATACTGCCTGTAGGACAAGCCCTTACGAGCCATGGGTTGCGGTTAGCACACAGTTTGTAACATCGCCAAGCCCTAGCTTACTGTTGCCACGACGGCAGCTAGATCATCACCATGCCACCATTCACGTGCAGAGTCTGGCCCGTCACATATGAGGCTTCGGCGGACGCGAGGTAGACTGTCGCAGCCGCTATATCGGCCCCCTGACCCAATCTGCCCGCCGGAATCTGCCCCATCAGTGCTTCTTTTTGAGCGTCTGGCAGGCCATCCGTCATCGGCGATTCGATAAAACCGGGAGCAATTGTATTGGCTGTTATGCCGCGACTAGCGACCTCTTGTGCAATAGATTTGGTGAACCCGATCATCCCGGCTTTCGACGCGCAATAGTTCGCCTGCCCAGGATTTCCGGTCACACCAACAATCGACGTCACGCCAATAATTCGGCCATGACGGCGCTTCATCATCCCGCGCATGCATGATTTCACCAGGCGAAAGTATGAGCCAAGATTGACATTTATCACCTCGTTCCAGTCCTCATCCTTCATCCGCATCAACAAACCATCACGAGTGATCCCGGCATTCGCGACCAGAATATCGAGCGGACCGATTGCCTCCTCGGTGCGTTTGACGAGGCCGCTGACCGCTTCATCGTCAGACAGGTTACACGCCACAACAGCGCCCTGCCCCGGCAATCCAGCGAGCACGTCTTCCAGAACAGCTTCGCGCGTGCCGGACACGGCGATCGTCGCGCCTGCCGCAGACAAAGCCACCGCAATCTCGCGGCCAATGCCGCCCGACGCGCCGGTGACCAGCGCGGTTTTTCCTGTCAGATCAAACATTCCCATTCTCCTTCTAGCCGTTCAGCCGTGTTGCCACGGCCTCAATCTCGTCTGGCGTCCCCATGGTGAGACCTTCGAGCTCTCGTACAGTACGCCGGTTCATCACGGTGAGGACTTTTCCGGCACCCGCCTCTATGGTTTGCTCAGTGCCTATAGCCGCCATATATTGCACGGTTTCGGTCCAGCGGACCTGGCCAGTGACCTGCGCAACCAATTGCGCTCTGATCGCATCAGGATCGGTGCCAGCTTGCGCCGTGACATTCGCCACTAGCGGGACACTTGGCGGGGTGATCGTAATTCTCGCCAAAGCTTCAGACATTGCATCCGCCGCAGGCTGCATCAGTGAGCAATGAAACGGCGCGCTCACTGGCAGTGGCACAGCTTTCTTGATGCCAAGGTCTTTGGCGTTTGCACAGGCAAGTTCAATCGCTGCCTTGGCACCAGAAATGACAATTTGGCCCGGCGCATTGTCATTGGCTATCTCACAAGGCCCATGCGCTGCACCGATGGCACACAGGTCTGCCGCTTGCTCTGGCGTTGCGCCCAAAAGCGCCGCCATTGCACCTTCTCCTGCAGGCACAGCGGCCTGCATCGCATCACCGCGCACCCGCAGGATACGCGCGCAATCTGCAACATTGATCGACCCAGCCGCCGCCAGAGCTGAATATTCGCCGAGCGAGTGCCCGGCGACAAAGGCGGCCCGGTCGGCGCCAATACCAAACTCAGCTTCCAATGCATACATCGCCGCGACACTGACCGCCATCAGGGCTGGCTGGGTATTGGTGGTGAGCTTCAGCTCGTCAATCTCGCCCGCCCACATCAAGCCTGACAAATCCTGACTCAGCGCCTCATCGACAGCTTGGAAGACCTCTTTCGCGACTGGAAAAGTATCGGCCAGATCCTTGCCCATTCCGATGAACTGGCTGCCCTGGCCGGGGAAAATAAACGCGAACATCGTCATCTGGCGCTCCTGTATCTGTTGCCGCCCGCATAGATCGCTGCGCTCAGCCGCGCAAGCCGCTTGATTCTGTGTCCGTTTTGCGCTTTACGACGCGCTTCGCAAGGTTTGCGGTCCTCAATTCTGGAATGAGCCAGTTGCGAGGGGCCATCGCCAGACCCGTTTCCCACGGATCCTGCGCCGCAATCCACAGACGACCGGGATTATATATGTCTTTTTACGAACACGTCCTCATTGCGAGGCCGGACATCTCACCAGCACAAGTTGAGACTCTGATGGAAGAACTCTCCGAGTTCCTCAAAAAACAAAAATGCACTCTCGGCAAGACCGAGTATTGGGGCCTGCGCAATCTCGCCTACCCGATCAACAAGCAGCGCAAGGGCCACTATGCCCTGTTCAATATTGATGGCCCGGCAGAAGCCGTCCACGAGCTTGAGCGTGCACACCGAATTTCCGACGACATCATGCGTTACATGACGATCCGCGTCGACGAACTGGACGAAACCCCTTCGCCGGTCATGTCCCGTAAAGATCGCGGTGATCGCCCCGATCGTGCCCCCCGCCGCGACCGCGACTAGAGAGAGAAAAGGAAAACCATTATGTCCAAGATGATCTCTGGAATGAACATCACCAACATCCCCGCGCGCCGCTCTTTCGGGCGTCGCCGCAAGGTCGATCCGTTTTCTGGCGCAAATGCCCAGCCGATTGACTATAAAGATGTCAAAACGCTGCAGCGCTATATCTCTGAGAAGGGCAAAATTGTGCCATCTCGGATCACCGCCGTGAACTTCAAAAACCAGCGCAAGCTTACCCGTGCCATCAAACGCGCCCGTATGCTTGCCTTGCTTCCATTCACCGTGAAGTAGGAGAAAAGCTCATGCAAATCATTCTACTTGAACGCGTCGAAAACCTCGGCAATCTTGGCGACGAAGTGTCCGTCAAGAACGGCTTTGCGCGTAACTTTCTGCTGCCAACTGGCAAAGCGCTGATCGCCAATAACAAGAACCGCGCACGTTTCGAAGCGGAACGCGAAGTGCTTGAACAGCGCAACTCAGAAGCCCGTGAAAATGCCGCCGCATCTGGCACCGAACTGGAAGGCGCAGCCTTCAGCATCATTCGCCAGTCGGGCACAACCGGACAACTTTACGGCTCCGTTACCGCGCGCGACATCGTCGAAGTCGCCGCTGAGAATGGCCACAAGATCAAGCGTGAGCAGGTTCGCCTGGATACGCCGATTAAAACGCTGGGCATTCACGACGTCGGCATCCGTCTGCACGCGGAAGTTCGTGTGACGATCACTCTCAATGTCGCGCGTTCGGAAGAAGAAGCTGAGCGCCAGGCCGCTGGTGAAAACGTCATCGATACCGTGCAGGCTGAAAAGACCGAAGCAGCTGAAGAGCAAGCGATTGCAATGGCTGCTGCAGCCGCTGAAATCGATACAGCCCCTGAAGGCGACGACGAATAGTTCTTCGGTGACCTGATCAAGAAGGCCGCTTCGTAAAATCGAGGCGGCCTTTTGTCTATCCACAGATCAAATTTCGCTGTGCAGTTTGAAGAACCTCCGAGCAACCTGATCAGGTTGGCTGAAAATCGAGGCTGCAAATTCGGTGACTTGTGGTTAATGTGCCCAGATGAGCCCTGCTATTGCCCCCGTCGACACGCCCGAAGAGGCGCCGCGCGATCTGCCCCATAACCTGTCTGCTGAAGCGGCGGTGATTGGGTCCATCCTGTATGACAATAACGCGTTTCAACGGGTTGCCGACATCTTGCGGCCAAGCGATTTTTACGCCCCGGCTCACGAAGAGATTTTTTCGGCTTGCCAATTGCTGATCCAGAACGGCCGCGTCGCCGATGGCGTCACCCTGCGTGAGCAATTCGACAAAGACGAACGCCTGACCTCAATTGGCGGCGCGACCTATCTCGCCAACCTGCTTGATAGCGCCGCGTTCGGCCCGGAAGTTCAGGATTACGCGCATATGATTCGCGACCTGGCGATGCGCCGCGAGCTGATTGACATTGGCGCTGGCGTGCAGTCGCGCGCCATGGTTCACGACCGTGAGTCCGATGGCGCACAGCAGGTCGAACTGGCGGAACGTGAATTGTTCTCCCTCGCTGAACGCGGATCGACGGGGCGCGGATTTTCCAGTTTCGCCGAAGCGCTCACTGAATCCCTGCAAATGGCCGAGGCTGCGTTTAAGCGCGACGGACACATTGCCGGTATCGCAACCGAACTGATTGATCTTGATAATAAATTGGGCGGAATGCATGGCTCAGACCTGATTATCCTCGCGGGTCGACCCTCAATGGGCAAGACCTCCTTGGTGACGAATATTGCCTATAATGCTGCCAGCTCATACCGAGGCGAGAAACAGGAAGACGGGTCAACCAAGACCATGGCCGGGGCGAAAGTCGCGTTCTTTTCGTTGGAAATGTCGTCTGAGCAACTCGCCACCCGTATTCTCGCCGAGCGCACTGGCATCAATGCCCACAAGATTCGCCAAGGTGACCTGCACAAGGATGATTTCGAGGATCTCAGGCAGGCCACTGAAGAGCTACAAAACCTGCCGCTTTATATCGATGATCAAGGCGGCATTTCGGTCAGCCAGCTGGCCGCGCGTGCCCGGCGATTACAACGCTCTCAAGGTGTTGACCTGATCATTGTCGACTATTTGCAATTGCTAACCGGCACATCCGGCAAGGCCAGCGAAAACCGCGTCCAGGAAGTTACTCAGATCACCACCACTCTCAAAGCTCTGGCCAAGGAACTGAATGTTCCGGTTGTCGCGCTGTCGCAACTTTCACGTGCGGTTGAGCAACGTGACGATAAACGCCCGCAACTATCTGATTTGCGCGAGTCCGGATCGATTGAGCAAGACGCCGATGTGGTGATGTTTGTTTACCGCGAGTCCTATTACCTTGAACGGACCGAGCCTGAAACTGATGGCAGCAAGGATAAGTCCGATAAATGGGACAATTGGCGCCAACGCATGGATGAAGTCCATGGCACCGCTGAAGTGATAATCGGCAAGCAACGCCATGGTCCGATTGGCCGCATTGTTCTGACATTTGATCCAAATATCACGCAGTTTGGCAATCTCGCCAAACAGCCGAAGGATGATTACGAGTAGGGCTTACATCCGCCACAAAGCCCGCTAACAAGACCCGCATGAGTCTCCGCCCGCGCGCGCGCATCCATCTGGCCAGTATTGCCGACAATTGGCGCACAGTCCGTGCCAGCCAAACCGGCGGCATGACAGCGGCGGTGATCAAAGCCGACGCCTATGGCCACGGCCTTGAACAAGTCGCCGAGGCGCTGCATTTTGCCGGCTGCGATCACTATTTCGTGGCTCACAGCTTTGAAGGTGAACTGGCCCGCAACACACTCGGCCCGCACCCGACAATCTATGTTCTGAACGGACCTGACCCTTACGAAGAGCCGCTATACCGACAAAGCGCGCTGACCCCGATTATCAATTCGCAGCCGCAGTTTCAAACGCTGGTGACGTGGCTACAATCCGCCGGAAAATTGCATGGCGGCTATGGCCTGCACTTTGATAGCGGCATGAACCGGCTCGGCCTGCCGATTGGGGATGCACCAAAACTTGCCGCCGCCACGCAAGGCATGGCGCCCAGTCTGATCCTGTCACACCTGGCCTGTTCGGAAACCGCTGGAAACGCCATGAACGCGTTTCAACTGGCCGAGTTCAAAACCGCCGCCGGGCAATTTCCAGATGTCCCGATCAGTCTGTCCAATTCAGGCGGTGTCTGGCTCGGCCCCGACTATCACGGCGACCTGTCGCGGCCTGGCATTGCTTTATATGGTGGCGGGCATCCCCCAGAGGGCTTGCCGCTAAAGCCGGGCATGACCCTCGAAGCGCCAATATTACAGGTCCATACTGCGCAAGCGGGTGAGACGGTCGGTTATGACGCGACCCACACATTCCAGGCCGCAACCCCGCTGGTAACAATTGCTCTGGGATACGGCGATGGCTTTCCACGCTCTGCATCTGGAAAAGGCTTTGCCAGTGTCGAGGGCATACGCTGTCCAATTGTCGGGCGAGTTTCCATGGACTTGATAACAATTGACGTAAGTGCGGCTGTAGCTCTTGCAAGACCGGGTGTATTCGCGCAATTCATTGGTCCGGACGCACCGCTTGAAGAACAGGCCGCTCTTGCCGGAACAATTGGTTATGAACTTACAACAGGACTGACGCCTCGTGTCACACGTATCTTTGAAACCTAAAAGCGGCTTGCCCAATCCGCTGCAATGGCTGGGCCGCGCCGCGCTTGGCATGATGGCCGAGATTGGCCGCCTGTCTGTGTTTGCCGCACAGATGAGTTGGGCGGGTTTGACGCCGCGCTGGTATCCGGCGCAGATCTTTCGCCAAATGGTCGCGATAGGATTTTACAGCCTGCCCGTCGTTGGGTTGTCAGCGGTGTTTATCGGCGCTGCCCTCGCCCTCAACATCTATACAGGCGGGGCGCGTTATGGCGCCGAACAATTCGTACCAAACATTGTGGTGCTCGGCATCACACGAGAACTTGGCGTGACAATAACCGGCCTGATGCTGGCGGGACGTGTCTCTGCTGGGATCGCGGCAGAGATCGGCGCGATGCGGGTCACCGAGCAGATCGATGCGCTGAAGACGCTGAGCGCCAACCCGTTTCGCTATCTTTATGCCCCGCGCTTTATTGCCGGTATTTTGACCCTCCCGCTACTCGTACTGGTGGCTGACATTATCGGCGTGATGGGCGGCTGGGCGGTTAGCGTCTATGGGCTTGGCTTCGATTCGACGACCTATTTGCGCAACACCTTGGATTTTGTCACCCGCAACGACATTCTGGTCGGCGTGATCAAGGCGGTTTTCTTTGGCGGCATCATCGCGCTAATGGGCTGTTATCACGGCGATAAATCGAGCGCAGGCGCAACCGGCGTGGGCCGCGCAGCAACCTTTGCAATGGTCGGCGCAGCGGTATTGATCCTCGCCGTCAATTATGTCTTGTCCAGCATCTTTGTTGGGATCGGCCTATGACCCAGCATCTCTTACAGCTCTCTGGCGTGACCAAATCGTTCGGCAGTAATCACGTCCTGCGCGGGGTGGATATTGATGTCGCCCCCGGCAAGTCGCTGGTCGTGCTTGGCGGCTCTGGCTCGGGTAAATCGGTGATACTCAAGAACACGCTTGGCTTGATGACGCCGGATGCGGGCAAGATCTATTTTGACGGCAAGGATGTGACGCGTGACCAAGGCAAGGCCCGCGACGCGATGCGCGCCCGGATCGGCATGTTGTTCCAATCCGCCGCGCTGTTTGACAGTCTGACCATCTGGGAGAATGTCGCGTTTCGTCTGCTCAATGCTGACGGGATGAAGCGCAAAGACGCCAAAGAGCACGCGATTGCAACAATGAAACAGGTGCGACTTGGCTCGGATGTCGCCGACCTGACCCCGGCCGAAATTTCCGGCGGGATGCAGAAACGCGTCGGGTTGGCCCGCGCGATTGCCTCCAAGCCTGACCTGATTTTCTTTGATGAACCAACCACCGGCCTCGACCCGATCACTGCCGATGCGATTAATGACCTGATCATCGAGCAGACCAAGGCGCTCGGCGCGGCGGCGGTCTCGATTACGCATGACATGGCCAGCGCTCGCAAGATCGCTGATGAGATCGCCTTCCTGTTCGATGGCAAGATCATCTGGCGCGGCCCGGCTGCCGATATTGATCATAGCGGCAACGAATATGTCGACCAATTCGTCAACGGTCGCGCCGAAGGTCCGATCCAACCGGCTTTGTGACTTTTGTCATCTCGAAAAAGGCAAGCCGAGGACACCCCACTTGACCAATCGCGCCAATCAGGGTGCCTAGTCAGCCATGTTCCTAGCCGACGTCCTCATCCGCTATAGCACCGTTGGTGCGCTTGTTGTGTTTATCACATTGGGCCTACGCGATGGGCGCTCGTCCGCGCGAGTGCGGTTAGCCCTATTATTTAGCTTCAGCGCCGTGGCCTTATTGCTGTCCTCCGCGCCAGAAGACCTTCAGCTACCATTCCCGCTGCATGCTGCGGCGCGGATGATTGATGTCATCGTTATCCCGCTGGGGTGGTGGTTCTGCCTATCCTTATTTGACGATGATTTCCGCCCCGGATGGTTGGAATGGTCCGGATTCATTTTCGTCTCAGCATCCAATATGGTTTACCGGTTCGCTGATTTAGGCTGGATTGCACCACCACGCTTTCGGGTTGATCCATTTTTTGACCTAATCATCTTCGCCATCATTGTGCATCTCTGTTGGAAAGCGCTAGCCAATCGCAAGGATGATTTGGTTGAGCCACGGCGCAGAGCCCGCCTCTGGTTCGCGTTGGCGATCGGTGGCGGCACGACGCTTTCGGTTATTTCAGAAAATATACTCGGTGATAGAAATGAGCTTGCAATGACGATTCTAGCGGCAATTATCGCGGTCTTGGTGTTCTGGGCGCATATTTGGCTGGTACGCTTGCATCCTGAAGCTCTGCTGTTTGAGGCCATTCCAGACAAACCAAACCTGCCCGCCAAGCCAAGCATTGACCCGCGTGATGCCGTTTCGCATTCACGACTGGTTAGTGCGATGGAAGAAGACAAGCTCTACACCGAACACGGCCTGACGATCAGCATATTGTCAGACAAAATTGCGGTGCCGGAACATCAATTGCGCGCCTTGATCAATAATGGCCTCGGCTACAGGAATTTTGCGGCCTTCCTCAACAATTATCGTCTGGCCTATGCCAAAGACGTCCTTTCAGACCCCGAACATGCACGCCTGCCCGTCCTGACAATCGCAATGGATGCAGGCTATGCGTCATTGGCGACGTTCAACCGGGCGTTCAAATCTACCGAGGGGACGACGCCGACAAATTTCCGCCGCGCCGCCCTCGCCGCCCCTGCTCAATCTTAGAAAAACATCCTCAATTTCGAAATTGAGCTATGTTTTACGCTAATGCGGAGAGGTTTTCCGCGCGGTCTGCTTTCTTGTCTCTAACGGGAAAAGGAGACCCAAATGGAAGCCATATCATTTATCACTAATGAGCTCGGACCCCGCGTCCTCAATGGTATTCAATATGAGGGCATTCGCTACGCCCTCGGTACGCTAACCACATTCTTTGTTCTCTGGGTCGTACTCAGCCAGTTCATTGAAGACCGCAAGATCCGCAAGCCCACCCCGCGCACGAAACAGATCAAGATGGAGCTGAAAGCCTCGTTCAGGACGATTTGCGTGTTTGTCGCGATGGATATCCTGATCTTCGAAGCGGCCAATCTTGGCATTTTCCAGAAATATAATGATTTCGGTCAGTACGGTATGGTCTGGTTCTGGATTTCGATCCCATTATGGATCGTGCTGCATGATGCGTATTTCTACTGGACCCACCGCGCCATGCACCACGCCAAACTCTACAAGCGCACGCATATGCAGCACCACCGCTCGCACAACCCAACCCCGTTCACAGCTTACAATTTCGCGGCCGGTGAAGCAGTGATCGAATATATGTTCGTGCCGATTGCTCTGATCTTCATCCCAACCCACAATTTGGCGCTATATATTGTGCTGACCATTATGATTTTCAAAAACGCGCTAGGCCATTGCGGTTATGAAGTGTTCCCACGTCGCTGGGCCAGATTGCCCGTTCTGGGATGGCTCACCACCGTCACCCACCATGACATGCACCACGAGCGCGGCACTGGGAATTATGGCTTCTACTTCACCTGGTGGGATCGCTGGATGGGCACTGAGCACCCAAACTATCTTGACTGCCTCGATCAGCAGATCGCCGCCAGCAAAGCTCGCAAACAAGCTAAAGCGCCAATCCTGGTTCCTGCTGAATAACCAAACGCCTCCTCCCAAACTGCAAAACGCCGCCCCGAAAGGAGCGGCGTTCTTTATGGGTTGACCAAACTAGTTGGCCTCTTGATCACCCTTAAGCGCATAGAGGCGATCTAGCGTTGGCGAGCCAATCGAGGCAACAGCAGTCTCAGTTGAGGTTGCGATGTACGTCGCAGCGAGCTGACTAAACCGCAAAGTTTTGGTTGCCGGACGTAGACCGCAGACACGCTCGGCAGCTTTCTCGATCTTGTTCAAAACGATTGTTGCCCCAGCTGGGTCGATAGATCATAGCCAGAGATTTTTATGGAGACGCTCTGTGATTGATCCACAGAACCGACGAAAGCTGGTGCCGTGATGATGGTCGCCGCAATCGCGGCCATCAGGTAGTTTCTGGGAGTAGGCATTATAGTTCTCCTTGTTGAGGTTATTGTTTTCTCTCTGCCCTGAGCGTTATCCACATAAGATCATTTTTATCGTTTATCAATATTAATTACTTGTGATGAAAAGTATACTTCACACGTGCATCCAAACGCTACCGAGGATGCATCAAGTTAAATGGGTATTGAGGTGTGGCCGCATCCAAAGGCTGAATAACTCTCACCAATTTTGAAAAACACATGTCGATTTCAGAAAAATAGCCGCGCTTTCGAAAGCGACAAGATTTGTTGGCCGGGATGGTGGCAAATGATCCTGCCACACAGGAAAAGGAGGCACACAACATGTCAAATCTCACACAGGTAACCGCCAGCAAATCATCTACTTCTATCATGAGAGCGCTGGAACCATTCGCACTTTGCTTCACGGCTTTCATTGTCGTCGCAGCCATGATCCAGAGCATTTCGCCAATGGTATGAGGCGAAAATATACACCTCAGCCACAACGCCTTGCGGACACTGTCCCCAGGGCGTTGCTGTATTTGCGGGGGGCAACGCAAACCACGCGCAGAAACAACACAACACGCCTTTCGCCCCAGGACGGCGCAGCATAGGCTATCGCCATGGCAAAAACCTCCGCTACATTCCCCTGTCAGGCCTGCGGTGCGGTCCACTCGAAATGGTCCGGGCGCTGCGATGCCTGCGGCGAGTGGAACACGCTGGCCGAAGAAGCTTCAACCAGCGTACCCGGCGGGCTGAAAGCTCCAAAGGGTGGCAAGAGTAAATCCGGCAAGGTTGAGTTCACTGCCCTGAATGGCCAGCAAGAGGCACCGCCGCGCATCGTCATGGGCGTTGACGAGCTTGACCGGGCGTTTGGCGGCGGCCTCGTGCCAGCCTCTGCAACCCTGATCGGCGGCGACCCCGGCATCGGCAAATCCACACTCCTCCTGCAAGTTGCTGCCCGGCTCGCGCGCAATGGTTTGAAATGCGTTTATGTTTCTGGTGAGGAAGCCACGGCCCAAATTCAGGAACGCGCGCGGCGTCTGAAAGTCGCAGACAGCCCGGTTCAACTCGCGACCGAGACCGATCTTCGCAAAGTGCTGACAGCGCTCAAGAAGGCCAAGCCTGATTTCGTCGTCATCGATTCGATCCAGACGATGTGGTCAGATAATCTCGAAGCCGCGCCCGGTTCGGTCAGTCAGGTGCGGGCCTGTTGTCAGGAACTGACCCGCTGGGCCAAAACGTCTGGCGCGGCGCTCATTCTGGTTGGGCACGTCACCAAGGATGGCCAGATCGCTGGCCCACGTGTGGTCGAACATATGGTCGATACCGTGTTCTATTTCGAAGGCGAGCGTGGCCACCAGTTCCGCATCTTGCGCGCCGTCAAGAACCGTTTCGGCCCGACCGATGAGATCGGTATTTTCGAGATGAGCCAGTATGGTCTCGCCCCGGCAAAGGAGCCGTCAGCCCTGTTCCTGTCCAGCGAAAACAGCGACACTGGCGGCGCGGCCGTCTTCGCTGCGATGGAAGGCTCGCGCCCGGTTCTAGCAGAGGTTCAGGCCTTGGTCGCGCCGAGCGCATACGGCACCCCGCGCCGCTCAATCGTCGGCTGGGACAGCAACCGCCTCGCCATGCTGCTTGCCGTGCTTGAGACACGCTGCAATGTCGCGCTCGGAGGCCGCGATGTTTATTTGTCGGTTGCCGGTGGTTATCGAATCAGCGAACCGGCAGGCGATCTTGCCGCCGCCGCCGCCTTGTTGACCTCGGCCGCAGGAAGTTCTGGACCAAGCAAAGCAATATTTTTCGGTGAAGTTGCTCTGTCAGGTGCCATTCGCCCTGTCGCCCGCACAGAACAAAGACTGAAAGAGGCGGCACGGCTCGGATTTGAGCAAGCTTTTGTCCCCGATGGCAGTTCAACCGCCATCAAAGGCTTGACGATCACCCCTCTCAAGCGCCTATCTGATCTGGTAGAGTTGATTGCACCGGAAGCTGCCCAATGATGGAAGCCCTTACAGCCTTTGATGCCGTGGCGATTGTGATCGTGATCGTTTCGACATTAATGGCACTGGCACGCGGCTTCATGCGTGAATTGGCGACCCTCGGGGCCTTTATCGCAGCGATCGCAGCGGCGTTCTTTGCCGATCAGTATTTGGCTGAGCCGCTGCGTGGATACTTGCCTGCCAGTACACCGGCCTGGACCGCGACGGCAATCTTGTTCGTTGCCACCTTCTTGCTCATCTACATCGTCGTGGCCTGGTTCGGGGCGAGCCTGTCGCGCAGTATTCAGGGGCCGGATGGTATCAGCCTATTGGACAGAGTGGCCGGCGGCACATTTGGTTTTGCGCGCGGCGGTGTGGTTTTGGTTTTCTTTGTATATCTGCTGAATATCGCCATGGATGATGATCAGGTGCCGGAATTTATCAACCAGGCCCGGACCTATCCGATCATTCTGGCAGGCGCTGACTATCTAAATGAGCGCGCACCTGAGCTTGCCCAGCGCACAGCCGAACATACCCCTCTTGACGTAACCCCGCCGGAATAATACTTCGCCAACATACAGACCAAGAAGGTTCGTCGAATGATGTTTGACCATGATGACGACAAACCCCGCGAAGAGTGCGGTATTATTGGTGTTTTCGACCATCCTGAAGCCTCTCTTCTTGTCGCTCTTGGGCTGCATGCGCTGCAGCATCGTGGGCAAGAGGCGTGCGGAATCACAACCTATGACAGTGTGAAATTTCACACCGAACGACATATGGGCCTGGTCGGAGAGCATTTCGGCGGCGACCTGGCCGAGCGCCTGCCTGGCTCAGCAGGTATCGGGCACAACCGTTATTCAACCCAGGGCATACCCGCGCTGCGTAATATTCAACCGATCTACGCGGACCTGGAAACTGGCGGGTTTGCCATCGCCCACAATGGCAATCTCACCAATGCGCGGGCTCTGCGCAAAAAGCTGGTGCGCAAAGGCTCGATTTTTCAATCGACGATGGATACGGAAGTTATCCTCCACCTGCTGGCACGCAGTGATCAGGAAACTGTCTCGGACCGCTTCCTCGATGCGATTCGCCAAATTGAAGGCGGGTTTGCCTTTGTCGGCCTGACCAACAAAAAATTGATCGGCGCACGCGACCCATCTGGTTTGCGCCCTCTGATCCTCGGCAAGATTGGCAAAGCATATGTTTTGGCGTCAGAAACTTGCGCCTTAGACCTGATGGGGGCCGAAACCATACGTGAGGTTCAACCTGGCGAAGTGGTCATCATCACTGAAAACGGGATGCGCAGCTTCAACCCCTTCCCGTCCCGTCCCGTCAGACCTTGCCTGTTTGAATATGTCTATTTCGCGCGCCCTGACAGTGTTGTTCAGGGCCGATCTGTTTACGAGGTGCGCCGCCGCATGGGCCATCAACTGGCCATCGAGCATCCGGCAGATATTGACGTTGTGGTTCCGGTTCCAGATTCAGGTGTTCCTGCCGCAATCGGCTTTTCCGAACATTCCGGTGTGCCATTTCAACTTGGGATCATCCGCAGTCACTATGTCGGGCGGACCTTCCTTCAGCCAACCCAAAGCGGGCGTCAACGCGCTGTCTCGCGCAAGCACTCGCCGAACAGAGCTGTTTTGGAGGGCAAAAAAGTCCTGCTCGTCGACGATTCGATCGTACGCGGCAACACGTCGCGCAAGATCGTTCAGATGGTTCGCGACGCCGGTGCCAAGGAAATCCACTTCCGGTCCGCCAGCCCACCGATCACCCATCAAGATTTTTATGGCATCGACATGGCGGATCGCTCTGAACTGTTCGCGGCCAATAACTCACTTGAAGAGATGCGCGAGTTCATGAAGGTTGACAGCCTTGGATTCCTGTCAGTCGAGGGCCTTTATCGCGCGGTTGGGATGGAGCGCGATGCCGAACATCCGCAATTTGCTGATCACTGCTTTACCGGCAATTATCCAACCCGCCTGATCGACCATGACCAGAATGAGAGCGGCAAAGAGCGCCAGCTTTCGCTGCTCGATTAATCACTAAGACACGACAAGGCCCCGGTATGGATAAACGGATCACGCTTGTAACCGGTTCATCGCAAGGCATTGGCCGCGCCGCATGTCTTGCCCTCGCCAAGGCAGGCCATCACGTGGTGGCTTTGGCGCGCTCAAAGAAAGCTTTAGAAAGTCTCGACGACGAGATTCGCGCGGCTGGTGGCTCAATGACCCTGATCCCGTTTGACCTGAAAGATGCCGCAGCGTTCGAACCTCTCGGGCAAGCAATTGCCAAGAAGTTTGGCCGCCTTGATGGCTTGCTTGGCAATGCCGGTGTGCTCGGCATGATTGGCCCGCTGCAAGCGGGAGGTGAGCGCCAGTTTAACGAGACCATCGATGTGAACCTGTCGGCCAATTGGCGATTGATCCGAGTCATGGACCCGCTCTTGCGGCGCTCTGACACCCCGCGCGCGGTTTTCATGACTTCGGGTGTGGTCCCTCGGCCACGCGCCTTCTGGGGCCCATATCAAGCCTCCAAGGCGGGGCTTGAGGCGCTGATCATTGCCTGGGCTGAAGAGAATGAGAAAACCAGCTTGCGGGTCAACCTGTTTGATCCAGGTGCCGTGCGGACCGATATGCGCGCTGACGCGGTTCCCGGTGAAGACCCGATGACCCTGCCGACGCCTGCAGATGTCGCAGCCCACATCGCCCCCATGCTGAGCGCGGATGAAACGCGCAACACTGCGCGGGTGAATGTCAAAGACCTGCTTTAAGCGTTAGGGCTTACGCCGGGCCTTGTCGGCATACGGGTTCGCACCCTGTTTGACGATCAGGCGGATTGGGACACCAGGCAGATCAAACGCTTCGCGCAGGCCGTTAACGAGGTAGCGCCGATACTGTTCCGGCATCTGCTCGCCGCGTGAAGCCATCAGAACAACCGTCGGCGGGCGCGCTTTGATTTGCGCCATGTAACGCGGCTTGATCCGTTTGCCATTGACGCTCGGCGGGGGGTTACGCTCAGTGATATATTTCAGCCAGCGATTGAGATCACCGGTTTTGATCCGCGCGCACCAGTCGTCATACGTTTTTGCAACAGCTGGCATCAGGCGCTCAACCCGCTTGCCGGTCAGACCCGACAGCGTCACCAGAGGCGCACCTTTGCATTGCGGCAGATATATTTTCGCGCGTCGTTCCAACTCTTTCATCGCCATGCCGTGATTGGTCACCTTATCCCATTTCGACACAACGAACACGACCGCTCGCCCCTCACGAATGGCGAGGTCTGCGATCTGGAGATCCTGTTTCTCAAAGGCATCTTCAGGGTCCATGACCAAAGCGATCACATCGGCATATTTCAGCGACCGAACCGTCTCGCCAGTCGACATCTTCTCAAGCCGATCCTGGACCTTTGATTTACGGCGCAGACCAGCAGTATCAACCAGTCGAACCTCGCGGCCTTCCCATTCCCAGGACAGCGTCACACTATCGCGCGTGATCCCGGCTTCCGGTCCGACCAACATCCGATCCTCACCGAGGATTTGATTGATCAGTGTCGATTTACCAGCATTTGGCCGCCCAACAATTGCCAATCGGATCGGCTTGACCTTCGCGGCCGCTTTGGCCTCTTTGATGTCCTCCGTTTCCTGTGCGTCATCAATACCCGCCGCCGCCAGTGCTTTTTCAAGCTGCTCTTCCGTCAAGCGGGAATCGTCCATATCCAGCCCATCGAGTCGGTCCAGAATGCCGTGATTGAAACTATCGCTGGCCTCGCGTTCTTCTTCCTTCAGCGCCTCTTCATATGCCTCTTCCCCAAGCGCTTCACGGATTGCGGTATAAAGATCGGCCATCCCTTCGCCATGCGCGCCGGACAGGCCAACCGCCTCGCCCATGCCCAGGTTCCAGGCCTCCAGCATACCTTGATCACCGGCGCCGCCTTCGGCTTTGTTGGCGGCCAGCACAATCGGCATGTCGGCGCGGCGCAGCAATTGCGCAAACCGCTCGTCCATAGCCGTCACGCCAACCCGCGCATCAATCAGGAAGAGTGCCAACTCCGCCTCACGAATGGCAATCTCGGTTTGCTGGCGCATGCGCGATTCCAGTGATCCGTCATGCACGTCCTCAAACCCGGCTGTATCAATCAGAATTAGCGGCAGGTCCGCCAGTCGTCCCGATGCTTCCTTGCGGTCACGCGTGACACCCGGTTGATCATCAACCAGCGCGAGCTGCTTGCCGGCCAAGCGGTTAAACAGGGTCGACTTCCCGACATTCGGGCGTCCGACAATAGCAATCTTGAGCGGCATAAGCGCAGTCCAGTCTGATATCTTGTGCGCCTGATGCGGTTTAGCGGATAGCGATCAAGCGGCCTTCATCGGTCAGGACAATCAGTTTGTCCTGAATTGCAATCGGCTCGATATACACTGCGCCGCCAAGTTTCAACCTGTCAGTTTCAAGTCCGGTCTGCGGGTCGAAGGCAATCAGGTCGCCAGTTGACGATGCCGCAACAACTCTGCCCGAAGCAATCAGCGGCCCAGAATAGGTAATCCGGCCCTTCTTCTTCTTGACCTTGCGGTATTTTGGCAAGTCCTGAACCCATACGAGCTGGCCTGTCTGTGCACTGATACATGCGATCTGCGCCTCAACGCCCATTACGAACAGGTAGTCGCCAACCAGAGCCGGGGCCTGGGTCGATCCGATGGGCTGTTGCCAAATGCGGGTGCCGGTCCGGCCATCAATCGCTGCCAGCACACCCGATTGACTGGCCGCAAAGACCAGGCCGCCGCCGAGAACCGGACGCGCGCCAATGTCATTGATCGCAGAGATTGGCGTGAACTGGCCGGGGCTGGCCAATGCTTCGGTCCACAGGCGGCGGCCATTGGCCGCAAGATAGGCGATAATTTCGCCGGACGAATAAGGCGCAACCACAATATCCTCAACAGCGGCGGCACTGGTTGAGCCTAGCACACGTGCCGATTCTGCAATCGCCTGGTCCGACCAGATGACGACCCCCGTATCGAGGTTGAGCGCCAGGACTTCATTATTGTTGGATGACACAAAAATGCGGCCATCCTTGATCGTCGGTGAGCCCGTCATCGGGGCTTCTGTCTGGGTACGCCATAATTCAGCGCCATTACTTGCGTCTAGCGCCGCAACAAAACCAAACCCACTGGCAACGATCAGTTTGTTATCTTCAAGTCCGATGCCTGAGCCAATACCCGTACCATCACGCCGATTATCAGAATTGAGTTTTACCGACCACAGCTTTGATCCATTTGAGACCGCAAATGCGCTGACAATCTGGCGTGAATCAATCACATAAATGGTATCGGCAGACGCGACAGGCGGCGTCGTCAGCGCTGATTTGTTGCTTGACCCCCGCCCCGCATTCGCGCGCCATGCAATCTCAAACTCAGCGCCCGCTGCAATATGCCCAATCGCTTTGCTGGCCTTGCTGCCAGCCTGCTGCCAGTTTTCGATAACTAGCGCTTCCGGCAGGACAATCGACACGCCAGCCAGGGTTGGATCAGGTGCCAATTCCTCGTCACCAAGCACCATTGTTATCCGACCGACTCTTTCTTCGGCACTGGCTTCTTCTCGGGACTTGCGACCGAAATCCAGCACCGAACATGATGTCAGCGCGCTGAAACAGACCAGCAAAATGGCTATTTTCTTGATGTTACCAAAAGTCATTCGACAACGGTCTCCTCAGTCGGGGCCGGGTCGGCCTCAGGTTCAGTCTCAGCTGGTAGCGTGGCAACCAGTGGATCGATTGCAGGCGGTAATGAGGCCAGGGCCTGGCTTGCACGTTTAACCACCCCTGCGGGCACGTTAGGGGCGATGCTCAGATAATTGAACTCGGCGCGGGCAAAATCCATGTCGCCCTCTTCCAGAGCTTTGGCAGCGATCAGTTCCTGGGCCAGCGCCGTGAACGCAGACGTGTCATCGATGAGCGGGCCCAGCATGGTCTCAAGCTCGGCCCGGCTAGCTGTATCGGCGCGCAAGTATGCCGCCTTGATCAATGCCAGGTTTGCCGCCGGTCCTTCAGACCCAGCAGCTGCAGCGATCAGCGCATCCGCCGCCGCAACCGCATCGCCATTTCCATCCAGGCGAACGCGAGCCAGATAATGCCCCGCAATAGGGGCCACTTGCGTGTCCGACATGGCCAATTCGCTAAGGGCGTCACCGGCTTCCTGAAATGCGCTGGCCTCAACATCAGCCAAGGCCGCTTCAAGCGCTATCGTCGTGCGTATGGCAGCCTTCTCTTCGCTGTCCTTTAAATATTCGTTCAGCCACACACCGCCGATCAGCAGCCCGCCAATTATATAGGCCAGGATACCGTACCGCTTCCAAAGCCTGGTCAGCCGTTCCTGGCGTATGCCTTCTTCGACTTCCTCGAAAATATCAGCCAAAAGAGCTTACTCCACGCATCAATCTGTTGAATTTTCGGCACCCTAGCCGCGCCTGCGCAGACCCGCAACGCGGGAAGTTAGTTGGCGGGCGGTTTAGGCAGTTGATAGGTCTGTTCCGTGCCGGGAAATTGTCGGGCGCGAACCTCATCAGCATAGGCTGAAACAGCCCGTGTGACCTCACCGCGCACATCACCATACTTCTTCACAAAACGCGGCACCCAATCGAACACGCCGAGCATGTCATCGGTGACCAATATCTGTCCATCACAACTCGCGGACGCGCCAATGCCGATCGTCGGGCACGAAACACGCGTGGTTATCTCTGTCGCCAATTCAGGGGCAACCCCTTCAATCACGATTGCAAAGGCCCCTGCTTCATCCGCCGCGATGGCCTCCTCCAAGACTGTCGACCACTCCGCCTGGGTTTTTCCCTTAGCGCGAAATCCGCCATCGACATTCACCGCTTGCGGTCGCAGGCCAACATGCCCCATTACAGGAATTCCACGCTCTACCAGATGTTTGATCTGGGTCGCGGCATAGCTGCCGCTTTCGATCTTCACCGCCTGACAGCCGGTTTCCTTCATGATCCTTGCGGCATTCAGAAACGCCTGATCAGAATTGGTTTCATAGGATCCGAACGGCATATCCACGACGACGAAGGCCTGTACAGAGCCGCGCATCACAGCCTGCCCATGCAGGATCATCATCTCCATTGTCACCCCAACCGTAGAGGGCAGACCGTGGACGACCATGCCGACACTGTCACCGACCAGAAGAACATCGACATGTGGGTCGAGTAATTGCGCCATTGGCGCATCATAGGCTGTCAGGCAAACCAGCGGCGAGCCGCCTTTCGCCTTGGCAATATCCCTGACGGTCTTGCGACGCATTTGTGATTGGGCTGACATGGGCAAATGTCCTCTGCAAACCGGCCAACTTCATTCAGGCTAGCCAGCTTCATTCCTAAAAGTGTGTTGCAGCGCACAAAAGCGCAAGCCTTATTCTCATGCGATCACGGAAACACCAAACAGAACCGGGTGCAGCCAGAACGCCAGAGCGGTCCATACGCCAACGCCAATAATAATCGACACAACATCCATCTTGCCAGCGACCCGCACATCCAGATCAGGCCCCATATCGCCGCGACGTTTAACTCTGATCCGATCAAACACGGCATAGGCCAGGAAACTTCCAAATAGCAGCACCGAGTTCAACTCACCATTGGCCAGCAAATGCCCAATCGCCCACAGTTTCACAGCCACCAGCATCGGGTGGCGCGTCACCCGCTTGATCTGTCCTGCCGGCAGTTGCGAGGCGACCAGCAAGATCAAGGCTGGAATCATCAGCAATATATTCACGTGCCGGGCCCAGTTTGGCGGCGTGTATAGAATGCCAGCACCTTTCAAGGCGCCGAACCCGTAGACGATCAGCACAAATCCGATCAGAGAGACAAGGCTGTACAGCCCCATATAGGGTCCGTAGCCGATGCGGTTTTTAATATCATGCTCTCCGCGAATACGAACGGCGCTATAAATGTGTGCACCAAAGAAGATGACCATTCCTGCGATAAAATAGAGCATGCCCGCCCTCCAATTGTCTGAACCTGCGAACGTTAGTCATCGATGTCTCTGAGGCCAAGCGATTCAGAACATATAAACTACACCTGTAGTCAATATTGTTACAATTGTAGCGGTAAATACCTAAAAACACTAGGTTTTATTTTTTATCGATAAATTGTTTGCCTTTATTCAATATGATGTTATCGTTATTCAACAAAGAAGGAGACTGCCATGACCCCCAACCCCACCCACCTCATCATTGCCTCAATTGCCAGCCTCGGTTGCGCGATGACCGTCCAAGCCGCAGAAACAAGCTGGCAGCTTGACGAAGAAGCAGGCGCATCCCTCATCTTCGCTCAGGATGTTGGCGGCCCAAGCCTGTCCTTGGTTTGCTCTGACTCAATCGGTATTCAAGCGATCCTGTACCTCAATGGTACCGACAGTGGCACCCCACCAATCAATCCGCGCACAAGGCTGAAATCTCGTAATATGGAAATGTCGACCGATTCATATACACAGCGAGACGCAAAATGGGGTTATTGGCGGCCTCAAAAAGTCCTGGTCTCAACCAAATCATGGCAAGGCAAACGTCTGTTCAATGCAGCCATTAAAGGCGAAGCGGTCGCGATCGATATCTCGCGGGTTGGCGAATATACGCTGACCTTGCCGCCAATGAATGCTGACTTTGCCGAATTTGCCAGCTCTTGCGCGGCCACTAATCCGTCGAAATAAGCACCAGGCGTATTATAGACTATTCAGCAGCGGCGGGGGTAATAGTGACACTCTCGCCGCAGCCACATGCATCGGTCTGGTTCGGATTAACAAACGTGAACCGTTCCGACAGCACAGTTGTTTCATAATCGACGGTTGAGCCAAGCAGGAACAACACGGCCTTGGCATCGACCACGATCTTGACGCCATTGTCCTCGACCATTTCGTCAAACGGCTCCGGCGCTTCAACATAGTCCATGACATATTCCATGCCCGCGCAACCGCCATTGGTGACGCCAACACGCAGGAAACCTGCGCCTTTGTCAGTCATAATCTCAGCGACGCGCGTCGCAGCAGCGTCGGTCAAAGATACAAGTTTGGGTCTCGGTCGTCTGGCCATGATCTCTATATAACTACGAAGCACTTACGCTTCAATTAAAGCATATTCAGCGCCAGGCGCGCTTCGTCTGACATCCGCGATGGATCCCAGGGCGGATCGAAGGTCAGGCGCACTTCGACATCTGTAACGCCTGCAACTGTGCGCGCCGCATTTTCGATCCAGCCCGGCATATCACCGGCCACCGGACAGCCCGGCGCGGTCAGCGTCATGTCGATATCAACCTTGCGGTCATCATCAATATCAACCTTGTAGATCAGGCCAAGTTCATAAATATCAACAGGAATTTCAGGGTCATAGACAGATTTGAACGCCGTGATCAGATCATCGGTAATCCGGTTCAATTCTTTTTGCGGGATCGCCGAAGACGCCTCCTCTGCAGCGGGCGCAGAGACGTCAATCACATCGCGAGGGGTCAAATCGTCTGCCATCATATTCCTATATAAGCATGCCGCGCGCTTTGTGTAGCGCTTCAATGAAGGTGTCCACTTCTGCTGCGGTATTATAGATCCCGAAACTCGCCCGCGCCGTAGCAGATACGCCGAGATGCTGCATCAGGGGTTGCGCACAATGATGCCCCGCACGCACAGCAACGCCGTAGCGGTCCATAATCTGCGCAAGGTCATGGGGATGTGTACCCTCGATTGAGAAAGACAGCACCGCCCCCTTCCCCGCCGCTGTACCATGCACCGTCAGGCCATTCACGCCGCGAACACCCTCAATCGCGCGTTCATATAGCGCGTGCTCGTGCGCCTGAACCTCCGCCATATCGAACTGCGCCAGCCAGTTGATCGCCGCGCCAAAACCGATGGCTTCGAGGATTGGCGGTGTCCCGGCTTCGAATTTGTGCGGCGCTTGATTATAGGTCACGCGGGTCTTCTCGACCACTTCAATCATCTCACCGCCGCCCTGATACGGTCGCAGTCGCGCTAGCGACGCCGCCTTGCCATATAGCGCGCCTATGCCGGTCGGTCCGTAAATCTTGTGCCCGGTCAGAACGTAATAGTCGCAATCAATCGCCTGTACATCGACAGGCAGATGCACCCCGGCCTGACAGCCATCGAACAGCACTTCCGCCCCCGCCGCATGCGCAATTGCGACAATCTCAGCTGCGTCTGTCACCGTGCCCAGCACGTTCGACATATGCGCCATCGCGACCATCCGCGTCTTCGGCCCGACCGCCGCTTTCAACGCCGCCATATCCAGCGCGCCGGTCGCATCAACATCCACCCATTTCAGCACCGCGCCATGGCGTTCACGCAGGAAATGCCAAGGCACAATATTCGAATGATGCTCCATCACGGATAGGACAATCTCGTCGCCGGGCTTGATCTCTCCGGCAATCCCGGACGCGACCAGATTGATCGCCTCAGTGCCGCCTTTGGTGAAGATCACCTCATTCACAGACCCGGCATTGATGAATTTCCGAACGGTTTCGCGCGCCGCCTCGAAGGCGTCAGTGGTCTCGTTTGCCAGCGTATGCAGGCCGCGATGCACATTGGCATAAGCCGTGCGGGCTTGGGTTCCCATCGCGTCGATCACCGCATCGGGTTTCTGCGCACTCGCGGCATTATCCAGATAGACCAGCGGCTTGCCGTTCACCTGCCGGGCAAGGATCGGAAACTCAGCGCGGATCGCATCTATGTCGAACGAACGGTGGGTCATCAGCTCACCGCCTCCAGAAAGTCCCGCGCCGCCTCAAGCATCGCTACGCGGGCGTCCTCATTCGCAGTGTCCAGTGCTTCAGCGATAAACGCCTGCGTCAGCATCGCGCGCGCCTGTACCAGAGGTATCCCGCGCTGGCGCAAGTAGAACAATTGTTCGAGGTCCAGCGCCCCGGACGTGTTGCCGTGCGCGCATTCAACATCGTCGGCATAGATTTCAAGCTCTGGCTTGGCAAATACTTGCGCGCCGTCTTCGAGCAGCAATGCCTGATGCTGCATGTCAGCGTAGGTATGCTGACCGATATGGCGCGGGACATGAAACTTGCCCTGGAACACGCCAGTGCCGCCGTTCAGCACAGCGCCCTTGGTAACTTGCCGTGTCGTGCAAGACGGCGCGCCGTGGCGCACATGCGTGGTAATGTCAGCATGAAAGCCGTCGCCGCAGAGATAGGCCGCGTTCAGCTCGGCTTTGCTGCCGCTTTCCTGATGCGTCACCTCCGTTTCGATCCGCGCCACTTTTGCCCCAAAAGCCAGCACGGTTTGCGAGTACACAGAGCCTTCGCCTAGTTCGATCAGCGCCGTGATGGCTTGCGCCTCGTCGACGCCGCCGCGCTGCAATACGGTGCGCCGCACGGCGCCGCCCTGATGCATCGCAATCTCGATCAGGAAGGACGAAAACCCCGCGCCGCCAAGATGGCTCTCGACAATCTCAAGCGACACGCCGGGGCGCACCACAACCTGTATGCGGGCAAAATTCGTCTCGTCGCGGTCACCGGCGCAGATCACGTGCAGCGGCGCTTTGACCACACCTGTCACCTCAACCACCAGCGTATCCATGCCGCCAACCCGGCCCACCAATGCGGCCGTCATCGCCGCCAGCGGCACCTGCTCAGCATTGCCGAGGGCGGGCGCATCTGTCTGCTGATGAAAAATCAACCCGTCTGGCGCGGCCTTGGGCAGGTCAATTCCCCTCGCCGAGACCCGCAGGACGATGGCATCATCTGCGCTCGGCAGTGCCGCACCATGACCGGTATGTTTGGCGCTCTCGACCGCGCTCAGGGCGCTGCGAAAATCGCTCCACTTCCAGGCTTCCATACGCCGGTGTGGCAGGCCGGTTAGCGCGAAGGCTTCAAACGCGCGGGTCCGCCGTCCATCTTCGGGCAGCATCGCATAGCGCGCGATCAGTTCCAGCTCTGCCGGGCTGGGATCGCGGAATTTCGCCTTGAGATCAGCAATTGTGGCGCTCATTACGCCGCCTCTCCGATCACCCCGTCATAGCCTTCATCCTCAAGCCGTAGAGCCAGTTCCGGCCCGCCCGTCTTGATGATTTTTCCGGCTGACAAAACGTGCACCTTGTCGGGTTTGATATAGTCGAGCAGGCGCTGATAATGCGTGATGACAAGCATGCCTCGATCCGGCGCGCGCAGGGCATTCACGCCATCCGCCACCGTGCGCAGCGCATCAATGTCCAGCCCGCTATCGGTCTCGTCCAGAATCGCAAAACGCGGCCCCAGCATCATCATCTGATAGATTTCCAGCCGCTTTTTCTCGCCGCCCGAAAAGCCGACATTGACCGGGCGTTTCAACATCTCCGGTGTCAGTTTCAGTTGCGCGGCAATCTCGCGCGACAGCTTTATGAAAGCGGGCGCAGAAATTTCATCCTCGCCGCGCGCCTTGCGCTGGGCATTCATTGCGGTGCGCACGAACGTCATCACCGGCACGCCGGGGATCTCAACCGGATACTGGAAAGACAGGAACAGACCGCTGGTCGCGCGCGCTTCCGGGTCCATATCCAGCAGGTTTTCGCCGTCCAGCGTCGCGGTGCCGCCGAGCACCTGATAGCCCGGTTTCCCGGTCAGGACATAAGACAGCGTCGATTTACCCGCGCCATTCGGCCCCATGATGGCATGAACCTCGCCCGCAGGCACCTCCAGCGACAAGCCATTCAGCAGCGTCTTGGCCGCATCACCTTCGCCAACTTGGGCGGATAGATTATCAAGTTTCAACATGGTGCGCATGTAGAGCTTAATGTGCAGAAATCAAAGGGCCAAACGCCGCTGAACGAGGAAGCTCAATAAAAGCGGCATGTCCGCCCTTATAAGCATCCTGCTTCACCGGTCGCGCCTAACGCCGAAACGACACTCCCATCGGCATGTTCGATAAACACAAACCGATTGAGTCCACACACCCACGTACTATCTGGCTTGGTATAAATTATTGTCGTCGTCGCCAGAGGGCTTTCCAGTTGCTGTGCATACCAGACAAACAACACCTGCTCGCGGGTCCACCCCCAGTGCTCCAACCGAGCAAGGGCGTCAACAAGCTCCGTACCTTCGGCCAATTCAGTCTGCTTCAACGGAACTGTTTGCATGAACTTAGCTGATTTGGTCCACGATAATTGCCGGCTGACCGGATCTTCAAACAAGTTGCATCCGCTGAGTGTAAGCGCCATGGCAAGAAAAGCGAAAAACCTACCCAACGCTCCCCTCCAAACTCACCTTCAGCAGGCTTTGCGCTTCAACCGCGAATTCCATTGGCAAATGCTGTAGCACATCGCGCACGAAGCCGTTGACCAGCAGGGCGACTGCCTCTTCCTCGCCGATGCCGCGCTGGCGCACGTAGAATAGCTGCTCATCCGACAGTTTCGTCGTTGTCGCTTCGTGTTCCAGCTGCGCATCCATGCGGCGGTTCTCGACATAGGGCACTGTATGCGCGCCGCAATCGCCGCCGATGAGCAGGCTATCGCATTGGGTAAAGTTGCGCGCCTGTTCAGCCTTCTTGTTCACTGATACCAGCCCGCGATAGGTGTTGTCAGATTTGCCCGCCGAGATGCCCTTGGAGATGATCCGCGATTTGGTGCGCTTGCCGAGATGGATCATCTTGGTCCCGGTATCGGCCATTTGCCGACCATTGGTCACCGCGATCGAATAGAACTCGCCAACACTATCGTCGCCGCGCAGCACGCAGGACGGATATTTCCAGGTGATCGCCGAGCCGGTCTCAACTTGCGTCCAAGAGATTTTCGAACGGTCGCCCCGGCAATCGCCGCGCTTGGTGACGAAATTATAGATCCCGCCTTTGCCATTCTCGTCGCCCGGCCACCAGTTCTGCACCGTCGAGTATTTGATCTCGGCATCTTCCAGTGCGACCAGCTCGACCACCGCCGCGTGGAGCTGGTTCTCGTCGCGCATCGGCGCGGTACAGCCTTCAAGATAGCTGACATAGCTACCCTTGTCGGCAATGATCAGCGTGCGTTCAAACTGTCCGGTATTCTCGGCATTCATCCGGAAATAGGTCGAGAGCTCCATCGGGCAGCGCACTCCCGGCGGGATGTAGACAAATGTCCCATCCGAGAACACAGCGCAGTTCAGCGTCGCGAAATAATTGTCCGATTGTGGCACCACAGTTCCGAGATATTTCTTGATCAGGTCGGGATACTCGTGCACCGCCTCAGAGATCGACATGAAAATCACGCCCGCCTTGGCCAGCTCGGCCCGGAACGTCGTCGCCACAGAAACGCTGTCGAACACCGCATCGACCGCCACGCGTGGGGTCTCACGCGCCGTCGCCGCCGTTTCAGCCGCGCCCTCCACACCGAGTAACACCTCAGCTTCCCTCAACGGAATGCCAAGCTTCTTATAGGTGTCGAGAATTTCCTGCGGAACGTCGTCAATCGTTGCGTAATTCGCCCCGGCTTTCGGCGCGGCGTAGAAGTATATTTTCTGGTAGTCAATCTTGGTATAGCGCACCATCGCCCAGTCAGGCTCTGTCATCGTCAGCCAGCGCTCATACGCTTTCAGCCGCCACGCAAGCAGCCATTCCGGCTCTTCCTTCTTGACCGAGATGAAGCGGACAATATCTTCGTTCAGGCCAATCGGCGCATACTCGGTCTCAATCTCGGTGGAAAACCCAGCCGAATAGTTCTCCGACTCCAGCGCTTTTGCCGCCGCAACCGTGCCCTCATCAATCGAGTCCTTCACCTTCACCTCGGCGCAGTCTTCGTCGTGATCATCAATTCCGCCGCAGCAATCCATTACGCGTTTTCCTTCAAGACCGTACGTCGCGCCGCTTCCAGCCACGCATCCGCTGTTCGGTCAAAATCCGATAGATCGGTGTTCCATCCATAACTGGTGCGGATCGCCGATTGTGCAAGCCCATCATCGACCCCCATCGCCGACAGGATCAAAGATCGTTTCACCTTGCCGCTGGAACAGGCCGCGCCGGACGATATCGCCACGCCGCCAAGATCCATCGCCATAACCTGCGTCTCAGCGGCGAACCCAGCAATCGCAAAGTTCGATGTCTGCGCCAACCGCTCAGCGCCCTCGCCAAACACGGTCACGCCCGCTTCCGATTTCAGCCGCGCCTCCATCGCATCGCGCGCCGTGCTGAGGCCCTGCAACTTGGCCATATCGCGCACGCCCGCCTCTGCCGCCGCGCCAAACCCGGCAATCCCGATCAGGTTCTCAGTGCCAGAGCGCAAGGACCGCTCCTGCCCGCCGCCAAACAATACCGGTTTCAGCGGCGCACCGCTACGCAGCCACAGCGCGCCGCAGCCCGCTGGACCGCCAACCTTGTGCGCCGACAGTGCGAGATAATCGACGCCGAGCAGACCTACATTGACTTGTGTCTTGGCGAGCCCCTGCACGCCGTCGCAATGGGTCAGACCACCGGCCTCGCGCACCATTGCGGCGGCTTCTGCCACCGGCTGGATCACCCCGGTTTCATTATTCGCCAGCATGATCGCCAGAACTGGCAGGCCATCGCGCGCCACATCCCAGCGCGCCAGCCGGTCGCGCAGCCAATCGAGATCGAGCACACCCTGCGTCGTGACATACGCGGTCTCAACAGCCACCCCGGCATGGCCCGCATTCTTGACCACCGCTTCATGCTCAATTGCCGAGATGAGGAATGTACACTTGCCATCAAGCTGCGCGGTAATGCCCATCAGGGCCAGCGCGCTCGCCTCGGTTCCGCCGCTGGTAAACACTACGTCTTGGGCCCGCGCGCCGATGGCCGTTGCAACCTGCCCGCGCGCCGTCTCAATCAGTTTACGCGCCCCGCGCCCCGGTCCGTGCACCGAAGACGGGTTCGCGTCCGCCTGCATCGCGGCGAGCATCGCCTCACGCGCTTCCGGTCGCAAAGGCGCCGTGGCATTGTAATCAGCATAGATCATGACGCTCATATACGACGCGCAGGCCCGAACACCAATCTCTTTGGCATCGCAAACGCACTTGAAAATATTTGACACCTCACCGTTTTATCGATATACAATAAGAGCAAGGGAGGTGAAAATGGACTATTCATGGATGATATGGCTGCTAATTCCGGCATTCTTCATGTGTACAGGCCGTCGTTCTCGCCGCCGCTCCTCCCGAAGCGAGCGGTACGATTCCCCCCGCCGCTCTGAAGAAATCACCCGCCTGAAAGCCGAACTTGCAGCCTCGCAATCCCAAATCGACGCGCTAAAAACCCGGCTCGAAGCGGTTGAGACCATCGTCACCGACGAGGAAGCCGAACTGCGCTGGGAATTCCACAAGCTTCAAGAGAGTTAAGCTCTTTTGACTTAATGACGAAATTCGAACCGCCCATCCCAATTTTGAGGAGCTTTGACGAGAAAGCCACGAAGGATTTCTACATCGATTTCCTCGGATTTGAAATCGAGTTTGAACACCGGCTTGAACCCAGCACACCGTTATATTTTGGTGTTCGCAAGGGCGATTGCGTACTGCATATTTCGGAGCATTATGGCGATAGTGCCCCCGGTGCCAGCATCCGTATCACTGTAGAAGATGTGCGGGCTTATTGCAAAATTCTCAATGATAAGGGCTATATGTATGCGCGACCCGGTGTCCAACGCCAATCCTGGGGTGAGGACGAGATGCCTATTTCCGATCCTTCCGGCAATAGAATCATATTTTGCACCCCGACATAACCACGTCCAAATAATCACCCTAATACGGCCTAAAACTATCTGGCTTATAATCGACGCGTTCGCTTGGACTGGTCCCCTTTGGTGTTGCATGTGCAGAAAAATTTGCATTTTCCACCCCACATCGCCTAAGACCGCCATTCACACGTAAATGCACTGCCAACAGCGAGATCCATGACGCATGGCCGAACTTCTTATTCCGGGTCCTCAGGGCCGTATCGAAGCCCGTTACACACCGCCGCCAAGTGAAGGTGCATCGATTGCTCTGATCCTGCACCCGCACCCGCGCGCCGGTGGCTCAATGCAGGACCCGATCACCATCCGCCTGCACCAGATGTTCGAGTCGAAAGGCTTCGGCGTTTTGCGCTTCAACACACGCGGCGTCGGGCGCAGCCAAGGCGTCTATGACCAGGGCATTGGCGAGTTGGAAGACGCCGCTTTCGTGCTCGATTATATGGAGCGCAAGGTTGAAAGCCCGCGCTATGTCTGGTGTGCTGGCTACAGTTTCGGTGCCTGGATCACGTTGCAATTGCTGATGCGTCGGCCAGAAATCGACGGCTTCCTGGCAATTGCGCCGCCCGCCAACCATTATGATTTCAGCTTCCTTGCGCCCTGCCCGGCCTCTGGCTTGATCATTTCAGGTGAGAATGACGCCATCTCCAAACCCGCTGACGTTGAGCGCGCTCTGACCAAAGTGCGCATCCAGAAGGGCGAAGAGATCGAACGCGAGGGCATTGATGGTGCCAACCATTTCTTCGCCAACAAGCATGATGAACTGATCGACATTTGCGAAGCCTATGTTGATCGCCGCCTGGTCGATGATGAACAAAAACTGCGCCGTGAAGCCGAAACTGCCGCCGCCAAAGCCGGTAGCCGCAAGCCGCCGATCCCACGCGCCATGCCACTCGCCCCGGAAGACAACGATCCTGTGAAATAGACGCCATTATGGCCTCTCCAAAATTCGACCATCTGGTCATTCTGGCCTCTGATTTCGCCAAGAGCAGTAAGTTCTATGGCGTGCTCTTGCCGTTGCTCGGTTTTGATAAATCCCGCGATTGGGTCTGGCTCAGCCCTGAAGGCTTTGCCGTGGACCTGCGTGAGTGCATGACCGAGCTGAAATACGACCGTTACGCCCCTGGCCTCAACCATCTCGCTTTCTCAGTCGAGTCGAGCAGCGCTTTTGACGCGCTCCTGGTTAAGTTTGAGAGCGCCGAAATTGCACTGCCCGACGTTCAGACGTTCGGCGAGGCCAAAGCCGTCTTCATCCAGGATCCAGATGGCCTACGCACCGAAATCGCCTGGGACCCCCACCACACCAGGTAGAAAACAAGCGTAAGCGCAATCTGCACAAGCGACCCAACATTTGGTGCGCGGACGATGTGGTACAAACTGATTCTAATGCCCGCAAAGGCAAACAAGGCACCTGGAAATATCCCGGCGAACCCTACATGACCACGCCAGACACTGCGCGCGATTAGCGGTTCAGCCCTTCAAGGCATGTCCGCCAACCACTGGTCCAGATTGTTGATCAGACCCTCAAGTTGCCGGGTGCGGGCACCGCGCAACGACTCGCCAGGGCGAACATATTGTGTGCGCCAGAACCAAGTCGGCATATCGCCGCGCAGGATCGGATCATCCGACGCCAGGGCCGGACTGTTGCGCCATGACTGTTGCAAGCTCTTCAGCGCCCCAACCCGCGCCGCGATCAGATCTCTGACCTGCTGCTTTTGTGGCGAAGCTTGTAGCGTGTCGTTAAACCGCATCAGTAATCCGTACGACATGTAAGGTGCATTCGCGGGCAAGGCGTTCAGCTCATCAAGGATGATCTCAACCGCCTTTTCAGGCTCATCTGCCGTGATATATTCATTGGCCAAATTTGTGATCTGCATATTCCGTCCTCGGAAATTCGCCTCGGTTGGCGGGAATTTCTGGTAATATGCCTGCACCATTTCCCATGCCTTTTCGTCATCGCCAAGCGCGCGCTTGGTGACTTGCATCATTCTTTCATAGGCATGCATGGCGATCAGATCATCACCCTCCATAACCGACGTGTAAAAGGCGTCTGCTTCGGCCACTTGGAACGTCAGATACGCCCCTTCCCCCAAAGCCAATCGTTCCAAACGGTCCTCTGGCATATTGGCCATGTCGAGATCAACCAGTTGCAGATATTTTGAAACAATCGGAATTTGCTGATCAAAATCACCCACCCGCATGAGGTCTTCATGGAACGCATTGGCAATCTGCGTCGCGCTCATCACGCCGAGACAATTGCAGAGCGCGTAAGGCGACACGTCGTCGGCAGCGTCCGTGCTCGTCTCAGCTGCCGTCGAGCAAGCGGTAAACAGCAAGACCGCAAGCGGCAGTGCAAACCTCTTCAGGTGGCGATGAGCTCTGTTTGCAAGTGTGCGAGTCTTGGGTCGAATTATCATGCGCGTCTGTCTCCTGAAATGCGTGGCTTTCGCTGTGGCCGCAGATTGGGCAAACGCCCGCGAACCACGCCATGACCCTGCGAAGAAGCGCCCGGCCCGTGCAACACGAATGTGACGAGAGGTCAGAGAAGGTGGTTGACGGGCGGTCAGCTGCTACCGCTACGCTCAGCCCTAGTCGGTCAGGCTCAACAATTTACGAAACTCGGTAAGCTTGCGGCGACTTAACGGTGCCTGCTCACCGTTTGAAAACAAGACAACATAGCCACTTCGCCCGGTATCCGGTTTGATGGCCACCACATGTGAGGCATTCACCAAAGCGCCGCGATGCGATTTCAGAAAGCCCGCCTTGCCAATATAACGCATCGTCTCCGAGAGTGTCTTGCGAACCGTAAACATGCCGCCATCGGTATACAGCTCGACATAGTTTCCAGCCGCCTTGAACCAGTAAATTTGCGGTAGCGGGATCGACATCAATTTTCCGTTCTGTTTGACCTCAAACCGTTTCACCGTACGGGCTGGTTCTGGACTGTGGGTCATCACCAGAAGAATGATCACGGCTGTGAAAATATACGCCAGCAACCATAATCCCGCTTGGTCCAGGCACACTTCACCAAACACATGTAAAAGATGGATCGGCTGCCACGCCCACGCCGCCGATGCGTACATGGTGACATGAATGAGGGTCCACAGAAACAAATGGCCCGACATCAGCACCAATCCCATCCCACCAAGACGAAACGCCAAACGCGCATAACTGATCTCGGAGCCACGCAGTTCGTGCTGGATCACGACCCAGATAAGCCGGGTGATCACCAGCCACACCAGGTAGAAAACAAGCGTAAGCGCAATCTGCACAAGCGACCCAACATTTGGTGCGCGGACGATGTGGTACAAACTGATTCTAATGCCCGCAAAGGCAAACAAGGCCCCTGGAAATATCCCGGCATAAAGCCAATAGGCTGAACGCCAGCGGATCAGGCCCTCAGAATCGCGGTTGGAAGCCGACGACAGGACATTCAACAAGGCATCCTGGAACGGGTAAGTCCATTTTCGCATATCGAACACGTCCGGTCAGTTTGAAGCTTTAGCGGCAATATCAACCCGAAAGTATCAGCCTTTCAAGCCCCAGGATTGACCGCTCGACCACAAATTTCTGCCGCTCATATACTTTTGCCACTCGTATACTTTTGACAGTGCCGCCGCGCAGGATCGCAAACTGTTCGCCAGCGCCGCAACTGGTGCATTCGGATATAATTTCAAAAAACGCTTCTGGTTGGCTGTCACCGCGTCCATGCGCTGCATACGGAAAATGGATCAAGGTGGAGTGACTACACCACCCGTCATTGCTTTTGGTGCGCCGGTTGTTCCCGGCCAGCTGATCGGCAGGCTGCGCAGGGTGCGAACGGCGAGGAAAGCAAAGGCTTCGGCCTCAATTGAGTCGCCGCGCCACCCTGCATCCTCCGCGCTAATCAGAGGGCATGGCAAAGCTTCCGCCAGCAGCGCCATCAGCGCCGGATTATGCCGCCCGCCGCCGCATGCGATTACGCGGGTAGGAACCTCTGGCAATTGCGCCACGCCCGCCGCAACTGCGCGAGATGAAAACGCCGTCAGGGTCGCCGCGCCGTCTTCAAGCGACAAACCATCAGCCATGCTGGCATCGAAATCGAACCGGTCGAGGGATTTCGGCGCAAGTTCGCTGAACCAGTCATGCCGAAGGAGGCGGGTCAGCCGGGCCTCGTCGACCTGTCCCGCCGCCGCCAACTGACCGCCTTCGTCATGCGTGCCGCGACCATGGCGTTCCACCCATTCGTCAATCGGGCCATTCGCCGGGCCGGTATCGAACGCGAGCAGGGTTGCGTCACCCAGACGCGCGGTAATGTTCGCCACGCCGCCAAGGTTGAGCACCGCTGCTGCGCCGCCGCCGAGACGCTCCAGCAGTGCACGATGATAGACCGGAGCGAGCGGCGCGCCCTGCCCGCCAGCTGCGACATCGGCGCTGCGGAAATCATGCGCGACGGGGAAGCCGAGTTTGTCCGCTAAAGCAGGGCCATCCATCAGCTGCAATGTCGCCCCGAGCGCGGTTTTCGTTGGTCGGCGGTGCAAGACGGTTTGACCGTGCACACCGGCCAGCGCGATTGGCGCAGCTATCTGGCGGCTTTCCAACACTGATCTTACATGTTTCCAGCACTCGAAATGGGTCGAAATCACCACTTTTCGGGCCTCATCGAATAATTTGTCCGGTCTAGGCCCGGTCCAATTCCAGTCGCGCGCCGCCTCAGTTGCTTGCTGTAGAACGGCGCGTTCATGGCTCAGATACTTACGCTCAACCGCCGGTCCGAACTCGAATATCGTCTCGCCATCGGTCTTGATAATCGCCGCATCAACAGCGTCCACCGAGGTGCCAGACATAAAGCCCACAACCCAGATCGGCTCAAAATTTGTCGCTACCCTGTTCAATCCTGTTCAATCCTGTTCCATCCCATGCTAACGCCGCTGCCTTGACCAGAGAGACTATCCGATGAGCAGTTACAAATCCGATTTCCTGCGCACGCTAGACGCGCGTGGCTACATCAAGCAAGTCACCCATACCGATGAACTCGACACTTATTGCGCCGGATCACCTGTTGCATATATCGGATTCGACGCCACTGCCGACAGCCTGCACGTCGGTAACCTGATGGGCATTATGATGCTACGCCGGTTCCAGCAAGCGGGCGGCAAGCCGATCGTCCTGATCGGTGGCGGCACCACAAAGGTTGGTGATCCGACCGATAAGGAAAAGTCCCGCCCTATCCTCACCGAAGACCGGATCGCCACCAACATGGCCGGTATTCGCAAGGCATTTGAGCCCTTCCTGACCTTTGGTGACGGGCCAACGGACGCGATCATGGTCAACAATGACGACTGGCTCAGCAAATGGGGTTATGTCGAGTTCCTGCGTGATATCGGCAAATATTTCACCATTAATACAATGATCAAACAGGAAACCGTCGCCCGGCGCTTGCGTGAGGAACAGCCGTTCAGCTTTCTGGAGTTCAACTATCTATTGCTCCAGTCGTATGACTTTCTGGAACTCTCGCGGCGCTATGGTTGCCAGCTGCAAATGGGCGGGTCTGACCAATGGGGTAACATCCTCGGCGGCACAGATCTGATCCACAAGGCCGATGGTGGCCAGGGGTTTGGCCTGACTTGCCCGCTGATCACCACCGCGTCCGGCGGCAAGATGGGCAAGACCGCTGATGGCGCGGTTTGGCTTAATGCCGAGCAGCGTAGCCCCTACGAATACTGGCAGTTCTGGCGCAACACAGAGGATGCCGATGTTAGTAAATTCTTGAAACTGTTCACTGATTTATCATTGGATGAGATCGCTACATTTGCAGCGTTGGAAGGCGCTGAGATCAACCAGGCCAAGATTGCGCTCGCCAACGCGGCAACAACAATGCTGCACGGTGAGCAAGCCGCCAGAGAAGCCGAAGGGGCCGCTTCAAAGGCTTTCACAGACAGCGGCGTCTCAATCGACCTGCCAACGTTCGAAATTAGTAAAGCCGAATTCAAGAATGCACGAAGCACAATCGCGCTCCTCAAAGCCGCAGAGTTAGTCAACTCCAATGGCGAAGCCCGGCGAAAGATCGCTGAAGGTGCTGTGCGCGTGAATGATGAGAAGATACTCGAAGATCGAGCTCATAATTACGATGAGCTTCTTCCCGAAGTAGACGCTTTCAAAGTCCAAGTCGGCAAGAAACGTATCGCTCTGGTCAGACCCGTCTAACCGCCGCCCGGCGTTGGCGCGATATATTCATCGTCCGGCAGCTCGGGCAGTTTCGGGGTTGGCGGTTTCAGATTTGGATCAACCGGCAGGGCATCCGGAATGCTCGTATCCGACGGGTTTTCAAATATCCGGCGTAAGATGCCAGGCGTTACCGCGGATAGCGGATTCACGGCCACTTGCGCTTTTTCCAATGTCCCGCGTACCGAATAGGTGATTGAGAAGATCCCCTCACCTTTGCGTCCAACAAACAGGTCGCCAATCACCGGAACACCGCCAAGAACAGAATTAATCCCAAAGCTCGGCACCAATACACCGCCGAGTTCAATGCCCTGCCCATCGGCGCCAATCCAGCCATTTATGGTCAGGCCAAGTGCCGGACCGCTGGCCCGTCCGCCATCAATCACATAGCGCCCACCGCCAATTGAAATTGGTATATCGATGCTGGTGAACATCACCCCATCTCCCGACAAAGTATCACTCAATCCACGCAAGGAAGCGAGCGACAGGACCTGCGTAATGAACGGCGCATTGGTCAGGCGCGCATCCTTGACCTTGGCAACCAATCTGGCTGGCTGGTTGCCATTCGCGAGCGACCCCGACAGATCAAGCTCGCCGCCGCGAACGAAATCAAGATCAAGGAATGCAGACGCCAGAAATCCAGCATCTCCAGATTTCAAGTTGATTGTAGAAGCAGCGCCGTTTTGACCGGCATTGAATCTGGCCTCGAGCTCTGAACCATTCGCCGTGCGCCCACTTGCATGGATAAATTTCAAACCTGAGCTTGTGCTGAGAAGGTTCAATGTGGCCCCGCCAAGTTCCAGTCCCTGGCGAAGCTTCAGACGGTCGACAGCGGCTTTGAAATCCAAGGGCAAATTTAAGCCATCGCTTGCGCCCCCGACCGTCCCAATCTCGCCAATGAACGGACTGAGGTCCAGATAAGACCCGGTTAGTGTAAGCTCGATACCATCTTCACCCACGCGTTTTAGCGTCCCCGAAACGTCCGCTGTGTTGTCAATAAACAGCCGCGATAAGGTCAGAGTCTGAAGTCGCCCATCCTTACCAAGCATAGCATCTCCTTCCAGCACAGCCGTGTCACTCACCAGGCGGATTGCAGACATTTTCTGTTCTTGATCGTCGGTATAGGTGACTGTCGCTCTGGCCATAGCACCGGCGGGTTTAACCCATCCAATCTCACTGATATCAATTCGCGCTTCTCTGAGGTCGAACGCATAAGAGGCTTTACTCAGGCCGTTTGTGCCGACCTCACCTTGCATCTCGACGGGTATCTCTCCGGTCAGATAAGCCCGGCCGACCAAGCCAAATGTGTTGAGTACATCCGGGCTGACAATCGCGGTTGCCGACAAGTCAGCCGGGTCATCATCCAATTGCAAGCCATCGCGCCAGGTGAATTGAACCGGCGCGCCACCCAGATCGCCAAAGCCGGTGATAATCAGGTGCTCATGGGTGATGTCGATATTGATTGAGCTCTCGGTCAAATCCAACTCACCAACGACATCGCGCAGGCCAGCATTGCTGACCGTGCCTTGTACATCCAGAATGATGTCTTCAAATGGCACGACATTCCAGGATGGTCGGGACAGGAACAGCTCTGCGGTGGCATCGCCTGTCACCCGCTCTGGATCAAATCCGGTTTGCTCCTGCAAGCGAAGCGGCGAGTCAGACAATTGCTTCAAGATTGAGAGGATTGGTCCCGACCCGGTTGCCCGCACTGTGAAGTTTTCGCCTGCGGGGCTCAAAATTGGAAAATTGACTTCGAGCCCGTCAATCTTCCAATCATCATAATCAGCTGACATCGCAATAGCGCTGAAACTGTTGCCGGTAAGTTGGCCTGTTCCTGTTGCATTGGTCGCTGCAGGGAACGAGTTGAGGAATTTCACCGTCAGGTCGCGGTAACTGAATTTTACCAACAGGTCTTCATCGCGCAAATACCCCTCGGCAAAGCTGTCAGGCGACAGGTTGATCGTCGCTGTCGCTTCGGTCGCCACGCCTTGCAATATGCGTTGCACGGCAAAGTTACGTGCGCCCTTGCCTGACAGTTTGGGCCAAAACTCCAAGATCGTTGCGACTTCCAGATCACCGACAATTTCGGCAACAATGTTCAGTTTAAGCGGGAACTGGCCATCTTCGTGCTCAACGTCCAAATCGACTTCCCCGGTCGCGCGCAAAATTGTGTCGCCAATTGAGACGCCAATACGATCAAAACCGAAGACCGAAAAATCATCCGAAATATCGACCGCAAGATCAAAATCGCCAAACTGCCATGGATCGGCATAGAGCTCACGTAAGTGCAGCTGAATGTCTGGCGCCGACAATTCCAAACGGCGCAAGGCAGTCTCGGACAGGATATTGTGTAGCTGCCCGGTAAACACTCCGGTCAGGCGATCGCTGGCAATGTTGAACGTGTTGATCTCAATCGTGTCCTCATCGATGACATAGCTCAAATCGAGGTTGAGTTCCTGCAAGGGTTCAACCCCGCTTGGCAGGCTGAGATCACCACTATTGCGATCAATTTTGATATCTATTCGCTGGACCCCGCGGTCGCGCGTGATCGCTGCACCAACGCTGAAATCTGCGGTCAGGCCACCTGCTTGCAATCCCGACAGGCCGAACCGGCCAGCAAGATCGGAAACTGGCCAGTTTTGAACCATGATATCGGCGCGCAGCGTGCGATAGCTTTCATTCGTGGCCAGCGAGACCTCAAAATGGCCCGGTAGACCAAGCCCTTCGCCCTCGCCCTGAAACGCAAGCGAGATGTCTGTCTCAGATCGCTCAAACCCACCCGACGCGCCTTCCAGCCGTCCAGCTTCAACACCATCAGCCGTTTTGTAACGGATGATCATATTGTCGAAACTGAGGGTCTCAATATCTGCGGTTTCTTGCAGCGCAGCAAGCCCGGTCAGCACGCTACTTAGCGAAGTATTGGCTCGATCCAGCCATTCGCGCGGCGTTTGCGGCAAGGCCTGCGCTTCGAAGCTTGGCAACGGTTCGCCCACAATCAGCCAGCCCCCCGAAGCCGTGTTCTGCAGGCCCAACCATCCACCCTCCATATGCAAACGAAGCAATTCAATATCACCGAGCAGGAATGCCCCGGCATCAAGCGTCAGATCAGCGCGGTCGGCATGTCCGGCCTCTTCACCCTGAGCACCTTTGAATGAGACATTGTTCGCCACGACCAATAACCGCCGGTCGCCGGGTGACCATTGCAAGGTCAGCTGCTCTATGCCGACCTCACGGCCATCACGTGCCTTGGTCAGCACCTGCTCAATGTCCTCGCGGAATATACCTAAATCTACCGGACCATTGGCCAGCATGAACGCCAGCACAGCCACAGCCGCCATCAGCAAAAGCGAGACGACACCCAAAACCTCGAGAACAATGACTTTTGTGGTCTGGCGAACCAAGGCATAAGCTCCATCTACTCAACATCACCGCCATCAGGCGCATCAAACCGGGGTACCCCGCCAGACAATAGGACCATGCCATGACAACCCGACTAGAAAAAGGCGATACCGCACCGACACTTAGCTTGCCAGCAACAAATGAGCAGACTGTGAACCTAGGCGCACCTTCGGGCGCGGCGCAGATCATTTTCTTCTACCCGAAAGACAACACGCCCGGCTGCACGACTGAAGCCATCGCTTTTACCGGCCTGAAAGCTCAGTTTGACGCGCTCGGGGTCGCCCTAATCGGTATTTCAAAGGACAGTTTGAAATCCCACAATAATTTTATAACAAAACAAAACCTTAACATAACACTCGTATCAGACGCGGACGGCGCTGCATGTGAAGCATTCGGAGTCTGGGTTGAGAAAAACATGTACGGACGCAAATATATGGGGATCGAAAGATCGACATTCCTCATTCTCGCTGACGGCACTGTCGCGGAATTATGGCGCAAAGTTAAGGTCAAGGAACATGCCGAAGCTGTTCTCGAAGCGACTCGCGCCGCTATTGACTGATTTCAGTCAAATGAAAAACCTTTAAGGCGAACTTTACCCTTCCTGTGCGATTCTTGCTGATAAATCATCACAAAGGGGCTTTCCGATAAGCTCACAATGAGGTTACTGTAAGGCTTCACCAATCAAAACCACGTGATCGTTACCCCCGGCGAGTTGGTTTTACCTGCGGATAGGTGCGTTGAATGAAAGCTACGTCAAAGGTCTCTGACTTTGTGCGAAAAGCCTTTCCAGAAAGGCAAATTTATCACCGTAGCGGTGGTACCGTTCGGTATTTCGCAGTGTCCCCCTTCCAACAGATCATGCTCTCTATTGCTGCTGCTGCCATTGTAGCTTGGTCAGTTTTTGCAACCGGCTCGTTCATTCTCGGTTCTGGTGGCACCGGCCATGTCGTTGCTGATGGCGAAGTGCACAAGCTTGAGCGCTGGGTTCAGGAACTGCGCGCGCGCGATGCCCTGTCCAGTTCACAGCTTGCCCAGCGCACCGAAGCCTTCCAAGACGCAACAATTGATTTTGAACGCCGCCATAATACGCTTTCAACCATGTTCGACGCGCTTAAGAATGGCGGCGATCTCGAAGTGTCAGCGATTCGCGGAAATTCTGCATCACTCCTCGTTACCGCGACGATTGATGAGGCCGACCCGCGTCAATCACAACGCCTCACACAAACCGCCAGCTTGCTACCTCAGGTCGGACTTAGCGGTCAGGTCAGCCGCATTCGAGTCGAGCAACAGGTTTTCCTGGATGATGTTGAGGACATGGCGGTTGAGCGGGCTGAGGCGGCGCGCGGCGTCCTGCGTTTGACGAAGGTGGGCGCGAGCCGGATTACCAGCGGCGAAAACATGGGTGGCCCAGAAATTACATTTGCCAGCTTGACCTCAGGCGAGTTTTCGAGCCCTGAAGAAGCTAATTTTGCAATGCGAGTTGCGCAAGTTGCGGCTCGAATGGAAGAAGCCCGCTATTTTGAAGAGATGGTTGAAAAGCTGCCCCTTGCAACGCCAATTGGCATTCCGTCGCGTGTAACCTCGAATTTTGGCATGCGCACCGATCCGATCAGAAAACGACCGGGCTGGCATGGCGGAATTGACATGGGCGCTGGTTGGAATGCACCAATTATAGCCGCTGGCCCTGGAACTGTGATATATGCAGGTCATAAGTCAGGCTATGGCCGAGTTGTTGATATTGATCACGGACAGGGTTTTGTGTCGCGTTATGGTCACCTTAACAAGGTTACGGTAAAGAGGGGGCAAGTCGTAGCGATAGGCGATAGAGTTGGTCTAATGGGGTCGTCGGGGCGTAGTACAGGGCCGCATCTTCATTATGAAGTGCTTTTCCACGGTAAAGGCTATAATCCAGTAGAGTTCATTAAGGCAGGTAAATATGTTCACCAAGACTAAATCAGACACCCCAGGATTTTCCCCAGCACAAGATGCCGTACGCAGCGCTTCCTCAAAACCTGCTTCTCGCGTTGGCGCATCGATTATTTGTTCGGATATGCATATTACCGGCTCGATCAGTTCACAAGGCGCGCTTCAAATCGATGGCAAGATTGACGGCGACGTCACTGCAGGCGACGTAACAATTGGCTCAACCGGCATGGTAACAGGTGAAATCAAGGCTGAAACGCTGCGCGTCAAAGGCAGCGTCAAAGGCTCCATCCGTGCCCGCAAGGTTGAGCTGGAGACCGGCGCGACTGTTGAAGGTGATATTATCCACGCTGCGCTGATCATTCAGCCTGATGCATCATTTGAAGGCAAGGTGAAACGCGAGGACAATCCCTTGGTCGACACTGCGCCGAAAGCAGCCGCTCCAGCCGCACCGGCATCTGGCAGCATCATGCCGACTGCTACACCAACGACAGGTCATACTGGCAACGCATAGGCACCATTCAAATCCTTTAAAAACCGGGTCGAGCTTTCCGCAGGCCCGGTTTTTTTCTTGCCTATGTGTCAGCCGGTTCCGTTTCGCCGAGCGAATGCGACAGAGCTGCACTCAAGAAAGGCGTCAAATTACCATCCAGCACGCCGCTCGTATCTGACGTTTCGAAACTCGTCCGCACATCTTTGACCAATTGATAAGGCTGCAACACATAAGAACGGATCTGATGTCCCCAACCAATATCGGTTTTGGCGTCATGACCATCCTTGACTGCCTGTTGACGCCTTTCCAACTCAATCATGTAGAGGCGCGAGCGCAGCATTTCCCAAGCAGTAGCCCGGTTCTGGTGTTGAGATCGACCAGATTGGCAGGCCACCGCAATGCCGGTTGGCGCATGCGTCAAGCGAACCGCAGAATCGGTTTTGTTGACATGCTGACCGCCTTTACCGGACGCTCTATATGTATCGATACGGACATCCGATGGGTTGATTTCAACCTCAATCGAGTCATCGATCACAGGAGAAATTGCGACTGACGAAAATGATGTGTGACGGCGCGCGGCACTATCATAAGGAGAAATGCGAACCAGGCGGTGCACGCCTTGCTCAGACTTCAGCCAGCCATAAGCATTTTTTCCTTTAATCAGGAGGGTCGCTGACTTGATCCCAGCCTCTTCTCCTTCGTGGCTCTCAACTTCCTCGACCTTGTAACCCGTCTTCTCTGCCCAGCGAACATACATCCGTCGCAGCATAGAGGCCCAGTCCTGGCTTTCTGTGCCGCCTGCCCCAGCATTGATATTTATGTAGCAATCATTGCCGTCCGCTTCACCTGATAGCAAAGCCTCAAGTTCGGCTTTCTCAGCTCGTTTCAAAGCTGCCGTCAGTGACCTCATAACGTCGGCCAGCATGTCTTCATCGCCGTCGGCCAACTCGGCGAGTTCCAAACCATCGTGCGCTTCTTGCTCAAGCAGTTGAACCATCTCGATGCCGGTCTCTAGAGTCTGGCGCTCTGCTATGAGTTTTCGCGCGTCGTCTGGGTCGTCCCAGAAATCGGGTCGCTCCGACAAGGCGTTTAACTCGTCTAGCCGTTTTTCAGCAACGCCCCAGTCAAAGACGCCTCCTCAACAGTTCCGAAGACTGTTTGATTCTCTTGGCCATAGCCAAAATTTCAGCGGACATGTCTGTCCCTCTCTAGAGCATTATTATCCAGGATGAGATGGCGGCCTTTGGAACTGGCGTCAACAAATGTCGTTCAAGATATCACAATCATTGACATCATCGATGATGATTTCGCCGGTGTCTGGGTCAATGTCAGGCTCGGTCGGCGCACCAAAAACCCGGCTCCCAGTACCAGAGAGGCTGAGACCAGAATCTTCAAAGAAGGCCAGTCCCGGCTCTGTACCAGGCCGGAACGCTTCAAGGATAACCGTGGAGCTGTCAAAGGTTGGCAAAGCACCGGTTTGAGCATCAATTGAAACGAGGCGCACACCTGGCGGGATCCGAAACGGGATAGCTGGCTTATCCTCAAGCGCACGCTCCATAAACTCAGTAAAGACAACCCCCGCAACCGAACCACCGCCTTCATTTTCACCGAGGGTTTTGGGTTCGTCAAAGCCCATCCAAATCCCGACGACCAGATCAGGCGAAAAGCCGTAGAAAAGCGCATCGATATAATCGTTGGTGGTGCCCGTCTTGCCAGCGAGTGGCTTACCGACCCGTCTTGCGCGCCGACCTGTGCCACGCTCCACGACCCCTTCGAGCATATGCACGATCTGATACGCAATGATCGGATCCACCAGCTGCTGGCGACCGTCAGCAAGCCGCGGCGGGCCTTCGCCATTCCAACTTGGCGCTGTGCAGCCTTCACAGACCCGCTGGTCATGTCGATAGAGTGTATTGCCTTGCCGATCCTGTACCCGGTCAAGCAATGTCGGCGTGACTTCTTTCCCGCCATTCACAAAGGCGGCATATGCTTTGGCCATCCGCCACGGGCTGGTTTCGCCTGAGCCAAGTGACATGGCTGGATAGGGCGGAAGATTATCGTACACGCCAAACCGCTCGGCAAATTCCGACACCGCCTCCATACCAATGTCAGTCGCAACCCGAGCGGTCACCTGATTATAGGATTTTTCCAGGGCGGTGCGCATGGTTACTTCACCATAGCTGCGACCTTCGGAATAGTTGGTAGGTTTCCAGACCTCGCCAGTATGCTCGTCATAATAGACGTAAGGGGAGTCGAGAATAAGCGTCGCTGGCGTATAGCCCTGCTCAAGTGCTGCGCCATAGACGAACGGCTTGAATGATGATCCCGGTTGGCGCCGCGCCTGTGTCACGCGATTGAATGAGCTTTTGAAGAACGAATAACCGCCCATCATCGCGAGGACCCGGCCCGTATGTGGATCAATCGCAACCAAGGCACCATCAAGCTCCGGTATCTGCTTCAGCTCCGCTTGACCGGTCGGAACCATGATCGGTTCAGCGGGTGCACTCGTTTGATCATCATCTGCCGCTTCACCCTCGATACCAGCGGCACTTTCTTCGGCGTTCAACATGGTTCGGGTTACTTTGGCAAAGATCACATCGCCTGAGCGAAGTCCGGTTCCGCCACCCGGACGCACATATGTTTCTGCCCATTCAATATCTTCAATTGGGATGCTCGTCTCGGCACCATCACTCAACATCAACCTTGCACCACGATCATTCCGGCTCTGAACCATCGCACGTTCCCAACTGCCATAGCCGCCTGGAAGTGTAATCGCATTCAGTTGAGTTAGAACATCAACTGCACCGGCATCCAAAGTCTTCAATGGGCCGCGATAATCATGACGCCGGTCATAAGTCTCCAGGCCAAACTGCAATGCATCCTGAGCTGCAAGCTGAAGTCTGGTATCAATCGTTGTGCGTATCGAAAAGCCACCTTGCTCCAATTCTTCTTCGCCATATTGGTCGATCAATTCACGGCGCAGTTCCTGAACAAAATAGGTCGCTGCCGCATATTCTGGTCCGCGTAGACGCTTGGTCGTGGTTAGTGGTTTCAGCTTGGCTTCATCGGCTTGTTCCTGGGTGATATAGCCATCGAGCGCCATGCGGTTCAGCACATAATCCCGGCGTATCAGAACACGTTCTGGGTTCGTATATGGGTTCACGCGACCTGGGAACTTTGGCAGTGACGCCAACACAGCAGCCTCTGACAAATCCAATTCAGGCAATGATTTATTGAAATAATTCAACGCGGCCGACCCGACGCCATAAGATCGCCCGCCAAGATAAATCTCGTTCAGGTAAAGCTCGATAATATGCTCTTTTGAGAACGCCTTCTCCATCCGCCGGGCGACAATCGCCTCTTTCGCCTTGCGTACAATGGTTTGGTCATTGGTCAGAAGCATATTCTTAGCAACTTGCTGAGTGATTGTTGACCCGCCCTGCATCCCACCGTTGCCAGAAATTTTATTCTTCACCGTGTTCAGGACACCGCGCAGCATGCCGACATAATCAAGCCCGCCATGGGTGAAGAATTTTTTGTCCTCAGCCGACACAAACGCTTGCACGACATGTTCAGGAATGGCTTCATATGGCACGAAGACTCTGTGCTCGTCGGCAAATTCATAGATCAGCGTGCCATCACCGGCGTGTACACGGGATGTCACCGGCGGATTGTACTCTGCCAGTTTCTGAACCGATGGCACAGTCCGCCCAAGCGCCGCCATCCAGATCATGAATGCGATCACCGCAATCAGAAACAGAACCACGCCGGTCAAAACCGTCCAGATCAGGAATTTCCAGGTAAACACGCGCTGCTTAACGGCTTGCCACATCGACGGCTCTCTTTCTTTCGTCGCGATTCAGCTTGTGAATCACATGCTTTCACGGCGAGACTAAGGCGCGAATCGAACGCGCGAAAGGCGACCCTGTCAGTTCGACGCCAGTAAAAAGTCCTGACGATCGAAATATGTGTCGATTGCGCGCTTGATCGCATCGGCCGATTTGCGCCGGCCACGTTTTGACTTCAACCGTCTAGCGTCGCTTCGATTGGTCAAAAATCCAATTTCGATCAATACGGCCGGAACATCCGGGGCGAGTAAGACAAACAGGTTTTTCTGGCGGTGTGTATTACGTACCAAAGGTCCCGCTTCAGCCAATTCAGGGACCGCAAACTCAGCAAAGATCTCCGAATTCGACTTGGTTTCCCGCATGATCAGATCCTCCAATATGCCAGACACATCATCAGACGTGCCATCTTCAATCGGCAGTTCCCAGCCATACTTGTCAGCCGTGCCCTCAATCCGCCGCTCACCACGGGTTGATATCGTATAGACTGTGGCACCTGACACGCCCGCATTTCCCGCCGCGTCTGCGTGTAGTGAAATGAAGAGATCCGCGCCCCAGTTCCGGGCCATGGAAACGCGATCTTCATGCTCGATATAGACATCTGTTTCGCGAGTGAGCCGAACATCGTAGCGCGAATCGCGGGCTAGTGCGTCCCTCAATACTAGGGCCGTTTTCAAGACAATATCAGCTTCTTCGCCGCCGGAAACAGCCAGCGCTCCGGGATCCCTGCCGCCATGCCCTGGATCAATCACAACCACATGACGCGGGCGGGCATCACCTATGGGGCCCTGCCCCAGATTCGGTGGTTTGGATGTCGGCGGGGATGCCACCACTTGGGTGACCGCAGCTATTGCCGCGATCTCAACTGGCTTTGGTGCGGTCTCGACCCTTGCCATGCGTCGGGTATCACTGGCGGCGGCATGCGAATACCTGGCCTCAGAGACCCGTGCTAAATCCAGTATATAGCGGTAACGGGTTTCCCGCCCGGTCGGAGGCAGCACCAATTTGCGCACAATCATCATCGGCCGGTCGAGTTCGAAAGTGATTCGATCGAGATCGAGCACGTAAGCAGAGACCCCCCCCGTGGGCTCACCGAAATAAGGATCGCTGCCAAGTTGATAAACTTCCGGAACCAGCTGAATTGTTCGGCCTCTGTCGCCTTCGCCCAAAAAGGCATCGCCATTCAGTGCGGCATCAGAAATCACGGTGATTCGCGTAATCTCGCCATCACCTGCAATCCCGACAGACTGAATCTGTGCCGACATCTCGACAGAGAGCCAGACCATACAGGCCATTACAATAATCATACGCACAATCGGCATATTCAAACTTACCCAACTTGGTATCGTCGACGTGACGAATTCCTATCCTGATCTCTTTGCCAGACCCAGTCTTAATCGCAGATTTACCGCGATGATGTTTATATTCATCATTCGCCCCGCAAATAGGCTCTTTTAATTGAACGGTTTAAGGGGCATGTAGTGAATGTACCCCAAAACCTTGGGGACTAACAGAATCCCCGATGGGCCAGTGAACAGGCTTAACCTCCTGCACAATGCCCACCCCGGAACGGATAGACTATGAGCTTACAGGCTGCCATATTCAAAACCACACACCGACTTCGATTGAAGTCTGGCCCGGTTGGTACGCGCCCTGTCCCAAAAAATACTCTCTCTGGCGTGCTTCGCCATGGTTTGCCATATGCGCAAGCCTTAGCGCCGCCAGCTTTCAAGGCACTTTACAATGAACAAGCAAATGCTGATCGACGCGGTCCACCCGGAAGAGACCCGTGTCGCCCTCGTCAACGATACTCGCGTTGAAGATTTTGATTTTGAAACGACTGGAAATGAACAGCTTCGCGGCAACATATATCTTGCAAAAGTTACCCGCGTAGAGCCATCTCTACAGGCCTGTTTCATTGAATATGGTGGCAACCGTCACGGCTTCCTTGCTTTCAGCGAAATCCACCCGGACTATTATCAACTTCCTCAAGAAGACCGCGACGCGCTGATCGAAGAAGCCGCGCGTGAAGCCGCCGAAGCTGACGAAGACGACCTCGATGATGGCGAAGATGATGACCTCGATCACGACGATGATGACGAGGTCGATCAAGCGGATACTGCTGAAGCGTCCGGCGACGACGCAGACGACTCGGGCGACTCAGGCACAAATGACGGCGAAGCCACGGGCGCAACCGACGCGCCAGAGGCGACTGAGGACGATGACAAAAAGCCATCTGCCAAAGCCGCACGCCGCCAACGTACACCGCGCAAGTCCCGCACCTCATCTGCGCATCGCCGCTATAAAATTCAGGAAGTCATTCGCCGTCGGCAAGTGCTTCTGGTTCAGGTTGTCAAAGAGGAGCGCGGCAATAAAGGCGCGGCTCTGACGACCTATCTGTCCCTCGCGGGTCGCTACTCTGTGCTGATGCCCAACACGCCAAGGGGCGGCGGCATTTCCCGCAAAATTCCAAGTGGCAATGACCGCAAGCGATTGAAGACGGTCATGCAAGGACTTGAGGTTCCAAAAGGCATGGGCCTGATCGTGCGAACCGCAGGCGCCAAGCGGACCAAAGCCGAGATCAGCCGCGACTATGATTACCTACAAAAGCTGTGGGCGAAGATCCGCGCCAAGACACTTGATTCGATGGCCCCGGCGCAAATTCACGAAGAAGGCGGTCTCGTCCATCGCGCGATGCGGGACATGTTCGATAGTAAAATCAAGGAAGTCATCGTACATGGCGATGCAGCCTATCGAGAGGCCAAGGATCTCGCGAAAACGCTGATGCCAACACAGGCCCTCAAAGTGAAACGCTGGACCGCATCAGCGCCATTATTTGTGTCTGAGGGCGTCGAAGCCCAGCTTGATTCGGTTTTCAACCCGACCGTTCAAATGAAGTCGGGCGGCTATCTCGTCATCAATCAAACTGAGGCGCTCGTCGCAATTGATGTGAACTCAGGTAAATCAACGAAGGAGCGCAGTATCGAACAAACTGCGCTGCGCACCAATCTCGAAGCCGCTGAAGAAGCTTGCCGCCAGATGCGACTGCGTGATTTGGCCGGACTGGTTGTGATCGACTTTATCGACATGGACGAGAACAAGAATAACCGCGCCGTCGAAAAGAAAATGAAAGAGTGTCTAAGTCTTGATCGAGCACGGGTTCAGAACAGCCGTATTTCGCAATTTGGTCTGATGGAAATCTCTCGGCAACGTCGCCGGGCAGGTGTCTTGCAGGCGACGTCGGCAAAATGCGATGCGTGTGACGGCACCGGTCGTCGCCGCTCCGTCCCATCCTCCGCGTTGCAATTGCTGCGTGCAATAGAGGCCCGCGCAGCCGGTGGCGGTCTGTCAGGAATGACGGTCACAGCGCCAACAGAAGTCGCACTCTATCTCCTCAATTCAAAGCGCGACGCGATCGCTGCAATTGAGGATGATGCCGGTTTTACCATCGCCATAAAATCAGCTGCGTCCATGATACCAGGCGATTTCGAGATGGTAGCAGACAAGTCATCCCGGGGGAGAGGGCGCAAGAAATTCAACCGTGCAGACTTCATGGAGGGCGACAAGGATGATCACCTTCTGCCGGAAGCAGACGAGGAAGAAGACACCGAGATCGAGGTAAGCGAGCCCAGACCGGAGCGTGGCGAAGAGGACAGCGAAGATGGTGGGCCACGCAAACGCCGTCGTCGAGGCCGCAGAGGTGGACGCAAACGCAAACGCGATGGTGACGTCGTTGATCCAGGTGCACCACCTAGCGATGGCGGTGCATTGCTTGATGGACTGGCTGTCAGTGTCACATCCTTGCTCGCCGACGAACAACCCGACCTTCCGGTCGCTGAAGACGGTGGACTGACCGCAGCACCTGTTGCAACCCCGCAAGCGAAGGTAAAAGCTGGGCCTGCCTCAGAAAACAACGACCCGACCGCCGAAACCGGTGACAGCGAAGATGGCGCGGGCCCCAAGAAGCGCCGGCGCAGACGCAGACGCCGCAACAAAAGTGATGGTGAAGAGGCAACCACGCCAGCTGAAGAAACAGCGACGACAACGAAGATCGATGCGGTTTCTGAAGAAGCCGCACCTGTCGAGGTAGAGCCCGTCGCAGCTGAACAGACAGAAGCTGAAGAGGCCCCTGCCGAAAAGCCCAAACGCCGGCGACGCGGAAAAACAGTTGCCGCTGAAGCTGAACCCGCCAAACCGGAAGAAACCCCGGTTACAGCGCCAGCCGAGACGACAAAACCGGCTGCACCGATCACGACCGAGCCCGTGCTCGAAACCAGCACCAAGACAAAGAAGAAAAAACGCGGCTGGTGGTCTCGCTAGCAAAGCCAATGCCCCAGCCTGATCTGTAGGTCATCCAACATCTTGGGCTGGGGTGACCTTTGCGATATGCCCGCAAAAACGTGCTTGACCGGACGCACGCTCAACCCTATGTGCGCCTTTGACAAGTAAGCGAGCTACGACGGGCCGAACGCCGTCAGTACGAGTTAGCCCAATTGTCTTCCCTTTCAGTGCCAGATGTCTGGTATTGCTTGTTGAGGATATTTGGATGACCCATCACCAGTGCGCTTCTGCGACACCCTTCCAAAAGACAGATGTCGCTTTCGACACAGCCACTTTGCTTTGGACCCTTGCCAAGGACGCCAATTATATGGCTGCCTTGGCTGAATATAGCAGGCGCAGCGGGCTGTTCTAGCCCGTCGACCCGACCTGAGCCAGACGCCTGACAGGCGCGTCTGAACGTTTTTGAGCGGCCCCGCCCGCCCATTCCCGGACCTTGAATGCCATGTTTTCTTCAAATGCTTCGCGCCTCGCGCAACCTGCCTTGCTTCCAGATTTTGACCGCCCCTCCGGTCTGCCCGCGTTCAACACGGTTGAACAGGTGATTGCCACCTATCAAGGTGACGACGCGATCCACCTGCTCTACCCGCAAGTTATCGCAGCGGCGGCAGAAACCTTCCTGACCGGCTTCCCTGGTCAAGTCGTTTACGCCGTCAAAGCCAACCCGCACCCGGCTGTCCTAAAAATACTCTGGGCCTCTGGTATTCGCAATTTTGATGTCGCTTCCATCCGCGAGATTGATCTGGTCCAGTCGATCGCCAAGGACGCGCAGCTATTCCTGATGCACCCGGTCAAATCGCGGCAGACCATCCGCCACGCCTACCGTGTGGGCGTACGTGACATGGCATTCGACTGCGAAGCAGAGCTGACTAAAATCCTCACTGAGACAGATCACGCCGGCAACCTGAAACTTCATTTACGCCTCGCTATCTCTAGCGGAGCCGCCGCAATGCCACTCGAAGGAAAATTCGGCGCAACACGCAGACAAGCCATTGCCTTGCTACGGCTTGCACGACCACACACGGCGCATCTCGGCCTGAGCTTCCATGTCGGTAGCCAGTGCATGGATACGGCCGACTATGAGCGCACAATCGCTTATGTGCGTGACCTCCTCAACGAAGCGGACATCACGATTGACAGCCTCGACTGCGGCGGTGGTTTCCCGGTCGCCTATCCCGGTATGACGCCGCCGCCTATGGCAGATTATTTCGAGACAATCCAAACCGCGCTGACCGCCAACGGCTTCAAAGATATCACAATTTATGGCGAACCGGGCCGCGCCCTCTGCGCCCAAGGCGGCTCCACTCTCGCACGCGTTGAATTGCGCAAGGGCAAAGCCCTGTACCTCAACGATGGCAGCTATGGCTCACTGTTCGATGCCGCTCAGTGTAGCTGGAAATATCCAACCAAGCTGCACACGGCAGAGGAACGTTCCGATACATTAGAAGAGTTCCGCTTCTTCGGGCCAACCTGCGACAGCCTCGACATGATGGAAGGGCCGTTTGCTCTGCCTGCCGACATCCAGGAAGGTGACTGGATCGAGATTTGCCATCTCGGTGCCTATGGCCAAGCCCTTGCCACCGACTTCAATGGCTTCCAGTCTGATGCCACGGTCGCCATACTCGGTTAGCTCCAAACAAAGCTTGCGCCGCCTGCCTGAATGCGCGATCTGAGATCAAACTCGGAAATCCATTTCAGGAGGCAGCGCGATGCGCGAGATCCCACACTTCATCGGCGGCAACCAAGTCACCGGCACGTCCGGCCTCTTCAGCGACATCTACAACCCCAATACAGGCGAGGTTCAAGCGCGCGTACAACTCGCGACCGAAGCCGAAGTCGCCGACGCTGTCGCCAGTGCGCAAGCTGCTTTCCCGGCCTGGTCGGCAACCAACCCGCAGCGCCGTGCCCGCGTCCTGTTCAATTTCAAGCGCCTGCTTGAAGACCATATCGACGAGTTGGCCGAACTCCTCTCTCTTGAGCACGGCAAAGTCGTCGCTGACAGTAAAGGTGACGTTCAGCGCGGTATTGACGTGGTTGAGTTCGCTTGCGGCATCCCGCACCTGCAAAAGGGCGAATATACCGAGGGCGCAGGCCCCGGCATTGATGTCTATTCAATGCGCCAACCGCTCGGCGTCGTAGCGGGCATCACCCCGTTCAACTTCCCGGCCATGATCCCGTGCTGGATGTTTTCGGTTGCTATCGCTTGCGGCAATACATTCATCCTGAAGCCAAGCGAGAAAGACCCATCGGTACCGCTGCGTTTGGTTGAGCTGCTCCATGAAGCGGGCGCGCCAGAGGGCGTTCTCAACCTGATCAATGGCGACAAAATCTCAGTCGACGCCCTGCTCACCCATCCAGCTGTCAGAGCGCTGAGCTTCGTTGGCTCGTCCGATATCGCGCAATATGTCTACGCCACCGGCACCGCTCACGGCAAACGCGTTCAAGCGATGGGCGGGGCGAAAAATCACGGCATTATCATGCCCGATTGCAATATGGAACAGGCGGTCAAAGACATTGTCGGCGCGGCCTATGGCTCAGCTGGCGAGCGCTGCATGGCGCTGCCCGTGGCTGTCACGGTCGGTCAGAAAACCGGCGACGAGTTTGTCGAACGCATGCTCGACGCCGCCCGCGCCCTCAAGATCGGCACCTCAACTGACGCGGACGCGCATTACGGCCCGGTTGTGTCCGCCGCGCACAAGGCCAAGGTCGAAAACTACATCCAAATGGGCGTCGATGAAGGCGCTGAACTGAAGCTCGATGGACGCGGCCACACGCTGCAAGGCCACGAGAATGGCTATTTTATCGGCCCGTCTTTGTTCGATCACGTCAAACCGGGTATGAGATCGTATGAAGAAGAAATCTTTGGACCCGTTCTGCAAGTCATCCGCGCTGAAACGCTTGAGGAGGCGGTTCGTCTTCCTTCCAACCACCAATACGGCAACGGCACAGCGATCTTTACCAGCAATGGCCGCGTGGCGCGCGAATTTGCGGCGCAAGTGAATGTCGGCATGGTCGGCATCAATGTGCCGATCCCGGTCCCGGTCAGCTATCACACGTTTGGCGGTTGGAAACGCTCAGCCTTTGGCGACACCAATCAGCACGGCCCGGAAGGCGTGAAATTCTGGACCAAGATCAAGACCATCACCCAGCGCTGGCCCTCTCCTGCGGAAGGTGGTGGCGACATTGGCGACCAGGCCTTCATCATTCCGACCATGGGCTAGGCCTGCCGAAGTCCAAGCAACAAAAAAGAGCGCACCTGTTGAGGTTGCGCTCTTATTTATTCAACCAATCTCAGGCGGGTAAGTCCCGCACCCTGGCCTTAGAAGCCACCGCAATCTGGTTTGGAAACAGGGTTCATACGCCCACCCGCCGCCTGGCAAGTTAGCTCGTGCTGCGCACTTAGCCCTAAACTGAAATCACCCTTTAATGCCGTTATCGCCCGCCACATCGGGAAGGCTGTGGTGGAGTTTCCAGCCTCCAGGCAAGAAAACCGGCATTGCACAGTCAGCACTTGTTCGCCTTCGATTGAAACATTCGTCACTGTTCCGTCATTCGCAATGAAGCTGCTAATAGCGGTGACATCGGCTGTATCACTCAGTGCCGGAGCAGGCTCAACCACAGCAAGAACCACTGGTGTGTTCCGCGTCGTCTCGGTAACTTCAACTGCCTCTGTGAACGAACCGGAAGTGTCCGTTTCAGCCAATTCGATCTCAGGTGTGCGGCTCAGCACCTCTTCTTCGACACGGGCTAAACGCTCATATGCAGGTTCCGGAACCAATGAAACGACAACACGCTCAGCTGGCCGCAACACTGGCTCGAATTCAAATGATTTGATGAAAACGTCGCTGTCTTCGAATTGCTCAGGCATGATGCTACCGGCCAGCAGATAACGGCCCGGAGATGCTTCAGATACAGCGCCGATTGAGCTCAAACCCGGCAAACTGAAATTGATCTCCCCTATTTGCTGGCCATATTGGTTGCGCTGCTCAATCCATATATCAAGCCGCTCATTCCCCAGCGCATATGATGTTGCGATCACGGCTTCGTCCTGCGCGGTTGCCAGCAGGTGAATATCGCTAAAGTGCTGTGCCTGTGGCATCAGAACATCCCAAGCCGGTGCGCCTTTTGCGTCATACCGTGTCAGTGACGAGACTGGCCCAGTAGTCAGCAAGTAAGCGCCGCCTTCGCTGGTCGCGACCAGGCCAGACAATGCGCCGCCTGTGCTAATATCAACCGGAACACTCCAGATCTCGCGGCCCTGACCATCAATCCGCATCAATATGTGACTGGCAGTGGTTGAAGTATCCGGGCTGCGAACCGCCAGTAATACACTGCCATTGGCACCCGTCTTTAACCAAAAATCAGGGGCATCGGAATTCGTCACGAATGAGCGCTGCCAGATAAGTTCACCATCCAGACCCAGAAAAGTCAGGCGGACCTGATCCAGCTGCTTGGAAGGTCCAACCGTGGCTGTCCCGGCGGGGAATGCAACAACCTTAACCTCGGCAAGGTGTTCTGCAGGTACGTCATAGCCATGGCCCCAGCGATTGCCTCCTTCACGATCGAGGCTTTCAATATTGACCACCCCCGCCCGCAATGTGGCTGTCACCAACCGACCGTCACTTAACGATGTTACATCGCTTGCGCGCATTTCGAGTGCATCAAATCGGGTTAGCTCGTGTACACTGCCATTCTCATCGATCGTCAGCAGGCTCACGCTGTCGGCGCTTGCTTCACTGGTGTCATGCAACCGAACCAAGGCTGTCATATTACCATCATTCGCAGTATTGAACGCCAGAAGCTCATCTGGAGCATTCGACCCAAGCACGGCAATCAGCTTGCTACGATTACTATCATCATCCAGGCCTACTGGCGGCGTCAGATCGGTTAGAGGCATCACAGATGTCGCGCTCGTATTTACTGCCGCATACGCGTTCCCACGCAATGAATATCCACCAATAAACCCGACCAGAACGAGCGCCAATAAGAACCCAATCGTTGCGAGCATCGACTCGCTGGATAATACCGCTTCTTCCTCATTGATCTGCCGCATCTGTAGCGGTCGCAAGGGTGTCTTTTCGTCAGCTTCAGTCTCATTCGACCATACCCTGTAGTCGAGCACAGGATCTTGCTTGAAAGTCTCGTTTACACCACCTGATTTATTCATCTGGCTCATCGTGCCGCACCATATTGCTCAACAATATCTTAACCTAGCAAAATGCAGGCCAACACGCAATGAAAACGGGCACACTCAGCCATCGCCGCACAAGCGGTTGAAATCTCTTCGAGAACTAAATGGTGCGGATAGAGGGACTCGAACCCACACGCCTTGCGACACCAGAACCTAAATCTGGCACGTCTACCAATTCCGTCATATCCGCACGCAGTTCGAAGAGGCCGTTTAGCGGGCCAATCACGCGCCCTCAACCCCCTACTTTCATAATCCCTGTAAAAGCACAGTGACAACACGTGGACAGGGCGCTTTACCTGCCCTATAGACCGCCGTTTCAGAGATCACAGTTCGCCTGAAATGGCGTTTGCTTGTCGACAAACACGGGTCCTGGCCCGAACGAAGGAATGCTCCAAATGGAATGTGTCGAAACTTCCGAAGGCCTCAGCCGGATGTACAAAGTCAGCGTACCTGCTGCAGATTTGCAGAAACGCCTGACTGATCGGATCGAAGAGATGCGGCCGCAAATGAACCTGAAAGGGTTCCGGCCTGGTAAAGTACCCACCACGCATGTGCGCAAAATGTATGGCAAATCAATCATGGGCGAAGTCGTCGAGGCGATGGTTCAGGAAACCAGCGCCAAGGCAATCGAAGACTCAGACGTGCGCCCTGCTGGGCAACCGGAAATGCACATGGAAAGCGACATGGAAGAGGTGCTCTCTGGTAACGCAGATCTGTCCTATCACATGCATGTCGACATCATGCCCGACTTTGAACCTGCCGACATCAAGAAGCTGACGATCAAAAGGCCTGTTGCCGAGATCACCGACGATGAAATCGGCGAGCGCTTGGGCCAGATCGCCGAAGCAAACCAAAAATACGACAAGCGCGGAAAAACCGCAAAGGCGCGTAAAGACGATGCCGTCGTTATGGACTTCCTTGGCAAGCTTGAGGGTGAACCATTTGAGGGCGGTAGCGCCGAAGGCCACACTCTGGTTCTTGGATCTGACAGTTTCATTCCAGGCTTCGAAGAACAGCTTATTGGTGCCAAGACCGGTGATGAGGTTGAAGTCAAAGTGATTTTCCCTGAAGGTTATCAGGCAGAACACCTGGCTGGCAAAGAGGCCATTTTCGAGGTCAAGGTCCACGAAGTTCGCGCCCCGAAGACGCCAGACGTGGACGAGGATTTCGCCAAAGGCCTCGGGCTTGAGTCGCTGGACAAGCTGAAAGAAGTTGTCACCGAGCAAATTCAGACCGAGTTTTCAACCGCTTCACGTGCCAAAGCCAAGCGTAACTTGCTTGATACGCTCGACGACAAGCATGATTTCGATCTGCCACCAAAAATGGTCGAAGCCGAGTTCGATCAGATCTGGCAGCAACTGACCGCTGAAATGGATGCTGGCCGCGCCGCCGAGGAGGATAAAGGCAAGTCCGACGACGAGCTGAAAGCCGAATACCGCACCATCGCCGAGCGGCGGGTTCGTCTTGGTCTTGTCCTGGCTGAGATTGGCCGGGTCGCCGAGATTAAAATTGACGAGTCCGAAGTTCAGCAAGCGCTGATCGCTGAAGCCCGCAACTTCCCCGGTCAGGAACGTGAAGTCGTTGAGTTCTTCCAAAAGAGCGCCAATGCGATGGCCCAGCTGCGCGCGCCGATCTACGAAGACAAGGTTGTTGACCACATTCTGGAAACGGCGATGGTCAAGGAAAATACCGTCAGCAAAGAAGACCTGCTCAAGGATGATGACGAATAGTCCGCAACCCACCCGCTAAACAAAAACCCCAGCCTGCGCTGGGGTTTTTTTATGCATCACCGATAATTTCGCCTGACAAGTCTATGCCACCTCCACCTGCCAAGATGTCGGGCGGCACCGGAACCGCATGAACCACGAATGGGTCTTCATCACTGACCTCGATTTCGTGCACAATCGGTACACCAGCGATCATGACTTCAAGCCGGTATTGGCCTGGCTTGACGTTTTCAAAACCATACTGACCAAATGAGGCTGATTGAATGATCATAGGCTCATCGCCGGATGCAGATATCAGTCTAACCCACTGACCTTCAAGTCTTTTTTCTCCAACATCCGTATACCCATTGGCATTGTCATCAACAAAGATAGCGCCGCGCACCTGCCCTGACAGAATGATTGGAATGTCAACATCGGTGCGCCGTGCATCGCCTATTGTGACATGCGGCTCTGCGTCTTCTGCCACCATATATCCCAATGGCAGGCTGCGTTTATTTACAGTAACCGTATACAGACCCTGTTTGATATTCTGAATAGTGAACTGCCCGTCGCGATTGGCATTCAGGCTCAGTCCGGTGCCACGAACGCCAACTCTGACGCCGCCAATGCCCGGCTCATCCGGCTGGCGCACGCCATCGCGATTGCGATCCAGATAGACCCGCCCCGTCAGAATGCCTTTGCCACTATCGGGTATGCGATGACGGCGGGGCTCATTGAATTTTACAACCCCACGCAACGCGAGCGACACGTCATTATTGCCGCTAAAGTCGTCTGAATAGATCGCCGCCAGTTCAATATTGCGCGTAATCCGGTATCGGGCCTGCAAACTGGCATAATAACGTGTGCCTGCTGCGTCAGCGTCAAAGTCTGACAAGGCCGACAAGCGCCCCGTAAGACGCAAGCGCTCACCCAAAGCCCGGCCAGCATCAAACGCAAGGCTTGCGCCAGCACGAACAATCGTGTCCTCACCCGTCCAGTTCAGCGTTGCGGTCGGCGCGAGCGTAACATTTGCACCATTCTTGAAGCCTTTACGCCAGGCTTGCCCTTGTACGGAGGCGACTAGCTGCTGGGTTGCATCTGCCCCAGCAACTTTCGAATTGACGTAAGACGCCGTGACCGACCCCCAATCGAACCGCTGATACGTGCGAATACGCAGGCTGGTGGAACTGACATTCTGGCCTGCCTGGTCTTCATTCGAATTGACCAGGGTTGCAGAAACAGTCGGACCGCGTTCGCCAATTTGGGTATTTAGCGAGGCGGAAAGGGTGGTGGCTGTCGTATCGGTATCGCCGCCCTGATGGGTCCATGCGGCCCGCGTACCCACCGATACACGGTTGAGCACGCCCCAAGGTTCCTCACTGCGCCAATATGCAGACCCCGAAACGGCGGTCCTCGCACCAACGCGCTGGTCAAACACGTTGGCAAATTCGCTTCGGCCTGCCCCGGACAGAAACTTCTCGCCGTCATATGATGTCGTTGCCGTTACACCCAATTGAGGCGACACAGCATAGTTCGCACTGGCCCGCGCACGAATGTCTGCGCCGCTGGCCTCGCCCGTAAAGACACCAACATCCGCAGCGATATAGACCGACTGCAAACCGGTATCAGAATCGCGGAAATCAAAGCGCTTCTGCCCACCGACAACCACCAAGCCGGTTTTGCCATCCTCTTTGATGCTCGCTGCGATCCCGATATCCTGGCTCTGATCACCAGAGATCAGGCGTGCACCGCCTGCAAAGCCGCCAAATTGCGGTACTGCCAGGCGTTCACTCTCGATTTTTGTGCCTGAGAGGGGAACACCTGCAGCGATTGCGATGATTGTCCCGCTCGGCTTTTGGGTCCGCCACGACGCCCCGCGCAGGCGGTTTTGCCCAACGCCAGCCAATTCCCGATAATTTGCGTTATAATCACCAAGCGTTGCGGCCCATCCGGTCAGCGATTGAATATCAACCGATGCCCAGGCCGGCTGGCTATTGGACAGGTCTTGCAATCCGCCATTCGTTTCGATGCGCGCGCGACTATTGTACCCGCCCCAATGGCTTGTAAACTCTGCCTTTATTGGACCACGGTCACTCAATTCAAAGCTCAACGCCTCAGCTGTGAACGGTGTATTCCTGACCTCATCAGAAATCGCTTCACCTGGCAAAGCTGTGCTGTTGAGGCGGTCGTCGAGGCGAACATCGACCCGGTTTGAGCCCGGAGCCAGCTTGATATGCGTCCCGGTCAGGGTTTCTACAGCAGAGAATGGCAGCAGCAGCGTATCGCCCTCTGCAAACTGCATATCCGGCGTAATCCCGCGCGGCGTGCCATTGACCGAAACGAGCCCGGTGGCCAGTTCGAGTTGGATTTCCGCCTGGTCCTGCGTCCGTCGGACCGTCACAAAACCGTTCGATACAGTCAATTGATGGCCGAGCGCCTCAACAATTGGCTCCAATGGCACGAGTAGAACCGGGCCAATCGTACGTGCTTCATTGCCAAATGAGTCAATCGGCGCCCCGGAGACCCACAGTTCCAGCCCGAATTGTGGCTTTAACTGCTGATCCAGCGTCAGAACCGTTCGGCCTTGGCCATCTTCAGAGACATGCGTTCCAGACATTACCGAAACCGCATTCAGGCTGATCCAGCTGTCAGCTTGCTCACGTGGTTCGAAATCGGGCAGTTTTCCGAGGACAATCTTGTTCGACCGGACTTTGCCATCGGCCATGTTGATCGACATCCATGTACCGTCCTGAAAGCGGTGATAGGCCAGTATCGTATCCTGAATTTCGATCTGGCTGCGCAGGGCTTTGGCGATATCAGCGAGGTCATACTCGCGCTCGCCGCCCGCGCGCTCGCGCGTACGCACGGATGTCAGTTCATCCTCGATGATCATATCCAGAAGCTCAATCGACAAAGCGGCCTCCGGCGCCGCCTCTATAGCTTCGGATATCGCGGTATTGCCTGTATTCACAACAGGAGTAGACACATCCTCAACGCCATTGTCAGTGAGTGAAAGAGCGCCATCCACAGCGGCCTCTGCTGGTGCGGCAGGCGCAACAGTTTGAGCCTCTGCCCCCCAAAGAGGGCCGAGCAAGGCAGCAATTGCCGCCACGGGAAGGTTCGAACGCAATCTCATCTGAAGGCCCAAAAGGGCAAATCAGTTGGCCTAAGCGGCCATCAATATTGCGGTCAGGAACGCATCAGCGTCGCCTGAAACCCATATCACAGTCCGCAAGTTGCGCACTGTATCGATTTTGTGAAATTTACCAGCACCGGCCTCACAGCCGAAGCGGGTCGGAACGGTAGATACCGTCACCACCTGGGCTGCCGCTAATACGGTCAGCCCATTCTTTGCCCAATCCATTTTACTCACCATTATTTTTTTATGTGAGTTAAAGCTACGTGCTTATGGTTAATATCCGCCTTAAATCCCTGTTTTTGCTACAGGATGCGTCCCAGCTTTGTCTCCACTCCTATATCGACGGTCTCCGCAGCCTGGGTGTGATCATTCCACCCCTTTTCTGCAAGGCAAAACCAGTTCAATATGATTTACGAAAATGCGCTAAAGGACCGTTTTATAATGATTTTTTCAAAACCCTCAGTCGCCGTTGCGGCCTCTATATTATTCATTGCCGCGTGTGGGGGAAGCGAATCTCCATCTAATGACGCTTCTGAAAATACTGTTGAAAATTCGACAGTTACACCCGCATCCTCACCAATCACTGCGCCTGATGCTGGTCCAGCGGCAGAGTTTGCCGCTTTGCCTGCGCCTTATAATGGGGCAAATTATGCGCGTGGGCGCCGTACATTTAAACTTTGCCAATCTTGCCACACCGTCACAGCGGATGGCCAAAATCTTGTCGGCCCGAAGCTGTACGGCGTTTTTGGCCGCCAGATCGGCAGTGTTGAAGGCTTTTCCTACTCAAATGCCGTATCCGATGCTGACTTTATCTGGACACCGGAACTCCTCGATGAATGGTTGACCAGTCCACGCAATTTCCTTCCGGGTAACAAGATGAGCTTTTCCGGTGTCCGCAAACCCGAAGACCGGCTCGCCGTCATCGCCTACCTGATGGCAGAAACCACAAAGACCGAAGACTGATTCAACTGGCGAAAGCCAGCAACAGGGAAGAGCGCGCATCACAGGCCTGAATCGTGTCCCAGTGCTCGGCGATCATTCCGTCTTCGACACGAAAGATATCGATGGCGCGGAAGCTCGCACTGACCTTGCCGCCGATGACTGTTGTTACGTGCACCGTCACGAGATCACCTTCGGCCATCGCCATGGTGATCTCGCCTGCGCTGGTGGCGTGTCGCTTGTCGAGGGTTGCGTGCAATCCTTCAAAATAGGTGACAAAACCGTCAAGGCCCTGCCCGGCCGCCGGATTGTGCTGGATATAATCGGCCCGCAGATAATCACCAGCGCGATCCAGGTTTCCGTCAATGATGACCTCAGTGTAGAATTTGATGACCAGATCCCGATTGGCTGCGGGGGCTTCGGAAACTGGTTCAGCATAACGGATTGCTTCTCCGGTAAGCGCGCAACCTGTCGGCCCACTTGAAATTCGCATATAGAAAATGAGTGCGGTCAGGATTGACCCAAGTCCAATCAGCGCCAGTGCACCAATCAGGTATTTCATTTTGACATCTCCAGTTGCATCTACTTTACGGCACGAGCAAACTGGCAGCTGCATCGAGAACAGCATCCGCGTCAAGACGGTATTCTGCGTAGAGGTCTGGCAAGTTCCCTGTCTGGCCAAAGCGTTCAACGCCAAGTGGGCGCACTCGTCGTCCATCAACTGACCCGAGCCATGACAGCGTGCCCGGCGCGCCATCAATCATCGTGATCAGGCCTGCGCCCTTACTTGCCATTGCGAGGAGACGCTGAATGTGGCTCACCCGAGCGCCCTCACCTGTCCAAGGCGCACGAGCCGCTTCTGCCCAGCCTGAGTGCAATTTGTCTGGCGATGTGATGGCGAGGAGACCCGCGCCGGGGCTGTCTTCTAAGATGATCTCCCATGCCGCTTCGGCTTCAGGGGCCAGCGCGCCGCAATAGGCGATGATCAGTTCGCTATTGTCGCCCGGTGCTTTGGCCCAATAAGCCCCCGCCAGAATGTCATCTGCAAAGCCAGCTGACATCTCACGCACGGGCTGATCCAGTGGCCGGGTCGAGAGTCGTAAATACGTCGAGTGACCAATTGTCCGCTGGATCGCATCAAAGCCATCACGCAAAATCACCCGAACCTCATCACCATAGGCTGGCTCATAATAGACAAGACCCGGCTGTGCCATGCCAATAACTGGCGAGGTGATGGATTGGTGCGCCCCGCCTTCCGGGCCAAGTGTCAAACCCGCTGGCGTCGCAACGAGAATGAAGCGCGCATCCTGATAACAAGCATAATTCAGCGCATCGAGGCCGCGTGCGATAAACGGGTCGTAGACGGTGCCGATCGGGAAGAGCTGCTCGCCAAACAGATCGGGCGAGAGGCCAAGCGCCGCCAACATCAGGAAGAGATTGTTCTCGGCAATGCCAAGTTCGATATGCTGGCCACGTGGCGAGTGCGCCCAGATTTGCGGACTGGCAATCTTGCGCTTGCGGAACACATCTTCAGCGGCATGGCGAGAGAACAGGCCCTTGCGATTGACGAAGCCGCCAAGATTTGTCGAGACTGTTACATCGGGCGATGTCGTCACGATCCGGCCAACAAAATCAGTCTCTTCACGGGCGAGATCATTGAGGATTTTGCCGAACGCGACTTGTGTCGATTGCTTTTTCTGGCCGGGATCCGGGAAAGCATCAAGCGCCGGGATCGCCACTTTCGCAGGCACTGTCACAGGCGCGCTCTGCCCCCAATTCGCCCGCTTGAGCACAGCCTTTGCGTCTATCAGTGGCTTGCCTGCTAGCCCGCCAAGTGGCGCCCACTCATCACCCTCAGCGACGCCAAGTTTCTGGCGCAGCCCGTCCATTTGGTTGGGCGTCATTAAGCCTGAATGATTATCCTTATGGCCCTGAAACGGCAGCTTCCGGCCTTTGACTGTATAGGCAATGATGAATTTTGGCGTCTCAGTTTTTGCAGCTTTCTCATAAGCTTCCAGCAGTGTCTCGATACAGTGTCCGCCAAGCTGCGTCATCAGGCTAGACAATTCATCATCGGAATATGTCTCGACCAGTTCGATTGTTTTCGCTGATCGTTTGAGGTCTTTGTGCAACCGCTTGCGCCAGGCCTCGCCGCCTTCATAGGACAATGCGGCAAAAAGATCATTCGGACATTCATCAATCCATTTGCGCAAACGCGCGCCGCCGGGTCTCGCAAAGGCATCGCGTTGACGCTTGCCATATTTCAGCGTGACGACATCCCATCCAGCCGTCTCGAACATGTCATCGAAGCGATCAAACATGCGCTCGTGCGTGGTCGCATCGAGGCTCTGGCGATTATAGTCGACGATCCACCAAGTGTTGCGGATGTCATGCTTGTAAGCCTCGATCAGGGCCTCGTAGATATTGCCCTCGTCGAGTTCGGCGTCGCCCATCAGAGCAATGAAGCGAGCGCTGTCTGCCTTGTCCACGCGGCCGCGCGCCAGCAACATGTCCTGTACGAGACTGGCAAACGCTGTCACTGCAACACCAAGCCCAACCGACCCGGTTGAGAAATCAACGCGTATCTGGTCCTTGGTTTTCGAGGGGTAGGATTGCGCCCCGCCAAGCCCGCGAAAGCGCTCCATATTCTCCTGTGTCTGTCGCCCGAACAGGTATTCTATCGCGTGCAGAACGGGGGAAGCATGCGGCTTCACCGCAACCCGGTCGCGCGCGTCCAACACATGGAAATACAGCGCCGTCATAATCGTTGTGATCGAGGCACACGAGGCTTGGTGCCCGCCGACTTTCAGGCCATCGCGGCTTTCACGCAGGTGATTGGCATTGTGAATGGTCCAACTGGCCAACCAAAGCAGACGTTGCTCCAGCGCCTCCAGCCCAGATACGAGCGCAGGACGGTCAATCGCCGTATTTATGTTAGGACTTGTATCTGGCATGATCGCCTATTTACGGGGTTTTTATAGCAAGAACACCCTCAATATCGCTTCGCCAGTGCAATAAATATACCCTGCTCTTCAAATTGCCCGCCTAATTCCTGGCGATAACCGATGGATGCCTCAATGACCTTACCTTTCCACAGGAGTTCAGTCTGGACCTTGTCCGATTTAGTGTTCTGACTCCCCCGGTCAATCCAGACTTGCGTCACTACCCAGATATTCTTGGTCGCGCGCTGTCCGATGCCCAATGCATAACGATGACGCTGGCAACCTGTATGGATCCGTCCTGCCGCTTCAGCAAATGCGAACGTATCAATCTTGCGTAACTTGCCGCTCCATGCCGCTCCGGCACGCATCTCAACTCCAATTGTCTCACAGCCGTTCAGCCCACTAATCGCTGCCCCCTGCAACGCACCGAATTCGATTGAACCGACTAAGTTACCGCGCTTGAGAACCTTGCGCCGCGCGCTTACCCGCCAACCTTGCGCATTGAAATCCTGTGCTTCCTCAAATGCGACAGCCTCGAGCTTACTGGTCAGCGTCCAGTTTTTGGTCCAGCCATATTCAGCATAGATATCGCCGCGATATGCCTGTAGCCCTTCAATCTCTTCGCTGGCCACAGCGATGCGGGTGTACAAACCACCATCATCCTGAACCCAAGGTGCTGCCCAGGCCAAAGGCCGGAGCAGCACAAGGAGTAATATCAGACTTATCCCTCTCACTCGTTAGACCTATCAGGGTCTCAAGTATTCGATAGGGCTAATTCAAATAATCCTAGGATCAGGCCTATAATTGAAACCGAATTTGATCGGACCAGAAGCGCTCAAGACGTGAAACAGTCTTGTTCAACTGAGTCAGATCATCAGGACGTACACTCGCGGTAGGCTCAAGTGCATTGGCTTGACGATCAAACAGACCCTCAACCCGTGCCCGAACTTTCAGGCCGCGTTCCGTCAGTTTCAACCGCACAGTCCGCTTGTCAGCCTCAGAGCGGGTCTGGTTCAAATAGCCACCTTCTTGAAGCTTCTTGACGTTATAGGACAGGCTCGTCCCGGCAAATGCACCGCGTGATCGCAGAACAGATGCTGGCGTTTCGCCTTCACCAATTTCATATAGAAGAAGGGCCTGAACACCGGTCAAATGGCGCTCGCCACCCCGTTCCAGGTCGTCTTTCACCACGTCATGGAGACGGCGATGCGCCTGCTCCAAAAGGGAAAGAGATTTTACGAACGACTCTGCAACAGTCACAGGTTCGTTCGCAGCTTGCGCTGCGTTATAAGTCATTGTCATCACCATCACCACTCAACTTTTGTTGTAGTTTCAACAGAGTTACAGCAATGATCCTGATATTTCGTTAAGCATGCCTCTTTTCGAAGTAGAGTTCGTTAACGAATTCGCCTGCTTTGTTACGTTTCTTGGCCGAAATGGTTGATCTGCGCTCATATCCCACCAAGATCCAACTCATCCGGCCCCAGCGGCGCGAAATATCGCGCGACATCTGCATCAGTCACACCTTCCAGTGTTGCCGGCAGCCATTTCGGGGCGTGGTCTTTATCAACGATCACAGCGCGCACGCCTTCCAGGAAGTCCGCCGACTGAACCTTGCGCCAACCAATGCGGTATTCCATCGCCATATTCTCTTCAAAGGTGTCGCACGCCCCACCTTCACGGATTTGACGCAAGGCAACTTTCACCGTCTCAGGTGATTTCTTGCGCAGAGTTTCCACTTGTTGGTCGGCCCATTCACCCCTGTCAGCTTCAAGAGCTGCAACAATCGCTTCGGCCTGGTCGTGGGCAAAACAGCGATTGATGATGTCCAGATGCGGCTCAAAACTCCCCGCCGGGATGGTCTGAGAAAAACCGGACAGGATTTCATCAAGCATCTGTGTCGCGCCGACTGAAAAGTCAGTTGCGGCGATCTGCACTTTCAGGTCCGCAAGCGAGTCCGACGACACAAAATGCGTTGCGATCCGCGCAGCGACGACATCACCACCCTTCAACCGCGCGCCTGTTAGCGCCAACCACGTGCCGAGTTCCCCGGTTAAGCGGGGCAGGAACCAGCCGCCGCCAACGTCCGGAAACAGGCCGATCCCGGTTTCTGGCATCGCAAATAGCGTGCGCTCAGTCGCGACCCGGTGAGACCCATGCACAGACAAGCCAACCCCGCCACCCATGGTGACACCGTCGATCAGCGCCAAATATGGTTTTGGAAACGCCTTGATCGCGGCATTCATCCGATACTCTTCGGCAAAGAAGGCGCGGGCTTGGCCGCCATCGCTTTTGCCACTTCGGGCCAGCATTGCGATATCTCCGCCAGCACAGAAACCCCGTGTGCCTTCGGCGTGGTCGATGACGACTAAATTCACATCGTCATTATCGCGCCAGCTTTGCAACGCCGCCAGGATCGCTTCGCACATTGGCAGGTTTAGCGCATGCAGCGCTTCTGGGCGGTTCAGCGTGATATAACCGACCCCGCCGCGAATTTCAGATCTTACAGTATCTATCATGGCCCCGCGTTAGCGGCTCCCCCCGCCAGGATCAATGCCCGCCACCAAAAATGCCGGTGCGAACATGATAGTCAGCGGCAATTTCATAGTCAGGGTCATCTTCGCTATCGACCATTAACTGCCCGGCCTTGGTCAGGAGCGTATGACAATCGCGTGAGAGATGGCGCAGCTTCAAAGTCTTGCCATGTGCCTGATATTTCGCTGCCAGGTCTTCGACCGCTTGCAAAGCTGACTGATCGACAATCCGCGACCGCATGAAGTCGACGATCACAACGTCCGGATCCTCATCAAAGTGGAACAGTTCTGCAAAGCCCTCGGTTGAGCCAAAGAACAATGGGCCTTCAATCTCGTACACGGTTGCGCCGGGCGTCCTTACACTGTCGCGCTGTATGATGCGGATGCGCTTGGCATTGTTCCACGCGTAGGCCAGCGCTGAAACGATGACGCCAACAACAACCGCCACGGCCAGATCGCGCCACACCGTCACACCGGTGACCAGAACAATAACGAACGCGTCGGTCAGCGGGATCTTGGTCATGATCGCCAAGCTCTGCCAGGCGAACGTGCCGATCACGACCATGAACATCACGCCGACCAGAGCGGCGAGCGGGATTTGCTGAATAAGGCCCGAGCCAACCAGAATGAAAGCGAGCAAGCAAAGCGCAGCGGTGATACCCGACAGGCGCGTGCGACCGCCTGATTTTACGTTGATCATCGACTGACCAATCATCGCGCAGCCGCCCATGCCGCCGAAAAAGCCGGTGACAATGTTAGACGCGCCTTGGGCAACGCATTCCTGTGACGCCCCGCCGCGCTGATTGGTGATCTCACCAACGAGGTTGAGCGTTAGCAAGCTCTCGATCAGGCCGATCGCCGCGAGGATCACTGCATACGGCAAGATAATGACCAGGGTCTCATAGCTGAACTCAACGGCCGGAATGTGAAGCTGCGGCCAACCGCCTTTGATATTGGCGAGGTCCCCAACCACAGGTGTGCTCAAGTTAAAGCCTATTACCAGGGCCGCCACGACACCAATCCCGGCGAGCGGTGCCGGAATGATCTTGGTGATTTTAGGCAGGCCCCAGATGATCGCCATGGTCAGGCCAATCAATGCCAGCATGATCGCCATGTCACCGCCCGGCAACCAATCGCCGTTTGGCAGGAAGCCATGGCCGTCATGACTCGCCGTGCCGGGAACCTGGAATTGGCCTAATTGCGCGAGGAAAATCACTATGGCGAGGCCGTTGACGAAACCAAGCATCACCGGATGCGGCACCAGCCGGATGAACTTGCCGAGCTTGAACAGCCCTGCCGCAACCTGTAAAATGCCCATCAACACGACAGTTGCGAACAGATACTCAACCCCATGCTGAGCGACCAAGGCAACCATAACCACCGCAAGCGCGCCCGTTGCGCCGGAAATCATCCCGGGCCGTCCACCAAATACGGCGGTGATCAAACCAACCAGGAAAGCCGCATATAGACCGACCAAAGGCTCAACCCCAGCCACAAATGCGAAGGCCACCGCTTCGGGCACCAGCGCCAGCGCAACCGTCAATCCGGCCAGAACTTCGATCTTGATCCGACTCGGTGTGAAGGTCGCGCGCTGGGCATCGGCCCAGTTCGAAAGATTGAGCCGCCGGGCATATTCAGAGAGTTCAGATCGAGCCATATTGCATGCGCCTTTTAGGGTCTTGTGCGTGACCCGCGCGTCTAGGCCAATTCTTTGAGCGCCGCTAGTGCTTGGGGGGATTGGGGGGAATTAGCGCTGAGCTTTGGGCTGTGCCCCTACTCCGACTGTCCCGGGCCTGACCCGGGATCTCCCGCCGCTGGTCCGATCTTGGTGGGTATTTTGTTTTGCCTCGCGCTAAGCCGCGGCGCGTCACGCGAGGCGAAGCGGGTTCCCGATCGTCGCTACGCTCCTCCCCCACGGGTGTCATGAACCTGGTTCAAGACTGATTTTCTCTCCCTCTCTAGCCTTGTCATCCCGGAAAGCTTGAAAAGCTTATCCGGGACCCAGTGCACGGCGTCCCTGGGTCCCGGATATTTTCTAGCGAAAATTCCGGGATGACAATTTGGTATAGGGCAGCACAGCCCCCTCACCCCGACTGTCCCGGGCCTGACCCGGGATCTCTCGCAGGGCTCCCGGTCACTGTGGCACGAGACTCCGGATCAAGCCCGGAGCCATCGGAGAAGGGAACAGCCCTGAGCCCGGTTCATGTTCGCGAAGCGAACGGAACCCGCTTCGCCTCGCGTGACGCGTAGCGTCTTAGCGCGAGGCAAAACCTGAGAGCCCTGAGCTGCGTGTAAATTCCAGCACATGTGTCCGGTGCGCCGTTAGGCGTCCGGGACTAAATTTGAGTTGGAGAGAAAACAGCCCTGAGCCCGGTTCATGTTCGCGCAGCGAACGGAACCTGCTGTCCCGCGTGCGCCGCAAGGCGCTTAGCGCGGGAGAAAACCAGAGCCCTGAGCCCGGTTCATGACACCCGCCATCAATCGCCACATGGACAATTGCGGGCAAGCATGGTGAAAGCCGCGTCTTGGCAAAACAGTTTTGAACGGTTGGAGAACAGTGCCCATGTCAAACGGTCTGGTTACGATTTTCGGCGGCGGCGGCTTTGTTGGTCGCTACGCTGCGCGGGCGCTGATCAATGCCGGTTGGCGTGTGCGTATTGCGGTGCGGCGGCCCAATATCGCTGGCGATGTGCGCCTCGCCGGAACGCCCGGCTGGGTTGATCTTGTCCAGGCAAACATTCGCCATAAAGCCTCTGTCACAGCCGCAATTGAGGGCGCTGATGCCGTCATTAATCTGGTCGGTATCTTGTATCAAAAGGGCCCGCAAAGCTTTGACAAGACCCACCGCGAGGGCGCGATCAACATCGCCGAAGCTTGCGTCAAAGCCGGGATTACACGCCTGGTTCAGGTCTCGGCAATTGGCGCTGACCCTGAGGCGACCTCGAATTATGCCCGCACCAAGGGTGAGGCTGAGGTCGCGCTGCGCAAGATATTGCCCGGCACGGTGATCCTGCGGCCATCTGTGGTGTTTGGTCCGGAAGATAATTTCTTCAACCGGTTTGCCGGTATGGCGGCGCATTCAGTGTCGAGTTTTCTGCCATTCCTGCCGGCGATTGGCGGCGGCAAGACCAAGCTTCAACCGATCTATGCCGGTGACATCGCCGAGGCGATTGCTGCTGCTGTCACGCGCCAGGATGCGGGCGGCCAGACCTATGAACTCGGCGGACCGCGTCAATATTCACTGGTTGAGCTGTATCGCTACATTTCCAGCACGGTTGACCGCAAACGTTATGCGCTGCCGATCCCTTTCCTGATTGCCAAGCCGCTCGGCCTGACTATGGGGGCGGCCTGGCGCTATCTGCTATTTGGACTGTTTGGCGCGCCGCCACTGAGCGGTGATCAGGTTGAAAGCTTGAAGCACGATAATGTCGTGGCCGACGGCGCGAAAACGCTGGTTGATCTTGGCATTACCGATCTGGAAAGCGTCGAAGCGATTGTGCCGAGCTATCTCTGGCGGTTTCGGCCTTACGGGCAGTATAATCAGAGCTCAGAAGCTTGAGCCTAACCGAAGATGAACAGAGCGGCCCAGAACTTGCCTTATCGGCCTCATTTTCATGCCTGAATTCAACCCCATAACAGTCTTCGTAGAGGAACTCTCCGCAGGCGACAGGGACGCAAATGCTGGAGGGGCAACGCCCGGGCGAGCCAGCAATGGCGCGATCCCGAGCGTTGCTATGTCTGGGGCGGCTAAACCTTAGGGTCAGGACCTAAACCAACCCAAGCATTGGCGCGCCGATAAGCAGGCCGACACCAAGCGCAATGCGGTAGATCACGAAAGGCAGGAAGCTGATCCGGCGCAGCAGCGTCATCAGAGCCCAGATCGACACTATGCCGGAGACGAATGACAGGCTGGCCACGATTAGGCCGTCTTGCAAAGTGGCGATCCCGCTCGCGGCATCTGCGCCGGCCAGTTGCAGGATGGCATAGCCGCCGACGGCTGCAAGGAGTGGCGCGCCGATCAGCATCGAAAACCGTGCCGCCTCAGTCCGTTCGAAACCCAAAGCCCGCGCCGTGGTCATGGTAATGCCCGACCGGCTGGTCCCCGGCAGCAGCGCCGCGATGGCCTGGGTTGCGCCGATAAGGACAGCGTCGCGCACGGTCATATCCGCCTCTGAGCGCTGCGATCCGCCGCGTGAATCGGCAAGCCAGAGCGCAATCCCAAAGAGGATCGAAGTGGCTGCAACAACCCAAACCGAACGCATAGATTGCTTGAGGTCTTCAGGCAGCAAGACCTCATACGCACCGATAACCATCACGGCGATCGGGAGTGAAGCCAGTATATTCATCGCAAGGCGGCGATCCGCGTTCGCTGGAACCTCGCGACGCGGCGCAAGGAGCAGAGAGACGCCACCCGCAAAAGCGCGGCCAACATCGCGCCAGAAATACAGCAGCACTGCCATTAACGTCCCGATATGTGCCATCGCATTGATCAGATACTCGTCCCGCCCCTCAAGCGCGAAATAATCCGCAACCAGCAAGATATGCCCAGATGAGGAGATTGGCAGCCACTCGGTGATGCCCTGGACCAAAGATATGATGAGGAGTTGCAGGAGAGACATGTGCGCCCTTGGTGGATTCTGGTGGATTGTTTCTGACAGAGTTCGTGCGAAACACCATAGATATATTATGTGTTATATTGATAGTAAAATATACAACCCTCTATCCTGACTTCTCCTGACGCTCATAAATATTCAATATTATATACTATTATGATATAACTAAGAAGGTATTGCTCTTGCGCGTAGGGTTTTCGGGCGACATAAGGAAGGCTTACCCGCTTGGAGGCCAATATGGCGCAGAAAATGCTGCAATTCATTCAAGTTGATCGAAAGATGCCGGGCAAACGTGCCTCAAAATCACGCATAACCGACTTCGCCGAAATTTACGGCAACTATTCGATCAAGGCGGCTGGTGCGCAGGCCTCAAGGTGCTCTCAATGCGGCGTGCCCTTCTGCCAGCAGGGCTGCCCGCTGCAGAACAATATTCCCGATTGGCTCAAACTGGCAGCGGAAGACCGGCTTGAAGACGCTTTTGCGGTCTCGTCGGCAACCAATAATATGCCAGAAATTTGCGGCCGCATCTGCCCGCAAGACAGGCTCTGCGAAGGAATTTGCACAATAGAGCAATCGGGACACGGCACGGTTACGATTGGCTCAATTGAGCGCTACATTACCGACACAGCCTGGAAAAAAGGTTGGATAAAGCCGATCAAACCGCCACGCGAACGGGCCCAGTCGGCCGGCATTATCGGCGCCGGGCCGGGCGGATTGGCGGCAGCAGAAGAACTGCGCCGCAAAGGCTATCAGGTGACCGTCTATGACCGCTATGATCGCGGCGGCGGCCTGTTGATGTATGGTATCCCAGGGTTCAAACTGGAAAAAGACATTGTTGAGCGTCGGCTCAAGCGGCTCGAAGCCAGCGGCATCATTTTTCGCTTCAACACCGAAATTGGTGCCAAGCCAAGTCTCGCTGACCTGCGCGACAGCCACAGCACAGTGCTCATCGCGACCGGCGTTTATAAGGCGCGCGATATCAAGGTGGCAGGCATTGCCGCGCGCGGTGTGTGCGCCGCTCTCGATTTCCTGACCGCCTCAAACCGTAAGGGATTAGGCGATGACGTACCCGCATTTGACGGTGGCACACTGAATGCTGAGGCCAAGCGCGTGGTGGTCATCGGCGGCGGCGATACGGCGATGGACTGCGTGCGCACCGCCATTCGCCAGGGCGCAAAATCTGTCACCTGCCTGTACCGCCGCGACCGCGCCAACATGCCTGGTAGCCAACGCGAAGTGCAAAATGCCGAAGAAGAAGGTGTGGTATTTGAATGGTTGTCTGGGCCAGAAGCTATTCTGGAAACCAAAGCAAATAAGGTGAAAGGCGTCAAAGTTCGCCGCATGCGCCTTGGCAGCGCAGATGCCTCCGGACGTCAATCACCGGAAAAGACCGATGAAACGATCAATATCAAAGCCGATATGGTGATCACAGCGCTCGGGTTTGACCCCGAGGATTTGCCAGAACTGTTTGAACAGTCCGCTTTAACCGTCAATCGCTGGGGCGCTGTACGGGTGGATCTGAAAACCATGGAGACCAGCCTGCAAGGCGTCTATGCCGCCGGCGATATCATGCGCGGCGCATCATTGGTTGTCTGGGCAATCAAGGACGGGCGCGACGCAGCCGAGCAGATGCATCTGGCGATGCGCGCAGCGGCAAAACTTGCCCAACAGGCGGCGGAGTAGAGCGATGACTGATACAATTGCGAAATACCTGACTGAACGCGAAAAGCTGATCACCGCTCATGCCTATGATCCGGCGCATGAGAAAGATGCGTGCGGGGTTGGCCTGGTTGCGGCGCTGGATGGCAAACCAACGCGTGAGATCGTTGAGATGGGCATCAAAGCGCTAAAGAATGTCTGGCATCGCGGCGCGGTTGATGCGGACGGCAAAACCGGCGATGGCGCAGGCATTCGAATTGAAGTGCCGCAAGACTTTTTCCGTGAAAAAGTTGAGCGGTCCGGCCATGTACCAACTGCCGATCCGATCTGTGTTGGGCAAATGTTCCTGCCGAGAACAGATTTGGGCCAGCAGGAAGCGGCCCGCGCGATTGTTGAAACCGAGATCGTGCATTTCGGCTTTTACATCTATGGCTGGCGTCAGCCCCCGGTCGATGTCGCCGTGATCGGACAAAAAGCCCAGGACACCCGCCCTGAAATTGTTCAGATCATGTTCCGCGATGCGCTTGGGCGTGACCCTGAAGAGTTGGAGCGCGCGCTCTATATCTGTCGTCGCCGAATTGAGCGCCGCGCCCGCGAAGCCGGTATTCCCGCATTCTACATCTGCTCTCTGTCGCACAAGTCCTTGATCTACAAGGGTATGTTTCTGGCCGAAGATATCGATAATTTCTTTCTCGATCTACGTGACGAGCGATTTATCTCGGCAATAGCGATCTATCATCAGCGCTATTCGACCAACACATTCCCGCAATGGGCATTAGCACAGCCGTTTCGAATGCTCGCTCATAATGGCGAGATCAATACGCTACGCGGCAATCTCAATTGGATGAAGAGCCACGAAATCAAGATGGTGTCTGGCTCGTTCGGGGAACATGTGGAGGACGTAAAGCCGGTTGTCGCTAATGGCACATCTGATTCCGGGGCGCTTGATGGCGTGTTCGAGATCCTCTGCAAGGCCGGGCGGACCGCACCGATGACCAAAGCCTTGCTAATCCCGGAGGCCTGGTCGAAGCGCGCCTCGATCATGCCAGATAAGCATGCGGCGCTCTATGCCTATTGCAATTCTGTGATGGAGCCATGGGATGGACCAGCGGCGGTCTGCGCCTATGATGGTCGCTGGGCGGTGGCGGGTCTGGATCGCAACGGCCTGCGCCCGTTGCGCTATGCCTTGACCAGTAGCGGTATTTTGGCGGTTGGGTCAGAAACCGGCATGTGTCCCTTGACGGACCACGAAGTTGTCCGGCGCGGCCATGTCCCAGCTGGCGGGATGATTGCGGCGGACCTGAAAACCGGAAAATTCTACGAACATGGCGAGATTATCGACGAGTTGGCCGCCGCGCATCCATACGAGAAATGGCTGAAGAATGTCCGCGATCTCGATCCGGAAATCGGCCCCGGTGATGAGCCACGCCTATACACGACAGAGGACTTGCTGCGGCGCCAGTCTGTGGCCGGGTTTACGTTGGAAAGTCTTGAATTGATCCTCGCGCCAATGACTGAAACCGGCAAAGAAGCGATCGGGTCGATGGGTGATGACAGCCCCGTCGCGGTCCTGTCAGAAAACTTTCGCCCGCTCAGTCATTTTTTCCGCCAAAGCTTCAGTCAGGTCACCAATCCGCCGGTTGACCCCTTGCGCGAAGACCGGGTGATGAGTCTTAAAACAAGGTTCAAGAATCTTGGCAACGTCCTGACCACGGATGAACGCCAGCAAGACGTGTTTGTACTTGAAAGCCCGGTCCTGACCACAGGCATGTATCAACGCCTGACGCGGATGTTGGGCGAAGGGGTGCAGGTCATCGATTGTACGTTCGAGGAAAGCAAAGCCAGCGGCAATGGCCGCGCCCTGCAGACGGCACTGGCGCGCATTCGCAATCAGGCCGAAGAAGCTGTCCGGGCGGGCCGCGAGCATATCGTCCTGACCGACGAAACCCAAGGGCCAGACCGTGTGGCGATCCCGATGATCCTCGCAACCGGCGCTGTACACAGCCATCTGGTTGGCCAGGGTTTGCGGACATTCTGCTCGCTCACTGTGCGTGCGGCGGAATGCTGCGACACCCATTATTTCGCCGTGCTGATCGGGGTCGGCGCAACTTGCGTCAACGCTTATCTGGCTCAAGATGCGATTGCAGACCGCCATTCACGCGGCTTGTTCGGCGATATTTCGCTCGGCCAAGCGGTCCTGAACTACAAGACAGCAATCGAGGCAGGCCTTTTGAAGATCATGTCGAAGATGGGAATCTCGGTCATCTCCTCGTATCGCGGCGGGTATAATTTTGAAGCGCTCGGCCTGTCACGGGCCTTGGTCGCGGACTATTTTCCAGGCCTGACCAGTCGGATTTCCGGGCTCGGTCTGGCTGGCCTTGAAGAGAACGCTGTGACGCGCCACGAGAAGGCATTCGACGAAGATATTATCGCCTTGCCGATTGGCGGGTTCTACCGCCTGCGCGCCTCGGCTGAACCACATGCACTTGATGGCAATCTGATCCATATGCTGCAAGCGGCCTGCGATCGCGGCGAGTATGACCTCTATGACAAATACCAGCGCGCCGTGAATGAGCGCACGCAGCCGATCCAGCTACGCGACCTCCTGGATTTCAAACCCGCAGGCCCGGCTGAACCGCTGGAAAAAGTGCAATCGGTCAACGAAATCCGCAAGCGCTTTTTGACCCCCGGCATGTCGCTTGGCGCGCTGTCACCAGAAGCCCACGGAACGCTGAACGTCGCGATGAACCGGATCGGTGCCAAGTCGGTGTCCGGCGAAGGCGGCGAGGTTCGGACACGCTACACGCCGCTGCCCAATGGCGACAATATGAACTCGGCGGTCAAACAGGTCGCCTCTGGGCGGTTTGGCGTTACGGCAGAATATCTCAACCAATGCCGCGAAGTAGAGATCAAGATCGCGCAAGGTGCCAAGCCGGGTGAGGGCGGCCAGCTACCGGGCTTCAAAGTGACAGAATTTATCGCCAGGAACCGCCACGCCACGCCGGGCGTCACCCTGATTTCACCGCCGCCGCACCATGACATCTACTCGATCGAAGATCTGGCGCAGCTGATCTACGATCTCAAACAGATCAATCCTGACTGCCGCGTCTGCGTCAAACTGGTGGCGCAATCGGGAGTTGGCACCGTGGCAGCCGGTGTGGCCAAGGCAAAAGCCGATGTGATCCTGATCTCGGGCGGCGTCGGCGGCACCGGAGCTTCGCCGCAAACCAGTATCAAATATGCTGGCTTACCGTGGGAAATGGGCCTGGCCGAGGCGCATCAAGTGCTCAGCCTGAACAATCTGCGCGACAAGGTCACCCTGCGCACAGATGGCGGCCTGCGCACCGGGCGCGACATTGTGATCGCAGCGATGCTCGGCGCTGAAGAGTATGGCATTGGCACCGCGTCGCTGGTCGCCATGGGCTGTATCATGGTGCGTCAGTGCCACTCGAACACATGTCCCGTGGGTGTCTGTACGCAACGCGATGACCTGCGCGCGAAATTCACCGGCACAGCCGATAAGGTCGTCAACCTGATGAGTTTCATTGCCGAAGATGTGCGCCGCATCCTCGCCTCGCTAGGGTTGAAATCGCTCGACGAAGCGATTGGGCGCACCGATCTTCTGGCCCAGGTGTCACGCGGCGCGGCGCACCTTGATGACCTCGATCTCAATCCGCTCCTGGTTCAGGTCGATACAGCAAAATCGGTCACCTACACGCCCGATACGCGGGTTGAGGTGCCAGACACGCTGGACGCGCAAATTCTGCGCGATGGCGAGCCATTTTTCGCGCGCGGTGAGAAGATGCAGCTGCAATACGAGGTCCGCAACGTATTGCGCTCCATCGGCGCGCGGTCCAGTTCGGCGATCGTGCGCAAGTTTGGCGAGAAAGCACTGCCTGAGGGTCGCCTGCATATCCGCCTTAGCGGCAGTGCGGGCCAAGCACTTGGTGCGTTTTCAGTTCAGGGTCTGCTCTTGGATGTCATCGGCGACGCCAATGATTATGTCGGCAAGGGCCTGTCAGGGGCGACGATTCAGCTGCGCCCACCTGCCAACTCGCCGCTCGTGGCGGGCGACAATACGATTATCGGCAATACCTGCCTCTATGGCGCAACCTCGGGTCGCCTCTACGCAGCGGGACAGGCCGGGGTGCGCTTTGCAGTGCGTAATTCAGGCGCCGAGGCGGTGGTTGAGGGCTGCGGTGCCAATGGCTGCGAATATATGACCGGCGGTCTTGTCGCCATTCTTGGCGCGGTGGGAGATAATTTCGGCGCCGGAATGATGGGCGGTGTCGCTTATATCTGGGACAAAGACAGGCGTTTCGATCAGGTTGCCAATCCCGACGGCATTGACTGGTACCCGCTGACAGAGATGGACAAGGCGCATATTGACCGGTTCCGCACGCTGCTCGAGATTCACAAAGAACGCAGCCATAGCATCCGCGCCGATGAACTTTTGGAGCGCTGGGATCAAACCCTGTCTGAGACGTTGATGGTCGTGCCTAAAGAAAGCGCTAACCAGATTCTGGGAAACACCCATATGCGTAAGGCCAGTTAGGCTGCGCATAACCCTTGCAGACGCATGTGCAGGTCCCCATTTCGGGATTTGATATGAAAATCGAAGAATGGTTTGACCCACAATGAGCAAACGCGATTATTATGATGTGCTCGGTGTTTCGAAAGATGCCGATGAGAGAGCGCTGAAAAGCGCGTATCGTAAACTCGCGATGAAATATCACCCAGACCAGAACCAAGGCGATGAAGCCGCTGAGGCAAATTTCAAACAGGTCGGCGAAGCCTATGCCATTCTGTCTGACGCCGACAAGAAAGCGGCCTATGATCGCTTCGGCCACGCGGCGTTCGAGAATGGCGGCATGGGCGGCGGCGGCGGAAATCCGTTTGGCGGCGATCCCGGCGACATCTTTCAGGACATTTTCAGCCAGGTTTTTGGCGGCGGCGGTGGCCGTCGACGCGGCGGGCCACAACGCGGGGCCGACCTGCGCTATGATATGGATATCAGCCTCGAAGAGGCATTTGCCGGGAAAGACACCACGATCAACGTGCCAAGCGCGGTCACCTGCTCGCCTTGCGGCGGCTCAGGCGCAGAAGCTGGGTCGAGCCCTGAAACCTGTTCGACCTGCGGCGGTGCAGGCCGGGTGCGCGCCAGTCAGGGCTTCTTCACAATGGAACGCACTTGCGCGCGCTGCTCTGGCCGTGGCACGGTGATTTCCAAGCCGTGCAAGACCTGCCACGGCGCGGGTCAGGTTCAGGAAGACCGTAATCTGTCTGTGAAAATTCCCGCTGGCGTCGAAACCGGCATGCGTATCCGCCTGTCTGGCGAGGGTGAGCCAGGCGCGAAGGGCGGCCCGAAAGGCGATCTCTACATCTTCGTCACCGTCGCCGAGCATGATATTTTTGAACGCGACGGGGCCAATCTCTATTGCCGCACGCCGGTCTCTATGGTCACCGCTTCGCTTGGCGGCGAGATTGAAATTCCGACAATTGATGGCGCGCGCCAGCGTGTGAACATTCCTGAAGGCGCCCAAACCGGCCGCAAGCTACGTCTGCGCAATAAGGGCATGCCGTCCTTGCGCGGCAGCCCGGCAACCGGCGATCTCTATATCGAAATGTTCGTTGAAACGCCGCGCAACCTTTCAGGCCGCCAGAAAGAACTGATGCGCGAGTTTTGCGACTGCTCCGGCGCCGACTGCAACCCAGAAAGCGACGGCTTTGTTGGTAGGGTGAAGAAATTCTGGGACGGGTTAGGCGATGAGGCGGCGAAGCATTAGGGCCACAAATCCGACTTCCCCGGCGCATGCCGGGGTCTCCAATGTTACGTCCAGTCACCGCGGCAAGAGATCCCGGGTCAAGCCCGGGACAGTCGGGTTTAGTTAAAGCAAGACATCCGCCAAATCTCGCCACTCCGGATTGTTCGCCTCAATCAACTCAATCTTCCACACCCGTTTCCAGTTCTTGATCTGCTTTTCGCGCCCAACTGCCTCCTCGCGTGTGTCATAGGCCTCGTACCAGACCAGCATTTCGAGATTATACTTGTCGGAGAAACTCCCCTTCAGAACATGCTCGCGATGGTGCCAGGCCCGCTTATTCATATCATCCGTCATGCCGGTATAGAGCGTCCCGCGCGGCTTGTTGGTGACGATATAAGTGTAGAACATAAATCCCTCTTGGAGGGCCCGGCTCCCCAAATGCCGACTGTCCCAGACTTGATCCGGGGTCTCCCGCGTAAACTCAGGACATCATGGCAAGAGATCCCGGGTCAAGCCCGGGACAGTCGGGGTGGGAGCATTAGATTTTCTTGTTGTTTCGCATTCTCCTTGCCGAGAAGCTGTTTCCGGGCGGAGCTAACAGCATGTAATTCACGTCAATGTATGGAGGGTTTGAGTATATGGCATATAGCACAATTGATATTTCAACGCCCTGTTTGATAAACTCTGTAGTGAACTCGGAGGCCGTTTGTGCATCTACATACCCGATGTGCCAAGCTGTACTTTTCAAAGCTCCAAAGAGGGTCTTGTGTTCGGAAACACCGATAATTTTTATCGCATTTGGGTCATGCTTATTTGAAGGCTCAAGTTCTAATTCTAGTCTGTACTTCAAGCCCGCGCTTTCTGCAGCTTGTGCTTTTCTCATAAAACTCTCCACCGCAGGTTTGCGGTAATTCGTGCCTGCCACTGTTAACATCATGGTGGCCTTTACCCAGTTTCCAAGCGGATAGTGCTCATTTGTGCAATATTTTTCTGTCACCCTAAACCCCCGTCACAAACGTCGAGATCACCTTCTTCAACCCGGCTTTCTCGAACGCCACTTGCAGTTTGGTACCGTTGACGTCGAGGATTTGGCCGTAGCCGAATTTCTCGTGGAAGACACGCCCGCCGATCTTGAAGGCGCTGGCGCTGGTCTCCGTCGCGATCAGTTTGGCTTTACCGTCAATCACCGGGCCGTCTGTGTAACGCCCGGAATTTTCCTGCAGCCGTTTCCAGCCGGGGGAATTGTAAGAACTGCGCTCGCCCAAATCCTCAATCGTGCCTTGGAAGCCGGTATCGCCGCCGGGCAGCGAGGAATAGCCGGTCTCTGATTGCGCCTCGACATGTTCATGCGGCAATTCATCGACAAATCGGCTCGGCAAGACGGACTGCCAGCGGCCGTAAATCTGGCGGTTGGCAACGAAACTGATCCGGGCGCCTTGGCGGGCCCGCGTGATCCCGACATAGGCCAGGCGGCGTTCTTCCTCGAGGCCCTTCATGCCGCTTTCATCCAAGCTGCGCCGGGATGGAAACACCTCCTCTTCCCAGCCCGGCAAGAAGACCAGTGGCCATTCCAGCCCTTTCGCGCCGTGCAGGGTGAGGATTTGCACCTCGTCACCATCGCCGCCTTGGCTGACATCCATGACCAGTTGCACATGTTCCAGAAACGCTGGCAGACTATCAAACTCGGCCATCGCATTGACCAGCTCTTTGAGGTTATCGAGGCGCGTTTGGGCTTGCGGGCTGCGGTCTTTTTGCAGCATGTCGGTATAGCCGCTTTCATCGAGAACCACCTGCACCAGCTCGGTATGCGAAAGGCCACCTTTGAGGCGGTCACGCCACATGTTAATCTGGTCGATAAATGTGGTCAGGCCGCGTTTGCCGGGGCCTTTGATCTCGTCGGTTTGCAACACCATTGGGGTAAGCGTGAACAGGCTGCGGCCATCAGCACGGGCAAAGCGTTGCAGTTTTTGCAAGCTTGTGCCGCCGACCCCGCGCTTGGGTTGATTGACCACGCGCTCAAAGGCCAGATCGTCATCGATCGAGCGGATTAGGCGAAGATAGGCCATCGCGTCGCGGATCTCGGCACGCTCGAAAAAGCGTGGACCACCAATCACGCGGTACGGAATGCCGAGAATGATCAGCCGTTCCTCAAACAGCCGCATCTGCCAGGAAGCCCGTACCAGGATCGCGCAGTCGGCATAGTTTCCGCCTTTGCCGCGCCAGCTTTCAATATCGTCGCAAATCATCCGCGCTTCAGCGTCGCCATCCCATAGGCCGCGCACTTTGACTTTTTCTGCGTCCGGGTCATCGGCCTGATCATCGCCAACGTACAGCGTCTTGCCGAGGCGACCCTTATTGTTGGAAATCACCGCAGAAGCCGCCGCTAATATGGCGGCTGTTGAGCGGTAATTGCGCTCTAATCTTACAGTCTTCGCACCCGGAAAGTCGGTTTCGAATCTCAATATGTTGTCGACTTCGGCCCCGCGCCAGCCATAGATTGATTGGTCATCATCACCGACACAGCAGATATTGCCCGACCCGCGCGCCAAAAAACGCAACCAGAGATATTGCGCGACGTTGGTATCCTGATACTCGTCGACCAGTATGTATTTGAATTTTTTATGATATTCCGACAGCACGTCAGGATTGGCTTGAAACAGCGTGATATTGTGGACCAGCAAGTCGCCGAAATCGCAACAATTCAAGGTCTTAAGCCGGTTCTGGTAAATCTTGTAACACGCAATTCCCTTGCCATCCGCAAACGTATACGCCTCATCTGAGGGCACTTTTTCAGGCAAGAGCGCGCGGTTTTTCCAGCCATCGATCAAGCTGGCAAGGAAGCGCGGTGCCCAGCGTTTGGGGTCTATGTTTTCCGCCTCAATGATCTGTTTACACAGGCGAATTTGATCATCGGTATCAAGAATGGTGAAGCTCGATTTCAACCCCACAAGTTCAGCATGTTTGCGCAAAATCTGCGCGCTGATCGCGTGAAACGTGCCGAGCCAGCGCAGGCCTTCGCCCGCATCCCCGGTCAATTTCAACGCCCGCTCACGCATTTCGCGCGCTGCCTTATTGGTGAAGGTCACAGTCAGTGTTTGTGACGGATAGGCGAGACCCGTGCCGATAATATGCGCGAGACGCGCGGTTAGCACGCTGGTCTTGCCCGTCCCGGCCCCGGCCAGCACCAGCAATGGCCCCTCCGTGTGCAACACGGCCTCTGTCTGCTCCGGGTTCAGCCCGTCCAAATAGGCCGCGCTGGCATCCGCGCCTGGTGCGCGGGCAGCAGCGAGTTGCGATATCGAGGGGTGATTCGGCGCAGTCATCAGAGGAATATAGAGGGAACGGTTTGAAATGGGCAGGGGGTGAATGCGCAGACTTTCAATCTGGCTCGTATAGACAGGGCAACGAAACACGCTCAAAAGATCGCGGCACCAATTGAGAGCCCACGTCAATGTCGACACGTTTCGCCGCTTTTCGGCATGTCTCTTATCAGCGCTATTTTACCTCACGTTTCCTGACTGCATTTTCGGTCAACGTGTTGTCAGTGTCGGTGGCTTGGCAAATTTATGACCAGACGCAAAACGCCGCGCTGCTCGGTTGGATCGGCTTGGTGCAATTCCTGCCAGCACTGGTATTGGTCTTGTTTACGGGCGCCGCAGCGGACCGGTTTGGTCGCCGGAACATTATGGGGCTATCGATCATTTTGGAGATGATCTGCGCCCTCGCGATCCTGTATCTTGCGGTGACAGGGCAGTTCAAGCCGCTTTGGGTGCTAACCATTCTAACCGTGTTTGGCATCGCGCGGGCCTTCATGTCACCCGCAGCATCTTCGCTGGCTGTGAATATTGTCCCGCGCGAAGATTTTGCCAATGCGGTTGGCTTTAATGCGTCATCCTGGCAAATGGCCTCGATCCTTGGGCCTGCCGCGGGCGGTCTCTTGTACGGCATATCTCCGGGTGTCGCCTATTCGACAGCGGCCCTGACATTGCTAAGTGCAGCCCTGTTGATTTTTTCCATCCCGAAGCCAAAACAGACGATCGGGGCAACCGGGTCCAGCCTGAACATGCTGCTTGGCGGCTTTCGCTATGTCTGGAAAGAAAAGATTGTACTGGGCGCGATCTCACTAGATCTGTTTGCGGTTTTGCTTGGCGGTGCGGTGGCGTTATTGCCGGTCTATGCCCGCGATATATTGGAGCTTGGCCCGGTTGGACTCGGCTTTTTACGCGCATCGCCGGGCATTGGAGCCATCGCAGTTGTGGTGCTGATTGCCTGGGTGCCGATCAAGGATCATGCCGGTCTGATCCTGTTTATCTGCGTCGCCCTGTTTGGTCTCTCAACCGTTGTGTTTGGCCATTCAACCGTGGTCTGGGTGTCCATTATGGCGCTTATGTGCGTCGGCGCGTTTGATATGATCTCGGTCTATATCCGCGAAATCCTGCTGCAGCTTTGGACGCCAGATGATGTGCGCGGCCGGGTCAACGCGGTCAACTCGATCTTTCTCGGCGCATCGAATGAATTGGGCGAAGCGCGCGCCGGGTTCATGGCGGCCAAATGGGGCGGCGTCTTCACTGTCGTGGCGGGAGGCTATGCCGCCATAGGTGTGGCGGCGATTTGGGCCGGCCTATTTCCACGCTTGCGCAAAAGCCGATATCTGCATGAAGGGCGGCCAGAGGCCTAGGTGACCGACTCATAAGATCGCAACCAAATTCGTAATGACGCCAGTTGGACGGATGCGAGGAAGTTGTCATCGCGTTTGTCATATCGGGTGGCGACGGCTCGGAAGTGTTTGATCTTATTGAAGAACCTTTCAACGA
>JAJFFK010000038.1 GCA_021776655.1 Henriciella sp. | reverse complement strand
GGCTTTTCCATCCGAGGGCTGAGTGCCTTCGGCGTGGGTTGTAGAAGCCGTTGATATATTGAAATAGCGCGGCCTCTGTTTTTCTCCGCGTGGTCCAAGTATGCCGCCAGATCAACTCAGCTTTCAGTGATTTGAAGAAAGCCAAACCCGCTTCGCGCCTTGTAAGGCGGACCGTGACACCCGTAGGGCGGGCCTTGGCCCGCCATGGCTCGTTCCGGTCTCAAACATGGCGGGCCAAGGCCCGCCCTACACCAACCTCTCCATCACGCTCCCTCGGACTTGATCCGAGACACCCGTGGGCAGCCCATCACCAAACCCTCCGCAGACACCCGCGTAGGCGGGTGCCTAGGTCAGGCCCAATTATCCACACTCAACCCCCACCAACGCGCTGTCATCAAACTCCGCGAACGCGCCCGCTTGCCGCAATCTGCCACACATGCAACACCTATGGTCAAAGCGCCGCCATGCGGCCAGAGAGGAATTGACCATGCTGGATCTGATGCAACGCTTTAACGCCGAGATGAATGCTGGCCCGGCTTGGGTGGTGATCTGGGTCAATATCATGGTGGTGATCCTCGCGCTCGCCATTCCGTTCAGCTTTGTCCGGCGTGAGGCGCGGGTTGTCCTGATCGGCACATTGCTCGGCATGGTCGGTACGATGATGGCTTACCATCATTTCGGTTATCAGCGCATTCTCGGGATTGGCCATATCCTGTTCTGGACCCCAACCGTGATCTATCTGTGGCTGCGCCGCGCCAGTTTGCGGCCTGGCGACACGCTGTCGGGCAAATGGCTGGTCCTGGCTGGCTTGGTCATGGCGCTGTCACTGGTGTTTGATTATGCCGACCTGGTCCGCTGGCTGATGGGCAGTCGGGGTGCTTGACTGACCGCCGCGTTTCTGACCCAATTCCAAGCCTAGATAGACCGAACACAGCCATTATGGAGCTTCAGGATGCGCCCCTTAGCGATATTGATATTAGCTTGCTCTGCCGCCCTGCCTGCTTTGGCTGACGGTCATAATCGCGGGGCCAATGAGGGTTGGAATTGTCGCAACTATGAGATGGAAATCAGCTGTAATGGCGGCATCTGCGAAGCGGCAGAAGCCCACACGCCAATGGATATTCACCTCACCGATGAGGAGATCAGCCTGTGCGCCTATACTGGCTGCTGGGTTGGCGAAACCGATGCGGTGATCCGGTCGGGCCGATTTGAAACCTATGTCGGGGACGCCTTGCCGTTTACCACCAGTCCCGGGTCCAAGACGGACGGATCGATCACGGTCGATGTTGAGACCGGCATCGCGACCGTCATCATCGCCGATGTCTATGCCCAGCCGCTGACCTGCGTGCCATGGTCATCGCCACGCGACTAGGCACCTAGGCTTGACGCGGTGCGGCTTCGGGATGACCCTGCCTGCAAAATGAATAGGGGTCTCGCGCCGTGTTACTTGATCAATTCGCCTCATTTGCCAGCATCATTGCCTCCGGAGCGGTGGTCATTTCGCTGATCTTTATTGGCCTGCAGCTGCGCCAGAACTCACACCTGACCCGAATGGCAGCGGCGCAAACTTCGGCGCAACTCCTGTCACAGAATTTCGGCCGGGTGATTGAGCATGCTGATCTGGCCGAGATTTTGTCCCGCGATCTTGAGCAGGATCCGTGGACGAATTCCGAACAATTGCGCGTTTCAAACTTCATGAGCGTATCGTTTCGCCATTATGAAGTTCTGCACTTGCATCGCCGCTATGGCATCTTTGAAGAAGAGCTTTGGGTTGGTTCCGAAGCGCGCTTGAAAGAGGCTCTGACAACCCCCGCGATTCGGGACTGGTGGGGCGATTGCAAGTCCTATTACGCCAGCAGCTTCATCATCTATGTCGATAGCCTGATCGCCGAGATTGTTGCCGCCGAAGCGATCTCGCCACGGGTCGGATTGTGAGCTTTCACGCCGCGTCAGTCTTGCTCCACGCTCGCCTTACGTTTACGCCAACGTCATGACCAAGACACCCAAGACCACAGGCTATGAGGTCCTGACCTCGATTGACGCCATCACCACAGGCTTAGGCTCAGTTGGGTATATTTCGACGCGGGAAATCTCGACTTCGATCTATCTTGCCCACCATTTGCGCAAACCGATCCTGATCGAAGGCCCGGCCGGCGTCGGAAAGACCGATCTCGCGGCCTCGATGGCGCGCTTCCTTGATGTATCGCTGACCCGGTTACAATGCTATGAAGGCCTGGACGAGGGCAAGGCCCTGTACGAATGGAAATATGGCAAACAGCTGCTCTACACCCAGCTGCTCAAGGAAAAACTTGGCGAGGTGATGGAGGACGCGGCGACCCTCGACGCAGCGTTCAAGAAGCTCAACAATTTTGAAGACCTGTTCTTTTCGGAGAGCTTTCTGGAACCCCGCCCTCTCCTCACGGCAATGCAACAGGATCGCGGCTCTGTCCTGCTGATCGACGAGATCGACAAATCTGACGAGGAATTTGAAGCCTACTTGCTCGAAGTCCTGTCCGATTATCAGGTTACAGTGCCAGAGATTGGCACGATCAAAGCAATCGTCCCGCCACTGGTTATCCTGACATCGAATAATGTTCGCGAGCTTGGTGACGCGCTGAAACGGCGGTGCTTGCACTTGCATATCGACTTCCCCGAAGCGCCCCGTGAGCGCGCGATTGTTCGTGCCCGCGTCCCGGATGTGTCGGAGGATTTGCTCAAGCAATTGGTCGCTTTCGTGCAAGGCCTGCGCGATCTGGATATCCGCAAACAGCCTTCAATTTCGGAATCTGTGGATTGGGCCAGAACCCTTCTGCTGATGCATGCCAGCGCGTTGGAAGAGGAGATGGTTCGCTCGACACTCAATGTATTGCTTAAACATGAGAGTGATATTCAGGCCGTCACAGCGGATCTTCGAGCCCTGACTCGCGACAGCGTCAAAGCGTCCGATCTGAGCTACCGCGAGCCCGCGAAAGTTTCATGACATGGCCGAACAGGTCCTCACCGATTTCATTCGCGCTCTGCGCTCTGCGGACGTGCGGGTTTCGACAGGCGAGGCGATAGATGCAGTCAACGCAGTCAAACTGATCGGCTATGGCGACCGCCAATTGCTGTTCGATACACTCGGCTGCGTGCTCGCCAAAAGCCCGGCAGAGAAACTTGCACATGATCGGCTGTTTGAGCTCTATTTCTCGCGCACAGCGACGCCTGAACCGACATCAGAAACCGAAAGCGACGGTGAGGCCCGCGCAAGCGATGGCCCAGCCGACCTGCCGGACCTGCTTGACCTGCTGCAATCCGGCGACGAGGCCCAAACCGCCATCGCGATGGAGCGCGCCGCGCAAGACGCCGGCCTGGCCAATATCCGTTTCTCGACGCAGGTGCCGTATTTCACTCAGCAAATGATGCAGGCAATGGGCGTCGAACGTCTCGAGACGGAGATGCTATCCGCGTTTCGCGAACGCACATCAGACGGCGACGCGCGCGCTCAGGAGCTGATCGATGGTCGCCGCGAGATGTTCACCCGCGCGCGCCAGCACGCCCAACAAGCCTTCGATACGTTTGGGGCCGGGGCCACCGAACTGTTCCGGCAGGACTTCCTGTCGGAAAAATCAATCAGCAGCCTCGATCGGCGTGATCTTGAGCGGATGCGGGTGCTGGTTGAGAAGATGGCCAAACGCCTCGCGGTGAAACACTCGCGGCGCAAACGCAAGAAGAATCGCGGCCAGTTGGATATCCGCAAGACGCTGCGCTCAAATGCTGGATTTGACGGCGTGCCGTTCGATCTGGCGTGGAAACAGACCAAACGTGACCGGCCCAAAATCGTCGCGATTTGCGATGTGTCCGGCTCGGTGGCGCGCACTGTGCGCTTCTTGCTGATGCTGCTCTACAGCCTGAATGAAGTGGTGCCAGACATTGAAAGTTTTGCGTTTTCTGGCCGCCTGAAAGATGTCAGCCCAATTCTCGAGGCCCAGAATTTCAACGCGGCGATGGACGAGCTCATCAATTCTATTGGGCTCAGTTCAACTGATTACGGCCAGTCTTTGTCCGATCTCAGAACCGATCATTGGCAGGTGATTGATCGGCGCGCGACGATCATCATGCTCGGCGACGGACGCTCCAATTATGGTGATCCACGCGTTGACCTGTTCAAGCAGGCCAGCGCCCGCGCCAAACAGACCATCTGGCTGTGCCCGGAACCGCAAAGCCAATGGGGCACAGGCGACAGCGAAATGCTACGCTACCGCCCGCATTGCAATAGAATGGTCCACGTCTCGACGATCAAAGACCTCGAACGCATCATCGACCAGATCCTGGCGAGCTATCATTAGTCGCAAATTCCAAAACGATATTGGGTTCGGTCTCCTTTGGCCAAGAGTAGGCATTGGAATTTGAACTAGGGTCAGGACCTATAAAAAGCTAATATCCGCTTTGGCGCCGATAACAGTCACATTCCAAATAGCCTCATCCTGAGCTTGTCGAAGGATAAAGGCGGGCTCACGAGGCTTTCGTTAGCGAACCTCAGTGTCCCTCGTCCTTCGACAAGCTCAGGATGAGGGACCGCCGCGGGGCGACGAGGCGGGCTTTGTCCCCCTCAGACGCCAGAAGCAGATATCACGTTCAAACTCGCCTTGCTTCAAATAAGGCAGCGTAAACCCGCCCGCTTCGTCAAATCGCCTCAATCCCCACAAACCCCTGCCCCATTGCCTTGTTTTAACTCATTTTACACAAGCCGGGGGCTTCCGGCGGCCAGCGAACCGTGGTTCAAGGGCCTAATGGACGTCCAATCTGGCGCAAGACCGGGCGTTCAACCATGAGGAGGCTGACCCATGACCACACTGGCACTGGTAGATGACGACGAGAACATCGTCACATCTCTGAAAATTTTCTTTGAAGCGGAAGGCTATGATGTGCGGACATATCATGATGGCCTGGCCGCGCTCGGCGCGCTCACTGACAGCCCGCCTGATATTGCAATCCTGGATGTAAAAATGCCCAAAATGGATGGCATGGAACTGCTCAAGCGCCTGCGCCAAACATCTGAATTGCCTGTGATTTTTCTGACCTCCAAGGATGAAGAGATTGACGAGGTGATCGGCTTCAATATCGGTGCCGATGATTTTGTCCGTAAACCTTGTTCGAACCGTCTCTTGTCAGAGCGGGTCAAAGCCGTTCTGCGCCGCTCTCGTTCGCCCGACGCTGCGCCTGAAGAGGGTGATGTCAAACCCATCATGCGCGGGCGTCTGACGCTTGATACAAACCGCCACGCCTGCTCATGGGACGGTCACCCGGTCCGCTTGACCGTGACAGAGTTTCTGATCCTGCAAGCGCTGGCTCAACGTCCGGGCTATGTGAAGTCCCGCGATCAGCTGATGGATGCGGCCTATGATGACCAGATCTATGTCGATGATCGCACCATAGACAGCCACATCAAACGCCTGCGCAAGAAGTTCCGTGAGGGCGACAAGGAATTCGACTCAATTGAAACGCTGTACGGTGTCGGCTATCGCTACAATGAGAGCTAATCCGCAATTACACAGACGCGCTAACAAAACTGTGTTTTGCACCGCGCAGATTTAGTGTCAGAATACCCTCTCGAAATACTTGGGAGGGTATTTTCATGGCGCACCTCAAAAAGTGGTTCTGGTTTGGCTGTGGCAGCGTCGGAGTTGGCACGGTTTTACTTTTCCTGCTTGGCTCGGGCTGGCTTGGGTTTCGCCTGTTTCAGCTTGAATGGCGTCCGCAAGGTCAAACCGATCTGGTCATGGCTGAAGTGTCCTTGCCCTTTCATAACCGAACTGACCTATCGAAAAAGACCGGCTCGCTGCCTTTCATGGCAGGCGTGGTGATCGATATTGACGGTGACCTAAGCGACGAAATTTTCCTTGGCGGCGGGCGCGGGCAAGCCGACGCGCTGTTCACGTATGACCCTGACAAGAACGCCTTTATCGATATTGCCCTCGGGCATGACCTGACCAAGCTGAGCGGCGATGCGACCTTGGGCGGGGCGTCCATTGATGTTGATCGCAACGGCTATTCCGACCTGATCATCGCGCGCGAAAGTGGTCTCTGGTTATATCTCAATAATGGCTATCGCCTGACCGGTGGCAAGATAGACATCACCTTGAATGAGACCAGCACGCCGCTGTCAATTGCGCTGGGTGACCTCAATGCTGACGGGCTAACTGACCTGTATGTTTCAGGCTATATCCGCAATGATCTGGTCGATGGTCAAACAAATTTCAGTGACACATATGGCGGTTTCAGCCACCTCTTGCTGGGCACGGGTGATGGCACGACGTGGCGTGATGCCACCGAAGATTATGGCCTGGATAGCCAGCATAATCGCTTCACAGCGGTGTTCGCAGATCTCGACAATGACGGCGACCCGGACCTCACCATCGCTCAGGATACAGGCGTGGTCGAGACATGGCGCAATGACGGTCAGCCGCCGCTGACGCCGCTGCCCAACCCGTCGCAGAAATCCTACCCAATGGGCATTGCCGCCGGGGACCTGAGCGGAAATGGCTTTGTTGATCTGTATTTTTCGAATGTCGGACACACAATGCCGAGCGCTTTACTGCGCGGTGACTTGCCCGAAGAGGTCGCGTTCAACCCGCTCTACATGCTGTTTGAAAATTCTGGCGGCGCGGTTTTTTCAGACACCGCCAAACCGCGTAAAGCCGCACGTATCGGCTTTGGCTGGGGCACCGTTGCGGCGGACATGAACCTTGATGGCTGGGATGATTTGATTATTGCGCAGAATTACGCCAAATTTGGACCTCCGGCGATCATTCACCGCTATACGGGCAAGATCATGCAGAACAATCAAGGCGAGACATTCAGCCCGGTCGAGAAGCGCGTCGGCGTGCAAAATCGACTGTTTGCGATCAGTCCGCTGATCGGTGATTTCAATGGCGACAGCCTGCCCGATCTGGTCTGGGCCAATCTCAATGGACCGAGCAAGGCCTTCTTGAATCAGACCGAGAACCGCAATGTCTTGACCATTCTTATGGACGATACTGCGGATGTCCTCTCGACCCGTATCGAGGTTATCACACCAGATCGAACGATATATCGTCAAGTAATAGCCAGTCAGGGCCTGTCTTCTGACCAGACTCACAAGCTCATGATTGGCTTGGGAGACAGCTCGCAAGTTCAGTCTGTGACGATTGTTCAGCCGGGCCGTGAACGCGCCGTGTTCGATGACTGGCAGATCGACACACCGCTCGACCTGCGGACGGAACGGTCAGAATGAGCCGCGCATATATATTTGGATTGTGTGGCCTGATCGGGGCGCTGGTGGTTGGCATTGGTGAGGGCATGCTACAGCTGCAACCGGGTAGCGATTACGGCGATGCGGGCTATGCCTATCTCGGCGCGATTGGTGTTGAGCGCCAGGAAATGGGCTATTGGATGTCCGTCTTGGCGGCGCCGCTTTACCTGCTTGGCTATATCCATCTCTGCTTTAATCTCGCCCCGCATCGTCCGCGCCTGATAACCGTTTTATTCCTGATCATGGCTTATGCCTTCATCATTGCGACGGTGTGGATGGGGCAACGCATTTTCATCGCCGAAGCGGTGCGATCCGTTGCCGATGGTGCCTCGCCGAGCGGGCTTGTCGCGACATTCTCAGCCTGGAATGAGCCGCTGATCAACGTCCTGCGCGCGGCCATCGCGATCTTCTCGCTCGCCTGGGTCTGGTTCGTCGCCAGTGGCCAAAGCCGCTACCCGCGCTGGATGGCGCTGTTCAGTCCCGCCGCTTTGGTCGGTCTGATATTCGTCGTCTACTTCTCCGTGCCAGCGATTGGCCAATGGGTCTTGCCGACCGCAATGAATACCGCGCACGTCCTGATTTTCGCATTGTCATTGCTGACGCTCAGACCAAAAAGACGAAGTGTTTAGAGTCTAAAACCCTAATTTGCCAGTTTCAACCAGGCCCGCGCCGCAACCAGTGCCGACTTGATATCATCCTTGGCCAGCAGGTCAGCGATCTCGGACCGGCAAATTTTTGCCTCGTCAGATCCCTTCATCACAGCCAGGTTGAACCATTTATGCGCTTCGATCAGGTCCTGGTCTGCACCAACGCCTTCTGAATAGGCCAGTCCGACCCGGTAAAGCTCTTGACCTGTTGCCGTATCAGCGACCAGACCAAACTCTGGTGCAATCTCTGCGGACATATCTGAATAAGCCATCTTGCATTCCTCTCGTTTGAGAGTCCCCCGGCACTGTTTTCAGCGTCCGGGACACCCACCATCATCTCACCAAATACCTCGGCGATGAGGAGAGAATGCAGCACAGGATTTGCGTTAAGGTTAACGCACAAGCGCTTGAAATGGCAGTGTGTTAACAGATCAGGGGTTTGGCGTTAACCTGGCACCCTTGCAGCGATCAAATGTGGCCCAGGCGTGGCCATTGCGTGGTCCAGCGCCGTGTCGAAACTTTCCGCCGTCGTCGCCTCAACTGCAGGCACGCCCATGGCCTGTGACAGGGCGACCCAATCAATATCAGGACGACCAATTGACAGCATATCCTTCGCCGTCGGGCCGGGATTGCCCGCGCCGGTACGGTAAAGCTCAATGTTCAAAATTCGATAGGAATGGTTCACGAATACAATCGTGGTGACGTCAGCCCCTTCACGCGCCATGCTCCACAGGGCCTGAACGGTATACATGCCCGCGCCGTCGCCTGACAGACAGATCACTTTGCGATCCGGCGCCGCGATGGCCGCGCCGAGCGCCAGCGGCATGCCCTGCCCGATCGCCCCGCCGGTCAGCATCATCCAGTCATGCGGACGCGCCGCCTGGGTCGGGAGATAGCACATCAAGCCATTCGACACCCCATCATCACTGACCAAGGCGTCCTCTGGCATATGCCGAGCGAGGCTCTGCCCAACCGAGACAGCATTCAGCTCCCCGGCCGGCATCTCAGGCAGGTTCAGCACCTCAACAGCCGCGCGGTCGGTCGCGCCCAAAGCATCGGCCAGCTGCGATAGCGCCGTGGCACTGTCACTGTCTGGCCCACCCAGAATAAACGTCTCGCAGCCTTCCGGCACGAGCAGGCTGGGCTTGTCTGGATAAGCAAAGAACGCCACTGGCAGGCTGGTTCCGGCCACGACCATAAGGTCGCTGCCATCGAGGTCAGCCATCGCGCCTTCGGCGAAATACTGCATCCGCTCTGGCGCAAAAACCCCTGCGCCGCGCCGCATCCTGGCATAGAACGTGTCGGTCATGATCCGCACACCTGCTGTTTTTAGCCGCGCTGCTGCGTCCAGCCCTGCCGTGCCCAGCGCGCTGCCATTGATCAACACAACCGGTTGGCTGGCCGCCTTGATCGCCGCTGCCGCCGCTTCAATCTTGACGGCTGGTACCGCGCGCAAGGGCGACGGCGTGACCACATCGCCTGTAACGCCGCCTTCATCCCACGCCGCATCCGCTGGCAACAATAAAGTCACCGGCCCAGGTTTCGGGCCATAGCTCGCGGCAAAAGCCTCGCTTGCCAGCCTGCCAGTATCACCAACTTTGTCTGCCGATTTGATCCAGGTCGAGTTCGGCCCGGCCAGACCGACAATATTCGACGTCAGCGGCGCATCATATTTCAGGTGCGCCACAGCATGATCGCCAACCACATTGATCACCGGCGTGTGCGCACGCTTGGCATTATGCAGATTGGCCCCGCCATTCATGTAGCCAGCCCCGAGATGCAACAAGGTCATCGCTGGCACGCCGGAGACGCGCGCAAAGCCATCCGCCGCCCCGGTCGCAACCCCTTCAAACAGGCACAGCACTGACCGGATGCGTGGTTCACCATCCAGCGCCGTCACCAAATGCATTTCCGAGGTTCCGGGATTGGCAAAACAAGCCGATACGCCATTGTCCGCCAAGGTCGCGACCAGCGCCTGCGCCCCGGTTATCACTTGATCATCATGTCCGCTCATGGCTTGGTCTTTCGCTATCTTGTGCATTTTGTTAGCCTGTCACCCGCGAAAAGAACAGGCTTTCGCATGGGCACCTTCTGGCTAAAACGCATACAGGACGGCTGATCACGTATGATCAACCATCCTGTATCGGTCCGTAGACAAGCCACAAAGGGGATATGGCTGCGAGGCCACATTTGGGTGACGCACGCGTCAACAATATCTGCTGCTGTTGCGAGGAATTCAAGTCATTTCGAAAAAACAGATATATCCTTTTTGCAGAAACCTGTGGCTAACCGCCTGTTTCGGCAAATTGCGACCTCAATTCCTCGTGATCTGAGTTGATCAAGTGTTTGCAGCGTGAGACGCAGCGCTGGACTATAAATCCGGAAAATATAAAAATTCGAACCGAAAAGAAGGATAATTCCATGCTGAAAATTGCACTCACAGCGTCCGCTCTCGCTCTTGCAGCCACCGCATTTCCAGCCTCAGCCGAAGGTCAGTTCTATGTCGGTGGGTTTGTTGGCGGCGGGTTTCCAGGCGATGCCAGCTTGACCGGAACCCAGCAACCCGAAGCCGGTGCGCCAGGTGTTGCGGGTGATCCAGCCCGGATCGGCGCAGAATATGACAGTGACATCAATTATGGGTTTGTGGTTGGCTACGATCTGCCATGGGAATTTTTCGGCATTTTCACACCGCGCATGGAGCTTGAATATTCAACCATTGATGCCGACGTCGACACTGGCAGCTTCAATAGCGGCAATCAAAGCTTTGGCGGCGACACCTCAATCGATTTCTTCCTGATCAACAATTACACTGACGTGATCTGGCAAGATGGTCAGACCCTCATTCCGTATTTCGGCGGCGGCATTGGCGTCGCGAAAGTGGATGCCAACATTCTATATGCGGGCGGCGGTGCAACGGCCCCTAATTTTGCCATCACCGGCGATGATACCGGCCTAGCCGGAACCTTTGCTGGCGGGCTGACCCTGCGCACAGGCAGTAATTGGGAAGTCTATGGCGAAGCGCGATATTACCAGATTCGAAATCTCGATTTTGAACGCCGCTTCATTGGTGGCGGCGCAAACCTGTTCAGCGCCGACGTCGCAGACAAGTTTGACGGCACAACCCTGACGGCGGGTCTGCGCTACCGATTTTAGCGACGCATGTCATGTGCCTCACTAAAAAGGCAGGCCCGGCGCCCCCTTATCGCCGGGCCTGTTATCTTTTCCGCCGCTCACAGCTCTGCGCCGATGACAATCAAGCTTAAGCGCCCTACATCCGCTGCATGACAGCACCATCCAAAGATCAGCTTGAATATTTGCCAAATCGTGTCGTTGTCTCGCTGACCGGACCGGACACGATCATGCTGCTCGAACGCCTGGTCACGCATAACACCGCTGATTGGTCTGTCGGTGAAGCACGCTATGGCGCGTTGTTGACGCCGCAAGGCAAGGTGATCGCCGACTTTCTGGCCCTGCGGACCCAAGACGGTGTGCAACTCGACACCGCCAAGGCCCATGCCGGTGATCTGACCAAGCGCTTGAAGATGTTTCGGCTGCGCGCCCAGGTCGAGATACAGCTGCGCGATGATCTGGTTGTGGTCATCCATCCCGGCGCTGATAAAGCCGGGGTCGTCGATCCTCGTCATGCGGATCTGCCGCGCCGAAGTTTTCAACCCGCGCCGGGCGCAAAACCGGCGGCTGACTATGACGCCTTGCGACTATCACTTGGCATTCCCGAACAGGGCGAAGATTTTGGTACGGCCGAGGTTTTCCCGGCTGAGATCAATCTCGACTTGCAGGGCGGCATCGACCTGAAAAAAGGCTGTTTTGTCGGGCAGGAAGTGGTCAGCCGAATGCACCGACGCGGAACCATCCGGAAACGTACGCTCATCATACACGGATCATACATGTTTCGGGCAGATGAAATACACGCTAAAACGGGGATTGGCGTTGTATCCAGCGCCTTCAAAGACATCGCATTGGCACGCATTCGGATCGACCGTTTGGCCCGCGCCGAGGCTGAAAACCAGCCTCTGAGGATCGGTGAAAACACTGTCACGGTCGAAAAACCTGCTTGGCTTCAAGCTGAAATGGCAGCATTGCTAAAGCCATGACTGAACCTGTTCACTGCGCTTGGGCGCCCGCCAAAGATCCGCTGTACCGCGCCTATCATGACGATGAGTGGGGCTGCCCGGAATATGACAGCCGCGCCCTCTGGGAAAAGCTGCAACTCGACGGGATGCAGGCGGGTCTGTCCTGGATCACAATCCTGCGCAAACGCGAGACGATGCGCGAGGAATTTGATCTATACGACCCGGAAAAGATTGCCTTGTGGGATCAGGCGAGAATTGATAAAGCTCTGCAAAATCCGGGTATTATCCGCAGTCCGAACAAGATCAAGGCGTGCATCGGCAACGCTCAAGCTTATCTCGACGCGGCGTCCACGGGCGAGGATTTTTCCGACTGGTGCTGGTCTTTTGTTGACGGCAAACCAATCATTGGTCAGCTCAAGGATTATCGCGACGGGCCAACCAAAACAGACCTCTCCGAGGCCCTCTCCAAGGCGCTCAAGACACGCGGCCACAAATATGTCGGGCCAACAATTGTTTATGCCTGGATGCAAGCCTGTGGACTATATAATGACCACGAAATAACCTGCCCCAGATACAGCGCTGTACAGGAGTACACCAAATGAAACCGATCTTGCTTATGGCCACCCTGCTGGCCGCAACTGCATGCGTCTCAGCCCGCGAATTCGACCTGGATAAAGCTTATTCAAAGTGCGAATCAATCAAAACCGTAACCATCCGAGATCGCTGCATTGCCGACGCGATTGCCGACGCTGGGCGGGAACGCCTTGAGCAATCGGACGCTGTTACGCGGCAAGAAGAAGAGGCCGAGCAGCGCGAGATTAACCGGGTCATTGCGGGCGCGCCTCAAGACGGATAATTTGGCACCGCCGCGCTGGTAATATGGACTTTCCGCAAAAAATGAATTAGTAATCACACGCTCACAAGGGAGTGTATGATGTTCAAACCTATCCTCATTGCCGCAACCTGTTTTGCCCTGTCCGCCTGCAATCCGGCCAAGACCGACCCGGAAAACCTCACCCCCTGGCAGGATGTTCTGGCAACACAAGGCCTGACGGCTACCGAAGCCAATCTCGCTTTGCAGCCTGACAGTATCGAGACTGATTTCCTGCTCGGCGGCATCCAATTTCTGCGTGCCAGCGAAACTATTATGCAGATACGCTACGCCAATACGTCGCAATCACTTGCCCTGCTGCCAGGTATGCGCAACCAGTTGCCGCCCAACCCGGATGCCGAGTTCGATCCGGCTTTTCTGGAACTTGCGATGACCGACGCGTTGGTCCATCTCACCCGCGCAGAGACCAGTCTCGCCCGCGTCACCGGTAAGGATTTCGCCGTCAGTTTCCCGCTCACCTCGATCTGGTTCGATGTCAACGCCAATGGCACACGCGAAGACTGGGAAACCGCACTGAGCGTGATGGAGCAGCTTGGCACGGAGCCGGAAGACGGGTTTGACGGCACGGTGCGGTTCGATAGCGCTGATGCCTATTGGCTGAACGCCTATGTCCATGTCATGGCTGGCATGGCCGAGCTGACCCTCGCCGCCGATCCAACTCCAGCTATCGCCACTGTCTATGAAGGCAGCCGGGCGCTGGCCGATATTGGCCAGGTTCATAGCGTCTTAGATAGTGGCAATAACTGGGCTGACACGGCCGCGGCGGTCTTGCTGGCCTTGCGCGGCACACCTGACAAGACCCGCACGCGCGCGGCGCATCGTCATTTCAAGGCCATGATCGACGACAACATGTCATTCTGGGGTCAGGTCATGCTGGAAACAGACGATGACCATGAATGGCTACCCAACCCGCAGCAAACCTCTGCTTTCGGGGTTCAGATCACTCAGGAAATGGTTGACGGATGGCAAGCAGTATTGGGGGAAATGAGCGCGATCCTGGAGGGCGAAGCGTTGGTGTCGTATTGGCGCTACAATAACGGCTATAACGCCGAACAAGGGATTGGCGTCAATGTTGCCAAATTCCTGCAAGACCCGGGCGATATGGATGTGATCTTGTGGATCCACGGCGCTGCTGCTGCGCCCTATCTCGAATCCGGACCGCTGGCCCCGATGCAGGCTTGGCGTCGCTTCACACGGATGACAAACGGCGATGGCTTGATCTTCGCGGTATGGTTTAATTGAGGCTACAGGGGTGACGTCGGTGATCGACAGTTCTAGAGAAGAATCGACTTTAGATCACCGCGCCTCGCATGGCCGATAAGGACACTTTGCATGATCACGCCTGTCATCTCCGCCACCGGACTTTGGACGCCGTCTGAATCCGTTTCAAACGAGGAATTGGTTACCAGCTACAATGCCTGGGCCGACACGTGGAACGCCGAGCACGCCGCTGACATTGAAGCTGGGACGGTTGCCCTTAAAACCCATTCAAATGCCGAATTCATCGAGAAGGCGTCCGGCATCAAATCTCGATTTGTTATCAACAAATCCGGTATTATTGACCCAGATATCATGCGCCCGATCATTCCTGAGCGACCGAATGAAGAGATTTCCATTCTTGCGGAAATCGCTGTTGCAGCGGGTAGGCAAGCCCTCGAAACCGCTGGCCGTGACCCGCAAGATGTCGATGCAGTGCTGTGCGCAGCGTCGAACATGCAGCGCGGATACCCGGCAATGGCCGTAGAGGTTCAGGACGCACTCGGCATTGGCGGGTTTGGCTTCGACATGAACGTGGCGTGCTCATCGGCAACATTTGGCATTCAAACCGCCGCTGACTTTGTTCGCTCCGGTACGGCAAAATCTGTACTAATGGTCAATCCGGAAATCTGTTCAGGCCACTTGAACTTCACCGACCGCGACAGCCATTTCATCTTTGGCGATGTCGCTACCGCCGTTTTGATTGAGGCCGAAGACATTGCGCCTGCTGCGCACTGGAAGATTTTAGGGACCCATCTGAAAACCCAGTTTTCGAATAATATCCGCAACAATTTTGGCTTCCTGAATAATTCTGCGCCTGAAGGGATCGGCGCGGCGGACAAACTGTTTGTTCAAGAGGGCCGCAAGGTTTTCCGCGAAGTTGTCCCAATGGTCGCAAAAATGATCCAAAGCGAACTTGATCGGCTTGGCTTTAAGGCCCCGGACCTAAGTCGGATGTGGTTGCATCAGGCCAATGCCGCCATGAACCGCTTGATCGCAACCAAAGTCCTTGGCCGCGAGCCGACCCCGGACGAAAGCCCGACCATTCTGGATACTTATGCCAACACCTCGTCGGCCGGATCGATCATCGCCTTCCACAAGCATCAAGATGATATCAAATCAGGCGAGAAAGGCTTGATCTGCTCTTTCGGTGCCGGGTATTCAGCTGGAACAGTACTCGTCGAAAAAGTTGGCTGATGCGGTGACGCCGCGCGAACGCTTCCCTGTTTGAAAAGAATGCAGCAGGGTGATCCCAACGAAGCCTAAATGGCTCTTTGGAGGATCCTGAATGACCGATACCGACGCGTTGCCTGCGGCAACTGAAACGGCTGCCCCAAGATCACACACTGGAACTGGCGGTGCTTTCGATAGATCAGGGTTCGCTTGGGCAGTCTTCGAATGGGCTCGAAACCCATATTACATCCTCATCGTTATCTACATTTTTGCACCCTATTTTGCCGGACAGATAATCGGCGCGGACGTTAGAGCCAGCGGGATACTTGATGGCCTTAGCCCTGAAGAGGCACAGCGCACGTTAAACGCACGCGGGCAAACGGCGATTGCCGCCGTGACCAAAGGCGCAGGCTTTGTCGGCGCCTTTACAGCGCCGTTCCTTGGCGCCGCACTGGATCGCGGTGGACGCCGCAAACCTGTTCTGGCGGTATTCCTTGGTCTCATCGCGCTGATGTCATGGATGCTTTGGTACGCCATTCCTGGCGAGGATGGCCTGAGCACAAGAACCGTCATGATTGCGCTGATGATTGCCTATGTTTGTTATACGTATTCGGAAGTCACCCATAATTCGATGCTGGCCGTCTCTGGGTCACAGAGGTCACTGCCATCGATTTCAGGGCTCGGTCTGGGGCTCGGAAACCTCGCCGCCACCTTGATGATGTTGGCCCTGGTAATGGTCTTCTTGTTACCGAACCAGATACATTGGCCATTTTCTCAGCCCTTGTTCGGCATTGATATGGCCAAGTTCGAGCATGTTCGACTGGCCGGTCCAATCTGCGCGATCTGGCTGATCCTGTTTTCAATTCCATTCTTCCTGTTCGCCGAAGATGGCGGCACCAAAGGCGCCAGCTGGACAAAGGCCTTCAAGGATGGCGCAAACGGTGTGTTCACGACCATCAGGGAAGCCGCAAAATACCTGCAGATGATGAAATTCCTGCTCGCCCGGATGTTCTATGCAGATGCCATGGCCGCTCTTCTGGCGCTCGGCGCAGTCTATGTGTCCTTGTTTCTCGGCTGGGGTATTTTGGAAATGACGGCCTATGCGATTTTTGGCTCGGCCTGGGGGTTTGGTGGCGGCCTGTTTGGCGGTTGGCTGGATACAAAGTTCGGACCAAAACACGCGCTGATCATCGAAATCATAGCGATGATTGCCATCCTCGTTTTCCAACTCTCAATTACCAGGGAGACGCTATTCTTCGGTCTTGTCGATAATTACCTGGTCTGGAACGGGTTGATCTTCCAAACCCTATCCGATCTTGTCTATCTCGGTTCGATCAGTGTTTTAGCTGTGACCGCGACGGCGAGTATTTCCTCCAGCCGGTCAATGCTGGTGCACCTGGCTCCGGCTGGGCGCAGCGGCGAATTCTTCGGCCTGTATGCCATCGCCGGTACCGTGACCGTCTGGGCGGGTCCGCTATTGGTTGAAATATTCACCAAGGCCTTCAATAGCCAGCGCCTTGGCATGGCCTCGATCTCGGCATTATTTGTGGTTGGCTTGGTCATCATGACCACAATAAAAACCGGCGAGCCAGAGCGGCCCGCCGGTTCAGCTTAGAGTCGGACATGAGGCGCGCCAATCCAGGCTCGCATCACGACTAGGGGGTGACCCTAAGCAACCGCTTCGAACTGGTTCATCGTATTGTGCGCACCGCCCGCTTTCAGGGCGCGCTCGCCGCCAGTCATTTCCTTGAACGTATCGCCAAGGTCAGAGCCAACTTCGTGCTGGTGCTTGACAGCTGAAACGCTCGTCCGAATTTCCTCGCGTTGAATACCAGCGACATAAGCCAGCATCTTGTCGGTTCCGAAATAACCCTCTGAGAGATCATTCATGCCTTTGGCATCCATGTGGAATGTTGGCAGCGTGATCAGGTTATGGAACACACCTGCTTCACGGGAAATATCGGTCTGGAACCCACGCAGACGCGCGTCCGCTTCCATACCAAGTGCATCGCCATCAAATTTTGATGACATCAATTGCACATCATCAGGATAAGCATCAGCTTTGATCTGACCGCTGGCAATCCATTCCTCACGGACTTGCTTGCGCAAGTTCAGCGTCCAGTTGAAGCTTGGGCTGTTATTGTAAGTCAGCTTGGCGTTAGGGACGACTTGCTTGACCCGGTTCACCATTGCGGCAATGGCTGCAACATTTGGTGTCGCCGTTTCGATCCAGAGCAAATCAGCGCCGCCATCAACGATGCTGGAAATGCAGTCCTCAACCACCCGGTCTTCGCCAGTGCCTTCACGGAACTTGTAAAGACCGTTTGGTAAGCGAACGGGCTTGCGCAATTCGCCGTCCATCTTGAGCACGACATCGCACTCGTTGAGGTCGCTAATATCGCCAACCGCTTCGGTTTCCAGCCATTTGATATATTCGGCGGCCTGATCGCCCGGCTTTGTTGACACCGGGACTTTCTGGGTCAGGCCAGCGCCAAGACTGTCAGTCCGCGCGACGATCACGCCGTCATGTACACCCAGCTCCTCGAAGGCCATGCGGCAAGCGCGTAGCTTTTCAACGAAATCCTCGCGCGGCACCGTGACTTTGCCATCCTGGTGGCCGCACTGTTTCTCGTCCGACACCTGGTTTTCGATCTGCAAGCAACATGCACCGGCCTTGATCAGCTGTTTGGCCAGAAGGTAAGTGGCGTGGACATTGCCAAACCCGGCATCGATATCAGCAATGATCGGGCGAACGTAAGACTCAAAGCCGTCAATTTTGGCGATCACCGCGTCGCGATCATTGGTCGTCTTCAGCTCGGCAAACAGGTCATTCAAATCGACCTCATCGGCTTGGCGAAGCGACACATAGATCTCTTCGATCAGATCCGTCACAGCGGTTTTCTCGTGCATTGACTGATCTGGCAGATGGCCGAAACTGTTGCGCAGTCCAGCCACCATCCAGCCCGACAGATAAACATAAGCGCGGTCCAGCGTGCCTTTCTGACGCTTGACGGCGCGCATCATTTGCTGCGCGTGGAAGCCAGACCAGCAGCCGAGCGACTGCGTAAATTTGCTGCTATCCTCGTCATAGGCCGCCATGTCAGCGCGCATGACCTTTGACATGGCCTTGGCGATGTCGAGGTGCGTGCTGTAGGTGTTTTGGGTTTTCAACTGCGCGATATCTACCAGATTGATGCCAGCCGGGGCACCGTTTGGATAGCGAGCTTCAAGCTCGGCGAGAGTTTGTGAATAGGTCATGATGAATGCTCCAGAATATCGTAGGCAGGAAGGGTGAGGAAGGTTGGAAGGTCGGCAGAAATTGCCGTCTCGGTGAACAGTTTGGCGGCTTCAGGAAAGCGGCCTGCGACGAAGGCGTTTGCGCCAAGTTCAGATTTCAGGGCTTCAATCTCTTCATCGAACAGGCGGCGATAGAGGGCTGATGTCACGGTCTCTTGCGACCCGTCAGCCATGTCGGCGCTGGCCCCATGACGGATCCATTGCCAGATTTGCGCGCGTGAAATCTCAGCGGTCGCCGCATCTTCCATCAGATTGTGAATAGGCACCGCGCCGCGACCACACAGCCAGGCGGCAATATAGCTGATACCAACCGAAATATTGGTGCGAATGCCCGCTTCGGTCACGGTCCCGGAATGGGCTGCAAGCAATGATTGTTCAGACACGGCCGGGTATTGGCGCTGTGACAGAACCTGGTTCTTTTGCGGCATCTCGGCGTTGAAAACATCCATCGCCACAGGCACCAGGTCCGGGTGTGCGACCCAAGTGCCATCATGGCCCTGGCTCGCTTCACGTTTCTTGTCAGCGCGAACCTTGTCAAACGCAACGGTATTGGCAGCCTCGTCACCCTTGACCGGAATTTGCGCCGCCATCCCGCCCATTGCATGGGCGCGCCTGCGGTGACAGGTCTCAATCAGCAGCAAGCTGTAGGCTTTCAAGAATCCGCGATCCATACCAACCTGCGCGCGATCCGGCAGGACAAATTGCTTATGGTTCTTCAGCGTCTTGATATAGCTGAAAATATAGTCCCAGCGGCCGCAATTCAGGCCAGTGATATGGCTTTGCAATTCATACAGAATCTCGTCCATCTGGAAGGCAGCGGGCAAAGTTTCGATCAGGACAGTTGTCTTGATCGTGCCATGCTCAATCCCAAGCACGGCCTGTGAGAAGTTGAACACATCATTCCACAGACGCGCTTCCTGATAGGTCTCGATCTTGGGTAGATAGTAGAATGGCCCCCGGCATTGCTCGGCCAGAAGTTTGCCATTGTGGAAAATGTGCAGTCCGAAATCGACCAGGCTGGCCGACATTGGCTGATCATCAACGGTAATATTTGCTTCGCTCAAATGCCAGCCACGCGGGCGCACCAGCATTGTAGCGATCTCATCATTCAGTGTGTAGGACTTGCCCTTGGCCTCATCGGTGAATGACAGCGTCTGGCGGGCATAGTCACGCATATTGAGCTGGCCATGCATCATGTTGTCAAATGTCGGCGACGACGCATCCTCGAAATCGGCCATGAACATCTTCGCACCGCAATTGAGCGCATTGATCATCATCTTGCGATCCACCGGTCCGGTAATCTCGACCCGGCGATCTTGCAGCGCGGCAGGCGTCGCAGCGACTTCCCATTGCGACGCGCGTACATGCGCGGTTTCGGGTGGGAAGGTGGGAAACTCACCATCGTCGTAACGCAGCTGCGCTAGCGTGCGGTCTTCAAGTAAAGTCTTGCGGGTTGGCCCAAACCGGCGTTCCAGATCAGCCAGAAACAACAGTGCCCGATCGGTCAGGACATCTGCAAATTCGGCCGACACGCCACCTTTGACCCTGGCAAGCACCCGGTGACGGGGCGTTGGCTTGTCTTTGGGCTTGTCAATTGTCTCGATTGAACTCATCTTGAAACTCCAGCGCTTGTGTATTCACGATATTTACAAAAACTGTGCCAAGTCCATAAATTATTGTAAAATAAAGGTATTACTGTCACAATTGAAATGTTACAGTTTGTTTTTTTGTAAAAGTTGTAAAGATGTCAGAGAAAAGCAGAAAACTTCTGGTCGGTCATAGACTTAGACGATTCCGCCAAACCCTGGGCCTGACGCAAACCCGTATGGCAGAGGACCTCGGCATCTCTGCCTCCTATCTGAATCTGATGGAACGCAATCAACGCGCGATGAGTGCGAAAGTGCTGATGCGAATGTCAGAACGGTACGATTTCGACATTGCCAGCTTTGCTGGCCAGAACGATGCGCATCTGGTCGCGGAAGTTTATGAGGCCCTGCGCACACCGATGTTCAAGGATACTCCCGTCTCAAAAGCAGATGCCGAAGACTTCGTGTCCGCCAGCCCAAACGCCGCAAAAGCCCTGCTCAAACTCTATGCCAAACATCGCGATCTGAGCCTGCGCGGTGACGAGTTGGCGAGTGACCGCGACCGGGTCGAACTGCTCGAACAATCAGCTGAAGCCGTCGATAGTGTTCGCCGCTTTTTTCAGTCTCAACACAACTATTTCCCCGAACTTGACGAAGTTGCTGAGGCCATGTCATCCCAACTTGGCTTTGACCGCAGCACGAAACCAGCTGTCTTGACAGACCGCCTCAATAAAAAGCACGGGATAAAGGTTCGCGTGGTTCCGATTGATGTCATGCCGCAAATGTTGCGCTATTTTGATCGCCACGCGCAACGGCTCGACCTGTCAGAATTGCTGCGCCAGTCGGGTCGGCGCTTCCAGCTCGCCTTTCAGATCGGCATGCTGGAGCACCGCGACCTGATTGATCAGATCATCAAGACAGCCAAGCTGCCGGGACGAGAGGCAACCGGTCTTTGTCGCACCAGCCTGGCGAACTATTTTGCCGCCGCGCTATTGATGCCCTATGGCCGTTTTTTGCAGGAGGCGGAAAAGACCCGCTACGATGTCGAGCTGCTGTCGCACCGTTTCGGCACCAGTTACGAACAGACCGCCCATCGCCTGACAACCCTGCAAAGACCGGACGCACGGGGCATTCCGTTCTTTTTCGTGCGTATGGATATTGCCGGAAACGTCTCAAAGCGCTTTAGCGCCGGGCGCTTTCATTTCTCTCAGTTTGGCGGCGCCTGCCCACTCTGGAACATCCACGAATGTTTTCTGACGCCTGGCCGCGTCCACACCCAGATCATCCAGATGCCAGACGAGACAACTTATTTCTCAATTGCGAAAATGGTCAGCCGCTCGGATGGCACTTACGAGAACCCGGAACAGAAACTCGCGATTGGTCTTGGCTGCGATATCGCTTACGCACCGCGCCTGGCCTATGCCGACAGGCACAATATCGAAACGCCGAAGCCAACGCCAGTTGGGGTGAATTGCTATATGTGCGAGCGGCCCAACTGTTTGCAGCGCGCGCACGCGCCGCTCAACAAGACACTGAATTTTGACGAGCGTGCCCGCTCCATGTCGCTGTTCCGCTTCGATGAAGATTAGCTGCGGCCCCAAATGAGCCAACCAAAAGGGCGGCCCTTTACGGTGCCGCCCTTTTTTAATTTCCATCAATGCCTCGTTCGGCTTATTCGTCGTCATCCAGCAGGTCACCCCAGAACAGCGTTTCGCTTTCACGGGTTGCCACAACCAAGATAATTGCCGCAGCACCTGCCAATACCCACCAGGCCGTCCGCGTTTGTCCGGCCCACTCTATCATCACTTCAATCATCACCATGCCTCGGGTCTTTGCCTCTGATGCCTCTATGATGCACGTCACGTCTTAACGAGAGCTGAGTCAAAGTGGGCCTAAACAGGGCAATTTGTAACCAAAAGCGCCGCGTTTCTTTACCCCGGCTTTCAATCGCGTAAACAGAGATCGATGAGCACAAGAACACCCCGCCGAAAACCATCCACCGCAAAGGCCCCGGCCCGCGTTTGGCAACGCATGCTGTCTGGCCGCCGACTTGATCTGGTTGATCCCTCGCCAATGGACATCGAAATTGAAGACATTGCCCATGGGCTTGCGCGGGTGGCGCGGTGGAATGGCCAGACCAAAGGTGCCTGCGCCTTCTCAGTCGCGCAGCACTGCGTCATTGTCGAAGCCTTGTGCAGACACCTCGATCAGCGCATTGACGCGCGCAGCCGCTTGCTGGCTCTGTTACATGATGCCCCGGAATATGTCATCGGCGACATGATCTCACCGTTCAAGGCTGTACTTGGCGACGCTTATAAGGACGTTGAAGCGCGCCTTGCCTATGCCATTCATGCCCGTTTCGGCCTGCCCGCTGAAACCCCAACCAGCGTCAAACGCCTGATCAAACGCGCCGATAATATCTGCGCCTGGTTTGAGGCCACACAGCTTGCCGGATTTTCGCAAATCGAGTCAGATCGCTTCTTTGGCCACCCGCCGCGCGGTATAAACCTGGAATTGGACCCCCAAACAGCAGACGTCGCTCAGGCTGAATTTATCGCCCGCACGCGCTCACTTCTGACCGAGATAGAGGCCAAAGCATGAGCCTGCTGATCGGCCTCTCTGTGGTGATTGTCGCTTGCGACGGCGACAATCCGCGTGTCTTGACGACGCTGCGCAGCGATACGCTTTCAGCTCTCCCCTTCGGGGCGTTCGACCCGCAACGCCACCGCACGTTTGAGCTTGCTTTGCGCGGCTGGGTCAAAGAGCAAACCGGATTTCAGTTAGGCTATGTCGAGCAACTCTACACGTTTGGAGACCGCGATCGCGAAACCTCGGACGCCGCCCTTTTCGAAGCCTCCGAAGATGCGCGTATCGTCTCAGTCGGCTATCTCGCGCTGACGTCAGAAGCCCAACCATTGCCTGACACATTCAACGCGCGCTGGCAGGGTTGGTATCGCCACTTCCCATGGGAAGATCATCGCAGTGGTCGCCCTGCAATCCTTGAAACGGAGCTGGAACCGCACTTGCGCACGTGGGCAGCGGGCAATCCAGACCGTATGTCGCGCGCCGCGATGGCCTTTGGTCTGGAGGATTTTAGCTGGCTAGATGAAGGTGTGTTGGAGCGCTATGAGCTTCTCTATGAGGCTGGCCTGGTCGAAGAGTGCGCGCGTGATCGCGGCCTTGCGGCGCCCGCCTATCGTCTCGGTCAGGCAATGACCAGTGATCACCGCCGTATCCTCGCCACGGCGATGTCGCGACTACGCGCTAAAATACGCTACCGCCCGGTTATCTTCGAGCTGATGCCGGATCTGTTCACACTCTCGGCGCTGCAGCGCGCCGTCGAAGCGGTCCTCGGCCAATCCGTGCATACCCAAAATTTCCGCCGCGCCCTGGAGCGTACTGGCTATGTCGAAGGCACCGGGCAGATGCTCAGCAGCACGGGTGGTCGCCCGGCCGAACTTTACCGCCTGCGTCGTGATCAGGTCCGCCGCAGCTTTACGCCGGGCTTACGGGTTCCGATTCAGCGCACCGAGCCCTGACGCCTTACCCAATAGAAAAACAGCGGAAAGCTGAAGCCCGCTGCAACGCCGCCAAGATGTGCCGCCCAGGCGATCGGAATGTTCACAACCTCACCCAACACCGCCAGTCCGAGATTGATCAAGACCCACGGCACACTGATTATCACCGCCCGCTTCCACCGCCCCTGCAACCAGCCAAGTGCCGGGAGCAGCCCCGAAATGGCTGATGATGCGCCAATTGCAGAGCCGCCTTCAGCCTGCACGTGGAACAGCGCCACTTGCGCCAACGCCCCGCCAATCGCGCAGACAAAAAAGAAGGTAAGAAAAGCAATGGCACCGCGAGCGTCTCGACCAAGGCCGAAGACAATCAGCGCCCCAAACGACATCATCGCCCACATATTTACCGCCAAATGCAGCAAATTTACGTGCAAGAAGACATGCAGGACGAACGGGGCAAGGTCGCCAAATGGCCGTGGCAGGGGACCGTACTGACCAAGGTCAACCAGGGCGGCCGCCAGCATCATGTCGTTTTCAGTGTCCGGCGACACCAGCATTTGCACCATACTGACGGCAATGATCAGCGCCGCAAGCCCGACCAAGACAGGCGGGTAGCGCTTAAAAAAAGGCGCTTGCGACGCAGGCGAAGGTCGATCATCTTGAATAAGCATGCGATAGGATATGGGGGACGCGGCGCATTCTGGAAAGGGCGGCGCTTACTAAGGAGGTGATTGGAGATATGATGCGTCAATTCATCAGCCTGTTTCTGACAGTTCTTTTTCTGACATCTTGCGGCGATGATAAAAAAGGCCCCGGATCGCTCCGGAGCCAGAAATAGTTGATTTGATAAGGAGGCCGTTGAGCCAGATAATTTCAGCTCAAACCCAAACCAACCAGGGCAAAGTCATGCACCAGGCTCTTTGCGAGCCGGGAAAATGCCATTGCGCCATGCCAAGATTAGCCGCGCGACAGGCCCGCTCAAATAGGTAAGTTCACGCAGTGACGGCTGGCCTCATCCCGGAAAACATCTTTACCTCTTCACAATTGCGCGCAATCGTTCGACAATGCCGGAATGGCCGATAGACATAGACATTCACATGCCAACACGCCGTGCAGCCCGGCCGATGTTGAGACATTTCTAGCGGAGGCAGAGCAGCTCTCAACCGCCAAAGGCCAGCGCCTGACCCGTATCCGCCGCAAGGTCCTGCAATTGCTGGTCGAAAGCCCTGAACCGGCAAAGGCCTATGACTTGTTATCAAACCTTGATGGCGAAGGTGCCGCCAAACCGCCGACGATCTACCGTGCACTCGATTTCCTTCAGGACGTTGGGCTTGCCCACAAGATTGAAAGCCTCAACGCCTATGTCGCCTGTGGACACACCAGCCACAGCCATTCGGCGGTATTCTTGATCTGCGACACCTGCGGCAGCGCAGAAGAATTACATGCGGTCGAAACCTCAAAAGCGCTCGGCAAGGAAACCAGTGCGGCTGGGTTTACACTACAACAAGCGGTCATTGAGGCGCGTGGCATTTGCCGAAAGTGCACCACGTGATCCCACTCTGGAGTGGTAGCGCCAATACTTGGGACTGCGACGAGATGGGACATATGAATGTCCGCGTCTATCTCGAAAAGGCAATCGAAGGTCTCGGCCGTTTTGCCAGTGCTATCGACATGCCGCACGCCTATCGTGAGCATGCCCCGTCGACACTGATCCCGGTTGATCAGCACATCCGTTTCATTCGCGAAGTGCACCCCGGCAGACCTCTAACCATGACCGGCTGTGTCATCGAATGGGACGAGACCAGCGTTCTGCTCTACCAAGACCTGCGCCACAGCGATGGTTCACCCGCCGCTGCTTTTCGCACTCGCCTTGTCCACGTCGAGGCGAAATCAGCCCGCCCATTTGCCTGGAGCAGCAAGTCGCGCCGCGCGCTTGAGGCCTTGATCGGGCCAGTGCCTGACGATACTCATCCGCGCGGCCTCGACCCGGCGACGGCAGCGATACCCGCGCATGAAGCCACGATGCAAACGGTTACCAAGACCGGGGCACCAGAGATTGGTAGCGGCCTGGTGCCACACAGCCATTGCGATGTGAACGGGCGAATGCTGGCCTCCTGGTTCATGGGACGTATCTCTGATTCAGTCCCCAACCTGCTCTACAATTGGCGCAAACAAGTCGCCGACGCGTCGGGCGGTGTCAGGATGGGCGCAGCCGTGCTCGAATACCGGTTGATCTATCGCCAATGGCCACGTGCCGGAGATCGCTTTGTCATCCATAGCTCACTCGCGGCGATTGGCGAGAAAACCCATTCACTGGTGCATTGGAATCTCGATCCGGACACAGGCGATGCCTGGCTAACCAGCGAGGCGGTCGCGGTGACGTTTGATCTCGACACGCGCAAAGTCATCCCGACCCCGCCACAGCAAATGCAGGCACTGGAAAAATTAGCGCCGCGTGGCCTGCTGCTTTAGTCGCGCAAACTCCGCTTGATCATGCCATGCTCTTCTTCGCCAAAGCCTTCAATCAGGCTGGAAATGTACGACGACAATTGGTCGCGCACATCATAAGGCGCTTCCATGGGCAAGAAATGAGTGGTGTTGGTCCGCTCTTTCAAAACCAGTTGCGGGCATTTGCGCATCAGGCGCGCTGCGACCCGGTCAGTCAGGACGGAGTCTCTTTCAGGACGCAAAACAGCAATTGGGATCTTGTGTTTCTTGACTTTCGCCAACGCGCGCCATGGCCGGTTGCGTTGCGCCGCGAACGTGGCTGCTTCCCATTTTGGCGTGCATAGCAATTTCCAAATCTGTGCGTCGCTATCGGGATCATTGCCGTCAACGCGGTCGAACGCGTCAATGATATAGTCGCCGAGAAATGGGTCACGCCACGTCTTGAAAGCGCCGCGACCTTGGTAAGTGTCCATGATCTCCTGCTGCGAACCAAACGCGGCGCGGCGCCGCCGGGCTTGTTTGGACATACCAGACTGGCGCGCCAGAAAGGGTGTCAGGTGCATCGCCCGGTAAAACGATGGCAGAAGGATAACCGGGTCAACCAGGACCAATCCGGCAACTTTCTCGGGTCGAGCGCCAGCCACCATCAAAGCCACTGTCGCGCCCATGGAATGTCCGCCCAAAATCACTGGCTTTGTCGGCGCTTCACGATCCAGAAAGGCGATTACATCATCGCGATGGCGTTTCCAGGATTTCATCCGCCAGGCTTTGGCTGGCAATGTCGTACGCCCGTGCCCACGTAGATCCACCGCCTGCACCTTGGTGCGTAGCCCTAGCGGCGCTAGAATTGACTGATAGGTCATCGCATTGAACCCTGTGGCATGCAGCCAGACCGCCGCCAGACGGTCAGCTGGATTACCAAACTCCAGGGCAGACATACTGCCTTCAGGGGATTCAAACGTGAAACGACGCATAATTGATCAGGATCCAAACACCTTGCGCAAAAGAGCCGTGGTTTGCGCCAGCGGGTCTTCGCGAATCTTCTTCTCCTCCAGTGCCAGATAATCAAACATGCCATCAAGCCCCAATTGCACCGCATGATTGGTCAGGTCGGTTTTGTAGTCGGTTGCCGCGATGGCCAGTACCGGTGTGCTGGATGTCACTGAATCCAACGCTTGATAAGCGCCAGACGAGGTCAGCGCCGATTCGACATAAGGCGTGAAGGTTGTGCGCAAATTGGTTTCCGTTTTGCCGCGCAAGAAATCAGTTGCAGCCGTATCGCCGCCTCTCAGCAGACCAAGCGCATCTTCGATCGTGATCGATTTGACCGCATCAATGATAATCGTCTTGCCTGCCGGAACCGCATCTTCGGCCGCCCGGTTCATCCGCAATTGTACATCATCCAGCGGACCGGACAGTCCGAGTTTGGCCAATTGCCCCTGCACCTGCCCGAGACGTCCGGGCAGCGGGATACGGATTTGCGGATCACTCCAATAGCCATCTGTGATGCCGATCTGACCAGCCACACGGTCTGTGCCAATCTCTAGTGCCTGTCGCAGCGCCGCATCAATCTCGAATGTCGACAATGCGCCTTGTGACCCCTGCCCGCTGCCGCCAACCCCGCCGAGCACTTCGCCAAGCACAGATCCGAAATCACCGCCCGCGCCCGTTTCACATCCGGCTGGTAACAAACTTAAAGCAATCGCGCCTATCACAAGTGTACGCATGGTTCTCTCCCTATTACACCTGAATGTATCAAAGCCGATTTTGGGCCAGAATCAAAGGCTATTCTACTTCTCGTTGGGTCATGCTGGCCGGGTTCAACCTGCTGGGCTATTGTGGCGATAACAAGGGAGTTCGAACAATGCTCAAGAAGACCTATGACTGTTTCAGCGTCTCAATCGACAATAAAGTGGCCCATATTCAGCTAAACCGCCCAGAGGCAATGAACGCCATGAATAAGGCATTCTGGAACGAGCTTCCAGCGATTGTCCACGAGATTGATGCCAGTGCCAGCGCGCGAGTGATCGTGATCTCATCGACCGGCAAGCATTTCTCGGCCGGCATGGACTTGTCCGTGTTTAGTTCTGAAGGCAGCGTGTCGAACAATAAGGCTGACCGCTATGTCGCCGCCGAAGCGTTCCGCTCAAACATTCGCCAGATCCAGTCTTCGTTCAACGCATTGGAAGAAGCCCGCATCCCAGTCCTGTTCGCGCTGCAGGGCGGCGTCATCGGCGGTGCCATTGACATGATCAGCGCCGGCGATATTCGCTGGTGCACCAAGGACGCCTTCTTCTGCATTCAAGAAATCAATATCGCGATGACCGCTGATGTCGGCACGTTCCCGCGCCTGCAACGCTATATCCCGGAAGGCTGGGTCAAGCAGATGGCCTATACCGGAGAGCGCCTGCCCGCCGCCAAAGCCAAGGAAATTGGCCTCGTCAACGACGTCTTCGACACGCAAGAAGAATTGCTGGCACATGTTCTCGGCGTCGCCAAAGAGATTGCGCGCAAGAACCCGGTTGCGGTGACGGGGTCAAAGGTCCTGATCAATTATGGCCGCGACCACACGACCGCCGATACACTCGACTATATCGGCGTCTGGAATGCCTCAATGCTGCCACCGCCGCACATGCAGGAAGCGTTCATGGCCAAAGCGCAAAAACGCGAGGCAGAATTTCCCGACCTGCTAAAGCTGCGCGATACGCCGATGTAAATGACCAAGCCGTTTCGCTGGAGCCTATCAAAGCGCTAAACGATGCGGTAGATCGCCGTGGCTTTAAGCAAAGGTGCGCAGCCCTGTTTAGCTTCGCCGCTAATGAAGATCAAAGTTCGGGTCTTGCGGTCGATCGTGCTGTCAAATTCGATCCCGCCTGACACGGCTGGTAATCCGGTCACATCAATGGTTACCGATACAGGTGCAATGTCAGCATCATCAACCAAAGATTTGGCATGACGACGCACCACCTGCATCAACAAGGCGCTTATAACATCATGACTTTGCGTCGGCTGGGCGATCGCAGCGCGATCATCAGCTTCGAAATCCAGTGAAGAATATGGGATAATCAGATCAGAATCAGGACTCATACCAAGCACCTAGTGCGCACATTGCAAAAAGAAAAGACCCGCCGCGATCTCTCACGACGGGCCTTTTGTCACAAAGCCAAGTTATTCTCTTTTGTTCAAGCGGCCACAGCCGTCTTGTCGAGTGACGGCATCATGTCAGTCACTACCAAGTCACCAAGGTGGCCGAACGCATCCATTCCGTATTGAGTTTTCATATAGGCGCTAATCGAAGGCAGCAGTTTCGCGATCTGCGCATGGCCGAGCCCTGCTTTGTGCAATGACGTAAACATGCCCTCACCAACGTGCCGACGGCCACCTGGGGTCTGCTCGATCAGCCGTGCAATCACGCCGGTTGCCGCGTCTGTTTCAGCGCCAGTTGTTGCTGACAATGTCCGCGCACCCGGCATTTTCCGAAAAACTGTTTCAGCCAGAGGGGAGCCCTGTCGTTCTGCTGTATTCAACACGATCCCAATCGCGGTTCGCGCGCCCGCCACGTCCAGGCCGGTCTCATCAGCGGCCAGTTTGATCATGTTCTTCAGCATTATCGGGCTCCTTCATCTTACTCTGTTAAAGCTGAGATTAGGCCCATCCGGTTTCGCGAAAGTTACCAAAACCGGGTTCAATGTTCATTATTTGCAGCTTGTTCGTTAAGGCTGGTTAGGGCCGGGTAAACAGATCGGCCTGTTCTGTTTACCTTTGGCGCTACATCCGCTCCGGCGCCGTAATTCCCAAAATGCTGAGGCCGGTCTCTAATTGCTTCAAAACCGCCTCGCACAGGCCAAGCCGAGAGGCACGTAGACCCGGCTCAACCTCCTGTTTCAAGATCGGACAGGCAGCATAAAACGTGCTGAACGCCTGAGCCAACCCATACACATGTTCACAGAGGTAATGCGGCATACGTTTGTCGCGTGCCAGTCGAAGTGCCAGTGCAAAGCCATCCAGCGCCAGCACCAATCGGCGCTCTTCATCGCTCGCCACGACAATCGCGCCCGCTTTGTGCGCGTTATCTGCCGCCCGGCGCAAGATCGCCTTGATCCGAACCGCAGCATAGAGCAGGTACGGCCCTGTCTTGCCCTCAAAGCTGGTAAAGCGGTCCAGATCGAACACGTAATTTGTCGTGCGCTGGTTCTGCAAGTCGGCAAAGCGCAAGGCCGCCCGCGCCACCAGTTTGCCGATCACACCGCGCTCCTCGGCGCTCATATCGCTCGATAGCTTCGCCTCGCCGATCTTTTTGGTGGCCTCCTCGAGTGCCAGCGTATTCAGATCAGCCAGTCGCAGCGTCCCACCCTCACGGGTCTTGAACGGTTTGCCATCCGGCCCGTTCACTGTCCCGAAGCCGAGATGTTCAAGTCTGTCTTGCGCTATCAGGCCGACTTTTTCAGAAGCCCGGAACACTTGTTCAAAATGGAAGGACTGGCGCGCATCGACGACATAGAGAATACGGTCGGGTCCGATCTGCTCAACCCGGTCAACAATCGTTGCCAGGTCGGTCGCGTGATAGCCCGTCGCGCCGCGCGAATTGACCAGCATGAAGGGCGGCATGTCCTTCTTGTCCTCATCGCGGGCAATATCGATAATCCACGCCCCGTCATCCAGCCGCGCCAGATTGCGCACCTTCAAGTCAGCGACCATAGGGGCGATCAGCGGATCAACGTCGCTTTCGCCCTTCCAGAGATCAAACGCGACATCAAGGAAACTGTAATCCACTTTCAGCGCAGCAACCGATACATTGATGAAATGCTTAAGCAGGGCACGATACCCGGCCCGGCCCGCCTGCATTTCGGCAACCGCTTGTTGTGCCCGTTTGGCATAGACCTCATCTTCCTTCGAGCGCCGTGATGCGGATGGATAAATCCGTGACAGGTCGTCCATTGTCACTGGCGGGGCAGTTGGAAATGGTCCGGTATTGTCGGTCTCAAAATACGGCAAATCTGGCTGCTCATCCATCACCGCAATGATCAACAGCCCCATTTGCAGGCCCCAATCACCGAGGTGCACGTCGCCAGTGACATCATCGCCCATGAAGCGCAGCAGGCGCACAATCGTGTCGCCAATCACAGCCGCGCGCAAATGTCCGACATGCATCGGCTTGGCGACATTCGGGCCGCCATAGTCAACCACGATCTTTTCCGGGGCAAAGGCCGCTTGGCCGCCGGCTTTGTCGTCCGTGCGCACATGCTCTGCGCCCGCAGACAAGGCCGCATCTGTCACCACAATATTGAGAAAGCCCGGTCCGGCCACCTCAACCCGCGCCACAGCAACATTATCGGCGATATGCGGGGCAATTTTCGCGGCCAGCTCGCGCGGGTTCATCCCCGCCTGTTTCGCTGCACCCATGCAGCCATTGCATTGAAAATCAGCCAGCTCCGGGCGATCAGACCGTTTGACCGCGCCCCAGCGTGCATCAAGACCTTCCGCCTCAAACGCCGCGAGGCACGCACCCGCCAATTGCGCCGCGAGATCCGTCATCATCTTGTCTCCGAGAATCCGCGACTATTGCCCAGCATTCAAGCGGAAGCGGTGGCCATCCTTGTTAAACTGCAATTGCTCTTCAGTTAGATCAAAGCCAACCAGAACCTCAAAGTTCGCTGCAGAAATTGATTCATCAGCGCGCGGAATGATGATCCGCTGGATCAGTTGCGAGCGCCCGGTCACTGGGCCATCGGAGAAATCGGCCTGAACTGAAAAATACGCCTTGTTCAGGACTTTTCCGCTGCGCCGGGTCACGGCAACCCAATAGGTGAATTCGTGCTGGCGCTCGGTGCCCTTTGGGCCTTTGCCAAACGCAAAATCGACCTCGATCTCGGCGTGTACCGGATTAGTCCCTGCATAACGACAGAACAGGCGAACATCTACAATCTCGCCGGTATAGGCGATATTTCCGTACACTTCAGAACCGCCATCTAGGTCAACGATACGCGACGCCTGGTATAACGAGCCTGCCGGTGGACACGCCCCGACATTCACCCGCGAATCAAACGTGTCACTAAACAGGCTGTTACTGGAACAGGCTGCAAGCAGAACCACTGCAGTTAGAAGAGCAAAAATCCGCATTTTGATGCCTTGTCACACTTGGCCCCATGATTGAGGCTATCCATCTATTCTGGTGAGTGTTACCGGGCGTGAAGCCCACGCGCAACGCTCTTTCTGCGCCGCATATGTGAGGAAACTGTAAGATGCCTCGTCCGATGACTGTTTTGCTGGCCGCCCCGCGTGGATTTTGCGCCGGTGTCGACCGCGCCATCCAAATCGTTGAAGAGGCGCTGACCAAATGGGGCGCGCCGGTCTATGTCCGCCACGAAATCGTGCACAACCACCATGTCGTCTCGAGATTGGAGCAATTGGGCGCGGTTTTTGTCGAAGAATTGGACGACTGCCCGATTGATCGACCGGTCGTGTTTTCTGCCCATGGCGTCCCGAAAGCCGTGCCCGCCGCCGCTCAGGCGAGGAATATGATCTATGTCGATGCGACCTGCCCGCTGGTCTCGAAAGTTCATGTTGAGGCCGAACGCCATTATCGCGAAGGCCGTGAGATTGTCCTGATCGGTCATGCTGGCCACCCGGAAGTCATCGGCACAATGGGGCAGACCCCGGACGGCGCGATGGTCTTGATCGAAACGCTCGAGGATGTGGCACGCTTCACGCCGCGCGATCCGGCCAATCTGGCATTCGTGACGCAAACCACGCTGAGCGTTGATGACACCGCCGACATTGTCGCCGCGCTGCAGGCCCGCTTCCCGACCATCGATGCGCCGCACAAGGAAGATATTTGCTACGCTACCACCAATCGCCAGGATGCGGTCAAAGTCATGGCCGCGCGGTCACAGCTCTTTCTGGTCATCGGCGCTGAAACCTCATCCAATTCCAAACGCTTGGTCGAGGTCGCCCTGCGCGCCGGGGCCCATAAATCGCGTCTGGTCGCCAGCGCTGAAGGGGTTGACTGGAGCTGGTTTGACGGGGTTGAAACGCTTGGCTTGACCGCCGGGGCGAGCGCGCCGGAAGACTTGGTTCAGGGCCTAATCGCCGCCTGCCGCGCCCGTTTCGACATCACGGTTGAAGAAGTCACAACCGCGACCGAGAGTGTCGTCTTCAAACTCCCGCGCGTGCTTTCGTCTGCGCCATAAAGCCTCGCCTAATTGCGGCTTTCGCAAACACCAGATATACGCGCGCCAACAGCTCAAAAAGGCCCGCCATGATTCCTCGTTACGCCCGCCCCATCATGATCGCTATCTGGGAGCCAGAAAGCAAATACAGCATCTGGCTGGAGATTGAGACGCTGGCCGCCGAGGCGATGGAGAGTTTCGGACAAATCCCTGAAGGCACCGCCGCAATAGTGCGCGAAAAGGGTGCGTTCGAGGTAGCCCGCATCGACGAGATCGAAGCTGAGGTCAAACACGACGTCATCGCCTTCCTGACCAATGTCGCTGAACATGTCGGTGAGCCCGCGCGCTTCCTGCATAAGGGCATGACCTCGTCTGACGTACTTGATACCTGCTTGAGCGTGCAAATGATGCGCGCCTCTGACCTGTTACTGGAAGGCATCGACCGCCTGCTCGCAGCGATTGAGAAACGTGCCTTTGAGCACAAGATGACCCCAACCATCGGGCGCAGCCATGGCATCCACGCTGAACCAACCACGTTTGGCGTCAAACTCGCGACCTTCTTTGCTGAGTTCACCCGCAATCGTGCCCGCCTGATCGCGGCGCGTGAAGAAATCTCGACCTGCGCGATTTCAGGCGCGGTCGGCACGTTCGCCAATATTGATCCACGGATTGAGGAATATGTCGCTGAGAAGCTCGGCTTAACCCCAGAAACCGTCTCAACGCAGGTCATCCCGCGTGACCGTCATGCGATGTTTTTTGCGACGCTCGGCGTTGTTGCCTCATCGATTGAGCGCCTTGCCACTGAAATCCGCCACTTGCAGCGCACCGAAGTTCTGGAAGCCGAGGAGTTCTTCGCCAAGGGCCAAAAAGGCTCCAGCGCGATGCCGCACAAGCGCAATCCGATCCTGACCGAGAACCTGACCGGCCTCGCCCGCCTCGTGCGCATGGCGGTGGTCCCGGCGATGGAAAATGTCGCTCTCTGGCATGAGCGTGATATTTCCCATTCCAGTGTTGAGCGCGGGATTGGCCCGGACAGCACTGTTCACCTGGATTTCGCCCTGCACCGCCTCGCGGGCGTGATCGAAGACCTGCTGATTTATCCAGAGAACATGCAAGCCGTGATGGACAAAATGGGCGGCCTGCACAATTCGCAGCGCGCTTTGCTCGCCCTGATTGAAGCTGGCAATAGCCGCGAAGACAGCTACCGCATGGTGCAACGCAACGCGATGAAAACATGGGCCGGCGAAGGCGCCTTCCTCGACCATTTAAAGGCCGATCCAGATGTCACCGCGAAACTGTCTGACGAGAAACTCGAAAGCCTGTTTGACGACGCCTACCACTTCAAACGTGTTGATTATATCTTCAAACGCGTATTCGGGCGCAGCGACTAGGGCTTGTCCCAGACACCGCCATCATATGAATCTGCACACTCTCCTTTGTCATCCCGGACGCGCAGCGATCCGGGACCCAGTGTGGCAAATGCTACTCTCACGTGTTCTGGGTCCCGGATAATGCCGTTGGCATTTCCGGGATGACAATGCAGGGAGTTCTGATTCATCTCGGTATAATCACAGTAAATAATGTAAGTGTAATGCCCGTGCTGATGTGAGCGTGCTAGGGCTTGGCAATATGGTGTTACGATCGATCATTTCCACGTGTTTCGCGGTGCTGGTACTAAGTTTGCCCAGTGCCCGCGCTGAACCTGTTTTGAAGATTATCAATTTCACTGCTGATTGGTGCCCGAATTGTCACATTCTCAATCCACGCTTGGCCGAAGCGGTGTCTGAATTTCCGGCCAGCGAGATTGAAATCATTGATCTCGACCTGACCAGGATGAGCGCCGAATATGGCGAACAGGCTCGGGCAACGGCTTTGGCCGATGCTGCCAGCCTAGCAGACACCCATCACGCAAGCGCGCTATGGCAAAAATATGGACCAACCACTGGCCTTGCAGCGATTATCGCAGCCGACACAGGTGAGGTCATTGCCTGCGCGATGCGGCCGATGCGGGCTGATGATATTGCCGACCAGCTAAAGCTCGCAAAAATCCTCGCCAAGTACGCCCGGCCCGGTAATCGCACCCCAGACCATATCAATTGTCCAACCCCGTAGAGCCGAGGGTGCATTTCCAACCTAGCTTGTGCCTTCACCCCGCCGCATTCTATTGGCACTAAGGCGCTGCAAAACATTCGGGGAGTAAATTTTGGCCGCAAGCAATGGACGAGGTGGGCTCAAGACGCCAGCGGCCAAGGCCAAACGCGCAAAAACGCGTGGTCGCAAGCGCCGCCCGATTCTGAAATGGAGCCTGATAACGTTCAGCGTCATGCTGCTGCTCGGTGCCTTGTCCGGGTATATTTACTGGCAGAGCCTGTATCGCGGGATGCCCGCTTTGCCAGCCACCGCTGAACTTTGGGACGCCAATCGTGAACCAGCGGTCGAGTTTCTCGATGCGAATGGGGACACGCTCGAAATTCGCGGGCCACGCTATGGCCGTGCGATCAAGCTTGACGATCTGCCCCCGCACGTCCCGCGCGCGTTTATCGCCGCCGAAGACAAGCGCTTCTACGACCATGACGGCGCCGATACGCAGGCAATGGTTCGCGCCGCGCTGGCCAATGCGATCTCTGGCAAAACCGTTTCAGGCGCCTCGACCCTGACCCAGCAATTGGTCAAGAACCTGATCCTGTCACCGGAACAAACCCTAAAACGCAAAGTCCAGGAAATCCGCCTGGCCCGCCAATTGGAAGAGCGCCTTTCGAAATCTGAAATCCTCGAGCTTTATCTCAACCGGGTCTATTTCGGGTCCGGCTTCTACGGCCTTGGTGCCGCCTCACGGTTCTATTTTGGCAAGGAGCCGCGTGACCTGACTTTGGCCGAAGCGAGCCTGTTGGCGACACTGCCCAAGGCCCCGTCCCGCTACGCGCTCGATAATAATATGCAAGGTGCAAAGGAGCGCCAGGCCTATGTCCTCACTGAAATGCTCGATGCCGGGTTCATCACCGCCGAAAGCGCTCGTATTGCCGCAGAATCCGATGTCATTCTTGCCCCGGAACCCGCGCGCAATCCGCAATTGGGCTATATCCTTGATGCGGCCACTGAACAGATTGGCAACCTTCTGCCTGAGCTGCCCGACGATCTGGTTGTCACGCTAACCATCGACAATACACTGCAAACCAATATCAGCGCCGCGATTGAAACGCGTATGGACACCGAAGCTGAAGCGGCAAATGCCAGGCAAGTGTCTGCGGTCATCATCGACAAGCAAGGCCAGGTCCTGGCGATGTATGGTGGGCGCGACTATACCGAGAACCAGTACAATCGCGTCACCCAGGCCAAGCGCCAACCCGGATCAGCCTTCAAACCTTTCGTATTTGCAGCCGCACTGGAGCAAGGCATCAGCCCGTATGATGTGCGCATCGACGAGTTGGTGACAATTGACGACTGGACCCCGAAAAATTTCGCCCACACCTATATGGGTCCCGTAACGATCTCTGAAAGCCTGCAAAAGAGCATCAACACAATCGCTGCCCAACTTGGTCAAGAGATCGGTGAAGAGGCGATTATCAGCCTCGCCAACCGCTTTGGCATAGGCGAGACATTGCAGCCCTTTCCCTCCATCGCGCTGGGCAGTCAGGAAGTCACCCTCTGGGATCTGACCCGCGCTTATGGCCCGTTCATGACCGGTGGTACGCGGGTGGATCCCTATCTGATCGCCAGGATTGAAACCTCACGCGGCGAGGTTTTGTACGAACGCGCCAGTTATGACCCTCAACGCGTTTACCCGCGCGAAGACGCGGAGCTGATGACCGCGATGCTAGCCAATGTTGTGCGCCAGGGCACTGGCGGTAACGCCGCGATTGATAGCTGGCCCGTGGCTGGCAAAACCGGCACCAGCCAATCCTCCCGCGATGCCTGGTTCGTTGGCTATAGCGCTGAGTTCCTGGCCGGGGTCTGGACCGGAAATGATGATGACAGCCCAATGAACGGCGTCACTGGCGGCACCCTGCCCGCCTATCTCTGGTCGGATATTATGACCGTCGCCCATGCGGGGCGATCCCCGGTTATCTTGCGCGGCGCCGACAAGCTGATCGAGCTTAGCCCGGCGCAGCAAGCCCGCGTCGGCTACTACCGTGATCTCGGCATGGCCTTCGCGGCGGTTACCCCCTAATTAGAGCCGCGCCGCCATACAAGAGGTATGACTGGCCAGATCAAGCCTTTCGCCTTAGCTGAGCGAGATGACCGTTCATCTGCGTACCGCATGTCTGACCAGCGCTGCAATGGCGGCTATTGGCGGCGTATTGTTTCTAAGTGAACCTGTAATGCTTCGCTTTGCGCTGGCCAGCCTGCTGATAATTGGCGGTGTCGCACTGGCTGTCTTGACCCCTGATGCAGGCTCGGCCAGAGGAGGGACATGAACGCGTCAGCCACCCCTTTGCGAAAACCGGGCAAGAATGCCTTCTTCTTCGTGATTGTCACGGTGGCGCTGAACATGATCTCGTTCGGCATCATCATGCCCGTGATGCCATCCTTGCTGGAGGAGCTGACTGGCAAGGTCGCTGAAGAGGCGGTGATTGAGGCGGGCTGGTTAGCGGCGGCGTTCGCGGTGGCCAATTTTCTAGCGCTGCCTTTCTTGGGAGGCCTGTCGGATCGCTATGGCCGTCGCCCGATCCTGCTCCTGTCGATCGGAATGCTGGCGGTTGACTTGACGGTTATGGGACTGGCCCCGACCTTGGCCATCTTGTTTGTGGTACGTGGTCTATCGGGGTTTTTCTCCGCCACTGTCTCGGTTGCCAACGCCTATATCGCCGACGTTACCGAGCCGGAAGAGCGTGGCCGCGCCTTCGGCATGACCGGGGCGGCGTTTGGGATTGGTTTCGTGCTTGGCCCTGTGCTCGGCGGACTTCTCGGCGAAATACATCACCGTTTGCCGTTTTTCGTCGCGGCCGGGTTTGCCGGGCTGAACTTCCTGTATGGTTATTTCGTTCTGCCAGAGAGCCTGGCACCTGAGCATCGCCGGGCGTTTGACTGGAAACGCGCCAACCCGTTTGGAGCGCTGCGCCATTTTGCCAAACTGCCGCGCGTTGCCTGGTTCATTGCCGCGATTGGTATGTTTTCAATTGCCCATGCGGTTTATCCCAGCACCTGGAATTATCACGGCGAGATTCGGTATGGCTGGTCAGAGTTCGAGATTGGCTTCTCGCTCGGCGTGTTCGGGCTGGTCTCAGGCCTATCTCAAGCCCTGCTAACCGGACGCCTCATCAAGCGTTTCGGAGCGATCCGCGCCGCGACGATTGGCATCATTTTCAATGTGATAACCCTGACTGGGTTTGCCTTTGCGGGGGCGCCGTGGATGGTTTATACGATTGTGGTGATGACCGTCCTCAGCAGCGTCGCCATGCCCGCACTCAACACCATCAACTCGAACCTGACCCCACGCGATCAGCAAGGAGAGTTGCAAGGGGCGCAGTCAAGCATTCAGGCCCTGACCCTGATTTTCAGCCCGATCCTGATGACCCAGATTTTGTCGAAATTCTCAGTCGAAGGCGCACCGATCCATTTCCCCGGTGCCGCCTTTCTGCTGGCAGCATTCATAACCGCACTGGCATTGATCCCATTCATGATCGGGGTTGGGGTCAATCGCCGGGCGCTTGCCACCGTGCAGGCCGAATAGAAAAGGGCGGCCACCGTATGGCGCCGCCCTGATCTCTATCGGTATCGCCGTGCTATTTTGCGCGGGTAAGCAGGCCGATGATGCCGCCAATAACGCCGCCGCCAATGCCGCCTTGCACGATATTGCCAACATGCGTCATTAAGTCAGCGCCATTTCCTAGACCCAGCAGACCTGCTGCGTCCATGCCATAACCGCCGGCCAAGCCGCCAACGATCCCGGCCAAGGCACCGGTGCCGCCCTTACCACCAAGAAGCTTCGAAATCAGCGGGCCAATAACGGCCCCACCAATACCATTCATTATATACGGTAGAAACTGTTCCATATGCATGCCCTCCCAAGCATCCAACAAGGGTTCTCTATCGACCCTCAATCGCAGGTGATCAGAACTTGCGAGCCTCGGCAAGGGCTCTCGCGCATTTGGTGAAGCTGGGCTAAGCAGGCTCATGGTCAGCTTACGCCCCGCTCTGTTTCTCGACCGCGATGGCGTTTTGAACGTCGACCGGGGCTATGTCGACAAGGTTGAAAACATCGAATGGATTGACGGCGCGGTCGACTGTATCAAAGCGTTCAAGGCCCGCGATTGGCTGGTTTTTATCGTCACCAACCAATCCGGCATCGCCTTTGGTCATTACACAGAGGCCGACATGAATGCTGTTCACGACTGCATGCGCGCGACCTTTCGCGAAGCCGCGACAGAGGTTGATGCGATCTACTATTGTCCATACCATCCTGACGGGACAGACAAGCGCTTTTGCAAAGACAGTTTTGACCGCAAACCCAAGCCTGGAATGATCTTGACAGCGATGGCTGATTTTCCCGTCAGACGTGAATCAAGCTTCCTGATTGGCGACAAGCAAACCGACATTGCTGCGGCTCATGCCGGGGGAATTGGCGGATTTCTGTTCAAAGGCGGAAACCTGGCCAGGTTTGCAGAATGGGCTCTGGCGAGCTTCGAGGATGGTGCAAGATGAAGACAATCGGCATCCTTGGCGGCATGAGTCCTGAATCGACCGCTACCTATTACAAGACGCTCAATCGGCTGACAAATCAGCGATTAGGTGGCTATGCCAGTGCGAAAATCCTGCTCCATTCAGTCAATTTTGCTGCAACCCACGCGGCGCAAATCTCCGGCGATTGGGCTGGCATTGGACAAGACCTCGCAGAGGCGGCGGTTGGCCTGCAAAAAGCCGGCGCAGATATGATCCTGCTGGCAACCAATACGATGCACAAATGCGCGCCGGCGATTGCGGCGGCGACCGACTTGCCCTTCCTACATATTGGCGACGCTTGCGCAGACAGGCTGACGGAGGATGGCCGCCAATACCCGGCTTTGCTCGGCACCGCCTTTACAATGGAGGAAAATTTCTACACCGACCGGCTTGCGGCCCATGGTCTGTCGCCTGTAATCCCTGATGCCGTGCAGCGCACCGATATACACGCAATTATCTTCGACGAACTCGTCCACGGCGTGACCAGCGATACGAGCCGCGCGCGCTATATCGAGATCGTCACTGATCTTGCCAGCAAAGGCGCTGATAGCGTCATCCTCGGCTGTACCGAGATTGGCATGTTGCTAAACAAGGATAACAGCCCGTTGCCGCCTTACGACACCGCACTTATTCATTGCGGTGCAGTTGTCGAAGCGGCTCTGAGCGCCTGAGTCTGCTTAAAGAACCGGCACCAGAATACCCTTCTGAACCGCCGGGCGCGCCGCAATCGCGCTCTGCCAACGCTCAACATTGGCGAGTGTTTTGCCGGTCAAGCCCTTGATCAGATCATAGGCCACGGCAGACCACGGATAGATCGACATATCCGCGATGGAGTAGTCCCCGCCGACATATTCAGCTTCGTCCAGACGCTTGTCCAGCACATCGTACAGGCGCGCAACTTCGTCGGAATAACGCTTGATCGCATAAGGAACTTGCTCGTCAGCCGTGTTCACAAAATGGTTCAACTGGCCAAGCATGGGTCCAAAACCGGCCATTTGCCAGAACAGCCATTCCATAACCTTAGCCCGCGCGGGCCCAGACTCTGGCAGGAATTTTCCCGACTTTTCAGCCAGATAAACCAGGATTGCGCCGCTCTCAAACACCGTAATGTCGGTGTCCCGATCAACAATTGCCGGGATGCGTCCATTCGGGCTGATGGACTGAAAGTGCTCAGAAAATTGTTCGCCTTCACCGATATTGACCGGGTGAATGCTGTGCTCCAACCCCATCTCCTCAAGCGCGATGGACACCTTGTGTCCGTTCGGCGTCGTCCAAGTGTAGAGATCAATCATAGGTTAATCCTTTAACCGTTGCAGCAGCCCGAAATGGGAATGCGCCAAGGCTAAGGCAAGGTCCCGCCTAAAATTACTTGATCGCTTTTAAGGTTTTACCGTCCATTCCCGCCATGCGGCAAACCTCTATCCACTCGGCCTGTTTTACCGGCTGTACGGACAGACGCATCGAAGTGACCAGCGCCATATCACTAAGCTTGGGATTGGCCTTTACCGACTTCAGTGTGACCGGGCTGGGCACATCACAGATGGCCTTGATATCAACGCACTCCCAGCGTTCATCATCGGTCGTAGAATCACAATGCGCCTCGGCGCAAACTTCAACGATTCCAACTACTTCCAGGCCTTCGTTCGAGTGATAGAAAAATCCGCGATCACCGATTTTCATCTCGCGCATGAAGTTACGCGCCTGGTAGTTGCGCACCCCATCCCATTCCTCGCCAATCTCGCCTTTGGCTTTCTGTTTGTCCCAGCCCCATTTGAACGGTTCGGATTTGAACAACCAGTATTTCATATCTGTGTTTCCTGCGTTTGTGCAGCCTCGCTGCCTTCGCCCATGATTAGTTGGCCTGGCCGATCCGGCAAGCCTCAGCGACCAGCGCCTCAACACCATGCCACGCCTTGTAAGTGCGCACTTTCACCGATGCGCCAAGCCAGGCATCCTCAAAGGCTTCGCGCACCGATGTCTGCGCCAGAATAGGCAACAGGCGGTCAATACAGATACGAATGCTGAACACCACCGCGCCGCTTGTCGGTAATTTGCGAAGGGTTTGGCGCTCAACTCGCAGGAAGAGATCGTCGACCGATTTGCCTGCCGCTGACGGCCGCTCGGGTGTGTAGCGTGCCGCACCGACCTGCACCGTCCAGTTCAGGCGCTGCAGGACCACACCCGGTTTGAGGCCAGTAAACACCCGCCCGATCCGGGCTGCCAGTGCTGGGTCGCCGCCCGGCACCGGGCCATGCAGTCCGCCAAGATCAAGACCCAACCGCTCTGGCAATGTCCAGAAGGTCGGCGCGCACAAGACCCCTGCGGTCAGCCGCCAGTCTCCCGGCCGCTTGGCCTGCAATATACAAAAATCATCTGACACGATCGATGCGGCCTGCTCCAGAGCGCTCGGCCAGTCGCCGACCGGGGTAAGCCCTGTGGCGTCGCGAACCAGTGCCAGCAATTCAAGCGCGGCGTCGCTATCCATTATGCCACCTGCGACCTCATCCCGGCGCACCCGCAGCAACAGGCGCTTTTCGTCCAGCCAGTCATCTGCCTCACTATCCGGCAGAAGCCAGGTCGAGGCATCAATCGGGGTCAGGTTCGGAGCGAAACTCGGTGGCCCATCCAGAAAGGGCAGGAAGGGCGGCGCGCGGTCCTCGGTGCGGCGGCGGTTGGCGTCGCTAAGCGGCACGCGCGCTACCCCAGGCAACAAATCCGGCAATTTTCGGCGTTCCCGGCAGGTACATCGTCTCATGCGTTTCCAGCTCATAGCCGCTGGATGTCAGCATGTCTGCTGTATCGCGGGTCAGATGACAGCCACCGGCCATAAATTTCCACATCGGCTCAATCCGGCGCTGCCATTTCGCCACGCCTGCATCCGGGGCGCGACCATGTTCTGAAAACAGCATGCGGCCGCCAGGCTTCAGAACCCGGCGCACCTCAGTCAGCGACGCCTGCCAGTCGGGGATCGTACAGAGCACAAAGGTGACCACAGCTGTATCCACCGAATTGTCTTCCAGAGGCACCGCTTCGGCGCCAGCCAGATGAAACTGTGTGTGCGCTTCCAGGTCATGCCCGGCCATCACTTTGCGCGCCCGTTTGATCATACCAAGTGCCGGTTCAAGCGCATGTAATTGCTTGACTTTGCTCTGGTCATAGAGATCGAAATTCGTACCGGCGCCGCAGCCAACTTCCAGGACCACGCCTTCGGCCTGCGGCACAACTTTCTCGCGCTGCTGCATGATCGGCTTGGACGTACAGGCGCACGACACTAGCGGCTCAACCACAAACCGATCCCATAGTCCGGACATGTTTTACTCCCGCTGTGTGTTACGTGTTGTCAATGCGTTGTCGGGCTCGAGCACCAGAGCGCTTTGTGTCAAGCTGATCTTGTAACGAAAGCCGTCGCCGATCTGATCATAAACCGCTGATCCAAATCTGGTACCGTCCATGCCGAACCGTTTACCTTGGGCTTTCGCCAGCGCAAATACGTCGAGGCCGGGGTTCTGCGACAGGGTCACGTTCTGCCCTTGCAGGTCCGTCGGATCAGGATTGTTTGGATCAACACCGGCCTGCCATTGCAAGAAGTCCAACCGGTACACAGCGTCATAGCCAACCATCTGAGCGACCGGCTTGAATCGGATAACCTGCGCGCCGAGTAAGAATGTATCCCCAGTTACTTCAAAGCTGCGCGACTCTTCGCCTTCAGCCGTCGGAATCAACTTAGCCACGAATTTGCCGTCGACATTGGATATCGCGTCAAACTCAATATGGGCGACAACCTGTTCATAGGTCAGCCGTTTGTAAGTTTGCAGATTAAGGCCAGCAAACGACACCATGCCCGCGAGCCCAAGAAATCCAATTCCGAACAGAAATCGCAATCCCCCAGCCGCAAGTCGTAGTTTTAGCAACCGCCCCAAACCTGCGAAACTCAGCAGCAAACCGACAACCCCTGAAACCGCTGGTAATATCCACCACATCAAACCCATCGTACTTTCCTCCGTCGAGCCGCCGCATACAGCCCTTTCACGGCGACTATAGCACCCGATTATAATCACGCGAGAGATGATTAACACAGGTGCCACCGCCACCTGCATCCTGTATCAATCCGGCATGACAGACATCAACGCCCTGATCGCCGCCTTGCCCAAGGCTGAACTTCACCTCCACCTTGAAGGCAGCCTTGAGCCTGAACAATTGATGGAATTTGCCGCACGCAACAGTGTCGACATCCCGTTCAAGAATTTGGACGAGGTCAAGGCCGCGTATAATTTCTCCAATCTGCAGGACTTTCTCGACATCTATTATCAAGGCATGTCAGTGCTGCAGACTGAGGCCGACTTTCACGACCTGACCGACGCCTATTTACAGCGCTGCGCCGCCGATAATGTCCGTCATGTTGAAGTGTTCTACGACCCGCAAGGCCACACCGATCGGGGCATCCCCTTCGCCGTACCGATTGAGGGCATCTTGTCGGCGCTGGATGCGGGCGCGGCCAAATATGGCATCAGCTACAAGCTGATCATGTGCTTTCTGCGCCACCTCAGCGAAGACGCGGCGTTTGAAACGCTGGCTCAGGCCGAGCCATATTTGGCCCGAATTCACGGCGTCGGCCTCGACAGTAGCGAGCTTGGCCATCCGCCGTCAAAGTTCGAGCGCGTGTTCGCCGCCGCCCACGCCAAAGGCCTAAAACGGGTCGCGCATGCGGGCGAGGAAGGCCCACCGGACTATGTTACGCAAGCGCTCGATCTACTCAAGATTGACCGGATCGACCATGGCAACCGTTTGCTTGAAGACGAGGCATTGATCGCCCGTGTGCGTGACGCAGGCCTGACCCTGACCGTCTGCCCGCTGTCCAATCTATCGCTATGTGTGGTGAATGACCTGAAAGACCACCCGATCAAACGTATGCTCGAGCTTGGCCTGCGCGCCACGATCAATAGCGACGACCCGGCCTATTTTGGCGGCTATATGAACCAGAATTTCAGCCAAACCGCGAACGCTGTCGGCTTGACCGCGAGCGAGATCATCACGCTGGCCCGCAACTCTTTCACTGGATCATTCCTCAGCAAAGAAGAGCAAGCCCCGCATCTGGCAGAGATTGATCGGATTGCTGCGAGCTTTGTTTAGGAAAGAACGGCGGCAACCTTCGCTGACGAAAGAGGCAAAACTCACCTCGTCCTGCGGCGTTGCCCCTCATCCTGAGCTTGTCGAAGGACGAGGGGCACCAAGCTAGCCGACAAAGACCGTGAGCACGCCTTTATCCTTCGACAAGCTCAGGATGAGGCACTTGAGTAAGATCTCTTCTCACCCCAAACCCCTTCAGCATTTGACCTAAACCGCATCCTGGGGTCCAACTAAGCCATCACAATACGGAGCGGGCATGGGACAACCGATCAGGAATATCACCATCGTTGGCGGTGGCACGTCGGGCTGGATCAGCGCCTGTTTTCTGGCCAAGCGCTTCCAGAACCGGATCAAGTCTGGCGACCTCAAGATATCCCTGATCGAGAGTCAGAAGATCGGGATTGTCGGGGTTGGCGAGTCGACCGCGCGGCCCATGGCCGACCTGATGCGCTATATTGGCATCAACGAGTCCGAGTTCATCACGCGCTGCGACGCGACGTTCAAACTCAGCGGTTGGTTCAACAATTGGGATGTCGACCCGCAAGGCAAGCCGGTCTCCTGGGTCAATCCATTCTTCACCCAGAGCGAGATTGAGGGTCACAATCCGGGCTACCTGTTCTCGCAATACGGCATGCATCCGGGCGGTGGTCCGGTTGATCAATCCTATACTGAGGCAATGTCGGTCTGTCCGGCCCTGATCATGGGCTGCCGCGGCCCGCGCCCCTTGTCGAAGGGCGACTATCAGGCGGATGTGCCCTATTCCTACCATATGAACGCGCTTGAGTTGGCCAAGATTCTGATGGAGCGCGGGGTCGAGCTTGGCGTCGAACATATCTATGATGATGTGCAAGATGTGACGATTGATGAGCGCGGGTTCGTTGCATCCCTGACGCTGGAACAACGCGGCGTCCATCCGATTGAGTTTGTCATCGACGCGACCGGATTTGCCAGCATCATTATCGGCAAGGCAATGGGCGAGCCATTTGAGAGTTATGACAAATATCTGCTAAATGATCGCGCCGCCGTGGCACAGCTGCCCCACGCCGACCCGACCAAGATTGAGCCAACCTCGCACGCCACCGGCATGAAAGCTGGCTGGGCCTTCAAGGTTCCTCTCTTCGACCGGGTCGGATCAGGCTACATCTTCTCCAGCAAGTTCATTTCCGACGATGAGGCGATTGCCGAGTTCAAGGCCCATGCTGGCCCGGCCGCCGCCGATGCTGACCCGCGTATCATCCGCATGCGGATCGGCAAGACGCGGCGCTCTCTGGTCAAGAATTGCCTCGCCATCGGCCTGTCCAGCGGGTTCGCCGAACCACTGGAAGCCACCGCGATCTATTCGGTGCAACAGGGGCTGCTCTGGCTCATGACCTATTTGCCAGAGAACGATTTTTCAGAAGTGGTTGAGCGACGCTACAACGCGCAAATTGATACACTATATAGCGAGATCGTCGATTTCATCGTGATGATGTTCTATCTCAGCAACCGGGATGATAGCGAGTTCTGGCGCACCGTGCGTCATGATCTTGAGATACCGGACTCGCTACAGGCCAATCTTGAGCTGTGGAAACACACGATGCCGAACGATCTCGACTTGGTACAGAACACCTTTTTCACGCCCAATTCCTACCTCTCGGCGCTGATGGGCAAGCAATTCTACAAGGGCCGCGATTATACCCAGACCAGCGGCTTTCCGCGCCATCTCTGGGATCAATATGTCACCGCCCGAAACCAGCGCGCGCAATCCTTCATGCAGTCGCTCCCCGATCACTACACCCTGCTGCGCCACATTCGCGGCGAAACCCCCGCACCAACCGCCAAACCGGCCTATAACCCAATCACCGTAACGCTGGATTAGGGTTGGTGTTTGAGGGGGTTGTCCGCTAACGGTGTCGGAGGGGACCAAGCTCACCTCGTCCCTCATCCTGAGCCTGTCGAAGGGCGAGGGACACCAAAATCGTGTGGCGAAGACCAGTAAGCACGCCTTTATCCTTCGACAGGCTCAGGATGAGGCTGGTTTGAGGTATGTCTCCTCCTGACCAAAAGCAAGCAACCCACCCTTACCTCAAGGGCCGAGCATTCTGATCTGGTCGCCCGCGCGTCCACCTGCGGGGGTTACGACCGTCCAGCCTAGCGCCTGATAGGCCGCCTGGGCTTTCAGGTTCAGGACATCGACATCGAGTTGCAAAGGCCGCCGGGCAATGTCGCGGGCGACCTCTAACAGGCCAGACCCTACGCCGCAAAACTGCCAATCGGGGTCCACAAACAGGTGCGAGACGTAGGGCGTTTTGCGTTCCAGTGCGAGAAAACCAATCGCCCCGGCTTGCGCCTCTTCGGCGACCAGGATCTCGGTCCTGACCAGCGCGATCCGAAGCCGCAAGCTCTCCTCAAGCGCCGGGCCGCGCCATGGAAAATCTTCCAGACAGGTGCGGAATATCGCGGTGATCTCTGGAAAATCGACGCCCGTCGCCCGCCGAACCGACCAACCCGCGCCAGGATGAGACAGTAGTTTCATCATTTGAAACTAGGGATGAAACCCCAGAATTAAAAGGCCGGGTTAATCAGACCGCTTTCTTCGACGCGCGTTTGCGTTCATGCGGGTCAAGGTGGACTTTGCGCAGGCGGATATTATCCGGCGTCACTTCGACCAGCTCATCGTCGGAAATATAGGCCAGTGACTTTTCCAGCGTCATCTGCAGCGGCGGCGTCAGGCGCACCGCTTCATCAGTGCCGGACGAGCGCATATTGGTCAGCTTCTTGCCCTTCATCACATTGACTTCCAAATCATTGTCGCGGGTGTGCTGGCCGATAATCATGCCCTGATAGACCTTGTCGCCGGGATGGATCATCATCGGGCCACGGTCTTCCAGGTTCCACATCGCGAAGGCCACCGCTTCGCCGGTTTCCATGGCGATCAGCGTGCCTGTGCGGCGGCCTTGAATCTTGCCTTTGTGCGGCGCGTATTCGAGGAAAATCCGGTTCATGATCGCGGTGCCGCGTGTGTCGGTCATCAGTTCGCCTTGGTAGCCGATCAGGCCGCGTGTCGGCGCATTGAACACAACCCGCGTACGGCCCACGCCGGATGGCCGCATCTCAGTCATATCGGCTTTGCGTTCGGCCATTTTCTGCACAACCGTTCCGGAATAATCGTCATCAACGTCGATCACGACTTCTTCAATCGGCTCCAGCTTCTCGCCGGTCGCACTTGTCTGCATCAGCACTTGCGGGCGCGACACGCCAAGCTCAAAGCCTTCGCGGCGCATCGTCTCGATCAGAACAGCCAGCTGTAGCTCGCCCCGGCCTGACACGACAAAGCTCTCGGATGCGGTCGAGCGCTCAACTTTCAGCGCGACATTACCTTCGGCTTCTTTCTGCAAACGCGCCCAGATCACCCGGCTCGTCACCTTGTCGCCTTCGGTCCCGGCCAGCGGGCTGTCATTGACGCGGAACGTCATCGAGATGGTCGGCGGGTCAATCGGTTGCGCTTCAATCGGTTCAGTGACGCTGAGGTCGACGAACGTGTCGGCGACATTCGCCTTGGGCAGGCCAGAGATCGAGATAATATCGCCCGCCATGCCTTCTTCAATCGGCTCACGCGCAAGACCGCGAAACGCCAGAACTTTCGACACCCGGCCCTGCTCTACTATAGAGCCGTCACCGGCTAGAACTTTCACGCTCTGGTTTGGTTTGACCGTTCCTGACGCCACTCGTCCGGTCAGGATACGGCCAAGGAAATTGTCCGCAGAAATCGTCGTCGCCAACATCCGAAACGGGCCCGGCTCAACACTTGGCTCCGGCACATGTTTCACCACGAGACGGAACAGATCGTCCATATTGTCAGTTGGGGTTTCATATTCATCGGCCATCCAGCCATTCTTGGCTGAGCCGTACAGGATCGGGAAATCCAGCTGGTCGTCGGTCGCATCAAGCGCCGCGAACAGGTCAAACACTTCGGTGATCACTTCGTCCGGGCGCCGGTCTGGCTTGTCGATCTTGTTAATCGCAACGATTGGATGCAGACCGATTTTCAACGCTTTCGAGACCACGAACTTGGTTTGTGGCATCGGGCCTTCGGACGCATCGACCAGCACGATCACCCCATCAACCATGCTCAAAATACGCTCAACTTCGCCGCCAAAATCGGCGTGTCCGGGCGTATCAACAATATTGATCCGTGTGCCTTCAAATTCAACACTGGTGGTCTTGGCCAGAATGGTGATCCCGCGTTCACGCTCGAGATCATTGCTGTCCATCATCCGCTCGCCGGTCGCCTCATTGGCACGAAATGTTCCTGATTGCTTGAGCAGGCAGTCGACCAGCGTGGTCTTGCCATGGTCAACGTGGGCAATGATCGCGATATTGCGAAGCGAGGTCAGTTCGGTCATCGGGAGGCACTTTCGAAAGCATGTCTGTCTTTGGCGCGCGCATACACGCGCCCGCCCACTTTGGCTATGGCTAGTGGTCAGATGCCAATGAAGACGCTGTAAACTCCCTGCTCGGCCTGCTCGACCGCGACACTGGCGATGACGACCTGAAGGAGGCCGCAGAATGATCCGCAATCGCCCTTGCCCTAATGACAAGACAGAGCACAGCCCAGTGCCAGGCTCAGGGCTGTGCTCTCCGCAACTCCGACTGTCCCGGGCTTGACCCGGGATCTCCCGCCGCTGGTTCGGTCTTCGTGGCCGTGGTTTGTTTTGCCCCGCGCTCTCAGGTTTTGCGAAGCGCTAAGCCCTGCGGGCACGCTTCGCGAAGCAGGTCACCCGCTCCGGCTTCGCCTACGCGATGGACCAGGCTCAGGGCTGTTTCTCTCCCTCTCTAACTTTGTCATCCCGGACGCGTAGCGATCCGGGACCCAGTGCACGGCGTCCCTGGGTCCCGGATATTTGCTGACGCAAATTCCGGGATGACAATTTATATGTGGGGGAGCACAGCCCCCCGTCCCGATTGTCCCGGACTTGATCCGGGACCCCTCGCAGGGCTCCCGGTCGCCGTGGCACGAGACTCCGGATCAAGCCCGGAGCCATCGGAGACGTGAACAGTCTTGAACTCGGTTCATGTGAGGGCGAAGCCCGATACGGAACCTGCTGTCCCGCGTGCGCCGCAAGGCGCTTAGCGCGGGAGAGAATCAGAGCCCTGAGCCCGGTTCATGTGGCAGCGCAAAGCGCTGATACGGAACCCGCTGTCCCGCGTGCGCCGCAGGCGCTTAGCGCGGCAACAAACAAAAAGACGCAGAGCATTTAGCCCTGCGTCTTCTCTTGCCCCGCTGAGCGTCCCGGCACCTGCGGGGAGCCGTTGACGCTTTAGCGATTTGAGCCAGTACGCTCCTTGACGTCTTCTTCGCCGGCTTCGGCGCGATCTTCCTCGTCAAAGATAATGTCGGCGCTGTCGCCTTTACCGTAAGACCGAGCCTTTCTGGCTAATGTTTCTTGTGTCGCCTGGAAATTTCCAACGCCCACCGCCATTCGTTTCGAGCCTGAAATGCCAACCGCTTCAGCATCGCCAAAGCTGGCAAATTCTGCGCCAAGGAAGACCACTTCCCAGCCGCGCGCTTCGGCCCGGTCGAGCGCTGCTCTGACGCCTTCGCGGGTAACTTCGCGGGACGAGTTCTCGAAGCCATCGGTCATGACCACGATCACGGCTTTTTCCGGATTGTCGGCTTCGGCCATGGTGATGGTGCGATTGATCGCATCAAATAGCGGCGTCATACCGCGTGGGCTGACCTCATCATTGGTGACCTCTGTCCAGGCGCCCGGCTCAATGCCAGAGCGCAGCACGTCAAACTGAAATCCGTCCTGGAAATCAAACGCGGCCAGCGTCACCGTCGTGTTCAGGTCGTCAGCTTCGCCGTCTTCTACGGTGCCGACGGCGGTTGCGTAGGCGTTGACGCTGCTCAAGGCTTCATCCCAGATATCCGACATTGACCCGGTGCGGTCGAGCAGGATGTAGGAACTCACCGAATTGATCTTGTCTGGCGGACTGATTGTCATTGGCTGACTCTCCCCATAGGCGCAGGCGCTGATAGCGACGGCTGCGATAATTGTCGTGATGGCGCGGTTCATTTGGTCGTCTCCCTGTCTGATCTTGTGGCCAGACTATCCGCCGCAAAAACGCGCAGATCAGGCCGCAATTGGGGTATTTTAACCAAAAATTAAGGCAAATGAGGCGACCCGCTTGCGCCGCGACGCATCCCGCGCCATACCGCGCGCAAAGATCAGCCCCTTGATGGAGTCAGGCCCCATGTCCTCTACGCCCAGCGCGCCAAAAAAAGTCGTTCTTGCCTATTCCGGGGGCCTCGACACCTCAATCATCCTGAAATGGCTGCAGGTCGAGTTTGGCTGCGAGGTGATCACCTTCACCGCCGATCTTGGCCAGGGCGAAGAGATCGAACCGGCCCGCGCCAAAGCCCTCGCGGCGGGCGTCAAACCCGAAAACATTTTCATCGAGGATGTCCGCGAAGAGTTCGTGCGCGATTTCGTCTTCCCGATGTTTCGCGCCAATGCTGTCTATGAGGGCGTCTACCTGCTCGGCACTTCAATTGCCCGCCCGCTCATCGCCAAGCGCCAGATCGAGATTGCCGACATGATGGGCGCCGACGCGGTCTGTCATGGCGCGACCGGCAAAGGCAATGATCAGGTCCGGTTCGAGCTTGGCTATTACGGCCTCAACCCCGACATTAAAGTCATCGCCCCGTGGCGCGATTGGAGCTTCAAGTCGCGCACCGATCTGCTCAAGTTCGCTGAGGAACACGGTATCGAAATCGCCACCGACAAACGCGGCGACGCACCGTTCAGCGTTGACGCCAACCTGCTGCACTCGTCGTCGGAAGGCAAAGTCCTCGAAGACCCTAACGAGCCCGCGCCGGAATTCGTGCATATGCGCACCATCGCGCCGGAAGACGCCCCCGACCAGCCTGAAATCATCACGATCGCTTTCGAAAAAGGCGATCCGACCGCGATCAATGGCGAGAAGATGAGCCCCGCCACCCTGCTCACCGCGCTCAACGCCTATGGCCGCAAGCACGGCATTGGCCGCCTCGACTTGCTGGAGAACCGCTTTGTCGGGATGAAGTCACGCGGCATTTACGAGACCCCCGGCGGCACCATTCTGCTAACCGCGCATCGCGGCATGGAATCGATCACGCTCGATCGCGGCGCGGGTCACCTCAAAGACGAGCTCATGCCGAACTATGCCGAGCTGATCTATAATGGCTTCTGGTGGAGCCCGGAGCGCGAAATGCTACAGGCCGCGATTGACCATTCGCAGCGCTATGTCTCTGGTGAGGTCAAGCTGAAACTCTACAAAGGCGGCGTCCACCTGATCGGCCGCTCCAGCCCCTACTCCCTCTACCGCGAAGACATCGTGACATTTGAAGACGACCACGGCGCGTATGACCAAAAAGACGCGGAAGGGTTCATCAAACTGAACGCGTTGCGGCTGCGGATATTGGCCGGGAGAGACCGGAAGTTTGGGAAGAATGGGTGATGAATGCCGCTGGTTAATCAGCAACCATCCGATCTAACCAAAGCACTCGTCGAGGACTTTAAGACTTTTCGTGGAGGTTTCTTGACGTCATTCGCTCAAGTTGAGTTTATGTTTGGGCGACTAATCTCACAACTCACGAAGAGCAAATCCATAGGCTTTCAGGCTGTCAAACTACCCTATCGGATTGAATCTAGAATCAAAGCGATCATCGGCACTTTCGAATCCGAAGCAATTTTACAACCCTATTCGCCACAAGCCACGCGACTAGCCACTCGCATGGAAGAGAAAATCGAACTCCGAAATTTTCTTTCTCACGGGTTCGTCAAATACTACGCAGAAGAACAAACTTGGGTCATTAGGATGTTTCGCCCTTTAGGGGACGACCCTTGGCATGAAGACAAATTGCAACTTCATATCTCGGATGTACCCCCGCTTATGTCAAGCATGAGTCTACTTACTCAAGAAGCATTCGAGTTTATTCGTGGTTTAAATGATAAGTTCGCGCTCGAATTTTGATTGACGGCATAACCTCAGCCACAACGCTTCGCGTCCGTAGGGCGGGCCTTGGCCCGCCGTGGCAGGCACTACTCTCTCGATGGCGGGCCAAGGCCCGCCCTACGAGGCCCCATCACCCCGCTGGGCAGAGCGTGAAGTTGGCGGTAGTCTCCCAGCATGTCTCTCACCGCGTCCGACCTCACCGCCCTGCGCAGCGCCATCCTTGCTGAGATTGCCGAGATCCATGCGGTCGAAGCGAGCACATCCAGCGATCACAAACCCCTCGAACTTGATCAGCAAAGCGTTGGCCGTCTGTCGCGGATGGATGCGATGCAGCAACAGGCGATGTCCAAGGCGACCCGCGCGCGGCGGTTGCAACGCAAACGCCTGCTTGAGGCGACCCTGCCCCGACTGGAAAGCGACGAATATGGCTATTGCGCCGAGTGCGGCGAGGCCATCACCCTCAAACGCCTGACCTTCAACCCCGCCCTGACCAGATGCCTCGACTGCATCCGGGCAGCGGAGTAGCTTCACCGCTAGCGCTTGAATTTTGCCTAACTCCAATGGCTCCAGGCTTGACCCGGGATCTCCCACCGCTGGTCCGGTCTTCGTGGCACGTGGTTTGTTTCGCGAAGCGCTAAGCCCTGCGGGCACGCTTCGCGAAGCAGGTCACCCGCTCCGGCTTCGCCTACGCGATGGATCGGGCTCAGGGCTGTTCACGTCTCCGATGGCTCCGGGCTTGATCCGGAGTCTCGTGCCACGGTGACCGGGAGCCCTGCGAGAGATCCCGGATCAAGTCCGGGACAATCGGGGTTGGGGACTGTGCTTCTCCATATCAAATTGTCATCCCGGAATTTGCGTCAGCAAATATCCGGGACCCAGTGCCAAGCGTCCCTGGGTCCCGGATCGCTCCGCGTCCGGGATGACAATGGAGGGTGAGGAGAGAGAGTAAGAGAAAAACAGCCCTGAGCCCGGTTCATGTGAGGGCGAAGCCCGATACGGAACCCGCTGCGCCTCGCTGCGCCTCGCTGCGCCGCAAGGCGCTTAGCGCGAGGCAAAACCAGAGCCCTGAGCCCGGTTCATGTGAGGGCGAAGCCCGATACGGAACCTGCTTCGCCTCGCTGCGCCGAAGGCGCTTAGCGCGAGGCAAAACCAGAGCCTTAGCGCGCGGCAAAACCAGAGCTCACCTCCCATTCTCCCGCCCCCAATCCCCCAAAACCCGCCGATGCCCGCGCAGGCGGGTATCCATGGCGAGGAGGTTGCCAAGCCGGGAGTGGGCCGCGTTGATGGTAGATA
>JAJFFK010000037.1 GCA_021776655.1 Henriciella sp. | reverse complement strand
ACCCGGCCTGATCATTCCGCCGGGCAGCGATCATACAGGCGTGCCGCGCCGTTATGGCACCGAGGCGTCGGCGATCTATCAAGCCATGGCGCAGGCCATTTATACAGCCGGGCGCGCCCGGCCACCGCCGCTCGACCCGGTTCCGCGTCCGGGGCCGCGCATTCGAAGACTGTAGGGCGGGCCTTGGCCCGCCGAACCCAAACCTCAAAGCGGCGGGCCAAGGCCCGCCCTACTTGGGCTGCGCAAAATTCAAATCAGCTCTCTTTTCTCAACACAGCGAAGAAGAACCCATCCGTGCCGGCGCTTCGCGGTGTCAGGCGCACGCTTCCGGCTGGGCCTTTTCCGGCCCGCACGGTGGCGGCACCTTCATCGGTCAACAGGCCACTCGATACGGCATGTTCCGCCGCATCTTCCTGGGTCCAGCCTTCATTCGCCGCCAGAAAAGCATCGACCCGGTCTTCGTCTTCCTCGATCAGGAAACTGCAGGTCGCAAATAACAGTCGCCCGCCCGATTTCACGAACGGTGCAGCCCCGGCCAAAACTTCATCTTGCTGCTGCATACGGACCTCAAGCTGTTTCTGTTTGACCCGCCATTTCGCATCCGGGCGGCGTCGCCAGGTTCCAGTTCCGGTGCACGGCGCATCGACGAAAACTAGGTCCATCCCGGCGAGTAAGGCTTCCAGAGCTTCCGGTTCAGACGGATGCGCCATCTGAACATTATGCGCGCCAGAGCGTTTGAGTCGAGGGATCAATGCCGATAGCCGTCGCCCGTCAATATCATAGGCAAAAACCTGCCCCTTGCCTTTCATAGCGGCGGCCAAAGCCAGCGTTTTGCCGCCGCCGCCGGCGCAATAATCCAGCACTTGTTCACCCGGTTGAGCATTCGCCGCTGCCGCCGCGATTTGCGATCCGGCATCCTGCACCTCAACCCAGCCTTTCGAATAGGCCGGGATGCTTTCAAGCGAAGCTTCACGCTGCGACGGATCGCGCGCCGGAATGTGAAACGCATTGTGCAATAGACGCGACGGTTCCGCTTTGACGGACCGCAAAGGCGCTGCCGCCTTTTCCGCGTCAACTTTAAGCGTGTTGACCCGCAAATCGACATCGGCGCGCACCGCCATCGCTTGGGTTTCAACGCTCGCATGTTCGCCAAAAACGCGGTTCATATGCGGCATCATCCATTCCGGAAAATCCCCCGCGACATGTATATCAGCCGTCACATCCGGGGCCAGCACCAACCGTTCACGTTCCTGCATGGTCAGAGCGGACGGCGCGTGGTCTTCATCCATCGCATCATCGATCCGGCGAATGTCCCATTTCCAGGCATGCGCCAGCGCGCCAAGCACCAGTCCGCGCGGACTTTCATCGCCCATTGCATGGGCAATCGAGTTACGCTTGCGCAGCGCGTCCAAAACCAGTCCAGAGACCCAGGCGCGATCTTTCGATCCGGCATATCGCGCTCGCCTGCCCCAATCGCGCGCCGCCGATTTCACCGGTTGGTGGCGCTCCAGGACGTTCGTCAAAACGTCAATCGCCGCCGAGATTTTTCCACCGTCACGCATGTTTGTCACCTGGTCCTTATCTTGCTCGGCGTGTTTAGCCATCACCCCACCGAATGCAATGCATTGCTCCAGTCGAGCCACACGCGGCGAAACTGTGCTAGTCTACCACCGAATGGCGAGTGCCGGATTGAAAACCTTAATAGCAAGATTGCGACGATGCAGATTGATCTGAACACCACCCCTCTACGTACAGCATCACCATCCGATTGGCGGCAAGTCGCCGACATTACGGCGGAAGCCTTTGCCGAAGATCCTGTAAACCTCTGGCTGTTCCGCAAGCTTCCTGCGATCCGGTCGATGTTCCGGGTGATGGCGCGTGAGATGTATCTCAAGCATGGTCAATGCTTTCTCGCTGGAGATGACGGCGCTACGATGTGGATGCCGCCAGGTGTTGAGGCCGCGCCGTCAAATTTCAGCTTGCTGAAGTTCGCCCTGGGCCAGTTTCGTCACGGTACAGTCGGGGCGATCAAGCGCGGTTTGGCGGTCTCTGAGCTGATGGATAAGTGGCATCCGAGCGCGCCGCACATGTATCTGTTTACGATCGGAACGCGGCAATCAGCACGCGGCAAAGGCGTCGGCAAAGCGCTGCTCGCGCCGGTTCTGGCAGCCTGTGACCGCGACGGCATTCCGGCTTATTTGGAGAATTCAAACCCGGCCAATTCAGGCTTTTACGGCGCGTATGGATTTGAGCGAATGGGGGTGTTTGAAGTCGGCGATGGCGGGCCCGTCATGGAGCCGATGTGGCGGGAGGCGAAGCGCTAATTTCCGCGCAACATCTTGTCCATCTCAACCGACCAAAGGTGTGCGTCACCCGGCCAGCGTGCCGTCAGTAGATTGCCATCGCGAACGGTGAAACCGTGATGCAACGCGTCCAGACTGTCGCGCTTGTTTCCGCCCGGTCCCGCGTCAAAATCGTCATCAGAGGCGAGCGATTGGCGCACCTCATCCTCGGTGGTGATCTCTGGATAGGTTCGGTAATAGTCGCCCATCCACAGGCGGGTGAGTTGATAGCCGGTCGTCTCAAGCCGATTGATCAGCGAGGTGACTTTGCGCCCATACAGCAAGGGTTTGCCGTCTTTGGTTTTGGCGCGGGCGAGCACGAGGACGCCGTGGCAGATCGCGCCGACCGGTTTTCCAGCGGCAAGATCACGCGCGGCAATCTGCTGAATGATCTCCGATTCCAGATAGGGCTTCACGCATTTATCGTGGCCGCCCGGCAGGACCAGCGCATCATGGTCAGCCTCGGCAGCCTGCCTATAAGTCAGCGGATTGGCGAACGCCTCACTCGCCATCATCGCCTGATAGGCGGCGCGGCCATTGGCATCAGCGCGCAGAATGTATTTCAGCGGCCCAAGTCCTTTGCCCGTCACCATAATCGGATCGGCAGAGGCAATCACACCATCGGGAGACGTGAAGAGAATCTCATGCCCACGATCAGACAGAACTTTCCACGGCACAGCGGTTTCAGTTGGATCAAACCCGGTTGCCGGAAGCGGGATCAGGATTTTACTCATAGCGCTCTACCCCCGGCTCAAAGAGTAGTTTGGGGACTCGCGGGTCATCTGGACATCATGAACATGGCTTTCGTGCAAGCCCGCACCCGTGATCTGAACAAATTGCGCCTTGGCATGCAGGTCGGCAATTGTCTCAGCGCCAACATAACCCATAGCGGCGCGCAGGCCACCAACCATCTGATGCACGATCGGGGCGAGCGCGCCCTTGAACGGGACCTGACCTTCAATGCCTTCAGGAACCAGCTTGTCGCTGGCGGCATCTTTCTGAAAATAACGATCTGCCGATCCGCGCGCCATTGCACCGAGGCTGCCCATGCCGCGATAGGATTTGTACGACCGGCCCTGGTAAAGAAACACCTCACCCGGCGATTCCTCTGTGCCCGCAAACATACTGCCCATCATTGCGGTCGAGGCCCCGGCCGCCAGGGCTTTGGCGAAGTCACCGCTAAACTTGATCCCACCATCGGCGATGATCGGCGTGTTGGTCGACAAGGCCGCCTTGGCACAGTCTTCAATCGCGGTGAGTTGTGGCACGCCGACCCCGGCAACGATCCGTGTCGTACAAATCGATCCCGGACCAATGCCAACCTTCACGGCATCCGCGCCAGCATCGATCAGGGCCTTGGTCGCTTCGCCCGTCGCGACATTACCGGCAATGATCTGAACCGAGTTGGACAGCGTTTTAGCCCGCGTGACCGCCTCACCGACGGCTTTCGAGTGGCCATGTGCCGTGTCGATGATCACCGCATCCGCCCCGGCTTCGATCAGCGCGGCGGTGCGCTCAAACCCTGCATCGCCAACCGTAGAGGCGGCCGAAACTCGGAGCCGTCCACTTTCGTCCTTGGCGGCGTTTGGGTGAACCGCCGCTTTGTCCATGTCTTTCACGGTCAGCAGACCGATACATTTCGCGTCGTCATCCGTAATCACCAACCGTTCGATCCGGTGTTTATGCAGGAGCTGGCGCGCCTCTTCTATCGGCACATCCATCGTGACGGAAACAACATGACGGGTCATCAGACTGGCAACCGGCTGGTTCAGATCTTCGACAAATCGCATGTCGCGATTGGTAATGATCCCGACCAGTTTACCTTTCTCAACGACCGGAATACCAGAAAACCCGGTGCTCGCTTTCAGCTCTTTCAACTCCGCCAGGCTCGCTGTAGGGGCAATCGTGACGGGGTTCATCACCACACCGCTTTCAAACTTCTTGACCTGCATCACTTGCGCGGCCTGTTCCTCTACCGAAAGGTTTCGATGGATGACGCCGATCCCGCCCGCCTGCGCCATGGCAATCGCAAGGCGCGCCTCGGTTACGGTATCCATCGCGGCGGAAATCAGCGGGATGTTAAGACCGATTGCTCTGGTCAGGAAGGTTGCGGTGTTGACCTCAGAAGGTGTGAACTCGCTGGCGCCGGGCTGCAGCAGCACGTCGTCAAAAGTAATGGCTTGTCGGATTTGCATGTGGGGAGTTCCCTTTTCGGCCTAGTAAGGGAGTCGCCGAGGCTTGTGAAGCCCCGAGGTCAGAAGAATTACCAGCCGGCCTACGCTTCGCTGCTATCCTCTTTGCCGGGAACCTCATCGGCCTGGTCGGAGGGGCGACCTGGAATTGCGTAACTGCCTTTTAGCCAGCGCGACAGATCAACGTCAGCGCAGCGCTTCGAACAGAAAGGCTTGAACTTTGGATCGACCGGCTTGCTGTCGCATATCGTGCATTTTATCTTGCTCATTGGGCTCTAACCTGTGTTCTTTCATCTTCACTTTTGGCGATCATAACGCGTCCACCAAACCGCGACATCAATGCGCCGTCGCACAGTTTCTGGTGCGCTTTATAGGTCTGAAAATCAGCCGTCGATAGATCCAGGCGAAAAGATCGCGTCGCCTGCGCGCTGGCTTGGCGATCGGCATCTCGCAAGGCGTTCAGCAAACGCGTCTGTGGTCTGGAGACACCCGTTTCATCAAGTACGATATCTGCCAACGGCGTACTTTGCCAGGCAATTGCGATCTCCATTAGGCCAAACCGCGAGGGCGCTAAAGCATCTATCTGGCGTAGTGAAACCCTGCGAAACGCCGCCAGGAATTTATCGCGCACAATCTGACCTGCCGTCTTGTTCAATGGCCCAACACAATCAATGACAACCGCGCCGCCAATATCTCGCAACGCAATTTGGCGCGCCGCGAGGATCGCCGCTTCGCGGTTGACCGACAAAGCTCGCGCTCCGGCGCTGCCCTTGCTGATGCGTCCTGCAGTATCGATATCAATCGCGGTGATTGCACGCGTATGCTGGATATGTAAGTGGCCGCCTTTCGGCAGAGTCAACTGGCTGGATAATGCCTGCTCAAAGGCCTGCTCAACGTGCGCGGCGTCCTCGACAATTGGCAACGCGGCGTCGCCGGGTAAATCGGTGCACCACTGCTCGAACGGATCAGGTTGAGACACTTGCAGATCAGTCAATCGAACGCGTGCCAGTTTTCCTGCCCGCTTTTCGGCAACGACTTCGATCAGAATCTCGGCGCCCAATGTCATCCCTTCGAGGGATTTTACCGCCAGGAAAGCCCGATGCCCACTCGCTAGTTCAACAAAACCTCCGCCTTGTTCCGGTGCGAAATCCCGCAAGCGCCCGGTTAGCACATGCCCCAGCCGTGGCGGTTCATCACGGCCGCCCCAGCGCTGCGAGAATAAACGGCAGGGGTGTCCATCTGCGTCTAAAGCCGCAGCCCGGATTTCACATGGGGCATCATGTCGAATGATCGAGGTCAACCTGACCGGTTTCATTCTGGCTGGCACGCCCGCACACCGACAATCGGTAGCTTGGTCTGCCAACCGTCTGAATTCGTCGTGGTCAAAAGCCCAGAAGCAATGCGCTGGCCGCCCTCTAGCAGCTCCCCCGGTTCGACCTCAAGATCAACATTCAATCCTGGGGCTGATGAGAAACTCAGCCTTGTGTTGAACTGGCCAAATATGTCTCCGTCGGCACTTAACTGGAGCAGCTCTACGGGCCCTTCAGAACGCGCAAGCAAGGCCGTGCCACTGATCGCCTTGCTAAAGAAGATAAACTTGCTTGTATCCGTGCGACTCCACAGGAACATTGCGCACTCACCTGGGATCAAAGCCTGCGAACCAAGCCCCGAACGTGGAATGCTCTTCATCGCCTCTGTCGCTTCACGTTCCATGTCGATGGACCGTTGGTCGACAACCGGTATGGTCGCACAAGCGGCAAGGGCAATCAGCGCAACAGCTGTCATCATCAGTTTCATAGGCCAAGCCTCCCGGGCTCTTCATAATGATAATGCAAGGCGTCATCGCGGCGCTCAAACCCAGCCTGAAGCAGGCCAAACACAACCTCAACATCGCGGGTTTCGATCAGAACGTCAAAGACCGCCGCACCAAGAAAGGATGTCCTGCCATCGACCTGAACTTCATCGCCACGCTCTGATACCCCTGCCAATGAGACGACAACATCTTGATCAGAGCAACTCAGGTCGCCCTCGATCTGTCCAAACTCTCGGCCATAGCGTTGCGCGGCACGGCTCAGCAAATCAGTCGACAGTTCGCCCTGGCCATAGTCACACCCTGTACGGCTCATCGTGATTGCTCCATTGCGCAAGCGTATGGCACCGCCAAGCGCACGAACCGGGGCGGCAAGTGCCTCTATAGAGCTGACTTGCTGGACCAAGCGAACATCCGTAACGGCGATGCTTTCATTTGCAATTTTCACAATTCCGGTTCCATTGCCGCCAGCCCCGCCCCATTGCACATCATAGACCGGCGAGAATGACAGCAACGAGGCCGGGCGCAATTTCAGAGTGACATCACCAATCGGCTGGCTGCCAAAATAGAAGCCACTGATACGGCCTTGCATCAAAGTCCCCTCGACCTGCGCCCATCCAGCTCCAGCTTTTGTCGCGCCAGAGCGTTCAAGCACAAAACCCAGCGGCGTAAACATAATCGCCGCGATCACTGCGCCGACCAAAAAAATGACAATCAGAAATAATATCCGGATCATGTGCTATTTCCTTCAATCTCTACATTCACGCGAACACTGCCTTCGGCAGCGCGCTCTATGGTTAATCGGGAAATCTGTCCGCCCAAGCGCGTATCGACATCCTCTAGCCAAAAGAATATCTGGCGCGGATCAGCACGCTCAAACACCAGTCCAACACTGCCATTGCCAGCGACCTGCAAGCGCGAGATCGACAGGCCTTTATTAGTAGCAGAGCGGGTCACCGCCGTCTTGAAAGCATCCGCAGCCAAGCCAGGTGCAGCGGCATCAACAAACTCCACATCGCCTTTGGCCCGCAGGACCATGTAAGCTTCCTGCAAGTGCGTTAGGGTTTGGCTTGAAGCGGCCAATTGCACCTTTGCATCTGCACGCGCGGAAAGCGTCGGCACCAAAACAAGCTGCCATATAGCAACCAGCACGGTTAAGCTCACGGCCATGATGATCAGCAGCCGCTCACGCACTGCCAGATTTCCCCACCAGGCCGTCATGGTGCCGCCTCCAAAGTCAATTCACTAATCACCCGATTGCCGCTCTGCCGTGCGTCTCCGGCGCGTACCTGAAGGCCGGTTTCCTCAATCAGCTTGGCGAGCATATCGGCCCCGTCAAAGCTCTCAAAGGTAACAATAGCAGCCAATTGCCCGCGTGTGCGGTCATAGCGAAGCGAGCGTAGCTGGCTGCCGGGCACAGCCTCTATACTTGCATAGACAATTGCGATGGCGGTTAGAGCGGGCGGGAACGCAGACCCCCGGGCCCGTCGTTCTGTTTGCAAATCACTCAACACTGTTTGCGGGTTTGATCCTGCCGCTGGCCAACCGGCTTCAACAAATTCAATTGCGCGGCTTTCAAGCGTGGCTGACCTGGCTTTCATGCCATTGGTTTGCAGAACGACTAAAGCCAGCCACCCCATCAAGGCCGCCGCAGCCAATCCCGCCGCAACGCGCCATCGCGCGACACCTTTGAGGTCAACGGCTGATCTGATCCTGAATCTGGCTTGGCGCAGGTTAAGCAACTCGCGCGACCCGGCCCAATCGGCGAGCTGTGTGAGCAGAGCTTCGTCACCGGTTTGTACACCTGCTCCCGCCGGGACCACTCGCATCGCCGCAGCCAAGGTTTCGCCATAGACCGGAACGGCCTCATCGCCATCAATGATCCCTAGAAACACATCCGCGCCGACGGATTTCTCAAGTGCAAATGACCTTCCCGATACGCGCCCAAGGACAGTGTCGCCGATCTCGTACAGCCCGTTCTCTGCTGGCAATAGGTCATGCGACGCCACCAAAGCGGCCTCTGGGACGCCATGGCTTTGAAGGCACTCGACCCACGCTTCCATTCGCGCTTGCGACACAACATGAATTGTTCGCTTGGCCGAGAGAGTTTCCGGTTTGGGGCCAAGAGCGACATGCACAATTTCTGCCGCTTCTGCGACCTCATCTTCGACCGCGAACGGTGCAGCCCGGCGCGCTTCAGCTTCATTGCGCGCCGGTATATTCACGTCTAGCGCCAACACATCAGTGCCAGGGACGAAGACGCATAGATGGCGCCCGCGCGCGCCGGAATCTGGCTTACGCTCAACTAGCACCCATCGCGCACCTTTGCGGCGAACATATAACAGCGATCCATCACTGCGCAAAAGAGCGAAAATATTGGCCATTCTAGCCAACACGCTCGCGGCGCAGGGTCCGTACCAACTGGCCTGGCCGGGCCTCAAATAGGAAGATCATACTCATTGTCTGTTGGCGATAAGCGACTTCTGCATAAACCTCCATATGCGTTGACACTGTCCCAAGCCGGTCAACCTTGCGCAGAGCGGGCGCGATACCGGCGATCACAGGATCAGCTAGAAAGGCGTCAACATCTGGCCAACCCACAATCGGGCGATCCGCGATCAGGCGGCGGGCATCACGCACGTCGAGGGCCCCGGAAAAGGTCAGACTAAGCAGACCGGCTTGCGCTTCGGTCAAAGTGTTCAAGTTTAGAACTGCCAGCCCGCTATCGGGTCGCACCGGACGAGCGCAGATCAATGGTTGCAGAGTTTGCAGAATGTCCCTGTCATAATTGCGGATCGCGCGCAGCTCTGACAGATTGGCCAGCGGTCGCCCAGAGGTCCGATAGGATGGGGTTTCGCCGGCGTAATATCCATCCTCACCACCGCCAATTTCGGGAAGTGAGTCGCTGTCCATCCAGTCAACCAAAGACGCTGCAAGCCCCGCCGCGTCAGCTTGATCGAACCCGGCGGCGGCCAGGATATCGAGATAATGGTCAACCGCCTTTGGAACTTTTACCCGGTCACCACGATCACCGCCAACCACCAGCTGGTTGACGTCAAAACAGTTGGTCACATCGCTCACGCGCACCCGTAACAGACCGCCATCGACAGGGATCGTCTGGGCCTCATTCAGTCCCGGCAGTCCTGCAATCAAGCGTCCTTCAATGCTGGACAAGATCCGCGCAACTTGAATTTCAGCAACCTCCTCGGCGGCGGCGGCATACAGGCGCAATTGCGCCTGCCCGTCCAATGCGCGCGCGCGTTGGGTCGCGGCGGTCACCGTTTGAGTCAGACCGACCGCGACAACCGACATAGCCGCCACAATCATCAGGACAGTGATCAGTGCCGCGCCGCGCTGACTTGCAGATCTTGCGGCTCTCATCGCCGACCCCCCGTCAGCGCGGCAATCACCAAACGCTCACCATTCTCAAATCCTATATCAAGTTCAATCAGGTCGGGAAGGACGGACAAGGGTTGGCCAGCATCGCCAATCCAGTCTGGTGACCATTCACCGCCGCGCTGAAACCGTGTCCCAACACGCGTAACCTCCTCAAGCAGCACCCGCCGCGAGATTGGGGTTCCGGTCACAGCATCAGGGCGAATGACAGCCTCACGGATCAGCTGCCCGCTCTCCAAGCGATATCGAACCCATTGCAGGTCACTGCGGGCGGCGGCGTAATCTGGATTGAGCCAGCCATTGCGAACAAAGGCCAAGAACGGATCGCCCCCCGGCGCACTTTCACCGAACAGGTTGCCCGCTGCGCTGAAGCCATCATCGGGCTGAATTGCGCGGACACTCAGTCCGGCAATGTCATTGCGGATCAGCGCTTGTGCGATATCTAGCTGACGAACATAGGCATCGCGCTCACGGATCTGCTTGCTTGAGCTCGTCGCGCCAACCAGCAGGCCCGATCCCGCCGCAGACACAAGCGCCAGAATAAACAGAGCGACCATGGTTTCTGCCAGCGTGAAGCCCGCCTGCTGTGAGCTGCGCGGCTTCATGGCTCGCCCTCATCAGTTGCTTCAACCACAAGCGGCAAAGGTCCGGAGATCGCCTGCAATCCAACCAACCGCGCCAGCACTTGCTCGCTATTATTGGCCCGGACCGTAACTTCCAAAGCCTGGACATCACCCTGAAGGCCCAGTCCTGCGGTTCGGACCCAAATGAACCGGCGGCCCATCTGGGTATTTTCCCCAGTGCTGATCCCGCCTTCGAGTAAGTCAGGATCGGCGAGGGTTTGTGCCATGACGTTCTCGGCAACGGTGCGCGCCAAGAGGCGTGTTTCCAAATATCCGGTATTGCGCACAGAATCGCTCGACACTTGCATCAATGGCAGGGCTGCCATGGCCAGTATGCCCATTGCGGCAACCGTTTCTATCAGGCTGAACCCAGCGTCGGTTTGAGGACTATGAGGCATCGATAATGACATCGCCATCGGCCTGAACCGTAATCACAAGCTCATCTCCGCGCCCGCGCAAATCAAACGATATGCCCTCAACCACACCCGTCGGGTCAAAGATCAAGTCAGGCCAGTCTTCTGCTCTCAGCGACCCGAAATCATCGCGCCGCACCAGAGACAGACCTCGCCCCAACCGCTCATTAGTCCGCAAGGGGACCCATTGCCCAGCGCGCCATTCGGTCAGCTCATAGCCGCGTGAATTCAACCGAAGGCCAACCGATTGCCCCGACAATATTGCCCGATCCTGCGCCTGATTAAGGGTCGCCGCGAAGGTCTTAGCTGCTGCCTGCTCCGGGCTCGCGCGCGGCGGCAGGGTCAACACCACCAATCCGGTCGCCAGGCCCATGATGAAGACAACCATCATCACCTCAACCAGCGTCAGACCACTTTCAGTGTGAGAGGATGATCGCTTGGCCACTTTGAATTAGCCCCAATTTCCAATATCAGCGTCGAGCTCTTCCCCGCCCTCTTTGCCATCAGCCCCAAAAGAATACAGGTCATAGGCGCGGCCAGATTTATTACCGGGACGCTTGTAGACGTAAGGCCGCCCCCAAGGATCAAGCGGGATGCGATTAACATAGCCACCCGTGCGATAGGATGCGCCATTCGGTACAGACTCTGGCTGTGATACGAGCGCGGCCAGCCCTTGTTGCGAACTTGGATAATCGAACATATCCAGACTGTACTGGTCGAGGGCATTTGTAATTCGAACAATATTCGTCGCGGCGGTTTTCACCTGTGCGTCCGAGCGAGCGCCAAGAACGTTGAACAGAACTACAGTCGATAACAGGCCGATAATGAACACAACGACCATGATCTCGGTCAATGTGAAGCCCGCTTCTCGTCGAAATTGTTTACGCTGCTTGCATGTCATCCTCGGTCTCCTCAATTTCCTATCGCCAGTGTATTCAGTTGTAGAATTGGCAGCATGATCGACAATACGATCAAAGCTACCATGCCCGCCAGAAGCACAATCAGTAAAGGCTCAACCAGGCCGAGCGCGACTGTCGCGTTCTGGTCCAGGTCTTCTTCCATATAATCGGCGGCGCGGCCCATCATTGATGGCAAGTCACCGCCGCGCTCACCGCTGGCCACCATATGCACCAGCATTGGCGGGAACACACCGCTCTCACGCATAGCGACATGCAGCGGTCGGCCCTCTTCAACTTGCTGGCGGACTTGTCTTGTCGCGCGCTTGAAGACCTCGCTTCCGACCGCCCCACGTGCAGCAACGAGTGCGTCAGGAACGGTCGCGCCACTACTCGACAAAGTCGCAAACGTGCGGGCGAACTGCGCCGCATTCACGCTGCGCATGACTTTGCCAAACAGGGGTAAACCGAAGACAAACTTGTCCCAACCATGCTTGACCGAAGGTACGCCGAGCGCTTGGCGTACAGCCCAGCCTGCCACGCCTAACAAGATCAGAACCGCCCAGCCCCAATTGCGTATGAACCAAGAAATCGCAATCACCGCATCGGTCAAAGCCGGTAAATCCTGCCCAATCGTATCAAATTGTTCGACCACCGCCGGAACCACAAAAACCATCAAGAGTGTCACCACGATCATCGCGACGGTCGCCAGAACGGCTGGGTAAATCAGAGCCGCCATCAATTTGCGCTGCAGTTTCCTGGATTTTTCGAGGTGGGTGGCCAGGCTCTCCATGACGTCACCCAAGCGCCCTGATGACTGCCCAGCTGATACAACAGCGCGGTAGTATGGTGGAAAAGCGCGCGGCGATTTACCCAGCGCCTCAGAAAGAGAGAATCCCTCCTGAACACCGCTACGCACGCTCAGCAGAACACGACGCGTTCCCGCGCGCTCAGCCTGGCTGGCAATTGCGCCGAGTGCTTCTTCAACTGTTGATCCCGCCGAAATCAGCATTGCCAATTGCCGTGTGACCAGGACCAGATCCCCGCTTGGCATTGATCCGCCACGGGCAAGCAGGCTGGTTGCTGATTTCTCTTTGGCTTGGTTTACTTCAAGCGGCGACAGTTGCCGCAGGCGCAGCTCTTTGCGCGCAGCACGGGCTGTATCTGAAGTGATAACTCCAGTGGCGCGTTTGCCATCAGGCCCGATTGCAACATAGTCGAAGACCGCCACTTAGCGCGCCTCCTCTCGTCGGCAAACTCTAAGCACTTCCTCAACACTGGTTAGGCCGCTGACAACATAGCGGGAGGCATTGGCAAACAGACTGTCATGGCCGCGAAACGCCTGGGCTTGAATGGCATCCTCGGAGGCATCCGACCGGATCAGGTCGCGCAGCTCGCTATCGACAGTGATCAGCTCGTAGACACCCAAGCGGCCATCATAACCGCTATTGCCGCAAGCCATGCAGCCAACCGGGCGCCAAAACTCCGGCGCGTCGTCTGTCGTCAGACCAAACATCTCGCACTCATTTGGCGTTGATTGGTGCGGTGTCCGGCAATGTTCACACAGTTTTCGGACTAGTCGTTGCGCGATCACCGCCCGCAGTGTCGCCGCCAGAACATATGGTTCAATTCCCATGTCGCGCAGGCGCTGGATTGCCCCCGCCGCACTATTGGTGTGTACGGTCGACAGGACTGGACGGCCTGTTGAAGCGAACTCAAACGCCACTTTTGCGGTTTCCAGATCGCGTATCTCGCCCACCATCACAACATCTGGATCGTGGCGTAGAATTGCGCGCAGCGTTGCGGCAAAGGTCAATCCTACCTTGTGGTGCATCTGCGTCTGGCTAATCCCGTCAAGCCCATACTCAATCGGGTCTTCAAGCGTCATGACATTGCGTTCGCCATTATTCAGAACCGAGAGCGCCGAATACAAAGTTGTTGTTTTGCCAGATCCGGTTGGTCCAGTGACCAACGTCATGCCATTGGGCTGGGCCAGGATATGCTGAAAGCGCTCAAGCGTCTGGCCATCCATGCCGAGCTCATCCAGACCAAGCTGCGCGTTGCGTGTATCCAATAGCCGCATCGTGACCCGCTCACCATAGCGCGAGGGCAGCGTCGATACGCGCACATCAATGCTGCGACCACCAATCGACAGCGAAATCCGACCATCCTGCGGCACCCTTTTCTCAGCAATATCAAGCCGGGCCATGACCTTGATCCGGCTTGTCAGAGGAGCTGCCAAGCGGCGTGAGGGTGTCAGCACTTCCTGCAACACACCATCGACCCGGTAGCGCACCGAAAGATTATTCTCATGCGGTTCAATATGTACATCCGAAGCGCGGCGATTGACCGCTTCGTAGATCAGACCATTGATCAGGCGGATCACTGGCGCGTCATCATCACCGTCGAGCAGATCAGCGGTTTCCGGCATGCCCTCAACCAGGCTGGCCAATCCGCCCGGCCCATCGAGTGCCGCCTCGGCCTCGTCGCCGCTGACACCGTCGCGTGCATAATGCTCGGTCAAGGCCCGCTCAAACGCTTGCACCCCTAAAGCTTCGAGCGTCAGTGGGCGTTGCAACACTCTGCGTACTTCGATCAAATTTCGTGGATCTGCACCCGCGCGAACACCAATCCGAACCTGCGCGCTTTCGATGCCGAGAACGACCAAGCCCTTATCACGAGCAAATGCATAACTAAGATCGACATGCGCCGCTGTCATTGCCATTTCCACATTCTACACAATCTCAACTCATTCCAAAAACGCTATTGCACGGGCGGTGTATCGCCGAGCACCTCTGTGATGAAAGCGTCAATTGATGATTCAGAGTCCAATTTCTCATCACGCAGCAATTCTTCGGCGCGGATATAGCGGTAGTTACGCGATGTAACCGCCCGCGCATCTTCACGCGTGCGGACAATTGTTGGCTTGATAAACACCATCAAATTGGTGCGGCCAACATCGCGCCCCTCCGACTTGAACAAGTTGCCGACAACCGGGACATCGCCAATGATAGGGACTTTGGAGTTCACAATCGTATCGGTATGCTCGATCAAACCACCAATCACGATGATCTCACCACTATCCGCCAAAACGCTTGTTTCAATCGTCCGCAAGTTGGTGATCAAATCAGTGGAATTTGTTCCAATCGCCCCGGAGATGCTGGACACTTCCTGATAAATATCAAGACGAACAGTATCATCCGCTGAAATTCGCGGTGTGACGGTCAACTTGATGCCAACCTCTTCGCGTTGAACGGTGCGAAATGGATTGGAATTGTTGTTTCCAAGCGTTTCGCCCGTCGTAATCGGGATTTGCTGGCCAACCACAAGTTCGGATGTTCCATTATCGAGCGTCATGTTGAACGGCTTGGATAGAACTCTGGAATTGGTGTCACTCTCAACCGCCGTCAGGATCGCGCCAAACAGAGTATTTCCACTCCGGCCAGTTCCGCCCAATGAAAGCCCTTCAAGGCCAAGCAAAGAGCCGACCGCGCCGGATGCAAAGGCCTCGCTCCCGCCAAAAACAGTCGGGTCAGCGATGGCACCTGCAAGCGAGAGAAGGTTAGGCGCTGAACGTGAGAAATTTGTACTCAGGAATGGAATATCAGAGCCTTCGGTGCCAGAAAGCAGGAATTGAACGCCCAATTCACGCGCTGTATCGTCCGACATTTCGACGATGATGGCTTCGACCAAGACCTGTGCTCGGCGCCGATCAAGGGCTTCAACCACCCGTTCCATCGCGAGCAGCGTTTCTGGCGACGCACTGATCACCAGCGAGTTGGTTGGAATATGGTGAGCGATTGTCGCTCCGGCGACCTCAAGCTCCCCCGGCCCGGACTGCGCCGCCATGGTCGCCGCAATCTTTTCCAGGATGGGTACGATCTCCTCGCCATCGGAGTTGACCAGCCGGATCACTCGTAAAGTATCACGTACAGGGTCCGCTTCATCCAGCTCAGCCGCAATTCGCTCAGCCCGGCCAACCGTCAATTCATCACCGCGCACCACAATTGCATTACTTGTGGTCGAGGCTGCCACTTCAAAGTTCGATGAAGAGCCATCATCCTTATTGCCAAGCAAGTCGGTCAGGATTCCCTCCATCTCGCGGGCTGGAACATTGCGCAATGCGATGGTTTCTATCGCAGCTGCATCACTTGCATCCAAACCTTCGACCAGGCCACGCAAGCGCGGCATATTGGAGGCATAGTCAACAATGACCAGTGTATTTGAACGAGCATTCGCAACGACCTGCCCTTGGGCATCGACCAAAGGTTTGATCATTTGAGCCGCTTCAATCGCACTGAAACTGTTCAGCTTGAGCACCTGAGTTACAAACGAGTTTGGACCAGCAATGCCAGTGCCCGCTTCGCCGATTGCAGTCTGCTCGGGAACAATCCTGTACACACCTCGGCCAGCCGGTACAGCTGCAAATCCGTGAACACGCAGTGTCGAAAGAAAGACTTGAAAGACGTCATCCGTACTCATCGGAGACTGCGACATCACGGTCACTTTGGTGCGGCGTACATCAGGGTGAAGGATGAACGTATACCCCGTTATGATCGACACATCATCAATCAGGGCAGTGATCTCAACATCGTTTAAATTTAGGACGTGCCGGGACGCTTGTGGCGAGTTCATCTCAGCCGCAGCGGGCGCACTCACCGCACCGATCAGTATCATACTCAACAAAAGAGCTTTCATTACCTGTTTCATCCCTGATTGAACCTTAAACGGACAATTTGCGTATGTCCGTCGCGTTCTACTCTTAATACGGCAACCTCGCCGTTGCCAATTTCAGTCATGAGTTCATCTACGGCCAATGTGCGTACAGATGTCCCGTTAATTTCCAGCAATACATCCCCAGGCACAAGCCCAATGGCTGTCATTGCGTCAACCGAGCCACGCGGGGACAATTGATATCCAAAAAACTGCCCATCACGCTGAATCGGTGTTGGCGATATTGCTGATAGCAATATCTCGGGGCTGGCAATCCGGCTTTCCACCGGCGCGCTCGGCGGGGGTAATGGTTCCGGGACGCTACCGGGCTCAACCACCTGACTGCCATCACTGATAACCGACAATCCCTCACCGCGCCCAGACAGCATCAATGTTTCACTTTCACCATTACGATTGAGGATGACCCGATCGGAGAGGATGCGCTGTAACACAACTCCCGGCAAAATCTCGTCACCCGTTATGTACCGATTTGTCTGATTGTCGGGTGTCGCCACCTGGGCTGAGCCGCCAAATGCATCCGTCGACATAATCAGCCCTGCCAAGCGCAGATTCAATTGCGTTTCCGGGGCTTCGGGGATTTCAACACGCCCTCCCGTCTCAAATGGATTTATGCGCACAAGTAGGCTGCGATCACCTGTAACCGATGTTTCCGTTCTGCTCACCGGCGTCGGCAAGGGGCGGTCTTGCAAAATGGAAACGCTGGCTTGTGGAGCTTGAACCAACCAAAAAACCCGCGCAGCGCTGACGGCCAGGATCAGAACCAGGCCAATCTCAACGACCCGGCGCACGGGGCTTTCCGCTTTCAGAAGCCAGTCCGGAATTGCCAGTGCTGATTGCATGTTACCCACCCACCCGCGCGTAGTGGAAACCGCCCAGCAGGTGAGTACCCAGCTGGTTCGGGCGCTTGCCTTGAATAGAATAGAAACGAATCAACTCAACAACACCTCAACATACCGACACTCGCCGCCAACCGCCCGATATCCTCCCTTATCTTGGTGGCATAAGTGGCGGCATTTGCACAGGTTTCTTCTGTTTAAGTTACCAAGCCCGGAAAACACCAGACGCCCCAAATACCCAATGCAAGAGCTGGCCCAAAAGGTAACGCGGTGCGTGAACTCGTTTTCTTTCCCGTCAGGTTCATGACCAGAGTCAGTGCCAATAACGTCCCAGAGGCGACCAGCAAGATGAGCGGCAATGCATATCCGCCGAGCCACGCGCCGCCCGCAGCAAGTAATTTTGCGTCACCTAGGCCAATCCCCTCACGGCCAAACCGTCGGCGCCAGAAGGCGGCCAGACCTGCAATGAGAATGTAGCCAATAACCGCACCCGCAAGGGCCTGCCATATGGCGCCCCGTATGAGTACCGAATGGGTGAGCCCAGCAAGAAGCAAAGGCAAGGTCAGCAGGTCCGGCAACAGATAGCGATCCAAGTCAATCCAACTCAAGCCCAGCAAACTCACGCCCAGACCAATCGATATCATCCATTCCAGTCTCGTCCCCAAGTTCGCCAGGCTTCCTTGAAACATGAGCACCGAAAAGACCGCGCCGAGCCCCGCCATCAATAGGCTGGTTTGCCAAAGTGGCCGCCGCATCGAGAAGTCTGGTTCGGACACAGCCTCACGCTCCGTTCATTCGATCGGGTCAGGACGCTTACCCCGAAACCCTGTCGCAACTACGAATATCTCAGGCGATCCAACCCGGCTTGAGGGTGGCTTGATATGTTTGACTGATTTGAAAGCCTCTTTCAATTCCAACAGCATTGCAGGGGTCGCACCGCCTTGAAACACCTTTGAGCAGAAAGCCCCGCCCGGCGCGAGATGGAGCCGCGCGAAGTGAAGCGCAGTATCGGCCAAAGAGGCGGTCCGCAGATGATCGGTTTGCCGATGCCCTGTCGTATTGGCCGCCATGTCGGACAGTACCAGATCCGGTGAGCCGGTTAATCCCGCCATCATCGCGGACACATCATTGGGATTGTTCACGTCGCCTTGTACAATATGCGCCCCGTGTACCGGATCAATTTCAAGCAGGTCGATCCCTACGATTTCCTTCACGTGCTGCTTGACGCACACTTGCAGCCACCCCCCCGGCGCGCAGCCAAGGTCCACGAGTCGCTGGCATCCCTTAAGGATTTTGGTTTTTTCGTTGATTTCCAATAGCTTGTAAGCGGCTCGAGCACGGTAACCATCACTACGTGCCTTCTGAACGTATGGGTCGGACAATTGCCGCTCGATCCAACGCTTGGAGCTTTCCGATTTCGCCCTGTACGCAGTCACTTTCCGTTCCCCTGAACGGCGTCCGGAATCCCCTTTAGTGCTCCCTTTAGCGGGCCCCTTCCAGCGCCTTTTTCCGTCATCAGCCATTGTTCGTTTCCATCGCGGTCTGCATTTGGGTAGATCCGGCGCGGTTGCGTCGGTTTCGATTGCCGCGCCGTTTGCCGCGTTTTGGACCCTGCATCATCGACAATAGCAGGCCCTCTCGCAAACCGCGATCTGCGACGCGCATTCGGCCATTTGGGGCCAAGCTCCAGGTTGCCTCAACAATCGCGCAACCAGCCATCATCAAGCCGGCACGGTCTTCCCCGATTGTTGGAAACTTGGCGACCCCTTCTGGACCCGCTTGTTTGAGGCGCTCGACGGTCGCCAGCATCTGCGCTTGCGTGATCCACTGCCCATCGACCTGATCGCGGCGATATTTAGTCAACCCAAGATGCACGCCAGTCAAACAGGTCACCGTGCCGGACGTTCCAATCACATGCGCTTGCCCCGCGTCAAACAGCGCACGGATATCATCTGCGCACCGCCACGCGTTGACCAGTTCGAAAGCACGCTCCAACATCGCAGGGTACCGTTCCATTTCGGGCAAGTGCGCGAAAGCTTCCGTCAGGGTGACAACACCGATAGGTAAACTCGTCCAGGATAGGATCGGGGACTTTTCCAGCATGCCGCGCAGACCATGCTTCTGAACAGGCGCGGCATCAGCCAATGATAGCTCTGTTGATCCGCCCCCGATATCAACCACCAGAACATTCGTCACATCAGGTTCAATCAGGTTATGGCAGCCGATCAGCGCCAGAAGCGCCTCTTCCTCAGGACGAATGATCTTGAACATCAAACCGGTTTCTTCACGTACCCGCTTGATGAAGTCAGGGCCGTTTTCAGCTCGCCGACATGCCTCTGTCGCGATGCAGCGGACGTGCCCAACTTTTTTGGCTTTCAGCTTGGCTGCTATCTTTCGGCAAGCATCCATTGCCCGCTCAATCGAAGCGTCCGACATACGCCCTGTGGTCGCCAATCCCTCGCCTAATCTGGCGATTTGTGAGTGCGAATCAAGCACAGTAAAGCTGTCACGCTTACGCGCGGCAATCAGCAGCCGACAATTGTTCGTACCAAGGTCAACCGCCGCATAGAGCGGCGCCCGTCCCTTTGATCGTGGCCGAGATCGACTGCCAGGTCTTCCGCCACGATTCGTTTTTTCTTCAGCCATGTGCGGCCCAAATCTTGTCTGTTACCGAAACATGTAGCACACACTGTTTGTATGAGTCATCGACCGAACCTCATTCAGCGAGTTGGGCGCTTGTTTCGGCGCAAGCCTGCTATGGACAAAACTGCTCCAAAGGTGGCGGCTGCGACAGTCCCTGATATGCCCAATGCCATACCGACCCGCGCCGCGAAATATCAAATCGGCCAAGTTGTCCGTCATCGGATGTTCGATTTTCGAGGAGTCATTTTTGACGTTGATCCGGTCTTCGCAAATACGGATGAATGGTACGATTCGATTCCTGAAGAGGTCCGTCCGGACAAGGATCAGCCATATTATCATCTCTTCGCAGAAAATGAGCGCACGCATTATGTTGCGTACGTGTCGGAACAAAACCTGACGCCTGACGACAGCGATGCGGTGGTTACCCATCCAGATATCGCGACAATGTTTGAACGCACCCCAGTCGGCTACGTTCTGAAAGCTCAGCAAAGCAACTGATTTAAGCTGGCTTGAACATTTCAGGTGCCGCAGCGCGAAAACCGACGTGTGACTGGCAAACGGCATCCACGGCAACCAAACGCGGAAACGCCGTCAAATCGACTTCAAACCGGCGGGCATTGTAGATTTGCGGGACCAGGCAAATCTCTGCAATTGTCGGGCAATCCCCAAACAAGTACGGCGTGTCACCGTCTTTGAACTGCGTTTCGAGGGCTGCAAAGCCAAGCTGAATCCAATCACTATACCAGCGTGAGGTTGCAGCCTTGTCCGCCCCCAGTTGGTTACGAAGGATCGCCAACACGGATGGGTTGTTCAGGGGGTGAATATCACTCGCGACCGTGTCGGCAAATGCTCTTGCTTTCAGGCGATCTACAGGATCATCGGGAAACAGGCTTGGTTCTGGCCAAGTCTCATCTATCCATTCAAGGATCGCCATCGACTGTCCGATAACTTCGCCATCAACTTCTATAGCGGGCACTCGCATTTGCGGGTTCAGGCGGCGATAAGCATCACTCTGATGCTGTTTGACCTCAGGATGCAGATCAATTGAAATCGTGTCATAGGCGACGCCCTTCATCTCCAAGGCAATTCGTAGTCGATAGGAAGCTGACGAGCGCCAGTAACTGTAGAGTTTCAAAACCAAAGCTGACTCCGTATTTTCAGTTATCAACGCAATTTCATTACATATGGCAAAGACATTGAACGCGTCTTGCGGTATATTAGTTGCATGAGCAACCATATTCCACGCCCGCCCCATTCTGCATCCAACTGGACGATTGATCAGGGCTGGGCGCATTACACGGTTGCTGAGCACGCCACATGGGATAAATTATACCAACGTATGCTGGACGTCCTACCCGGCCGTGCCGCGCCTGAATTCATTAATGGTCTGGAGGCTCTGAATCTCCATCGCGGTGGTATTCCTGATTTTCAGACCATTTCTGACGAGCTGGAAGCCCTGACCGGATGGCGCGTCGTTGCCGTGCCAGGTCTGGTTCCTGACGATGTGTTTTTTGAGCATTTGGCCAATCGCCGATTTCCAGCGGGGAACTTCATACGCCGACCGGATCAACTCGACTATATTCAAGAACCTGACGTGTTCCATGACGTGTTTGGCCACGTCCCAATGCTCACGGACCCGGTTTTTGCCGACTATATGGAAGCTTATGGCAAGGGTGGCCTGCGCAGTTTGCGCCATGCATCCTTGAAGAATCTGGCGGCACTATACTGGTACACAGTCGAGTTCGGACTTATCCAAACTGACCAGGGTTTGCGGATTTACGGGGCTGGAATTGTCTCTTCAGTCGCCGAAAGCATTTTTGCGCTGGAAAGTGACTCGCCAAATCGAATCAAATTCGATCTCTCGCGCCTGATGCGCACCGATTACAAGATTGATGATTTTCAGCAGACCTATTTTGTGATCGATAATTACGAAGACCTTTTCCGCGCCACTGTCGATACTGATTTTGCGCCTCTCTATGCCCAAATGAACGGTCAGTTTGATTTGAAACCGGCCGATATTCTACCGGCAGACGGCCTCATAGACAAAGGCTCTCAAGACTATGCCAGGAATGGTGGGCGCTCTGCTGCTTTGGGCAATAGCAAGCAGGCATCGCCATATGAGTAGAACCGGTAATCTGATTTGATGGCATGACCATACGCAGCTTGCATAACATCCGTTCCCATCAAGGCGCAGACAAGCATGAACAGGCTCGACTTGGGGAGATGAAAGTTCGTAACCAATGCGTCTGTCGCGCGAAACTTATATCCTGGTTGCAAGAAGATATCTGTCGGCCCAGTTACCGATTGCACGATACCGCCAGGTGTCGCGGCACTTTCGAGCGTACGCAAGGCCGTCGTCCCTATCGGCACACAGCGCTGCCCGCTTTGCCGCGCTGCATTGATATTATTCGCGGTCTCAGGCGATACCCGGCGCCATTCGGCGTGCAGTTTCCCCGATGTCAAATGGCTATCCTGCAACGGCGAAAACGTACCAAGCCCGACATGGAGACGCACTGTTTCCCGCGCTAACTCTGCGCGATCCAGCGCAGCGAGCAACCCCTCCGTAAAGTGCAGTCCTGCGGTTGGCGCGGCAACAGATTCAGCCTCATTGCCAGCAAACACCGTCTGATAGGTCTCGCGGTCGGATTGATCAGCAGGCCGCTTGCGGGCGATATAGGGCGGTAATGGCATCACGCCGTACTTATCAAGCGCGCCCTCCAAAACGTCGCCTTGCAAGTTGAAAGCGAGGACAATTTCACCCGTCTCCATCTTGTCGACAATCGTCGCGGTAAAGCCGTCGCCAAACTCTATCGCATCTCCCTGCTTTAGCCGCTTTCCGGGGCGTGCCAGGCTTAACCATGTGTTGGGCGACAGGCATTCAACCAAATTAGCATCGACTTTGACGTCCGCACCGTTCTCGTCGCGCGCATAGCGGATGCCCTTCAGCGCTGCCGGGATGACCCGTGTATCGTTAAAGACAAGCACATCGCCCATACTGAGATAGTTTGGTAAGTCGCGGATATGCGCGTCTTGCAAACGCCCATCACCATGCACAACCAAAAGCCGCGCTGCATCTTGGGGGATGACGGGGCGCAGCGCGATATTGGCTTCGGGAAGGGTAAAATCGAAGGCTGAAAGATCAGTCAGGTCTGTCCCCTACCCAATGATTGCGGGTACGTGCGGCAAGTCACAGATATCGTCACCGGATCTGTCAGCAGCCATCAACCGTTCGGTCCAGTCGGGCGTATCAGTACGCTGCACATAGACCTGTAACCTGTCTTCTTCTGGCATGTCAGCCACGACTTGGGCAGTGAGCAATATGTCTGGGTTAGAAATTGGCCCACCGTCAGGGCTCGGTCCCAGTTTAATCGTTTTCACCACGTCGAGACCAATAACAACCCGCCCTTTCGCGGTATATTTGCGATCAAGATGTCGAGCTTGATCAGAGATCAGAAAAAACTGTGCGTCCGCGGAATTCTTGTCATCGGTGCGTGCGGTCGACAGCACTCCCTCACAATGGGGTATCCAGGTTTCAACCAGGCCATCAAAGGACAATTCAGCCATAAACCGCGCCACTGATTGTATCGGAATTCCCTTGTGAAACCCATTCGTCGCGGAATCTACAGGACCCACAGGGTCAATAGAAAACGCTTCAGGTGCTCGACGAATTGTAAATTCACCCGCCATTTGACCGAGCATCTTATCCTCACCATGCATGCTGGCAACATCACCACCCTGCGCCATAAAACCTCTTATCACCCGGTGAAAAGGGGTTCCGTCATACAGACCCGCGCGCACATAAGTTTTGAATTGCGAGACATGCGTTGGCGCCATAGATGGTAACAGTTCCAGAATGATCTGGCCGCGACTAGTCGTCAGAACGACCAGGTTTTCAGGATCAGCAAGCCGCCATTGTTCCGGCACAGCCTCTACATCTTCAATTGTATAGACGGTTGTCTCCGCCTCATCTGTCTGTGCCCCCGCACATGCCACAAATCCCATGCAAACAAGTCCACTCAACAAGGTACGCAGCGTCATTTTTTAAACTTCTCCAATATTCGTTCTTTTACAGTCGGGGTTACAAATGGCGTGATATCGCCGCCAAAGCGGGCAATTTCCTTCACCAAGCGCGATGCAACCGCCTGATGGCGAACATCGGCCATAAGGAACACAGTTTCAATCTCGCTATTCAGTTGCTCGTTCATTGCGGTCATCTGAAATTCGTATTCAAAGTCGGAAACGGCACGTAAACCCCGCAAAATAATACCGGCATTCACTTCTTCGGCAAAATGCATGAGCAGCTTGTCGAAAGGCTTGACCTCAATCTTGGCAAGCCCCGGTTTCGTGAGGCGGGCGCATTCCTCTTCCATCATCTCTATACGTTCTTCAAGTATGAAGAGCGGGCGCTTGGCTTCACTGACCGCAACGCCGATCACCAGCCGATCTACCAGCTTCATACTGCGGGCGATAATATCCATATGCCCCATCGTGACCGGGTCAAATGTCCCCGGATACAGCCCAACGCGTTCCATGAAATCCTCCGCGTGCATTCAGTTGGCCGTAGTAACTGGCCTGAACGCCTATTCTGCTTCTGCAGCGTCCTCTGTATCGTCTTCGCTGTCATCGGCAAGACGTGCAACCGATACAACCCGCTCATCGTCCTTGGTGCGCAGGACCCAAACGCCAGATGTTGCACGGCCAGCGATCCGAATTTGATCGACTGGCGTTCGGATCAACTGCCCCGCATCAGTGACCAACATGACCTGATCAGTGTCTTCAACTGTGAACGACTGTGCGATTTGCTTGATCGGCCCGGTCTTCTTGTTGCCGCCCCAGATATTCAGCGCGACCAGACCTTTGCCGCCGCGTCCGGTGACCCGGTAATCGTAAGCAGAGGATCGTTTACCCATGCCGTCATCAGCAAGTGTCAGGATGAACTGGTCTGCCGCACCCAATTCTGCGATCCGTTCGGTCGACAGCGCGGCCTCTTCGATATCCTCGCCGTCCTCGATCTCGGACACTTCTTCCTCTTCACCAGTGGCCGCGCGGCGCATTGCTGACGCGTGTTTGAGGTAAGCCCGCGCTTCTGCGCTCGTCACGTCAATATGCAACAGGATACCCATGGCGATCACATGATCGCCTTTGTCGAGGCGAATGCCCCGAACCCCGGTAGAATTACGCCCGGCAAACACCCGCACATCATCAGCGCGAAACCGGATACACTTGCCCAGCGCCGTGGTCAGGAAGACATCGTGGCGCTCCGAACAAACCTTTACCGAAACAAGGCCATCGCCGTCGTCGAGCTTCATCGCAATCTTGCCATTGCGGTTGACCCGGATGAAGTCTGACAGCTTATTGCGACGCACCGTGCCCGAGCGAGTTGCGAACATGACATCCATCTCAGCGCGCGCTTCTTCGTCTGCGGGCAGCGGCATAACGCTTTCAATCCGCTCATCCTTGGACAGCGGGAATAGATTGACCAGCGCTTTACCCCGCGATTGCGGCGATCCAATTGGCAGGCGCCAGACCTTCTCTTTGTAGACCATGCCTTCGGAGCTGAAAAACAGGATCTCGGTATGCGTATCAGCGGTGAATAGTCGGGTGACGAAATCCTCGTCTTTCATCGAAATGCCGGAGCGACCTTTGCCGCCGCGATGCTGGGTCCGATAAGTAGACAGAGGTGTGCGTTTGACGTAACCGCCATGCGTCACGGTCACAACCATGTCTTCACGCTCGATCAGGTCTTCGTCTTCCATGTCGGCGTCGCCGAAAGTAAATTCAGACCGGCGCGGCACAGCGAATTTGGTTTTTACCTCATTCAACTCGCCGCGAATAATGTCGAGAATACGTGGCCGTGAGCGCAAGATATCGAGATAATCGGCGATCCGTTCCGCAAGTCCCTTCGCTTCAGTACCAATCTCATCGCGGCCCAAGCCGGTCAGGCGGTGTAAACGCAGGTCGAGGATCGCACGTGCCTGCTCGTCCGACAGGAAGATCGCCTCTTCCCCATCCCAACGCGTCCGGCGGTCAGCGATCAGTGACAGAAGTGGGCCCATATCCATGACCGGCCAAGCCTTGGCGAGCAATTGGGCCCGCGCTGTCGCTGGATCAGGCGCGCTACGGATGATCCGAATAATCTCGTCAATATTGGCCACCGCCAGAGCGAGGCCGACCAAGACGTGCGCCCGGTCACGGGCTTTGTTCAGCTCGAATTTGGTCCGCCGTGCAACCACCTCTTCGCGGAACCTGAGGAAAGCTTGCAGGATCTGGCGCAGGTTCAACTGCTCCGGGCGACCGCCATTCAGAGCGAGAATATTGGCCGGGAAACTGGTCTGTAATTGCGAGTAGCGGAACAATTGATTGAGTACGATTTCGGCGCTGGCATCGCGCTTGACCTCGATCACCATGCGAATGCCCTGGCGATCAGATTCGTCGCGTAAATCTGCAATCCCCTCAATCCGCTTCTCACGTACCATGATTGCAATTTTTTCAATCATCGCAGCTTTGTTCACTTGATACGGAATTTCCGTGACAATAATCGCCTGGCGACCATTGCGCATTTCTTCGAATTCTGTGCGCGCGCGCATCAGGATCGAGCCGCGTCCCTCAAGCAGCGCCTTACGCGATCCGGCATGGCCGAGGATCAAAGCCCCGGTTGGGAAATCCGGACCCGGTACAATATCCAGCAAGTCCTCATCACTGATCACAGGATTGTCGATCATGGCGAGAGTTGCATCAACAACCTCTCCCAGATTATGCGGCGGAATATTCGTCGCCATACCAACCGCGATGCCGCTTGCACCATTGACCAGAAGGTTGGGGTACTGCGCTGGCAGAACCATCGGTTCCTTCTGCGAACCATCATAAGTGTCTTGAAAATTAACCGTATTCTTGTCGATATCGGCGAGCAGATATTGCGCGGCCTTGGTCATCCGCGACTCGGTATAGCGCATGGCGGCCGCCGGATCGTTATCAATAGACCCGAAATTCCCCTGGCCATCGACCAGCGGCAGGCTCATCGAAAAAGGCTGCGCCATGCGTACCAAGGCATCATAAATCGCGCTGTCGCCGTGCGGGTGGAAATTACCCATCACCGCACCAACAATGTTCGCCGACTTCTTGTACGCTTTGTCCGGTGTATTTCCGTTGACCTGCATCGCATACAGGATACGGCGGTGCACCGGTTTCAGGCCATCACGCACATCCGGCAAGGCACGGCTGACAATCACGCTCATCGCATAATCGAGGTAGGAGCGCTTCAGCTCGGTCTCGATACTGATCGGATCAATACCGTCTTCCTGCGGAATTTCCGGCATCTCAGGATCGTCTGGCGGTGTTGTTTCGTCGCTCATTTATCAAACTCGCTTTCGGACAGGCGCGCTGGGCATAGGTAAGCCCCGAATCGCCTATAGACTCTACAAGAATGAATAGCAGGCCTGCCCCACAGGTTCAAACAGTTACAGCAAGTGGCAGGCCATATTTTAAGCGCTAGAACGGAATCTCGTCATCGAATTCCTGTTTGAAATCCTGGGCTGGGCCATCCATCTGGCGGGCGCCGCCACCTTGGTTCCCGTATGCGACTGAATCCTGGCTGTGGCCGCGACTGCCGCCGCCGCCAGCACTGGCCCCGTCATTGCGGCCGTCCAGCATTGTCAAATTGCCGCCATAGCCGCGCAGAACAACCTCGGTTGTATACTTGTCGACCCCGTTCTGATCTTGCCATTTGCGGGTTTCAAGCTGGCCTTCAATATACAGTTTCGAGCCCTTTTTAACATAACTCTGCACCACGCGGACGAGGCCCTCATTAAAGATCGAAATGCGGTGCCATTCGGTTTTCTCACGACGCTCACCGGTACTCTTGTCTTTCCAATTCTCAGATGTTGCCAATGAGAATGAGCAGACCTGTCCGCCATTCTGAAACTGGCGCACTTCCGGGTCTTGCCCAACATTTCCGACAAGGATCACCTTGTTCACTGAACCAGCCATAGCATCTCTCCGATCATTTTGCTTCCGAATCTAAATCTCCGCTTACAGCCTATCTCACAGACTGTCGCGCCATGACAGAAATGTATCCACAGGGGAACACTCCGTCAAGAGTTTGTTCTGCCTATGTTCTTGATAAAAAGCTTAACCCGTAAGCTCTTGTATGGTCTCATCAGGCTTCTGACGAACCAAAGCAGCGCCCCACTGCCAATATGGCCAGATCAGCAGTTTCAGCAGATTGTGGTTGGGCGATCCGTCAAAGCCAAGCGTGCCTTTATAGGCTCCAGGCACACGATACGTCCCGAAAAGCACGTCCCAGATAGAGAGAAAATTGCCGAAATTGCTATTATAGGCGGCCGGGTCATCGGCATGATGCCAGCGGTGAAAACGCGGGGTTGAGAAAACCTTGGTCAGTGGCCCAAAATGGATGTCGGCATTAATGTGAACAAAGCCATTATACACCGTAAGGAACAAAACGATTGCGGCGCCGGCAGCGGGCGGTAGTCCAAACCAACTCATCACAATCAGATACGTCAGCTGCATCATCACCGTTTCCAGAATGTGAATACGGTAAGTTGTCGTCCAATTCATGTCTGCGTCTGAATGATGGACACCATGGATCGGCCAGAATGCCTGTGCGTGCAGCACCCTATGAACCCAATAATCGGCAAGGTCCTGCAGCACGAGATACATACAAACGACGACAAAGAATGGCGCTGCGCCCCAGGTCGTCACGGGTATGTGCGGCAATCCGAGTGCTTCGAATGAGCGCTGGCACGCGCCAATGAATACAAATGCGAATGGAGCTGCCAAAGCGTTCAACAAGCTTAGCGCCAGGTTTGTTCGAACCGAGCGCATCACGCCACTCGACCATTGCACAGCGGCGCGGCCCTTAACCGCGAAAACAATCGCGGTGAACAGAAAGAAAGGCAGGACGTAAGTCACCAAAGTCGCGACAGGTAAATTCAATGCGGGCATAGGCTTCCTCTGGCGCTCTGGAGACGTATCTGCATGTAACTGAAAAGGCTTAAATTAAGCTTGAAGCCGAGCCGCGTTAAGCGCGCGCGCGCTGAACCAGTTCCTTGGTCATGCGTCCCCATTCGCGAAATGGATAGAGCATCAGTTTGACGAAATTCTCGCCCGGATTATTCGGGAACCCAAGCGGCACGTCGCAGCGGCCGGGGCAATAATATGTCCCGAACAATTTGTCCCAAAGCGGAATGATGCTGGAGAAGTTCTTGTCCCAGGCTTCACGTGCATCAGCATGATGCCAGCGATGGAAGCGCGGCGAAGCGAGCAGCAATCCAAACCGGCCATGCGTCCAATCAACATTCATGTGGACGTATTGCTGGTGGAACGCCCGGAAGATAACCACACCCGCGACCGCGCCAGGCGACGCGCCCATCCATGTTGCCAGAACAAGATAACTGCCCTGAATAAAAATCAGTTCGATTATATGAGCACGATACCATGACAGGTAATGCATCTGCGTATCTGAATGATGCACAGCATGCATTGGCCACAGAACCGAGATATGACGAAGGCGATGGCTCCAATAGTCAACAAAATCTGCGACGATTACCGCCACGATGGCCGGAACAATGGCGGGTGCAAAACCCCAAAACTCTGGCGGGACGGTTGGAATGCCTGTGGTCTTGAAGCCCGTGTTCAATCCGGTAACGGCGATGATTGCAAACGGCGCAATCAGTCCGTTGAAAATAATGAAAGACCAATTCACACGCACGCTTTTGAGAAACTCTGAACTCCAATGGATCGCGTCTGAACGGCGCGCGATAAAAGCCAGCACGGTAAACAATGTAAATTGGAGCAAATAGACCACCCCGAGTGCCTTACCGGCTTCGGCATCAATGTGCAGCCCGAAAATATCCATCAAATCGTCCATCCATCCCTAAGCACCCAAGCTTTTCATCATATAAAATGCTTAAATTTAGCTTGAGACAGATGATGTTCACATAATGTTCTTGCGATAGGTCTGGACTCCGGGCAAACATCCCGTTTGAAGACGTAAGCTCGACCTTAGAAAAGACGCCATGGCCTCCCTAGAATCTCCTTTTATCCGCGTGCGCGGTGCAAAAGAACACAATCTGAAGAATGTAGACATCGACATCCCGCGCTACCAGCTGGTGGTCGTGACGGGCCTGTCTGGCTCGGGCAAATCATCGCTGGCCTTCGACACGATCTATGCTGAGGGCCAACGCCGTTATGTCGAGAGCTTGTCAGCCTACGCGCGGCAGTTCCTTGAGTTGATGCAGAAACCTGACGTCGAGAGCATCGAGGGGCTGTCGCCTGCGATCTCGATTGAACAGAAGACCACTAGCCGCAATCCGCGATCCACAGTTGGAACCGTGACTGAAATCTACGACTATATGCGCCTGCTTTGGGCGCGAGTTGGTATTCCCTATTCGCCCGCAACAGGTCTGCCGATTGAGAGCCAGACGGTCAGTCAGATGGTCGATCGCACAATGGCGCTTGAGGACGGCACACGGCTTTATCTGCTCGCGCCGATGATCCGTGGACGCAAAGGCGAATATCGCAAGGAATTTGCCGAACTGCTCAAGAATGGCTTTCAGCGTGTCAAAGTGGATGGTGAATTCTACGACCTGGAAACCCCGCCAGCCCTCGACAAGAAGTACAAGCATGACATTGATGTCGTGGTGGATCGTATCGTTGTGCGCGAAGGTATGGAGCAGCGCCTCGCCGAGAGTTTCGAAACCGCCCTACCCCTCGCCGATGGCATTGCAATCGCCGAATATGCCGATCTTGCTGAAGGCAAAACTGAGCCAAAGCGGATCACCTATAGCGCCAACTTTGCCTGTCCGGTGTCTGGCTTCACCATTCCCGAGATCGAACCACGGCTGTTCTCATTCAACAATCCGTTCGGGGCCTGCCCGACCTGTGATGGGCTTGGTCAGCAATTGAAAATTGATCCGGGCATGATTGTGCCCGACAAGGATCTAACCCTGATGAACGGCGCGATTGCGCCTTGGGCCAAGTCTTCGTCGCCTTACCAAACTCAAACCCTGCAAGCACTGGCAGATCATTATGATTTTGATCTGCAAACCCCGTGGAACAAACTCCCTGAAACCGTGCAAGGCATGATCCTGAATGGCACTGGGGATGCCGAAATTGACTTTGTGTATGACGATGGTTTGCGCCGTTATGAGGTCACCAAGACCTATGAGGGCGTGATCCCGAACCTGCAGCGGCGATCTCGCGAAACTGACAGCCAGTGGGTCCGCGATGAAATTGGCAAATATCAATCTGCAGCGGCCTGTCCCAAATGCCTCGGCAAGCGCCTGCGCCCCGAAGCCTTAGCGGTCAGAATTGCCGGACTAGATATCTCTGATGCGTCCGGTTTTTCAATCCGGGAAGCTGGCGACTGGTTCGGCAAGGTGAATGACACGCTGTCGACGCAAGCCCAGGAAATTGCCGGACGTATCCTGAAAGAGATCAATGACCGCCTGACTTTCCTCAATTCGGTCGGTTTGGAATACTTGTCCATGTCGCGCGCGTCGGGAACACTATCGGGCGGCGAGAGCCAGAGAATTCGCCTCGCCAGTCAGATCGGATCTGGCCTGACCGGCGTTCTGTACGTGCTTGATGAGCCGAGCATTGGCTTGCACCAGCGTGACAATGAACGCTTGCTGGAGACTCTGAAACGACTGCGTGACCTCGGCAATTCTGTGATCGTGGTTGAGCATGACGAAGACGCGATCCTGACCGCAGATCATGTCATAGATATGGGACCGCGCGCCGGGATTCATGGCGGCGAAGTGGTCAGTCAAGGTACGGCGGCCGAAGTCATTGCCGACCCGAACTCCCTCACTGGCGCCTACCTGTCAGGGCGCGAAGAAATCGCGATCCCGACCCGGCGGCGGATCAAGAAGAAAGGCAAACAGCTCACCATCAAAGGGGCAACAGGCAATAATTTGCAGAACGTCACTGCCTCAATCCCGCTAGGCACGTTTACAGCGATTACCGGCGTTTCCGGGGGCGGTAAGTCCACACTGACTGTTGAAACCCTTTACAAAGCGCTCGCCCGCAAGCTCAACCGAGCCACGGCTTCTCCTGCCCCATATGAGAGTCTTGAGGGTCTGCACCACCTCGACAAGGTCATTGAGATTGATCAATCGCCGATCGGGCGCACACCGCGTTCTAATCCGGCAACTTATACCGGCGCATTCGGCCCGATCCGCGATTGGTTCGCTGGCCTGCCCGAATCCAAGACGCGTGGTTACAAGCCGGGCCGGTTCAGCTTCAACGTCAAAGGCGGGCGCTGCGAAGCGTGCCAGGGCGATGGCCTGATCAAGATCGAAATGCACTTCCTGCCAGACGTCTACGTCACCTGTGATACATGCCGAGGCAAGCGCTATAATCGCGAAACTCTGGAAGTTCTGTACAAAGGCAAGTCCATCGCCGACGTGCTCGATATGACGGTTGAGGAAGCCCAGAAATTCTTCGCAGCTGTACCGTCAATAAACACCAAGATGGAAACGCTCGCGCGCGTCGGCCTGACCTATATCAAGGTCGGCCAGTCAGCCACTACCCTATCTGGCGGCGAGGCCCAACGCATCAAACTCGCCAAGGAATTGTCCAAGCGAGCCACCGGGCGGACGATCTACATTCTTGATGAACCAACCACCGGACTGCACTTTGCTGACGTGAAGAAGCTGCTCGATGTGCTGCATGAGCTGGCTGATACCGGTAATACGATCATCGTGATCGAGCACAATCTTGATGTTATCAAAACCGCAGATCACATTATCGACCTTGGCCCTGAAGGCGGCGATGGCGGCGGTAAAATTGTTGCCGAAGGCACCCCCGAACACGTCGCAACGGTCAAGGGAAGCTGGACTGGAAAATTCCTGGTCGAGACGTTCAGACGCCATGATGAAAGACAGGCTGTGCAAGGCAAAACTGCGAAACCAAAGCCCGCAGCAAAAAAGAAAAAGACCCCGACAAAACGGAAAACCAAGACCGAGGCTTAGCCAGAATCGCGCGCCTTCTCAACTTGGTCTATCGGTTACCAAACCGCCCACGCTGCAAATCACTGCTCAGTTGAACCGGTTCCGGTTCACCGCTCAGGCGTTGGCGATAGACTTGCGTATTTTCGAGGACGCGTTGGACATAATTACGAGTTTCCTTGAACGGAATGAACTCCACCCAATCAATTGGATCGACCTCACCGGCGCGCGGATCACCATAGTCTCCAATCCACTGTCGCGGACGAGACGCGCCGGCATTATAGGCCGCCGCAGTCATGATATAGCTGCCATTAAACTGGCCCAGTAATGTATCGAGATGCGCGCCGCCAAGGGTCATATTGTACCCCGGATCATCGGTCAGCCAAGAGGTGCGATATGGCAATCCCTGCCGCCGCGCTTCATACCGTGCTGTGCGTGGAATGAACTGCATCAAGCCGCGGGCGTTGGCATGACTAATCGCGTTTGGGTTCATCTCGCTCTCTTGACGCGAAAGCGCCAGGATCAAAGACCGTTCAACCATTGGTTGGCGCGACATTTGGTAGTCGACAACCGGATAAGCGGCAGCAGCGGCGATCACGCCTTTTGCCAGCCCGGCTTTGGCACCGCGCACACCAATATCGGAATAATGATACTCGCGGCCAAGCTCCGCAAGAAGTGCAAAATCAGCTTGCTCTATCAATTGATCATCAAGGTGGTACGCGAACTTACGGAAGGCAGCGTCCCAGCCATTCTCGGCAAACAAACGCATGGCTTTCACCAGCGGCCGCTCGACAAATTCCTGGCGGTCGGCATCTTCAAGCGCGTAAGTTGCAGGCAATTCAATTGTCGCTAACGAGATTTTCTCGGCGGCAAGCTGCCCATAATAGGTAAATGGATATTTTGCAGCATCGCCATACGCGGCATCTGCACCGTCCCGGTCCCCCAACACTTCTTTCGAGCGCCCAATCCAGTATTGCGCGCGCGCTAGACTGATCGGGGTCGCAACACCCGCCTCAAGTGTTTCGAAGTGAGTTAGAGCCCGTGCTGGATCCCTAAGGTGACGAAGCGCAACCCAACCGGCGGTCCATTCTGCTTCAGCAAACCCGCGCCCACTGCTCATACCGTGAGGGGCGGACAATTCATAAGCCAACGTCCAGTCGCCGTCTTTCAGGGCGCTGCGCACAGCGATATCGCGCTCTTTCCAAAGACGCGAGCGGCCAGCGGCTGGGATATCCGCACCGTCAATCTGTCTTAGCATTGGCGCGACAGCGTTTCTGATCCGAGCCTTGCGACGCCATACGGCCCGGTCAAACATCAAGCCGGGATGGTTCTGCAGCTCACTAGATACCGATTGCACTGCCGCATCGACACCACGGGAGCGGCGCTGAAGGCGGATACGCGCTTCAACCATTGCCCGCCAATCTGGCGTCAATAATGGCTTCATTCGGCTGGCGGCAGTGGTCTGACCTGTCCATAACAGGAAATCAACGCGCTGACGGTGGTCCAATTGCGTCAACTCGCTGCGATAATTGCGCAAGGTACGGTCGGTCAGATCCCGGATCAGTGTGCGGCCATGCCAAGCAATCCGAACGTCACTCATCGCTTCATCATGGCGTCCTGTTGCTTCCAGCGCCGCTGCCATGACGAGATGACCTGCCCCGCTTCGTGCTCCACCATGCGCCTCAAGCCAAGCTATCCTGGCGGGTGAATTCAACGCTGAGAGTTCAAGTTTTTCTTCGGCTCGCGTCCTGATCATTCCAATATCCGGCCAATCATTGAGGCGATCTAGGGCTAAATTCAGGCGGTCAAATGAAATACCTGGATCGCGGCGAGCTCGGTACCATGTCAAAATATCAATCGCGGTTTCGTCGTGGATTTGGGTTTCGATGCGGCGAACGGAAGACCAGTTCCCGCGATCAACTGCGCCCAGTGCGTCGCGTAACAATCCTGCGTCTCGCGTCGATACGACGTCGGACGCGGCAACCAATGCTGGTTTGAGGCTCGGTGCAGGTGGTACTTGTGCAGCCGCCGCAATACCCGCCCCTGAAAGCGCGATAAGACATGATACTAGAAAGCCTGAAAATGCGTGACGCATGTGCTGTGCCTGTTTCCCTAATTGTAGAGTCGTTGTTAGATTATTATTCTTGTTTATAGGGCGTATATGTCCAAACTCTGACGGTTTGGACCGCCCTACAACCCAAAGTGTGTTTCTTTCCAATGTTTCATGGTTCCATTCCTGCTCTGATCACGCCTTTCAAGAACGGGGCCATTGATCGCAAAGCCTATACGGATTTGATCAACTACCAGATTGAAAGCGGCTCAAGTGCCCTGGTTCCGTGCGGCACAACCGGCGAATCAGCTACGCTTTCTCATGCTGAACATCGCGAAGTGGTTGAACTATGTGTCGAGACCGCCGCTGGCCGGGTTCCCGTGATCGCGGGCGCTGGTTCAAATTCGACCTCCGAAGCGATTGAATTGGTTGAACACGCCAAAACGGTTGGGGCAGATGCCGCACTGGTCATTTGTCCGTATTACAACAAACCAGACCAAGCTGGACTTGAGGCACATTTTCGCGCCATCAATGACGCAGTGTCGATGCCAATCATAGTCTACAATGTGCCAAGCCGAACCGCGTGTGATCTGTTGCCAGAAACTGTTGGACACCTGGCGAAACTGCCAAATGTGATCGGGATCAAGGATGCAAGCGGCGATCTTGGTCGGGTCTCTAAACATGCGGCACTCACCCAGAACGAGCAATTCGTGCAAATGTCAGGCGACGACCCATCCTCGCTCGGACATTTGGCGATGGGCGGGGTGGCCTGCATCTCGGTAACAGCGAATGTCGCGCCTGAATACTGCGCCGCAATGCATGCCGCGTTCGAAGATGGTGATCTGGAAACCGCACGCGCCATTGAGGCCCGTTTAATCGCATTGCACCTTGCTATGTTCGTCTCGCCCTCGCCCGGGCCGGCCAAATATGTGCTCGCAAAAGCCGGGCTTTGCCAGCCGGATGTACGCTTGCCAATCGTCGCGCCAGATGCAGAGGCGCGGGCACAAATTGATGCGGCCTTACAGATCGCCGGACTGGCCCAGGACTGATGGCCAAGAGGTCTCAATCCAAAGGCCGCTCTGACGGATTAGTCGCCGAAAACCGCCGGGCGCGGTTTGACTATGCGGTCGAAGACACGCTCGAAGCGGGCATGATGCTGGTCGGGAGCGAGGTAAAGTCGCTGCGCAATGGCAAGGCCAATATTGCTGAATCCTACGCGACGGTTGAAGAAGGCGAGCTGTGGCTGATCAATAGCGATATCCCGACCTATGCAGGCGCGAACCGCTTCAATCACGAACCACGCCGCAAGCGGAAACTGCTCGTCTCTAAACGTGAAAAACTGCGCTTGTCCCAGGCCGTCGAGCGCGCCGGACGCACGATTGTGCCGCTAAAGCTTTACTTCAACGAGCGCGGCATCGCCAAACTCCTGATTGGCTTGGCTGTCGGCAAGAAACATCACGATAAGCGTGAGACACAGCAGAAACGCGACTGGCAGCGCCAGAAAGCGCGGATCATGAAAGAGGCTTAACCGCGCAATATGTCGGCAAACTGACTGGCATCCACGTTCGCCCCCGTAATCACAACGCCGATACGCTTCCCCACCGCCTGCGAGGGCAAAGCATATAGCGCCGCCGCCAAGGCTGCAGCTCCGCCCGGCTCTGTCACCAGTTTCAAATGTCTGAACGCCTGCCGCATCGCCTCACACACTTGCGCGTCAGTCGCACGGCAACCGCCACTCAGTAACCGGCGACCAATCGCCCAAGTTAGCGGGCCTGGAGACGGGGTCAAAATTGCGTCGCAAATTGATCGAATGCCAGGCGCGTTGGAGACGATCTCATCCGCCTCTAGCGAGCGTCGCCAATCATCGTGCTCTTGTGGTTCAGCCGTCCAAATCTGCGTGTCCGGGCTCACCCCCTCCAGGGCCAGCGCAATCCCTGAGATCAGGCCGCCGCCGCCCGTGCAACAGATCAAATGATCAAGTTGCTGTCCGGTCGCCTCCATCTGCTCGATAAACTCAAGCCCACATGTTCCTTGACCCGCGATTATCGCTGGATCGTTAAAGCTCGATACCAGTACGGCGCCGCGTTGCCGGGCGATATCAGCAGCGATCTCTTCGCGGCCCTCGGCGACGCGATCATAGCTATGGATCTCTGCGCCGTCAGCAAGCACGCCATTAATCTTCACCTGCGGCGCATCCGAAGGCATAACGATCAAGGCAGGCATATTTAGCAGCTTGGCCGCCCGCGCAACACCTTGCGCATGGTTGCCAGACGAAAATGCGACAACGCCTGCTGCCCGCTGCGATTGCGGGATTTGAAGCAATCGGTTTGTCGCGCCGCGTAGCTTAAAACTTCCGGTATCTTGCAAACATTCGGCTTTGATAAACAGCTCAGCGCCCGCTATCTCGTCGAGCGCGCGGGATCGCAATACAGGTGTTTGGCGCACATGCCCTTTAATCCGGGCGGCGGCCTGAACAACATCATCGTGAGTGGGGAGCGGGCTGGCCATCCCTCGCAGTACCAACCTCGCTCAAACAGTCAATGAATAGTCTCGGAACCAGGTGACAAATCGCTCTATGCCTACATCCAAGGATACACGTGGTTGGTAGCCATAGTCAGACTGGAGGCGTGAAATATCGGCACACGTTGTCGTCACGTCACCCGGCTGCATCGGCTCCATGATCATTTTGGCAGACCGTCCTATAGCGCGCTCTATCGTTTGAATGAATGCCATAAGAGATACCGGGTGATTATGTCCGATATTGTATAGCTTATGCGGACGTGCCGGATCTGGAAACTCAGCCCGGCCCAGCGCAATCGCCAAAACGCCTGCAACAGCGTCATCGATATACGTAAAGTCGCGGCTCATTTTTCCACCATTGAAAACGTGGATTGGCTCGCCGCGCATTATACGTTCGGTAAACGACCAATAGGCCATATCCGGGCGTCCTCTTGGCCCATAGACCGTGAAGAAGCGCAGACCAATCTGCTGCAGACCATAAAGTTGGGCATAAGTGCTGCTCATCAACTCATCAGCGCGCTTGGTTGCAGCATAGAGCGAGACCGGTTGATCGGCGGGTGCATCCTCGCGAAATGGCGTCGGTGTGTCGTCGCCATATACAGAACTCGACGAAGCGTAGATCAGCATCGGCGACTTTCTCGCATGGCGACATAATTCAAGAACCGACAGGTGCCCGGTCAGATTTGACGAGGCATAGGCAAACGGGTTTTCGATCGAATAGCGCACCCCGGCTTGCGCAGCCAGATGGATCACGCGGTCAATCTCATTCCGCTCCGGCAACGCTATCAAAGCATCATGATCGGCAAGATCGAGCTTCTCGAACCGAAAGCCGTTGCGGCCTCGCAGCATGTCCAGTCGTTGCTGTTTCAGAGCGACAGGATAGTATGTGTTGAGGTTATCAACGCCGACAACTTCATGCCCACCGTCCAGCAATGCTGCGGCGATGTGAGAGCCGATAAATCCAGCTACGCCTGTAACGAGAAACTTCATAACTTCTCCTGCGTCCCCCATCTAGTCCGCATAGTGACCGATTGGAAGTCGACGGCAGTCCATCTACGTTAAGACATCACCGCCTGGATCATCGCACGCGCTTCATCGCCAATTTCTTCATGGTCGATGGCATGGGCCAGAACCGCTTCGAAATAACCGGCTTTTGATCCACAATCATAGTCTTTGCCTTCAAACTCGAAGGCGTGGAAAGCCTGGTGCTCCATCATGCGCGCCATGGCATCAGTCAATTGGATCTCACCACCAGCGCCGGCCCCCTGATCTTCAAGCAGTGCAAATATCTCAGGCTGCAAAATGTATCGGCCTGTAATTTTCAAGTTTGACGGGGCTTCGGCTTGCGTCGGTTTTTCAACCATTCCGCTCATCTCAATCAGACGGCCATTCTGTTCGCCCTTTGGCGCGATCACGCCGTACGAGGACACCAGGTCTCTAGAAATGCGATCAACCGCGATCAGGTTACCGCCAATCTTGTCATACGCCTCAATCATCTGCGCCAGGCAAGACTTGGATGCTTTGACGATGACATCAGGCAGAAGGACCGCAAACGGTTCATTCCCGATAATATCGCGCGCGCACCAGATCGCATGACCGAGGCCTAAGGGCGCTTGTTGACGCACAAAACTCGCCGCACCTGGTTTGAGCAGACTTCGTTCCAGCTCAGCCAGCACACATTGCTTGTTCTTTTTGTTGAGACTGGATTCGAGCTCGTAGGCGCGGTCAAAATGGTCCTCGATGGCGCCCTTGTTGCGACCGGTGACAAAAACGATGTGTTCGATACCGGCCTCTAGGGCCTCATCGACGACATACTGAATTGCCGGGCGATCAACCACGGGCAGCATCTCTTTGGGAATTGCCTTTGTCGCGGGTAAAACGCGTGTGCCCAAACCGGCAACAGGTAATACAGCTTTACGGACAGTCATTCAGGCCTCGCCTCCAGTACTATAATTCAAGATACCGGCCTGACTGTATTCAGATTGCGACAGGACCGGTCGACAAGCCCATTCCAGCAATCCATGTGCCAACACAAGTGAACATGATCACAAGCGTAATGAATTGGACTGACATTTTCGTGGCAACCGGCGAAAAATGCGCGTGCAGCCTGGCTTGCAACAATCTGGCAGGTGACATCGCGGCACCTGTTATCAGTACCCTTTCAACATCGCCGATGACTTCTGCAGACCGCAATGTGTCGGCGCGGTCCTTAGCTCGAGCTGCCGCGTCAATCATCTGCTTTTTTGCTGCCATCGCCATAATCGTGCACTCCTACTTTACGGTATCATGCTATGACAAATAAGCCCTAACAGCCCCCTAAAGCGGCGAAAAAAACCAAAACCACGAATTTGCCATCGATTAGAGCGGCGTCAGGATATGGCCGCCATCAACAACAATCGTTGATCCGGTCATAAAGCTCCCGGCATCTGAGGCCAGTAGCAATAATGGACCTGACAATTCCTCATACTCGCCAAACCGGCGCATCGGTATATGTTTGAGCATGGCTGCCCCGCCCGGGCCCTCCAAGGCTTCAGCATTGATTTCGGTGTGGAAATAGCCCGGTGCAAGCGCATTTACCCGGACGCCATAGCGCGCCATTTCCAGCGCCATCGTCCGGGTCATATGATCGACCGCCGCTTTCGACGCGCTATAGGCCAGTAATGTTTTCGCCACCCGCAGAGCAGTGATCGACGCGGTGTTGATGATCGATCCGGGCTTGCCTGAAGCCGCGAGCGCGCCGGCAAAGGCTTTTGCAACCAGCCATACGCCCTTCAAATTGGTTTCAATCACCGTGTCAAAGTCTTCTTCGGTCATGCTCATAAAGTAAGCTTCTCGAGATAATCCTGAATTATTGACGATAATCTCAACTGGGCTGGCGAAATGTGCCTGAATGGCCGCGCGACCGGCCTCGACTGACGCCGCCTTTGTGACATCCATCTGAACCGCAAGGGCCTCGCCGCCTGCCGCCTTGATCTGCGCAACCAGGTCTTCCAGACGCTCCATTCGCCGCGCCGCGACCGCGACCTTTGCTCCGCCCGCCGCTAACACAGTTGCAAAGTGACGCCCTAGCCCCGATGACGCCCCCGTCACCAGCGCAATCTTTCCACTCACATCAAATCGATCCGTCATTTCTTCTCCATTGCTGTCGGCGCTGCGCACCGCTCTAGCTCACGCGACTTACTTGCGAAAAGGCAAACTCAACAAACGCCATAATAGCCAAATAGGCATCACGATTCCCGCGCCAGCAAGGGCTGGCTTCCAGAAATTCAGGACAGCCCACCGCAAGGCCATCCATGCCGAAGTCAGGAAGCGGCCAAATGCCTGCCCAACATCAACGTCCTGCGTCACAGGATCAAACTCAACCACCAGAACGACAAAGCCAACCAGAATGCACAACAAGGCCAGCTTGATCCAGCCAAAAAGCTTGATACCGAACAAGCGCAGCAAGACATGCCGTTTGACTTTGGCTGGCTTGCCCCCAACCGGCTCGATCTTTACCTCACTCAAACTGGCCTAGCCTTTCTTGACGATTTCAACCTGATGCGGATACGGGATGGTAATGCCCTGCGCGTCAAATGCTGTTTTGACATTTTTGATCAGGTCGAACTTTACGCCCCAAAAGTCATCACCATTGACCCATAAACGCGACTGAATATCAACTGAACTGTCATTCAGATGAACCACTTTAATGAACGGCTCAGGATCGATCATGACACGAGAATCTGCCGCAACAATTTCACCAATAATGCGGATTGCTTTATCCATGTCATCACCATAATCGATGCCAAAAGTCGTATCGACACGCCGGGTTGGGTAACCCGTATAGTTCAAGATAACACCAGAAATTGCTTGCGTGTTTGGCACCAGAACTTTGACATTATTTGTCGTTGAAAGCACCGTTTGGAACAAGTTTATATCCTTCACCGTGCCCGCAACCCCAGACAGTTCTACGAAATCACCAAGCTTGTACGGGCGGAAAATCATGATCATCACGCCTGACGCGATATTGCCCAGCGCACCCTGCAGTGACAGGCCAATCGCCAGGGTCAGGGCGCCAAGCACCGCAACGAAACTGGTGGCCGGCACGCCAAAGACTTGCAGAACCGCGATAAACACGGCGGCTGTCACAGCCCAGCGCACCATCGACCCAAAGAAGTTGCCTAACGTATCATCAATATTTTGCTGGCTCATTGCCACGCGGCGCACAACACCGCCGAGCCATGCCGCGATCCAAAGCCCGATAATCAGAACGAACAAGGCACCAACGACCCGTAACCCGAACTCAATTATGAGCCCGCCATATTGCTCCCACAGGGCGGCCTGGTCGATATTGTTCATTCCTGACTCCATAATCTATGCGCCAGATGAGGCGGTTCCATTTACTCGCTCCGTCTAGACTGATTCATTCGCCATTGTCCGCCATTTTTTTCGCGGACCATCATCGACCAGATGCTGGCGAGAAACCGGATAAATACGGTCTGGACCGATTACGAAAACTTGCCTTTCGGACCCTGGGAATACCGCGTCAAACGCGTCGTGCAGAATGTTCAAACCACCTGTGAACGCGCCCATAGCTGGCATGATCAGTCGCTGTTCGTCGGTGACAAAGCATTTCCGCCTCAATGTCCGATGGCGACTGGCGACACGTGCGACGGGGTGGAGATGACCAGCAACTTCGCCGATCTCAGGCAAAGGCGTCAGCTGCTCACCGCACAAATGCAGAAAAGCCTGATCTTTGGTATTTGCCGAAACTGCAGCCATAACCGCAAATTGACCCGCACTGCTACGCGGGTCAATCATCATGCTCCTTTAACTTACCTGATCACAGATCAGGGGCGTCAGACTATTCAGCGGCAATCGTCTCAATGGTCCCAACTTCAAGTGGGCGTTCCAATGCGGCCCAATCGATCTCGGCGTCGGTTGCAGCATTCTCGTAATGCAGCACGCCCAGTGCTTCGAATTTCGGTCGCACACTATCGGTCATCAGACCAACCCGTTTCAAGTTCGGGATCATCCGCTCGAACAGGAAGTTGCGGAACGCTTGCCCGGCTTGCGAGTCGATGCTCATCCGGCGTGCCTCTTCGACGTCAAACCCGAATTCTTCCTCAACCACCGTTGAGAACAATCGCTCGCGCATGATCGCACAAGCCTCATAGGCAAATTGCGCCCGTTCCTCGATCTCTTCCTCGGTCAGCGCCTTGATCCAATCCTCAAGGTAATTCACGCCGAAAGCGACATGGCGACCTTCATCGCGCATCACCAGCGTCAGGATTTGGCGCAGCAATGGATCACGCGTTGTCTGCGCCATGGTCTGAAACGCCGCCAACGCCAAGCCTTCGATCAGTATCTGCATACCGATAAATTTCAAATCCCAACGCGCATCCGTCAGAATCTTGTCGAGCAACAGTTTCAGGCTCGGATTTACCGGATACTCAACTTTGCACCTTCCACGCAGATATTTGTTGAACACTTCAACATGTCGTGCCTCATCAAAGGTCTGCGAAGCGGCATACAATTTGGCATCATAAGTAGGCGCACATGTCACCAATTGCGAGGCGACCATCATCGCGCCCTGCTCGCCATGCAGGAATTGCGACAAGACTTGCCCCAGCGAACGCCACGCGTATTCATTCTTGCGCTCGTCACTCATCGCCAGATAGACCGGGTGGTCGTGGAACGGATTCAGTCCAGCCTGCGATGGGCCTTCACTCTTGTCGAAAGGTACGTCCCAATCGACGTCCATTTGCGCGTCCCAATTGAACTTCTTGCCGAGCTCATACAGTCGGCGAATTTTCACATTTGCGCTCTCATAGTCCCAGTTATACGATCCAGTTAGCGGCGTTCTAAAAATCTCACGAACAATCTCTACGTCTTCAGGCGTCAGCTTATCTGCCAATTCGCCCGGGTCCTCAAATGTCCGAATATCGGTCGGCGGCGCGTCTACCAGTTTAACTTTCATCATAGTCTCCATGTCTGTCCGATTGAGCAAACACGGATAATTGGCCCAACGGAGCCAACATGGTACGCAGCATTTTTAGCGCGCAAATACGTAAGTTGACGGGGGCGTCATCTTTTTCGAAGCTGCAGCACCTGCCCCAATCCAAGACCCTACATATGCAGCACTTTACCATACGCTGCGAGCACGCTCTCGTGCATCATCTCCGACAGCGTCGGATGCGGGAAGATCGTTTCCATCAGTTCGCTCTCGGTCAGCTCGCCCTGGCGCGCGATGACATAGCCCTGGATCAGCTCGGTCACTTCCGCGCCGATCATGTGCGCGCCGAGTAGTTCGCCCGTCTCGGCATCAAAGATCGTCTTGACCAAGCCATCGCCCGCACCGAGCGCAATCGCCTTGCCATTGCCCAGAAACGGGAACTTGCCGATCTTCAGCTTACGACCCGTCGCTTTGGCTTTCGCTTCGGTCAGGCCAACGCTCGCGACTTGCGGATGGCTATAGGTACAGCCCGGCACGTTCCACGGATCGAACGGATGTGCGTCTTCGGTTTTACCGCCCATCGCCTCGACGCAAATCACGCCCTCATGGCTCGCCTTGTGCGCCAGCCACGGCCCGCCCGTCAGGTCACCAATTGCATACAGGCCCTTCACGCCTGTGCGGCCAAATCCGTCAACCACAACATGCGTGCGGTCAACTTTAACGCCCAGCGTCTCAAGCCCCAAATCCTCAACATTACCGACAATGCCGATGGCGAGGATGACCCGGTCAAAGGTCTGCGTCTCGGTTTTTCCACCCAGCGTAATTTCAGCACTGACCGTAGTCTTACCCGGTTTCAAACCCTTAACCTGCGCGCCCGTATGAATCGTCAGGCCCTGCTTTTCAAAGTCCTTGCGCGCGAAGGCGGAAATTTCCTCGTCCTCAGCCGGCAGGATACGATCCAGCGCCTCAACCACGGTCACGTCAGAGCCAAGCTCATTATAGAAGCTGGCAAACTCAATCCCAATCGCGCCCGATCCAATCACCAGAAGGCGTTTCGGCATCACGTCCGGCACGAGGGCTTCACGATACGTCCAGATCAGCTTGCCGTCCGGTTCCAGCCCAGCTTGCGGGATCGCTCGCGCCCGCGCACCCGTCGCGAGCAGAACGTGCTTCGCGGTATATTTGGTGTCCTTGCCCTTGGCATCTTTAACCATAACGGTCGGGGCCGCCGCGCCCTTTTCCAGCCGCGCTGTGCCCATCACAACGGTGATCTTGTTCTTCTTCATCAAATGCTTCACACCGCCGGACAATTGCGCCGCAATCCCACGCGAACGCTTAACCACGGCGGGTAGATCGAACCCGGCCTTGTCGACCTTCACACCGTAAGATTCCGCCGTTTTCGTCAGATGCAGCACTTCAGCAGAGCGCAGCAGTGCCTTGGTTGGAATACACCCCCAATTCAGACAAATCCCACCCAGCGCCTCGCGCTCCACAATCGCCACTTTCATACCAAGCTGGCCCGCGCGGATCGCCGCAACATACCCGCCCGGGCCGGAACCAATTACGATGAGGTCAAAGTTGGTCATTTCAAGTTCCACTCTCTTACTTGTCATCCCGGCCGTAGCGAAGCGAAGAGCCGGGACCCAGTTATTCCATGCGCTAGGTCCCGGGAGAAGCCTTGCAGGCGTTCCGGGATGATAACGCAAATTAAAGCAACATGCTCGCGGGCGCTTCCACAAAACCCTTGAACGCGTTCAGCCAACGCGCGCCTTCAGCGCCGCCAATCACGCGGTGGTCACAGGTTAGCGTCACGCCCATCACCGTACCCACGCCGAGCGTGCCATCAGCATCGACCACAGGCTGTTTCGCGCCCGCGCCAACCGACAGGATCATGCCCTCTGGCGGATTGATGATCGAGGCGAAATTCTTGACCCCGAACATGCCGAGATTGGAGATCGAGAACGTCCCGCCGGTATATTCCTGCGGCTTCAGTTTGCGGTCCCGCGCCCGGCTCGCGAGGTCTTTCATCTCAGCGGAGATCTGCGCCAGCCCCTTGTCCTGCGCGTCGCGGATCACCGGCGTGATCAGCCCGCCTTCAATCGCCACCGCGACCGAAACATGCGCGCCCTTGTGATAGGCAATTCCAAGATCGCTGAAGCTCGCATTGCAATCTGGTTCAACCATCAGCGCCAGCGCCGAGGCCTTGATCAGCAGGTCATTGACCGAGATTTTGACGCCTTCCGGCGCCGCGTCATTAATGCCCTTGCGCGCCGCCAACAAGCGATCCAGCGCAATCTCCACACTCAGCGGGAAGTGCGGGATTTGCATGAAACTCTGGGTCAGGCGCTTGGCGACAATCTTGCGCATGCCATCCAGTGGCACCAGCTCGTAAGTCGCTGGATCATATACCCGGTCATCGAGAATTTGCGGTAGAATCAAACCATCCGGCGAGGCCGGTGCCCGCGCCGAGACGCCCTCATCCTGAGCCTGTCGAAGGACGACATCCTTCTTGATAATCCGCCCATGCGGACCAGAGCCCGTGAGCGCCGAGAGATCAATCCCTTTCAGCGCCGCAATCCGCCGCGCCAACGGCGACGCCTTGATCCGGCCATCACCCGCGTCGAGGGTTTGCAGTTTGACGGGAGTGGAAGCAACTTCATTTGTCCGATTTTCCCGGCGCACGCCGGGATCTCCCGCCGCTGACTCCGGACTCTTCGTCTCGGAGACTCCGGCTTTCGCCGGAGCAGTCGGTTCAGGAGGCGCAACCGCGCTCGCATCCTCGCCCTCTTCCGCCATCACCGCGATCACCGCATTGACCGCGACACCTTCAGTTCCAGCATCGACCAGGATCGAGACGATCACGCCCTCATCCACGGCTTCGACTTCCATCGTCGCCTTATCGGTCTCGATCTCGGCGATCACATCGCCTGCCTCAATCGTATCGCCGGGTTTAACCAGCCACTTGGCGAGCGTGCCCTCTTCCATCGTCGGGGACAGCGCAGGCATGGTAATATTGATCGGCATAATCTTCTCCTACATTCCCTCACATACCGCTTTCGCCGCTTCAACAATATCCGCAGGCCCCGGCAGGCTCATCGCTTCAAGATTTCCCGCATAGGGTAGCGGCACATCCTTCTGTGTCACGCGCATTGGCGGCGCGTCGAGATAATCGAACGCAAACTCGGTCACGCCTGCCGCGATTTCAGCGCCGACGCCCATATGCCGCCAGCCTTCTTCGCAGGTGACAATCCGGTTGGTTTTCTTGACGCTTTCCACCACTGTATCGAGGTCAAGCGGCCGGATCGAGCGCAGGTCAACGACCTCGGCGCTAATCCCCTGGCTCGCCAATTCTTCCGCCGCCTCGAGCGCGAACCCGACCATGCGCGAATAGGCCACCAGCGTCACATCGGTCCCGGCCCGCTTCACCGCCGCCTTGCCAATCGGCAGGACATAATCATCCAGATCAGGCACCGGGAACGAATTGCCGTAGAGCAGTTCATGCTCGAGAAAAATCACCGGGTTGGGATCACGGATCGCCGCTTTGAGTAGCGCCTTGGCATCGGCGGCATCATATGGCGCCACCACTTTCAGGCCCGGCACATTCGCGTACCACGCCGCATAGTCCTGGCTATGCTGCGCGCCGACCCGCGACGCCGCGCCGTTCGGGCCACGAAATACAATCGGACAGCCCATCTGCCCGCCCGACATATAAAGCGTCTTCGCCGCCGAATTGATGATGTGGTCAATCGCCTGCATGGCGAAATTGAAGGTCATGAACTCGACAATTGGTTTCAGTCCGCCAAACGCCGCGCCGACGCCGAGGCCAGCAAAGCCATGCTCGGTAATCGGTGTATCGACGACGCGCCTATCGCCAAATTCCTGCAGCAATTCGCGCGTCACTTTGTACGCGCCCTGATATTCCGCGACTTCCTCGCCCATGATGAAAACGGCCTCATCGCGGCGCATTTCCTCGGCCATTGCATCTCGTAGCGCGTCACGCAGGACGGTGTCGGTAAAGGTCGTGCCGTCGGGGATTTCGGGATTGGTCAATGGCCGATTGTCCCGGGACACCAGTGGGCGCATGCCGGAATCTCCCACCACGGGTACCGGACTCTTCGTCTCAGAGGCTCCGGCATTCGCCGGAGAAGCGGGAACTGGGTTGGCTTCAACGCTTCCCGCATCCTCGCCCTCTTCGGCCATCACCGCGATCACCGCATTGACTTTCACGCCTTCGGTGCCCTCAGCCACCAAAATCTTCGCCAGCACACCCTCATCAACCGCCTCGACTTCCATCGTCGCCTTATCGGTTTCAATCTCGGCGATGACATCGCCCGCGCCGATTGTATCACCCTCAGCTTTCAGCCATTTGGCTAGCGTGCCCTCTTCCATTGTTGGCGACAGCGCAGGCATCAAAATATCAACCGCCATCTCTACGCCTCCACCGGCAGGAGGACATCGGTCCACAGCTCGCTCGCATCCGGCTCGGGGCTTTGCAGTGAGAAGTCAGCTGCATCTTTAACCCTCGCGCGCAACTCTTTATCGATCGCTTTCAGGTCGGCTTCGGTGGCGATGCCTTGTTCGATGATCTGTCCTTTCAAGCCGTCAATCGGGTCATGGTGGCTACGCACATCGTCGACCTCTTCGCGCTTGCGATATTTCGCCGGGTCCGACATTGAGTGACCGCGATAGCGATACGTCTTCATTTCCAGAATATACGGCCCCTTGCCAGAGCGCGCATATTTCACCGCCTTCTCGCCAGCTTTCTTGACCGCATAGACATCCATGCCATCAACATCTTCGCCTTCGATCTCAAACGAGATCCCGCGCTTGTACAGCTCAGTTTCAGACGCATGGCGTTGGACACTTGTGCCCATCGCATACTGGTTGTTCTCGATCACATAGACGATCGGCAGATCCCACAGCGAAGCCATGTTGAACGCTTCATAAACCTGACCTTGGTTCGATGCACCATCGCCAAAATACGCCACCGACACATTGCCATTGTTCTTGTACTTGTTGGCAAAAGCCAGCCCGGTGCCGAGCGGGACTTGCGCGCCGACAATTCCGTGCCCGCCAAAGAAGTTCTTCTCACGGCTGAACATGTGCATGCTGCCGCCCTTGCCGCGCGAATAGCCATCGCTGCGCCCGGTCAGTTCTGCCATCACGCCTTTCGGGTCCATATCGCAGGCCAGCATATGGCCGTGATCGCGGTAACCGGTAATGGTCTGGTCGCCGTCTTTCAGGCAGGCTTGCATCCCCGTAACCACCGCTTCCTGTCCGATATAAAGATGACAGAAGCCCGCAATATGCCCCATGCCGTAAAGCTGCCCCGCGCGTTCCTCGAACCGGCGGATCAGCAACATGTCACGATAGAATTTCAGCGCTTCGTCGCGCTTGAGCTTTGGACTTACCCGTCGCTTTGTCGTCGTGGCCTTGGCCATGTCTACTCCCTGCACGTTTTTCGGTCCATTACAGGGATAGCTGACCTCGCGTCGAGTCTTATCACCTATGCGTATTTGCGGAACTGACAGCGCGATCAACCAATATCAACTCATCAGGATATACAAAGCCAAGATCGCGACGCGCCAAAACCTCGATTAAATCTGGGTCTACCTGGCCAGGCGTCAGTCGAGCTATGTCTTTTTGCAGCGCAGCATTTTCGGCTTCTAACGCCGCCAACACTTTTTCTTTATCGGCCAGTTTCGCTTGCATATCCGTCCATTTGCCAAGCCCTTGCTCACCGGCAAGCGCATGATAGGCGAAATAGAGAGTGGCCAGCGTCATCGCGCCCGCAGCCCAACGAGAGGTCATGAGAAAACGGTGCTCCTTCTACCAAGAAGGAACACCGCATTGTGGTTAAGTTTCGATAAATCCGGGCTGGATCAGGCGTTGATAAGCGCGCTGCCTGCATACAGCGCCGCCGTGCCAAGTTCTTCCTCGATCCGGATCAGTTGATTGTACTTGGCGAGCCGATCAGAGCGCGCCAGCGAGCCGGTTTTAATCTGTCCACAATTGACCGCCACAGCGAGGTCGGCAATCGTCGCGTCCTCAGTCTCGCCAGAGCGATGCGACATCACGGCGGTATAAGCATGGCGATGTGCCATCTCAACCGCGTCCAGCGTTTCCGACAGTGTCCCGATCTGATTGACCTTGATCAGGATCGAATTGGCTGCGCCGCGTTGCAGGCCTTGTGACAGGCGCTCTGGATTGGTGACGAACAGGTCGTCTCCAACCAGTTGGCAACGATCGCCGATGAGATCGGTCAGGATATTCCAACCGCCCCAGTCATCTTCAGCCATGCCATCTTCAATCGAGATGATCGGATAGGCTTCAAGCAAGGTCTCGTAATATTTCGCCATTCCTTCGGCGTCGAGCGTCTTGTTCTCGCCCGCCAGCACATATTTGCCATCCTTGTAGAATTCAGTCGAGGCGGCATCTAGGGCGAGTGCAACGTCATCGCCAGGCTGGTAGCCCGCCGTTTCAATCGCCTTCATGATGAAGTCGAGCGCTTGATTGGTCGAACCGATATTCGGCGCAAAACCACCCTCATCGCCAAGCCCGGTATTATGTCCGGCCTCTTGCAGCATCTTCTTTAGCGTATGGAAAATCTCAGACCCCATCCGCACCGCATCGGCAATGCTCTCTGCCGTGATCGGCATGATCATGAATTCCTGAATATCAATCGGATTGTCAGCATGTTCGCCGCCATTGATAATGTTCATCATCGGGGTCGGCAGGATACGCGCATTGGTGCCGCCAATATAGCGATATAGCGGCAAGCCACAGCTCTCCGCCGCCGCCTTGGCTGTAGCCAATGACACGCCAAGAATTGCATTCGCGCCGAGCCGCGACTTGTTATCAGAGCCATCCAGCTCGATCATTAAACCATCAACCATGCGCTGATCGGTGGCGTCCATACCTTCCAGCTCATTGGCGATCTCGCCATTCACCGCGTCGACAGCATCGAGCACACCCTTGCCTTTATAGGCCTCACCGCCATCACGCAGCTCATGTGCCTCATGCACGCCGGTCGACGCGCCAGATGGCACAGCTGCACGCCCAAATGAGCCGTCCTCCAATGTCACATCCACTTCGACTGTCGGATTGCCCCGGCTATCGAGTATCTGGCGGGCGTGAATGTCGATAATCTCGCTCATGGCGGCATCCCTTTTGGATCAAGCTTTGGTTGCGGCTGGCACTAGTGCCCTATTGGGTCTTGGGCAAGCCCTCAAACTACTCAATCAGGTTGTCGATTGGCGTCTGCGTACATTTGGCAAGATTGTGAATATCGCCGTACAGTGTATGCCCGACAAAATAGTTCGCATGATCTGGCACCACCGTTCCGGCCGGGAGTTCCCAGCGCATCGTCTCGCCAGCGTCAGCCGCCATTTGCATCACGACATGGCCGGTGTCACGAAAGCCCATACAGTCGCCGCCAAGATCGCCGTTGCCAGCGTCATCTTCAGTCCCCGGCTCGCCAACGTCCAGACCCCAATGGATCATGTAAGTGGTAATTCCCGCCTCGGCCTCATTGACCCGAATGCCGTCGGCATTAACAGCTGGCTTCATTGTCAGTGTCCCGCCTATGGTCGGTCCCGGATCGGTGTCAACGAACACAATCGACCCCGATTCTGGCCCATAATTTGGCTCGTCAGGCTGCGCAAAAGCGCCAATCGGGAGGGCGGTCTTGTTCATCAGCTCGGCTTGATCCGGCTCATACAGCGCCTCAGCCGCTCCGGGCGTGTTCTCCGGCGCAACTGTATCGGCGTCGTGCGAACAGGCGCTCAAACCACCAACAATCAATAGTGTTGAAATGACAAGTCTCATAAATTCGCCTCCAAACAGGCGAGAATGACGCAAACATCAGCGCTTGAACAGAGCTATCGGTATTCAGGCCTCCCAAGTTTCATATTTTTCACGCATATAAACCAGCCCAGCCGTCACGATCTCTTCAAGAACAGCAAGATCAATATCCGCCAGTTTCTTGATATAGAGGCAGGATTTTCCGAGCTTATGCTTGCCTAGCCTGGCAAGCATATCCGCCATTTCACCGAACTGGTAACCGGGCATGATATACATAACCAGATTGGCTTTGCGCGGGCTAAAACCGGTCAGCATTAAGTCGCCTTCGCGGCCACTGTCATAGTTATAGTGGTAGCGACCATAGCCGACAATTGCCGGTCCCCACATCACCGGTTTTAGGCCCGTCACACGCTCGAATAGCGCAACCAGCGTCGCGGCATCCTCGCGCTTTTTGTCAGGTTCAATTGCCGCGATGAAATCAACCACATCAACTTTCGTAGCTTGTGTTTTGTTCTCAGATTTTGCCATCTTTCCCTCCTTGTTCCCCAATCTTTTGGCAGCCTGGTCGACAGAATTTCGGTGGCATGGTTTTTACCATGACAATGATGGCGCAAATTGTGAAGGCAAGCCGCCGCTCAACGCAAACACGAAAACCCCGGCCGAATTGGCAATTTCCAGAGCGGTTATGTCTACCTTTGCTTGCGATCCAGCCGCGCGAGCAAGCTGCTCGTATCCCACCTCCCGCCACCCATGGCCTGCACATCTGCGTAATACTGATCAACAATTACCGTAAGCGGTAAGTTCGCGCCATTTTGCCGAGCGGTATCGAGCGTTATCCGCAAATCCTTGCGCATCCAGTCGACCGCAAAACCGTGCGTGTACTGGCCATCGCGCATCGTCTCCCAGCGATTGTCCATTTGCCAGCTCTGCGCCGCACCGCCGCCAATCGCCGCGATGACCTTGCCGATGTCGAGGCCCGCTTGTTCGGCAAAATGCAATCCCTCGGCCAGACCTTGCACAATCCCGGCAATGCAAATCTGGTTGACCGATTTGGCCAACTGACCCGCGCCGCTATCCCCGATCAGGGTCATACTCTTGCCATAGGCGCCCATCACCGGTTCCGCCTGCGCGAAAGCTGCTGCCTCACCCCCGCACATGATTGTCAGAGTGCCGGTCTCGGCGCCAGCCTGCCCGCCAGAGATCGGCGCGTCAATAAACGAAGCGCCCTTGGATTTGGTCTTGTCAGCCAGTGACCGCGCCAATCCAGCGCTGGCCGTTGTGTGATCAACAATCACCATGCCGTCACCGATACTTGGTTCAAATGCGTCATAGACAGCAATGACATCGGGGTCATCGCCCAAGCAAAGGAAGACAAATTCAGCCCCATGCACGGCTTCCGCAGGTGACGCCGCAACCAAGCCTTGATGTGTCTGCGCCCATTGTTCTGCTTTGGCCCCAGTGCGGTTCCAGACGTGAACCTGATGGCCCGCTTTGGCTAAATGCCCGGCCATCGGATACCCCATGACGCCCAATCCCAGGAAGGCTACACGTGCCATCGCTCACGATCTCCGTATTCATCGTTTCAATGCGGACAGTCGCACCGATTTCCTGCCGCATTAGACCGTCAACGCGCCCCACGCCAGTCTTCTGATTAGATCGAATTTCACATAAATTGCGCGGCGACACTTCGGGTGACCTCAACCATGACCTGTTAGACCCAACACATGGCTAGAACGGCCTAAGGGAATGATATGGCATACGCTTACACCTCCCGGCGCCTTACAGGTAGAATACCTGCTGCGCCTGCCCGCAAGATGGGCACATGGAAGCTGGCTTATGCCGACTTTCTAACTGCGCTGTGTGCTTTCTTTCTGGTGATGTGGATCGTTCATGGCGTTACAGCTGAGGACAAGGCCGAGCTTGCCCGGCAATTTGGTGGCGAGACTGACTTTGTGCAAACCACAGACCAAATGGCCGCAGACCAGATGACCAGTGAAATTTCCGAGCTTGCGGCCCGCTTACGCGCCGACCCCGGCTTGTTGAGTTTTGGTGCCAGCGTGAAGATCAGCTCTGAGCCAACTTTAATCCGGATTGATCTGACCGATATGGCCACACGGCCTTTGTTTGAGTCAGGCGATGGCAGCCTGAACCAGACCGGGCAAGACTTGATCGAAACAGCGGGATGGGCAATTTCCAGCCTCGACATACCGCTGATGATTGAAGGCCATACTGATTCGAACCCGAGCCTGACGCCTGGCTACTCAAACTGGGAATTGTCAGCCGATCGGGCCAATTCCGCCCGCCGGATTTTACAAGATGCAGGTGTTTCACCCGCGCGTATTCGAGCTGTGAGCGGGCTAGCCGACACCCGCCCGCTTTTACAGCAATCGCCGAGCTTGCCAGCCAATCGGCGCATCTCCATAGTATTGATGATTCACGAAAGTGGTGCTTGACCACGAGCAGAAGCGGCGGGCTTCAATATTGGCTATGAAACAGGAAACGGCATGAGCTTCGAGATCATGGCTCACTGGCCCATGTGGGCAAGCTTGGCGGCGGTCGCGGCGACGATTGTCTTCTACATGCTTGACCGCTGGTCGATGGAAATGGTGTCAGTTACCGTCGTTGCGACACTTCTTCTGATTTTCAGCCTGCCGGGTGCAACCGGCGTTGATGGGGCGGAAATATCCGCCGCCGACTTGCTCATGGGGTTCTCCAATCCGGCTCTGATTACCATCATGGCCTTGCTCGTCATTGGTCAGGGCCTGTTTCAGACCGGCGCACTGGAAGGTCCGACCAAGGCGCTTGTACGCTCATATGATGTGCGCCCTCGCCTGACACTGGTTATGGCTTTTTTTGCGGTTTTCGTGACCAGCGCTTTTACCAATAATACGCCGGTGGTGATCATGTTCTTGCCGATCATGTCGGCGATTGCAGCACGTATGGGCGGATCGACATCACGGCTGATGATCCCGCTTAGTTTCGTTTCGATCTTTGCTGGCATGACGACCTTGATCGGGACATCAACCAATCTGCTCGCCGCCGACTCATATGCTCGTCTGGTCGCCGAAAATGACTTCGAGCATGTCAGTCATGAGACACTTGGCTTCTTCGATCAGAGCGCATTCGGCCTGATACTAGCTGCGATCGGGCTCACTTACATCCTGCTGACATCGCGCATCTTGCTGCCGCACCGCGAAGGCTTTGCCGAAACCATGGTCAAGTCAGGCAAGCAATTTGTGGCCCAGTTTGAGGTCACGCCGGGCCACTTCCTGGATGGCAAGCAAGCCATCGCCGGGATGTTCCCAGAATTGCAGAATATGACCGTGCGGATGATCCAACGCGGCGAACATGCCATCTTGCCACCGTATGACGAGGTGACCCTGTGCCCCGGTGATCTGGTGATTGTCGCTGCGACGCGTCAGGCACTCACCGATCTTTTGGCGGGTAAGCCTGCCATGCTGAACGATATTTGGCGCAGCGGAGTCGCGGAAACCGACGAGGATACCGGCGATTCGCAACTCGGCCTGGTTGAAGCTGTGATCGCACCGGGCTCACGCATGGCTGGGCGAACCGTTGAGATGCTCGGTTTTCGCCGCCTGACCTCCGCCGTCACCCTCGGTATTCAGCGCCGCTCCAGAATGATCCGTGCAAAGCTTGGTGAGATCCGGCTCGAAGCGGGTGATACATTGCTTCTTTGTGGTCCGGTGAGTGCGTTTCGTAGCCTGCGCGTGAGCCGCGACCTGATCCTGCTGGAATGGTCACAAAGTGAGTTTCCGACGACAACCAAGGCGCAGCTCGCCCGGCTGATTACGCTCTGCATGGTTGTGGTCGCAGCCTTTGGCCTTGCCAGCATCACAATCGCGGCGGTCGTCGCGGCCACGGCAATGATCCTGCTACAATGCTTGAACCACCGCCAGGCCAGCCGCGCGCTCGACCTGCGTATCTATCTGGTGATTGCTGCGGCCCTGTGCATGGGTACGGCGCTTGAAGCCACTGGCGCAGCGCAATTGATCGCCGAACTCGTGGTGACCTTCGCAGCGCCATACGGAACACTCGCGGTCCTGTCAGCAATTTTCCTGGCCGTGGCGATCTTGACCAATATCTTGTCGAATGCCGCCACGGCCGTCCTGTTCACGCCGATTGCTCTGTCAGCGGCAGATCAAATCGGCACCGACCCATTCCCTTTCCTTCTGGCGGTGATATATGCTGCCAATTGCGCCTTCGCGACACCGATCGCGTACCAGACAAATATGCTGGTAATGGGTCCCGGACATTACAAGTTTGGTGACTTTGTCAGGTTTGGCGGGCCCCTCGTCATTCTGATGTGGGCAGCGTTTACGATCATCGCCCCTTGGCGATTCGACATTTAGATGACTAGATAGACCTGATGAAACTCGATGAGTCGCTCTTTCAGGTTCCCGGCGTCAGGCGCGGGCTACGGTTCTACGTTACCGGTGTGAGCCCCTGCCCCTATCTTCCTGATCAGATGGAGCGCAAGGGCTTCACCCATCTGACCGAGGACAATCCCGATGCGTTACATGATCAGCTTAGCCAGGCTGGTTTCCGGCGCAGCCAATCGGTGGCCTATCGCCCAGCCTGCCCGACCTGCAACGCCTGTCGCTCCGTTCGTGTCGACGTGGCGCATTTCAACGCAAGTCGCAGTCAGCGCCGTATCCTACGCGCCAATGAGGATTTGGTTCGAACACCAGTTGAAGCGCGTGCGACACGGGAACATTTCAGCCTGCTCAAGCATTACCTGATCCGTCGCCATGATGGCGGTGGCATGTCAGATATGGGCTATCGCGAGTTTTGTGCGATGGTCAATGATAGCCCGGTTCAGACTCTGATGTTCGAATACCGCCTCGGCCCAGAAGCGAAAGCACCGCTCGTCGCCGTGTCGCTGACCGATATTGTCCGCGATGGGTTTTCGATGGTCTACACTTTTTTCAACCCAAACATGGCGCCGCGCAGTCTCGGAACGTTCATGATCCTCGATCATATTCGTCACGCCGACGAATTGGGGTTGCCGCACACGTATCTCGGCTACTGGATCAAAGACAGTAGCAAGATGGATTATAAGCGCCGATTTACACCGCTTGAAGTCCTCGACGGCGGCCAATGGCGTCGCCTGGAAGACGACGAGTAAACCGATATTTCGTTCAGGAGGGGCAGATGATCAATCGCCGTAAATTGCTGGGTGCAGCCACCCTGGGAACAGCCGGGCTGGCCGTGACAGCATGTGGGCAGTCGGCCAGCGACAATGGCGTTGCCGCGCCTGCGATCAAGCGTAAGAAAACCCATCTGACAATGACCACGACCTGGCCGAAAGGCCTGCCGGGACTGGGGGTTGCGGCCGAACGGGTCGCCCAGCGAATTGAAGCCCTGTCAGAAGGGCAAATGGAGGTAAAAGTCTACGCCGCCGGCGAACTGGTGCCTGCTTTCGAAGCCTTCGATACAGTATCAGCCGGCAATGCCGACATGTATCACGGGGCCGATTATTATTGGCAGTCAAAGTCCAAAGCCTTCAACTTCTTCACCGCTGTACCGATGGGTATGACCGTCTCAGAAATAATGGGGTGGATTGACTTTGGCGGGGGTCAGGCTTTGTGGGAGGAACTGTCTGGCCAGTACGGTGTCATCGCGTTTCAGGGCGCCAATACGGGCCATCAAATGGGCGGCTGGTTCAAACGTGAGATCAACTCACTTGACGATTTTCGCGGCCTGAAAATGCGCATTCCGGGGCTCGGCGGCGATGTCGTGCGGGCGCTTGGCGGCGCTGCTGAAGCCCTGCCCGGCAACGAGATTTATCAGGCCCTGCAAACGGGACGAATTGATGCGACCGAATGGGTTGGCCCATGGAACGACTATTTTCTCGGCTTTCATCGCGAGGCACAATTCTATTACGGACCCGGTTTTCATGAACCCGGATCCTCCCTGGCTGTCGGCATTAATCGCAAAAAATGGGACAGTCTGACGACAACCGAGCAAGCCATCATCCGCTCTGCCTGTAATGAAGTGAACCATTTGTCGGTGGGCGAGTTCACCTATTATAATGGCGTCTATCTCGAAAAACTGGTGAACGAGGAGAATATCCAATTACGAAATTTCCCGGATGACGTGATAACCCGTGTGCGGGAGATTTCGGCAGATGTCCGCAGCGATGCCGGCACAGGCGGTGATATCGAGCGGCGTATCTATGAAAGCTTTGAAGACGCGTTGAAGAAAATGCGCGGCTGGGCGCGCGTATCCGACGGCCCTTATCTGTCATCGCGAGAACGCTAGGTGTTTGCCAGCCTGATTAGTCTCTTCACCGCTTGGCCTGGCTTTATCCTTGGCCCATTGATGGCCTTGCCTCTGCTGACGCTCGCCTTCCCGGCACAGGCGAAACGCCCCGCCAAAACGATTTCGGGTCTGATCGACCGACTATCCGGCGCAGCGCTTGGTATGAGTATCGGATTTGCACTGCTGATCATTCTGATTCAGCTCGCCGCTGTCTTGTTGCGTTACGTGTTCGGCCTCAGTTTCTCTTGGCTGAATGACAGCGTGATTTTCTCATTTGCGGCCCTGTTTATGCTGGGGGCCGCGGCAACCTTGCGCGACGATGGGCATGTGCGTGTCGATATCCTGCGGCCACGGTTTGGTCCCAGAACAATCGCAGCGATTGAGATGATCGGCGCGCTGGTGCTGATCTTTCCGATCTGCTGGCTGATCCTGCTTGCTAGCGGTACAATGGTGGTCAATTCCTGGGCGATTCTGGAACCGTTTAACGAGAGCGACGGCCTGCCGGTCAAATACCTGTTCAAGACCCTGGTTCCGGCTTTCGCCGGATTGCTGGCGCTGCAAGGGCTTAGCCAGGCATTGAAAGCCGCGCTGATGATACGCGGCCAGGTCGCCATCACTGGCGAAACATCTTCTGGCCAGACAGGCGCCATGTGATGGAGATTGAGCTTATCCTCGCGCTTGGCATGTTTGTGACCGCCATTGCAGCCTTGCTCGCAGGTTATCCGGTTGCCCTGACGCTTGGTGGCGTCGCGCTGATTTTCGGCATCATCGGCGTGCAGCTCGATCTCATTTCGCTGCCCATCTTGCGCACTTATTCAAGCCGCATTCTCGGCTCGATGGAAAATCAAACGCTCATTGCGGTGCCTTTGTTTGTGTTGATGGGCGTCATTCTCGAACGCTCAAAGGTCGCCGATGATCTGTTGCATACGGCCAGCCGTTTGCTCGCGCGGGTGCGCGGCGGGCTGGGTTATGCAGTGGTGATTGTTGGCGCGCTTCTCGCGGCCTCGACCGGGATTGTCGGCGCGACTGTGGTGACGATGACACTGATCGCGCTACCAACGATGTTGCGCCAGGGCTATGACCCCAAACTCGCCACGGGAACGATTGTCGCGTCCGGCACGCTTGGCCAGATCATCCCGCCGAGCATCGTGCTGATCCTGCTTGCCGATGCGGTGTCCAACGCCAATCAATCGGCCTCCAGCGCGATCAGTGGCGGGGCCGGTGTCGTATCTGTTGGTGACCTGTTCGCAGGCGCACTGATCCCAGGCCTGATGCTGGTCGGCCTGTATCTGCTTTACCTGATCACCATGACTATCCTGCGCCCAGAGGCCAGCCCGGCGATTGTCCTTGATGAAGATGCCGCGCCCCTTACCGCCGGTGATATCACGATCAGTCTTGGTGCGCCGCTAATCCTTATTCTCGCCGTCCTGGGGTCGATCCTCGCCGGACTTGCCTCGCCGACAGAAGCCTCTGCCATTGGCGCTGGTGGCGCGCTGTTACTCGCAGGCCTTCGTCTCGCTCCACTGCATGGCCTGGAGCGCATGGCGCAGCTGATTTTTGCCGCCTTTGCCAGCCTGTTTGTGCTCGCCTTACTCGCCAATATGATCGACATGCGCCTGACCCGCGAGGTCATTCCGGTTGGCGACAAGATCGCCATTGCAGCCGCCATGCTGGCCGCCGCCATTTTCTTTGCCGGTCTTCTCGCGGCGGCACGTGTGCTTGCCAAGGCGGCGCAGCTGACCAATGCCTTGAAATCCGGCGTACAGGTGACCAGCATGGTGTTCCTGATCCTGATCGGGGCGTCGCTGTTCTCGCTGGTGTTCCGGGCTTATGGCGGTGATGAGATCGTGGAAGATTTGCTACGCAGCGTTCCCGGTGGCCTGTGGGGCGCGCTGGCCATTTCGATGCTGGTCATGTTCGTGCTTGGCTTCTTTCTCGACTTTATCGAGATCGTTTTCGTCGTCGTTCCGATCGTCGCACCGCCGCTGATCATCCTCGGCGCAGACCCGGTTTGGCTGGCCATCCTGATGGCACTTAACCTGCAGACCAGCTTTCTGACACCGCCGTTCGGATTTGCACTCTTCTACTTACGCGGCGCAGCGCCCGACAGTGTCAAAACCGCTGACATCTGGCGCGGTGCAGTGCCATTCATTGGCTTGCAAGTCGCGATGATCGCAATGGTCGCGGCAATACCCGCCTTGGCAACCTGGTTACCAGGTTTGGTTCGCTAGCTAGGCGAAGCTTAGAACTTCACTTCTGGCGTGACACTCAAATCGGCGCGGCCTTCGACGCCAAGATCAAAGAATTCACGGCGCTCAAAGTTGAAGCTCCCGGCAATGATCGATCCGGGAAATTGCTCACGCGCTGTATTGTAATCCTGCACGGCTGAATTGTAGAAGCGCCGCGCCGCCGCGATCTTGTCTTCGATCACCGCCAGCTCATCCTGTAATTTCAGGAAGTTGGTGTTGGCTTTCAGGTCAGGATACGCCTCAGATAGCGCAAACAGCTTGCCTAATGACGCCGACAACATGCCTTCAGCTGCTGCCATCTCACCCGGCTTGGTTGCGTTCACCGCCGAGTTGCGCGCCTGAATGACGGCATCCAGCGTATCTTTCTCGTGACTGGCATAGCCCTTCACCGTTTCAACCAGATTTGGCACCAAATTCTGACGTTGCTTTAATTGCACATCAATATCGGCGAAGGACTGATTACAGCGTTGGCGTTTTGCGACCAGGCCGTTGTAAATGCCGATCACAATCACGGCCAGAACGACGACAATGCCAAGAACAATCAAAAGCGTATTCATCTGCGGGGCTCCCTTAATCGCGCAATAGATCAAGAGCTAGCGATCAATGCCGCCGACGGCAAGGGTGGCTCAGGCGTCGGTCAACTCGCGCGCAACCGCAAAGACCTCTTCGAACATCGCAACTGTCAGCCGCTTTGTGTTGGTATTGTAGCGCGAGCAATGGTAACTCGACAGCAGTGTGACACCGCCAATATTGTATTGCGTGCCATGGCCAAATGGATGGTCTTTCAGCTTCAACCCCAGTGTACGAACCGTCGAATCATGGCTGATTTTGCCAAGGCAGAGCATGACTTTCAGGTTTGGCAGGGCCGCGATCCGGGCTTTCAGAAACGGTCGACACTGATTGATCTCCGCGCCCACCGGCTTGTTTTGCGGCGGCACACAGCGCACCGCATTGGTGATCATCGCACCCTGCAAGCTCAGACCGTCATCTATCCGCTTGTCGTACTGGCCTTCGCAGAACCCGAACTTGCCCAGCGTCGCATAGAGCAAGTCACCGGCCCAGTCGCCGGTAAACGGTCGTCCGGTTCGGTTCGCGCCGGTTAAGCCCGGCGCCAACCCGATCACCAGCAAGGCCGCCGCTTCATCGCCAAAGCTGGCGACAGCGCCATTGAACCAATCGGGCTCCTTCACAGCGCTGGCCTCCCGAAACGCCACCAAACGCGGACAGAGCGGGCAATTTGCAGGCGCTTCTGCAGGAAATTCAACGGCCATTTCGATATCCTTACAGGTCGTTCCAACCCACTGATCTACTCCGGTTTTGCATCAATTTGGCGCGCCGTAAATGCGTGCAATTTTCAGTGTAAATCCGGGTTGCGCACGCGTGCTGCGGCGCATATAAGGTCCAGCTACAGGAGAATTCTATGGCCCGTGTCACTGTTGAAGATTGCGCTGAGCAAATTCCAAACCGTTTTGACTTGATCCTCATTGCGGCACAGCGCGCGCGCATGATCCGCGAAGGGTCTCCGCTCACCGTTGACCGCGACAATGATAAGGATCCAGTTGTCTCCTTACGCGAAATCGCTGAGCGCAGTGTTGATCTGAAAGCCGTCAAGGAAGCCTTGATCGCTGATCTTCAGGAAGTCCGCCCAGGTGACGAAGAAGAGCGCGAAGCAGATCGCATCGCTCTTGAAACCGCACCTGTGGCCACCGAAGATGATGTTATGCGCGCCTATCAGGCCGAATTGGAGTCTGGTCGCGACGACCGACTATAGGCAGCCATGACCCCAGCGACCGCCAGATTTGAGGATCGGTCGCGCGCCTCATTACCGCCGCGCGGGCTTCGTGATGACGAACCCCTATTAAGCCGCGAAGAGCTGGCTGATACGGTTCTGTCCTACCAGAAAGATGCAGATCGTGAGCTCTTGCTGCACGCGTATGATTTTGCGCGCGAAAAGCACGGCGACCAGCTGCGCCAATCCGGCGATCCTTATTATTCGCACCCGGTTCGGGTTGCGACGCTGCTCAGCTCCATTCGCCTTGATCAAGCGACCATCATGGCCGGATTGCTACACGATACAGTCGAAGACTGTGACGATGTCGAGCTTGTCGACATTCGAAATGACTTCGGCAAGGATGTCGCCGAGCTGGTCGACGGCGTGACCAAGCTGGGCCAACTGCATTACCGCAGCGAAGCCTCCAAGCAAGCTGAAAACTTCCAGAAATTCATTCTGGCCACTGTCAATGATGTTCGGGTCTTATTGGTCAAACTCGCTGACCGATTGCACAATATGCGCACGCTTCAATACAAGAAAAATGTTGAAGCCCGGCGCCGGGTCTCGCGCGAAACGATGGACCTCTATGCCCCACTCGCCCGCCGGATCGGGCTGCATTATGTCGCCTCGGAAATGGAAGATATTGCGTTTCAGTATCTCAACCCGGAGGCGCGAGAGCAAATACTCAAGCAGATTGAAGTGCTTGAGTCCGAGAACAAGGATGATCTTGATCGCATTCGAACGGCGATCGCAGAGATTATGGAGCGCGAGAACATTGCATGTCGCATTCGGGGGCGGCGCAAAGAGCCATATTCGATCTGGCGAAAACTGGAGAAAAAGTCGATCCGGTTCCGCGATGTTGCTGATATTTTCGGGTTTCGAATTATCACAGATACCGTGCCGGAATGCTATCAGGCGCTTGGCGCTTTTCATACTGAGTGGGCCTGCCTGCCAGATCGATTTCGTGACTTCATTTCCGTGCCTAAACCCAATGGCTATGCCTCCGTCCACACGACCGTTCGCGCCAGCGGGAATCGCCTGGTAGAGCTGCAAATACGCACCGAGGGTATGAATGATACCGCCGAACGCGGGGTGGCGGCGCACTGGAACTACAAGAGCAGCGCATATGAGTTTGACGCGGAATCCTCGAAAGCCGCCGGGCTTGATCCAGCGGCAAACTTACGCGCGTTCGGTGACCTTCTATCGCATGGCAGCGACGCGGAGGATTTCCTCGAACATGCGAAAATGGAAATGTACCGAACGCACGTTTTCGCCTTCACTCCAAAGGGACAGCTTGTGCTTCTCCCGGCTGGCTCAATGCCGCTGGATTTCGCGTACGCGGTTCACACGATGGTTGGCGATACGTGCGAAGGTGCCAATATCAACGGCGTCGCGCGCAACATGCGGACCCCGCTGCAAAATGGCGATGTTGTTGAGATCCTGCGCCATGACGTCCCGCAACCTGTGCGAGGCTATGAAACCCTGACCGTAACCGGGCGCGCGCGCGCCGCACAACGCAGGCTCAGACGGGAACGCGAAACACTGGAATTCGCCAATCTTGGACGCAACATGCTGGAACGTGGCTTAAGACAGGTTGAGATTGATCCAGTTGGGGTTGATATGCGCAAGATCGCCGAGCGCGCCGGATTTGACGGCGTTTCGGCGATGTTCGAAGCGCTTGGGCGCAGCCATGAAGAGGTCGCGCACATCATCAAAATCGCCTTTCCTGGCGTTGAATTAGACGATAATGCTAGTGAGCGACTAGCCCTCGACGATCAGCACGCCGCGACAATGATTGCGGGCAAAAACCTGACGCCAGGCGTGACATTGCATCTTGGCGATTGCTGCCATCCTTTACCCGGCGACCGGATTATTGGCCTACGGGAAGCAGACCGAGGACTGGTCGTGCATACAATCTATTGCGGCACAGTCGCCGCGCATGAGGACCGCCCTGAGCTTTGGGTCGATCTGCAATGGACGGAACTTGCCAAGAGCGGCGTGCGGGCGGTCGGGCGGATTATCGTAACGGCAGCAGACAATCAGGGCGTGCTGGCCCAGCAATGTTCTGCGGTGGCGCAAGCTGGCGGAAACATTATTGGCGTGACCACGCATGAACGCTCCGGCCAATTCATCGACCTTGTATTTGACATCGAGGTCGAGGATCTACGCCATCTGGAACAGATCAAAGCGGCTTTGCGCGCGCTAGCAGTGGTTGAGCGTGTCGAGCGGCTGGAGGAGAGTGAGTTTGAATAATCAACAAGTTCTGGATGTCTTTCGTGAGGCCGGGGCCTTGCTCGAAGGCCATTTCATCCTGTCCTCAGGGCGGCGCAGCCCGATCTTCCTTCAGAAGGCTCTGGTCTTCTCTGAGCCAGAGCTATCGTCGAAACTGTGCAGCGCACTGGCAACGAAAATTCGCGCAGAGCTGGGTGAGATTGACGTTGTGGTTGGCCCGGCCATGGGCGGGGTCATCCCGTCTTACGAACTGGCCCGCCATCTTGGTTGCCGCGCGGTGTTTGTTGAACGCGTCGAGGGCGAGTTTGAACTGCGCCGCAGCTTTGAGATCAAACCCACCGACCGGGTTCTGATCGCCGAAGATATTGTTACCACCGGGCTGTCATTCCTGGAAACGGTGAACTCCCTAAACCAGCTGCCCGGTACGCTGGTCGGCGGGTCATGTATCATTGACCGATCCGGCGGCGACGCTGATGTCGGCTGTAAACTTATCGCGCTCGCGTCCATGAAATTTCCTGATTTCGACAAAGACGACCTGCCGCCTGAATTGAAAGACATACCAGCCTACAAACCCGGCAGCCGAGGGCTGGCCAGGTGACGGGGCGTATCCGCCTCGGCGTCAACATCGATCACGTTGCAACCATCCGCAATGCGCGTGGCGGCGAGCATCCTGATCCGGCACGCGCGGCAAAAATCGCCACCGCTGCTGGTGCCGACGGCATCACCTTCCATCTGCGCGAGGACCGGCGACATATCGTCGATCCCGACCTTGCCGCCATCCGTGCATCGACGCATTTACCCCTGAATATGGAAATGGCCGCCACAGAAGAGATGCATGTCATTGCCATGGATTACAAACCGCAAACCGTCATGTTTGTGCCTGAGAAACGTGAAGAACGAACCACCGAAGGCGGATTGAATGCGGCGCGCGAACATAACAAGCTGACGCCGCTGATCCGTGAATTGCAGGCCAATGGCAGCCGTGTGTCCCTGTTTATCGAAGCTGACCCGGTACAAGTCATCGCCGCCAGCCGTATGGGCGCGGACATCACCGAGTTTCATACCGGGCGCTATGTAGAGATGTGCCAAGCTGGCGAAGGCGAACTGGCGGCGGCGGAATTGGAGCGGATCGCCGATTGCGCGCGCCAAGCTGTTGCGCTTGGGATTGAGCCGCAAGCTGGCCATGGCCTGACCTTTGACACGGTGATCCCGGTCGCCGCGATCCCTGAAATTACTGAATTGAACATTGGTCATTTCCTGATGGGCGAAGCGATCTTTGTCGGGCTCGATGGTGCCGTGCGCGAGATGCGCCGCCTGATGGATGAGGCCAGACCACCAGGTGAGCCATCATGATTATCGGGATTGGTAATGATCTCTGCAATATTGACCGTATTGCCAGCTCGTTGGAGCGGTTTGGTGAACGGTTTGAGACACGCTGCTTTACCGCAGGCGAGATTGCCAAGGCCCGCAAGCGCCGCCGCACCGCTGAGACGTATGCCAAACGCTGGGCCGCCAAAGAGGCCTGCGCCAAGGCACTCGGCACCGGGGTTCCACGTCACGGCGTGCATTGGAAACATATTGAAGTGGTCAATCTGCGCAGCGGCAAACCAACTCTCAAACTGACCGGCGGCGCTGCGACCCGCCTGCTCGAACTGATCCCGGAGGGCCATGTCGCAGAGGTCCATCTGACCATGACCGATGACCATCCTTGGGCTGAAGCATCGGTGATCATTGAGGCGCTGCCAGCATGAAAAAACCTGCCCGCCCAAAACGCACCCGTCTGCGCGCGCCTGCCAAGGCCAAAAAGCGTCCAACACTAAACGCCAAGCAGCGCAAGACGTTGGAAGCCGCAATTGGGTACACATTCAAGGACGAAGCCCTGCTGACCCGCGCGCTGACCCATCCCAGCCTGATCGACGATTATCACGGCGGCGCGCAATTTTCGAACCAGCGCCTGGAATTCCTTGGCGACCGCGTGCTGGGTCTGGTCATGGCCGAGCTGTTGATCACGAAATACCCAAAAGAACGCGAAGGGCATTTGACCAAGCTGTTTCATACGCTGGTCAGCGGCGAGACATGCGGCAAAGTCGGGACAGGTTTCGGCTTGCGCGATTATCTGTTTTTCGACAGCTCGATGCGTAACAATATATCCGGCCATTACGATAAACCTGTAGCTGACGCGGTTGAGTCGCTGATCGCCGCCATCTACAATGATAGCGGACTGAAAGCGGCGGAAGGCTTTATCAAACGCTGCTGGGTGTTTGATACGATCGATACCCCGCCGCGCGAATCAGAAAACCCCAAAACCCAGCTCAGCGATTGGTGCGGGGCCAACCAGGCCGCTTACGCTGTGTATACAACTCTCAACCAGGACGGCCCGCCACACGCCCCTGTTTTTACCATCGAAGCCAGTGTAGACGGACACGCAGCCGCGATCGCGACAGGCGGAAACAAACAAGAGGCAGAGAAAGCGGCCGCCGCCGCCTTGCTGGAAAAACTGGACACAAATGACTGAAATTACGCCCCTCATCCCCGAAACCAGCACCATCAAGCGCGCCGGGTTTACCGCAATTATTGGTGCGCCGAATGCCGGTAAATCGACACTGGTCAATCATCTGGTTGGCACCAAGATCGCGATCGTGACACACAAGGTTCAGACCACACGCTTCCCAATTTGCGGCGTTGCCCATCACGGTACTGCACAGATCGTTCTGGTCGATACGCCGGGCATATTCCGGGCCAAGAAGCGGCTCGACCGGGCGATGGTCAAGGCCGCCTGGGTCGGCGCCAATGACGCCGATGCGGTTGTCCATCTGATTGACGCAGCCGCTTGGGTTGCTGCCCTCGAAAACAAAGCCAGCGCGGCTGAACGCTTGTCGGTGGAAGATGACCGCCGGGTGATGGCAACGCTGCATGAGACTGGACGCAAAGCCCTGCTCGCGCTCAACAAGATTGACCTGTTTCCGCACGATAAAGTCCTGCCGATCATGGACGAGTTGCGCGCCTCTGGCGTTTACGACGAGATTTTCATGCTCTCGGCTCTCAACGGCGACGGGGTCGCGCACCTCACCGAGAAACTCGCCTCACTGATGCCGGAAGGCCCGGCCATGTACCCGCCAGACCAGACCGCCGACCTGCCAATGCGCCTGCTCGCCGCCGAGGTCACGCGTGAGAAATTGATGCTGCGCCTGCATCAGGAACTGCCTTATCAGCTGATGGTCGAAACCGAGAGCTGGGAACAGTTTGACAATGGCTCGGTCAAAATCCGCCAGGCCATCATCATTGCGCGTGAATCACATAAAGGCATGGTGCTCGGCAAAGGCGGCGCGTCGATCAAGGCGATTGGCAAGGCTGCACGCGAAGACCTGACTGAGATGCTCGGCCAAACCGTGCACCTGATGCTGTTCGTCAAGGTCGATCCAAAATGGATGGAACGCCGCGAATCCTATACCGCTTACGGCCTGGAGTTTGATGTTTAAATTGGGCCGTTCTGTTTTCCCCGTTTCCCCAGCGAAGGCTGGGGTCCATGGCGGTTGAAATGAAATTCCGCTTTCGATCCCAGCCGCCATGGGTGCCGGCCTGCGCTGGCAAAACGGAGCTAATCGAGGAGGCCAGTAATCCATGCAATGGCGTGATGAAGCTCTGATCCTGGGCGGACGCCGGTTTGGCGAAGGCGGCCTGATTCTCGACGTGTTGACCGCGACCAGAGGCCGACGCTCCGGCCTGATCTATGGTGGGGCGAGCCGCAAGAAGCGCGGCCAATATGAACCCGGGAACACTGTCAGCGTCGCCTGGACGGGCCGCCTCGAAGAACAACTTGGCCGGTTCGAGACCGCAGAAGTCAGCACCAGCCGCGCCGCCCAACGCCTCGATAGCGCCGATGCCCTGATCGCGATTTCAACCATCACGTCACTTCTACGCAATGCCATAGATGAGGGCGATGCGGGCGGATCTGCGCTGTATGATCCCAGCACGGTCCTGCTCGATGCGTTAGAGGCCTGGCCGGTTTGGCCAGCGCTGTATGCCAGATGGGAGCTTGGCGTCCTGTCAGCGCTCGGATTTGGTCTTGATCTTGAGGCCTGCGCTCTATCCGGCGCCAATGATGGTCTGACCCACGTGTCCCCCAATACCGGGCGCGCCGTGCGCGGGTCTGAAGCGGCGGAGTATGTTGATCGCTTACTGCCATTGCCGCGCTTTCTGATTGACCCAAAGGCCCTGACATCGGCGCAAGATATTCGAGATGCCCTCGCCCTGACCGGGCATTTCCTCGACCGCAGAGTCTTCGCCGCCGTGCATCGCGGCCTGCCGGATATCCGTGTGCGTCTGGTTCAACGCTTATTGCAACATGTATGAGCAAGCATTCAGACCCTATTCATGTCGCTACCGCCATGCCGGATCTGTTCAGGGATAGGGTAAATCAAACAGTTCAAAGAGGCTGATATGAAAAAAGCACTATTCATTGGCGGCAGCGCCATCACCCTGCTTGCACTTGCAGGCTGCATCCACGTTTCCGACGGTGATTATAGCGATCTCGATGAGATCGCAACCAATACCGAAACCGCATTGCGGGTCTGTGGCGGCGAAGGCTATGTCAAGGAAGTCACCGAAGACGGCTATACCTGCCATTCCCGCGATTAGCAGTATTATTCACACGCTTCAGTGCGGCCCATGTCGAGATGAAAATGATCGGCATGGGCCGCATTGTAATCTGGCCCCAGCGTGACCGAAAACAGGCGGCACGCCCCCTTGTGAAGTCGTTTGAGATATTTCCCGGACCGATCACGCGCGCGCCAATCATCTTGCACACTGATCCGGCGGCCGTCTTCGAGAACAAAAGCTGCAATATCGATCGCATTGGCATATGAATGCTGCGAGCGCGTCGCGGTTCCGGCGATATTGCGACAACTGAATGTCCCATATGTCTCGATCTGGCGCAGCGGCGAGCCGAACAGTTTCTCGGCTTGAGGCCGTGCGATATTGCGTTCCCAAACGTACAGCGCAGCCATCTGATGACAGCTCATTCGCAAGGGCGTAGCATTGTATGGCGTCAGCGAGCGTTCCAGCACCAGTGTCTCAGCCAATCGGCATGATGTTTCGGCCTCGTCGGCCGGCAAGATGGAATACTCGACCCCTGCCGCACTCAGAACCTGTCGGCACAATCTCTCATCACGTTTCAATTTTGTCAGTTTGCCATAGGTCGCCAGGCCCATCGGCTCGGTCAGATCGGGACGGCGAAACGGATTATGCTGCGACGGTAAAAGGACGTGTACAAGCCCTAACAGCGTGGCCGCCGCGATGACGCCCAAAATAATTTTCAGTCGGCGCATGTTGTCCATTCATTAACCAAAAGCCGTTTTCTGTTAACTGTATATAGGCGCAGTGATTCCAAACCGCGTCAGGAGCAGAGTACAGGGACCCGAATGTCAGATCTGATGGAACCGGAAGACGACCGTATTATCAACGAACCGCTCAGCGAAGCGCTGAGTAAGCGGTATCTTGCCTATGCCCTGTCAACGATCACCTCACGCGCCCTGCCCGATGTCCGCGATGGTTTGAAGCCTGTGCAGCGGCGCATTCTGTACGGCATGCGTGAGCTCAAGCTGAACCCTGAAGGCGGCTATCGCAAATGCGCCAAAGTGGTTGGTGAGGTGATGGGTAATTATCACCCGCACGGCGACACCTCGATCTATGACACGATGGTGCGTCTCGCCCAGGATTTTTCGGTGCGCTACCCGCTCGTCGATGGGCAGGGCAATTTCGGCAATATAGATGGCGATAGCGCCGCCGCGATGCGCTATACCGAAAGCCGGATGACCGAGGCAGCTTCGCTCTTGCTGCAAGGGCTTGATGAAGACGCGGTCGATTTCAAACCGACCTATGATGAGAATGACAGCGAGCCAGCCGTGCTGCCTGCGGCGTTCCCGAACCTGCTGGCCAATGGTGCAACCGGCATCGCAGTTGGCATGGCAACGTCGATCCCGCCGCACAATGTCGCCGAGGTGATCGACGCCGCTATCCTGCTGATTGAGCGGGCATCGACCACGACAGAAGAATTGCTCGAAGTCATGCCGGGACCAGATTTTCCGACTGGCGGCCTGATTGTCGAATCGAAAGAGTCGATCCTCAATTCCTATGAGACCGGGCGTGGCAGTTTCCGCATGCGGGCGAAATGGGAGGTTGAAGACCTTGGGCGCGGCCAATGGCAAGTCATTGTCACAGAAATCCCGTACCATGTGCAAAAGTCCAAACTGATAGAACGCCTGGCCGAACTGATTGACAATAAACGCGCGCCATTGCTCGCCGATGTCCGCGATGAAAGCGCCGAGGATATCCGGGTTGTGCTTGAACCACGCTCGCGGGCGATTGAGCCAGAGGTGCTGATGGAAAGCCTGTACAGGCTCAGCGAGTTGGAAAACCGTTTCAGCCTGAACATGAACGTGTTGCACAAGGGCGCGCCGCAAGTGATGGGCCTGAAGCCGGTGCTTAAAGCCTATCTCGATCACCGCCGCGAAGTCGTCAATCGCCGCGCGCAATTTCGCCTCGACAAGATCGAGAAACGTCTCCACCTGCTCGACGGGTATCTGATCGCCTTCCTGAATATCGACGAGGTGATCCGCATCATCCGCGAGGAAGATCACCCGAAACAGGAAATGATCGACCGGTTCGGCATCACCGACATTCAGGCCGAAGCGATCCTCAATCTGCGCTTGCGGGCCTTGCGCAAACTCGAAGAGATCGCGATCCGAAAGGAACGCGAGAGCCTTTCCGAAGAGCGCTCCGTTATCATTGCCATGCTCGGGTCTGAACGCCGCCAATGGACCAAGGTCAAGAAGGAATTACGCACCGCGCGCGAGGCGTTCGATCCGGACACTGATCTTGGCCGTCGCCGCGCGGTGTTTGGCGACGCGCCGGAGATTGATCTTGATGCCGCGCTAGAGGCGTCACAACCGAAAGAACCGATCACGATTGTTCTGTCTTCGATGGGCTGGATTCGCGGCATGAAGGGGCATGGCCTCGATATGGCCAGCACCAAGTTCAAGGACGGTGACAGCTATTTCTTGCACGAGGAAGTGCTGACCACGGACAAACTGATCCTGATGGCCAGCGATGGACGATCCTTCACGCTGGCTTGTGACAAGTTGCCGGGCGGGCGCGGTCATGGCGAGCCGATCCGCATCTCGATTGATCTCGAAGACAGTGTGGATATTGTTACAATGTTCAAACTCGTCGGGACACGCAAACGCATCGTCGCGTCAAGCGCAGGTTATGGCTTTATCGTTGCCGAGGTAGAGCTAGAGTCCAACCGCAAAGCCGGCAAATCCGCCGTCAATATCCCGGACGGCGCGGTCCTTTCAATCTGCTCGATTGCGCGCGGCGATCATGTTGCGGTGATTGGCACGAACAAGAAATTACTGATCTATCCACTCGTGGAACTGCCTGAGATGGGGCGCGGCAAGGGCGTCAAATTGCAGAACTATAAGGGCAAAGACAAGCTCGCCGACGCAATGGTGTTTGACAGCGAGGATGGCCTGATCGTGATGACCGGCGATCGCCACCGGGCTTTCCCGGAATGGCGCGACTGGCTCGGCAAACGCGCCCAAGCCGGCCGAAATGCGCCGCGTGGGTTCCCGCGTTCGGGTAAGTTTAGCGGGTAAATCGCAAGTCACCCCCTATAGCGGAGTTGACATTTTGAGACCGCCGCCCACCTGATTCGAATATGACAAACCGAACCACACAATGCTGCATCTCTGGCGGTGGCCCAGCGGGGTTGATGCTTGGCTATTTGTTGGCCCTTCAAGGGGTTGAGGTTGTCGTGCTTGAGAAGCATGCAGACTTCTTGCGCGATTTTCGCGGCGATACGGTGCACCCATCGACCTTGGAAATTTTCCACGAGCTCGGACTGATTGACCTTTTATTGGAGCGTCCGCATCAGAAGACAGAGCGTGTTTCGGTCACAATTTCTGGCGAGACGTTTCACGTCGCCGATTTCACCAAACTGCGCAGCCACAGCAAGTTCATTGCAATGATGCCGCAATGGGAATTCCTCGATTTTGTTTCGGCGCAAGCCCAAGCTCTACCAAATTTCACACTGCTAAAGTCGACTGAATCGCAAGACCTGATCCGTGATGGCGAACAGATTGTCGGTATTCAGGCCAAAACGGCCGGAGGCAGCATCAGTATCCACGCGAATTTGACGGTTGCAGCCGATGGCCGAAACTCCCGGCTGCGCGAAGCCTCTGGTCTGGAAGTCGAGGGTCTTGGTGCGCCGATTGATGTGTTCTGGATGAGGGTGCCGAGACAACCCGCAGACGATGCTGAATCGCTCGGCTTTGTCAGCAAGGATGGCTTTCTCGTTTTGATCAATCGCGGCGACTATTGGCAATGCGCCCTGCCCTTCGCAAAGGGTCAGGCCGGCGCGATCCGGGCGCTCGGAATTGAGGCGTTTCAGCAGCGCATTGCTGGGCTAGCGCCAATGCTTGCCGACGCCGCACAGACACTGACGAGCTGGGATGATGTCAAACGCCTCGACGTGAAGGTTGATCACTTGCAGACATGGGCTCGTGACGGCCTGCTTTGCATTGGCGATGCCGCCCACGCAATGTCCCCGGTTGGCGGGATCGGAATCAATCTCGCCGTTCAGGACGCCGTCGCCACGGCGCGATTGCTTGGCCCGGTTTTGAAATCTGGCACAGCCCCCTCACTAGACCAATTGAACAGCGTACAGAAACGCCGGGCCTGGCCGGCGCGGATGACACAGCGCGCGCAAGTTGCGATCCACAAACGTATCCTTGTGCCAGTCCTCACCACGACCAAGCCGCTCAAGGCCCCACTTGCGGTCAAATTGTTGAACAAGCTACCGCTCCTGCGCGGCCTGGTTGCACGTGCCATCGGGCTTGGCCTGCGGCCTGAACATTGGCACCGAAATCCCTGAAACGGGCGCCTGCGTCGTTTTTTTGCAACAAGTGGGAACCTTTTTCCGGCCCCGGCGTCTAATCAGGTAAAAGAGGCCAAAACATGCGCGCACAAACTGCAAATTATGAAACCTTGTCGGACGTGGACCTTGCGGGTCTGGCCGAGCAGCGCGATGTCACCGCCATCCGCACGATTACAACACGCAATAATCAGCGCCTATTCCGAGCCGCCTGGAGTGTTCTGCGCAATCACGCTGACGCCGAAGAAGTTGTGCAGGATGCCTATTTGAAAGCCTTCACACGTTTGGACAGCTTTTCCGGCGCGTCGAGCCTTTCGACCTGGCTCACCCGGATCGTGATCAACACAGCCCTCGACCACAAGCGCGCGGCGCAGCGGCGCAAAGCGGGACTGGCAAATCAGGATGTCGCCATGCTTGAAGACCAACGCGCGCTGCGCCATTCCAATCAAGGTGCAGCCCAAACGCCTGAAAACCTGCTCGCACGGCAAGAGCTGGCAAAGTCACTCAAGACCGCCGTGGCGCGACTGCCAGATGATTATCGTTCAATCTTTGTCCTGCGCGACATTGAAGGCATGAGCGTTCGTGAAACGGCGGAAGCTGCCTCACTAAACGAAGCGACGGTGAAGACACGGCTGTTTCGTGCCCGCCTGTTATTGCGCAAAGATCTCGCCGCCGAATTGAACGGTGTATTTGCCAACACAATTACATTTGCCGGCGCGGACTGCGAGGCTATGACCGCCCGCGTTCTGGCCGCTCTCAATATGTCAAAAGGAGACTAACCCATGTCTGATCAAGATCTTATCATGCCTTCACGGCGCGCCATGCTTGGCACAGCCGGACGAACGCTTTCTGTTGCTGGCATTGCGATGGTTATCGGTGGCTGTACCGGGACCTCATCAAAGGCCAGCGCTGAAGATGTGTCCAGCGACGTTCAAATCCTCAACGCCGCAATCGCGCTCGAACATGAAGGTATCGCCGCCTATCAGATCGCCGCGACAAGCGGCCTGTTGCAACCTGCTGTGCTTGATATCGGCATCACTTTCCAAGGTCATCACAAAGGCCACCGTGACGAACTGGTCAAAGCCGTCGAGGCACTTGGCGGCTCAGCGATCGAGGAGCAGGCTTTGGATCACTACGCCGAAGCTCTTGATGCGGCCTCTCTAGCCAATCAAACTGATATCTTGCGCCTGGCCTTGCGCCTTGAAACGGGGGCCGCAAATGCCTATCTCGGGCTGATCCCATCTCTGAGCAATGACTATCACCAAATCGCCGCCCGGATGGCCGGGGATGAAGCGTTCCACGCGGCCATTCTGGCCAATGCGCTGGGTGACCCAATTCCGGTCGCGCCTTTGATGTTCGGTTAGTCCGAAAGCCATTGCAGATGCATTTCTTTTCTGCCCTGTTTCTGGGCGTCAGTATGGCTGCGATAACTGGCTGCGGGCAATCACCTGCGCCAGCATCGCCGCAAGAGTCAGTTTCGGGGAGTCGTAATGGTCAGACCGATGTCCCAACTCCATCCTCAGTGGCGGTTCTCATCGCAGACGATGATCCGCTCCCCGAGACTGTACCTGGCCCCCAAGAGGTTGAAATCGAACGGGGTCAGAGGCTGTATCAGCGCCAATGCGGCGCCTGCCACTCGCTCGATCAAAACCGGGTTGGTCCGCGCCATCGCGGGGTGGTTGGCCGCGCCGCTGGAAGTATATCCGATTTTCGCTATAGCGCGGCGCTGCAGAAACTCGACTTGGTCTGGACGGTTGACGCTCTGGAAGACTGGCTTGCGAACCCAAGCGCTGTCGCGCCGGGGACAGCAATGGGATTTCGGTTACGCAAACGCGAAGACCGCGCCGCAATCATCGCCTATCTGGCGACTCAATCAATTCCAAATACCAACCCTTAGCTGTCGATGAAATTGACCCCGATATCGGTTTGATCGCGCCACACAACTTTAACCATCCTGCAGATTTTCAGACTGGTAATTTTCAGCAGGAATTGATCTGGCAGACCGCTTGCCGAATAGAGCCGCAGACACGCGCCACGTGATGTCACGTTGACCGCGATCCCAGTAACGGGTTTTGCACCATCGGCAGCAGCCTTGAAGTGTAGATAGCTTTCTTCCCGCCCAATCAATCGTTGATTGCGCTCGCGCTCATTTTTCAAGAGCGACTGAACCTGTTCACGGCTCACACGGCCCTTACCGGGCTGCAGTTTCTTGAGAAGATCAATCATCATCACGCTCATTCTTCATTTGGCCCGATTAATTATCAGGTCTCCACCAATGTTCTCTCACTGTGAAACACAATTCCTGAACAAGGATATTTTTGCAATATTTAGGCCAAACTGAGCAAATGTAGAGATCCGGCCTCCCTGCGCGCGGGAAACCAGCGGTCATCGTGCAGCTATACGACAGGTTTCGGGCGCTTATCAGGCGGTCCAAATTGGGCTCAATTCGCCCATCAGAAGAGAGTGTTTAGCGCAGTTGATCGACCATATCTGCGAGCACATCCACCGCGTCAGAACCAAGCTGGCGACTGCGATCCGGCGACCAACCGTAGCGCTCATCGGGCTGATTTGCATTGTCCTTGAACGGCATTTCGAGCGTCACTGCCAAGCAATCAAAGCGCTCCGCAACCGCATTGCTACAGATCGTCATATTCGCTCTACCCGGCTTGTTTGGTGGGTAGCCATATTTCGTCTGGAAGTCCGAATTAGCTGATGCGTACTTGTTATTGAACGTCTCAAGCAGCGTTTTCAGGCGATCTGTATAGCCAGGAATGCCTTCTGTTCCAGCGATGAAATTATACGGCAAAGCTTCGTCGCCATGCACATCCAGGGAAAAATCCACTCCAGTTTCATCCATCTTTTCAAGCACATGAAAGACTTCTGGGCTGCGCTCCAGCGACGGCGATTGCCATTCCCGATTCAGATTCACGCCAGCTGCATTGGTGCGTAAATGGCCGCGCGTACTGCCATCAGGGTTCATGTTTGGAACGGCATATAGAACCGCGCTTTTCAGGATATTTTGCGCGGCCTGATCGCCGGGATGCAGCATCCGTTCAAGGAAGCCCTCCATCCACCACTCAGCCATTGTCTCACCAGGATGCTGGCGCGCCGTGACCCACAATACACGCTTGTTTTTACCCGGTTTTCCAATCTCAATGAGGTCAAGATCACGGCCATCCAACGTCTGGCCAAGAACGCTGACGGAGCCAATATCGCTGGTTTGAGCACCTGCAACCAACAGGGCATGGCGCTCCAATGGATAGGGCGCAAAATAGGCAAAATAAACCGTATTGCGTTCCAGAACCGTTTCAATCACCAGGTTTTGCCCGTCATAGCTTGTCGGCACCCGATACCATTGGTGCAGGCCATATGAGGCTACCGCGCGATAGTTGTCCCAACCCTTGGTATAGGCTGCGCCGCCAGCATTCTGGATCGTGATCTTGCACGCCTGACCCTTCTCTCCGGTGAGGCGGAAATAGAACCATTGATAGAAATCTGACGCATTATCTTTGCGAATTTCCAATCGAATATCAGAGGCGTCATTTGAACTTTTGCAGATGATATTCCCGCCGCAAAAACTGCTCGAAATTGTTACACTCATCTCTCGGTCCTAGTCGGGTCTATAGTCCGTAGGAATGCCCGGCTGATGGATAGGCAATCCCCCGCCAAGCATGCGCTTTGCGATCAAATGGCAGCCATTCCGAAATCGGCTGCGCCAAACGTTCCGCGAGCAGAAAATTCACTGCAGAATTAAAACCGAGCCCGCAATGGCTGCCATATACTTCAATATTATCAGTGTTCTGCGCTGGTCTTTCGATACATGTTTTCCAGTGAACGACACCATCACTCTTGGTGAAAATTGCCGTTGATGGAACACTTTCGGGCGGCGGCGGGCGGTTATAATCCAGAATATGCTTGAAGGCATCATCATTAGGGTCTTTGCCTGACACGAGCTTGAACAATGGAGCAATTGACGAGCTGTTCTTGTTGGCTTCAAACGGGCTACCCAATGTAATGACCTGACGGATTTTTTCGGGCGTTCGACGGGCAGCATTCCGCGCCATCACACCGCCTAGGCTCCAACCGACAAGCGATACTTTTTCGCCGGTCTCACGAAATATTTGATCGATCCGCTGATCCAGAAGCACGCCATTTTCACCGGAGGAGTGCGGCCCCCTATTTTGTCCAAGAAGCCATGGATAGGCGCGATAATTTTTGCGCCGCAAATACTGCCGGATCAACGCTGTAGAGCCGTCACTCGCTAAAAACCCAGGTAAAGTTAGCACTGGATGATTATCCCCATCCGGTGCGAATCTCAAAAATCTGTCACCTGCAGGCCGCATTGCAAATTCGCCCAGAGCGCGAAATGGCTCTAAAAAAGGCAGTGGAAACAGTGGGCGAGTTCCTACAAGTTCTGACATTTCACTCCCTCTCGGCCGTGGCATATCTCGATGCTCTCAGCATTTGATTGATAAGATGTAACTATTTATTCACCACCGCAAAGCGTTTTTTGCACTGCAGCATAAATGCAGCCATCTCGTTATCACTGGGATGTGTGATCTAAAATGCCTAAATATGCGCCATCAGCCAGTCGGAAATATCCCGCTGAACCTCATTGCGATTAGTCTCATTCAGCATCTCATGACGTCCGCCTGGATAAAACTTCGTCACCACGTCACTGAGCCCGGCTGACTGATACTTCGCCACCAGGCTATGAAGCAGCGCGAGAGCCCCGTTCAGCGGATCGGCATCCCCCGCCAACACGAGCAAGGGCAAATCATTTCGAATATTCTGCAGCCGACTTGGCTCACCGAGATCGCCAGCGACCTGCATCAATCCGGCTGTTAAAGCCTCCTCAGCATCGAACCCGCATAGAGGGTCAGCGATGTATTTGTCGACTTCGCTATCATCACGGCTCAACCAATCAAACTCTGTCCGGTTTGGCGCGAAAGCAGCATTATAAGCCTCAAAAGATGGGGCCTGCCCAGTAGCGGCAACCATCTGAGCAACCATCGCAATATCGGTCGAGCCAGATAGAATAGCGCCAGTCACGCTTTGGCTGTGGGTCAGTAGAAATTGTTGCACTGCAAACGACCCGAGGCTGTGACCAAAGATGAAGTTCGGTATGTCATCATGCTTGGCTTGAATATATTCGCTGTGCTGTATCACATCCGCAACCAGACCATCCCAGCCCGGTGCGCCAACCGTCCCAAGCTCTTTGCCAGGCGGAACAGAGCCGCCATGGCCACGATGATCATGGGCATATACGAGGAAGCCGCATCGGTTCAGATGCTCGGCGAACCGATCATAACGCTGGCCATGCTCAGCCAGTCCATGGGCGATCTGCACGGTCGCAACCGCCGTTTTGGGTGGTGTCCAGCAATAGGCCTGGAGTTCCAACCCATCAGTATGAGATTTTAACATGTATTTCGATTGCGGCACCGGCAGCTTCCTTCGATTTTGTAGTTTGAAATTCACCGAATATTGGCAGTTTTATGCCAGTATGCAAAGGTAATGCATAACCGTAGATAGTATTTGGAAATCGCCCTATGGCCAATCGAACCTTCGACCAGTTTATCGATGATATTCACGATGCCGAACAGGGGCCACATATTGTGGCGTTCTTCGATTTCGACAAGACCCTCATCGCGGGCTATTCGGCAACCTCATTTCTGTCTGAGCAGGTCAAATCTGGTGCGATGTCCCCGCGCGATCTGCGCTATCAGGTCGGCGCTATCACTAAATTCTCAACTGGACGATTGAATTTTTCCGGCCTTATGGCGGCAACGGCGAATGTCATGCGCGGCCAAGCTGAATTCGTCTTTGAAGAGCTCGGGGAGCGCGTTTACCGCAAGCGCATTGCCGGGGCGATCTATCCAGAGGCGCGCGCGCTATTGGATGCTCATAGATCGATGGGTCACACAATTGCTATCGTCTCATCAGCCACAAAGTATCAGATTGAACCTGCAGCTCGTGAACTCGATATCGAGTACATATTGTGCACTGATCTTGAAGTGGAAGACGGCGTATTCACTGGCGAAGTGATCAGTCCAACCTGTTTCGGCGAAGGCAAACGCACCGCCGGAGAAGATTTTTGCGAAGAGTTTGAAGCTGATCTCGAAGATAGTTTCTTCTATACAGATAGTGAAGACGACCTGCCTTTGCTCGAAGTAGTGGGCCACCCACGCGTGGTTAATCCGAGCAAGAAACTGACCGCCATCTCTCGCAACCGAAGTTACCCGGTCTGTAACTTCAAGAGTGGTGGTCGCCCAACCCTATCTCAGATTGCCCGTACAGGGGCGATCTATGCCATGCTGCCAACATCGATGGCGCTGACAGCGCCGCTCTGGGCGGCATCTGGGAACAAGCGTACCGCTTTGAATGCCAGTATGTCGATCTGGACAGATTTCGCGTCGGCCTTCGCCGGATTAACCTATGATATCGAAGGCGAGGAACATCTCTGGTCGCACCGCCCTGCTGTGTTCATCTTCAATCACCAAAGCTCGATTGATACTGTGGTAATTGGCAAATTATTGCGACAGGATTTTACCGGCATTGGCAAGCAGGAAATCAAGAAGTTTCCGATTGTCGGGCCAGCACTGACATATGCCGGTGTCGTCTTTATCGACAGGTCTTCGTCGGCCAAAGCAATTGAGCAGATCAAACCTGTCATCACCGCCCTTACAGAAGAGAACCTGTCCGTGTGCCTGGCCCCAGAGGGAACTCGCAGTCGGGGTAAGAAACTGGGGGCGTTCAAAAAGGGAGCCTTCCATATCGCGATGCAAGCTGGCGTACCGATCGTGCCTGTGGTTATCCACAACAGCTCCGATGCTCTGCCGAAAGGTCAGCACATTGCCAAGCCGACGCAGATCAAGGTGACCGTCCTCAAGCCGATCAAGACCAAGCGATGGACGATAAAAACCCTCAATAAACATGTCGACGACGTGCGGCAGAAATTCCTGGATACACTCGGCCAAAGCGACACGCTTTAACGGCACACACCTGTTTATGTGTTGATTTTTCAATTTCCTAGGTTTGCAATTCCCAAATGACAATTTGTTGCATAGAGTGCTTTCAAGCCACGTGATCATACGTTTTCACGGACCACGCGGGAGGCACTGAATGGACCTGAAAGTTGCTGTTATCGGGGCTGGCTCGTGGGGAACCACGGTGGCCTCTATTGTCGCCGCAAATGCGCCTACGGTCCTCTGGGCTCGCGATCGAAAAACGACGATTGATATCAACGAGAACAGGGCCAATAGTCGCTATCTCCCTGGCCTGAAGTTGCATAAAGACCTCAAAGCGACTGATGACTTGGCCGACGCCGTGCGCAACGCGGATTTGGTCGTGATGGGCGTTCCTTCAAAGGCCATGCGCCAGACCCTGATCAGCATCAAGCCGCACATTCGCGCCTGGGTTCCTGTGGTTAGCCTGGCCAAGGGGTTCGAACCGGAAACCCGCTACCGGATGACCGAAATCATCGAGGAAATCCTGCCGGGTCATCCTCCCGGGGTTTTGACCGGCCCCAATCTGGCCCGCGAAATCGTACAGGGCTACGCTGCTGCAACCGTAATAGCGGTTGAAGACGAAACGATTGTCGCGCGCCTGCAAGCGGTCTTCCAGTCCAATCTGTTTCGAGTCTATCGCAGCACCGACATGGTTGGTTGCGAACTTGGTGGAGCCCTCAAGAATGTAATCGCGATTGCGTCTGGCATGGGCGACGGCACAGGCGCTGGCGAGAATACGCGGTCAGCGGTGATCACGCGCGGCTTGTCCGAAATCACCAGGCTAGGTGTCGCAATGGGCGGACGCCCTGAAACATTTGCCGGCCTAGCGGGCCTCGGCGACTTGATGGCGACCTGCACATCCAGCCTCAGCCGCAACCATCATGTTGGCGTTGAACTTGGCAAAGGCCAAACCGTTGACCAGATCATCAAAGACATGAATCAGGTCGCCGAAGGGATCAATTCCAGCAAGATCGTGATGGATTTGGCCGCCGAGCATGGCATCGAAATGCCGATTGCGCACGAAGTCTACAAAGCCTGCCACGAAGGCTCGACAGCACGCCGTGCTTTTCGAGGCCTGCTGCGAACGCAGACCCAGTCAGAAGCCGAGCCAGGATAGTCATGACGGACACGGGCGATAGAAATCAAGTATCCCGAATGACCTCCACGGGCGTTCAGATTGTCGGCGCTTTGCCCAATCGTCCGGGACGCCCACGCCTGATGTTGATGTTCGCCAATACCAAAACCGAACGGCGTATTCTGCAATCATACATTGATGAGCATTTTGAAGGACTGCCCGAAGACGAGCGCGCCTGCATAGCCTGGTTCGGCGAACGCCACCAAGGTGACGATCTGGTACATGAAGGCCTTGCCGAGCGTATTGGAGTATCTGAAACCCTTGATATTGTTCCCATTGGCGTGGTCTGGAAGCCTAAAACCCAGGACCGTCAATCCTGGCTAGCAATCCATTCCTGGACGCGCCTGGTTCAAAGCAATTGGCGTCAAGGCCGCGTCCTGAACACTAGCCCGGAGCGAGCCGCCATCGTGGTTGGTGAGTTTGGAACGCTCAAGGCCCTACAAGCCAAATATGACAGTATGGCCGCTGACTCTCTCGCGCCAGCTCGCACTGACCTCAACTTGTTAGCTAATTTCATTGCGCTGGAAGCCGCAGTCACGATTGAACGCGATTCGCGCCGGGCCACTGGCGACACGGTAAAATATCCGCGACATGCCCGCCGATCGATCTGGGGGCGTCCTCACTTTCAAGCGCAATTAGCGGAAATTGCCGGCGAAACAGGTGAGACACTTGAGGCTGTCAAAATCGAAGCCAGAGCGTGCCTGAAAGAACTCGTCCCGAATATTCAAGCGCCGCATATCAGCCTCAGTGGTAGCTTTGCGCGCAAGGTCAGCAGTCTCGGTTACGAAAAAGACCTGGTCTACGACAAAGCGAGAATGAATGAAGTACGTGAACTTGCGCTGACCAAGCCAACCGCGCTCGTCTGGACCCACAAGACCCATATTGATGGTTTTGCCATTCTACTGTCCACACAGGACGAGCGGTTCCCACTGGTCCATACAATCGGTGGTAACAATATGGCCTTCTTTGGTGTCGGCTATTTGATGAGCCGCGCGGGCACAATTTTCATACGCCGCAAGATGGATTCAACCGTCTATAAAGCCGTACTCAGGTTCTACCTGACATGGCTTTTGGAAAAACGCTTCCCGATATCCTGGGCGCTGGAGGGCACACGTTCACGCAATGGCAAGCTGATGCCGCCGCGATTTGGCATCCTCAAATATGTCGTAGAAGCGGCCGCAAACAAGAACATTACAGATATGAACATCGTTCCAATATCAATCTACTATGACCTTATCGCCGAGTTGGGCGATTATGCGCGCGAACAATCAGGCACGACCAAAAGGCGCGAGAGCATATCCTGGTTCATTGGCTATTTGCGTAGCTTGCGCAAGCCGCTAGGCCGTATTTCCATTGGCATTGGCGATCCGGTTGTTGTCGATACAACCAGCAAAAAATTCAAAACTGCGCTCGAGGCCGGCTCAGACAGTTTCTCAATCGAGTTGCAGAAGCTGGCCTTTGAAGCCTCGGTCAACGCCAATGCCGTAACGCCGCTCACCCCTTCATCGCTATACTCTCTGGTTTTGACTGGTGCCGCACCGCAAGCCCTGACCGAGACTGAATCCAGCCGGGAAATGGTGGCGCTGGCCGATTGGGCGCGGGAGAGAAATCTACCGATGACAGAGGAGTTACAAGTTCCCGATGAAGAGCGTGTTCGGAATGTTGCCCGTGCGATGATCGAAATTGGTATCGTGTCACGCTATGATGGCGGCACTGAAAGTGTCTTTTCAATTGCCGACGGCAAGCATTTTGAGGCTAGTTATTATCGCAACAATTCAATTCATTTCTTCGTCGACAAGGCGCTGATTGAGGTCGCCCTTTTGCGGATGTCACGGCTCTCCAAAGCCGTCACAATTGAGGCCTTCTGGGAGGCGATTAAGCATGTGCGTGATGTGTTTAAATTCGAATTTTTCTATCCAGATTGGGTCGACCACCAGAAAGTTATTGAGGCTGAGCTTGTGCGATCAATACCTGATTGGAAAACACGTTTGATCGCAGGCGAGGCCGACGCGATGCTACGAAACCTCACGCCTCTGGTTTCACACGCGGTTTTGAGACCCTTTGTCGAGGCCTATAGCATCGTCGCTGACATTATTTCAAAAACAGAGCCAGGCGAAGATCTGGCCCAAAAATCGGTCGTCGAGAGCGCTTTGAAATTGGGCAAACAGGCTTATCTGCAACGCCAGATCACCAGCGAAGAATCTATCGGAAAACTTATGTTCTCCAATGGCTATCAACTGGCCCAAAATCGTGGACTGATTCCTGACGGAAAAAGCGGGGATCGCACGGCCCGATTGGCATTCTTGAAGGAAATAAAGACAGTCACCCATGAGTTGAAGCTCATTCGCACACGTGCGGAAGAAGCCCGCCTTAATCCGGCAGATAGCCCAAATGAGCGCCAGCTCAGGGTTGTATCAGACGGTTGATTTGGCGCAAATTTTGCACACCAGATTCACCATAATTGGATTGTTGTCGTATATAGCCTGCAGACCTGCGCAAAATTGAATCGTTGAGTACATGAAACAGCTTAAGCCCCAAGATGCCCAATTCCTGTTCATGGAAGATGGAAAGATCGCCTCACACGTTACCTCGGTGATGATTTGTGATCAGGCAACCGCGCCAAACGGTTTGGTTCGATTCAAGGAAATTCTCTCGACAATAGAGAACCGTCTATCAAATGCGCCGCTTTACAGTCAAAAACTAATGCGCCTGCCGTTCAATGTTGATTTCCCTTATTGGGTTGAAGATCCGCATTTTGATCTGGAATATCATGTCCGCCATGGCCGCCTGCCCGAGCCGGCAGATTGGCGCCAACTCTGTATCCACATCGCGCGTATTCACTCACGCCCACTCGACATGTCCCGCCCGCTTTGGGAGGTTTTCGTCATTGAGGGGCTAACCAATGTCGAGAACTATAGCGAAGGGTCGTTTGCGATTGTGGTCAAGATGCACCATTCCGCCGTGGATGGCACTTCAGCTCAGGAATTCATGTTCTCGATGATGGACGCAGGGCCTGACGGTCCACCGCTTATTCCGCCGCCTGCGCGCCGGACGATGGTACGTGAAAGCACACCTACATCTAATCAACTCCTTACCCGTGCCGCCGTAAACAATGCCACCGCACCGCTCCGTTTTGCTAATGCCGCGCTGCGTCTCGGGCCGACCCTTACCAAAGCGGCCGCGCGCAGAGCGACACAGGGGCAAAGCGAAGGCGTATCAATCCCGTCAACACGCTTCAATGGAGAAGTTTCTCCCAACCGCGCTTTCGATGCAGCAGTCTTTGCTCTGGCGGATTTCAAAACGGTATGCTCAGCCTTCAATGACGTGAAAATCAATGACGTCGTTTTGGCCGTCTGTTCAGGCGCGCTTCGAACCTATCTCAGCGCCAAGAAAGAATTGCCAAAAGAAACCCTGGTAATCACGGCGCCGGTCAACAAGCGAAGCGGTAGCGGGTCCGCACAAGAAAGTGACGGCAACAACATTTCAGCGATGACTGTGCCATTGTTCACCAATATTCCCGATCCACTCGACCGATTGAAAGCCATTACAATTGCGTCGCAGTCTGCCAAAGCCGAAAAAAGCGGCCTAGGTGCCCGCGTGATGACGGATCTCTCCAAGCATGTCCCACCTTTCGCTCTGGCAACCCTCGGGCCGTTGCTGATCAATTCCGGACTGGCCAATGAGCAGACGGGCAATGCGATCGTTTCAAATGTTGCAGGGCTACAATTCCCAATTTATTTCTGCGGCGCGAAAGTGAGCGACGCCTATGCGCTCGCTCCGATTGGGGCAGGCATGGGCCTCTTCATCGCCACGCCAAGTTATGATGGCCGGATCACGTTTAACGTCACCACAACCCGCCAAATGATGCCGGACACGCCGTTCTTCATTCAATGTCTGAAGGACTCGTTGGACGAATTGCTGGCTGTTGCATCGACCCGAAAATCCCGTGTGACAGGAAAAAAAGCCACCAAGCGCAAGACGTTTCACCGCACCCGGATGAAGCCCCCGATGCCGCCGCCAGAAGCGACTCCAAAGGCAGTTAAAGCTGACGCACCTAAGCCGAAGAAAAAGAAGAAGAAAAAGAAGTCCGGGGCGGGCGCTAAAAAGAAATCGAAATCCTAGCGATTTTGCCGATTCTCAATCAAGTCCTCAACAACTTCTGGCTCGGCAAGTGTCGACGTGTCGCCAAGATTAGTGAAATCATTCTCGGCTATTTTCCGCAATATCCGCCGCATGATTTTGCCTGACCGAGTTTTCGGTAAGCCCGGCGCAAACTGGATCAGATCAGGACTGGCAACCGGGCCAATTTCTTCTCGGACATGCGCGACCAAACTGGCTTTCAACTCATCATCAACCTCGACACCGGCTCTGACTGTAACATAGGCATAGATGCCCTGCCCTTTGATCTCGTGCGGATAGCCAATAACGGCAGCTTCAGCGACCGCATCATGTGAGACCAATGCACTCTCCACTTCCGCTGTCCCCATCCGGTGACCAGATACGTTGATGACATCATCGACGCGGCCGGTGATCCAGTAGAACCCGTCCGCGTCACGTCGGCATCCATCACCCGTGAAATAGTTTCCGGGATAAGCCGTAAAATATGTGTCGATAAAGCGCTGATGATCGCCATACACCGTGCGCATTTGGCCAGGCCAGCTATCGGTAATAATCAGATTACCTTCCGCCTCGCCCTCAAGAATATTACCATCGGCATCAACCAGCGCGAGTTGAACGCCAAAGAATGGATGGCTACCTGCGCCTGGCTTCATGTCGGTTGTGCCAGGCAGTGGGACAATCATCGCACCGCCTGTTTCGGTCTGCCACCATGTATCCACAATCGGGCAACGCTCGTCGCCCACGGTGTGGAAATACCATTCCCAAGCTTCCGGATTGATCGGCTCTCCAACTGTACCGAGTAAGCGTAGCGAGCTGCGGCTCGTGGCTTTAACCGGGCCGTCGCCTTCACGCATCAGCGCGCGTATTGCAGTTGGCGCGGTGTAGAATATTGTTACCTGATGCTTGTCGCAAACCTGCCAGAAACGTGATGCATCCGGGTATGTTGGCACGCCCTCAAACATTAGGCTGGTCGCGCCATTCGCCAACGGACCATAGACGATATAGCTGTGTCCGGTGACCCAACCGACATCTGCCGAACACCAATATACATCGTCCTCCTTCAGGTCGAAGACGTATTCATGCGTCATGCTGGCCCAAACCAGGTATCCGCCTGTGGTGTGCAAGACACCTTTTGGTTTCCCTGTCGAGCCAGACGTATAGAGAATGAAGAGCGGATCCTCGGCACTCATCGGTTCTGGCAGACAGTCAGCAGAAACGGTTGCACCGATCTCATCGAGCCAGTGATCCCGGCCCTCTTTCATCGCCACCGGCGTACCTGTACGGCGCACGACGAGAACCGATTCAACCAGGTCGCCAGCAATCTCGCAGGCGGCATCGACATTCACCTTGAGTGGAACCTTGCGACCAGCTCGAACGCCCTCATCGGCGGTAATGATGCACTTTGAATCGCAATCAATGACCCGCCCGGACAAGGCCTCGGGACTAAAGCCGCCGAACACAACTGAATGCACAGCGCCAATGCGCGCGCAGGCGAGCATGGCATAGGCCGCCTCAACAATCATTGGCATATAGATCGTCACCCGGTCGCCTTTCTTGACGCCGAGTTTTTTAAGGACATTTGCGAATTTGCAGACAGCGTGATGTAGCGTCTTGTACGTGATGACCGCGCTATCGCCCGGCTCGTCGCCCTCCCAGATGAAGGCAGACTTGTCGCCGCGCGTCTCTAGGTGGCGATCAATGCAATTGGCGCTGACATTCAGGACACCGTCTTCATACCAACGAATACCGAAATCAGCTTGCTCAAACGAGGCGTTCCTGACCTTTGTGTAGGGCGTCATCCAGTCGAGGCGCTCGCCTTCCTTGGCCCAAAACTGTTCCGGGTTGGCAATTGAGGCATCATACTTCACCCGGTAAGATCGCGGGCTCAGTTTTGCGCCCCAGGCAAATTCTTTGGGGACCTGATATATGGTTTCTGCAGTCAACGAAAATCTCCCAGATATTCAATTCGGTTCAGCCATATAGATTGCGTATTTAGCGGGCATTGTGAAGCAACCTTTTGTGTAACCTTGCCCTGTCACTCACCATGCACAGGCGCCATCCCACGATCTGCGAGGCCGTGTGACACGCGCGTGCCCGGAATACGAATATCCTCAACCAGGTCCTGTATGTCCTGCGGCGGCGGCGGCGTGAGCAAGGCCACAGCTATGCCAAGCGCCAATGACCCCCACATGAACATGAAGCCAATGCCTTCAGGCGAAACCCCAAACCACCAACCTGCCGGATCCGTATTCATGAACTTGAAATAGTAGATATAGGCGAAGGTCGAGATCAGGCCGAACAGCATGGACGTAATCGCGCCCTCTTTGTTCATCCGTTTCCAGAATATCCCAAGAAAGATGACCGGAAACAGCGACGCCGCCGCCAAACCAAACGCAAAGGCCACAACCTGCGCAACAAAACCCAATTGCGAAGCAAATACGCCGAGTAAGCCCGCTGCGGCCACTGCGCCTGCCGCTGCGCCGCGCGCGACCCTAAGCTCCGTCTTGTCATCCATATTCGGAAAGAAGGTTCGCCGACATAGATCGTGACTAACCGCCGAGGCGATCACCATGAGAAGACCAGCCGCCGTCGATAGCGCCGCCGCCAGACCGCCCGCGACGACCAGCCCAATGACCCAGCCGGGCAGCTGCGCGATTTCAGGATTGGCGAGAACGATAATATCGTTGCTGACATAGACCTCATTGGCATTTTTGGTCAGCGTGTTGCAATTTTTTTGATCTTCGGTTTCGCACAGTTCAAGCTCGCGGTGACCGTCCACCCCGATCACACCGGAATAGTATGGCTTGGATTCCTCAAACGGTTTGCCCGCACGATATTGCAGTTTACCATCTTCATTCTTGTCTTCCCAGGCCAGCAAGCCTGTGGTTTCCCAATTGCCGAACCAGCCCGGTGTCTGCGTCTCACCTTCTGCAGCCTGCTCCGACGCATACGTGCTCTCATTCACTGTATCGATGAAATTCAGCCGTGCGAAAGACGCCACAGCCGGTGCTGTTGTGTACAGCAAGGCGATGAAAACCAGCGCCCAGCCCGCCGAAATCCGCGCCGCCTTGGCGCTTTTCACAGTGAAGAAGCGAATAATCACATGCGGCAATCCCGCCGTGCCGAACATCAGCGCCCCGGTGATCGCAAACATGTCGAACATGGATTTGTCGGTCTGTGTATACTCTTTGAAGCCCAGATCCGTCACGACGGTGTTGAGCTTTGCCAGCATCGAAACATCAGTCCCGCTGGCATTGCCAATGAAACCAAGTTGCGGGATTGGATTGTCGGTAATGATGATCGACATGAAGATCGCGGGTACGGTGTACGCAAAGATCAAGACGACATATTGTGCCACCTGAGTGTAAGTCACGCCCTTCATACCGCCGAGGACGGCGTAGACAAACACGATCACCATGCCGATCATGATGCCGACATTGTAATCGACATGTAGAAAACTCGAAAAGGCTACCCCAACGCCCTTCATTTGTCCGGCGATATAGGTGAATGAGACAAACAGCGCGCACAGGACCGCGATCAATCTGGCGGTTCTGGAATAGTAGCGGTCACCGACAAAGTCCGGCACGGTGAACTTGCCAAACTCACGCAAGTACGGCGCAAGCAGCACGGCCAGCAAGACATAGCCGCCGGTCCAGCCCATCAGATAAACCGAGCCGCCATAGCCCATGAAAGCAATCAAGCCCGCCATCGACAGGAATGACGCCGCCGACATCCAATCGGCTGCCGTTGCCATGCCGTTGACCACCGGATGCACATCGTGGCCCGCGACATAAAACTCGCCCGTCGAACCGGCTCTCGCCCACAGGGCTATACCAATATAGATCGAGAACGTGACGCCGACGAAGAGATAGGTCCACATCTGTTGGTCCATCACCCTACCCCTTCACGCCAAATTTGCGTTCGAGCCGCGCCATGGCCCAGCAATAGTAGAAAATCAGCCCGACAAAGACATAGATTGAGCCTTGCTGCGCGAACCAAAACCCGAGCGGCGCGCCGCCAATCGACACTTGATCGAGAACATCACGAAACAGAATGCCGGCACCGAATGAAACCATAAACCAGATAGCAAGCAGACGAAGGGTCAACCCGCGCGTGGCACGCCAATACCCGGCTTTATCGATGTCTTCTGATGGCTCTGCCATGCCCGAATCTCCCCGTTTGTCATGCTGGCGATGACCATAGAGATACAAGACGCCGCGCCAAGAGGACCAATTGAAATGCGCCGCCTAAATCGCGCCATCAAGGCGAACATTCAGGCCATCAACCTTCGCGCGAACATCATATATGTCAGCGATCCGCTGCTGCGTCAGGGTCTCGGCAGGCGATCCGTCGGCAACAATGACGCCATCCTTCATCCAGATCATGCGGCTCGCATATCGCGCTGCCAATGCCACATCGTGCAGCACGACCATCGCCCCACCGCCATCGTCTACAAAGCCACGGATCATATCCATAATCCGAAATTGGTGGCGCGGATCCAGCGCCGCGACAGGTTCATCCGCGATCAGTAACGGCGCTTTGGCGGCAAAGGCCCGCGCGCAATGCACCCGCGCCAATTCCCCACCCGACAGCGTATCGGTCTGGCGCTGCGCCAGATGAGCAACACCGCAAGCAGCAATCGCTGCGTCAACGGCTTCAGCATCCGCCTCACCCAATCGGCCCAGCGTCGCGCCATGCGCAAACCGCCCCAAAGCCACAACGTCACGCACGCAATTGGGCCACGCCAATGGACGCGCTTGCGGCAGGTAAGCCACTGATTGCGCCCGAACCATCGGCGACAGGTCAGCCGTCGCAGTCCGGTTCAACTTTGCTTGACCATTATTGATCGCGATGAGCCCCAAAGCGCCACGCAGCAGCGATGTTTTCCCCGCCCCATTAGGCCCTAGAACGGCGATCAGATCGCCCGGTTTCAACGTAAAGGACGCGTCTTTTACCAGCGTCGCATCCTGCGGCTTCACGCTGAGGCCGGAAACAATCAGCTCATTCATGTCCGGCCCCCCTTTGCATGGCGATCCAGACGAAGGCTGGCGCGCCAATCAGGGCCGCAACCACGCCTAATTTCAATTCAAACGCCGTCGGTAACAGGCGCACGAGAATATCCGCGACGACCAATAGCAATCCACCGAGCAAGCCAGACGGCAGTAGAGACCGCGCCGGGTCATGCCCGACAAACGGGCGGACAATATGCGGCGCAACGATACCGACAAAGCCAATCGCCCCGGCAATCGATACCGCTGCACCTGTCGCCAAACCCGCGCCAAGCACGACAAATATCCGCTGTTTCTGCAAGTCCAACCCAATCCCGCTGGCCGCTTCCTCGCCCAATGTCAGGGCCGAAAGACCGCGCTTTGTGGCGAACAATATTCCCAAACCAGCGAGCATAAACGGCGCAGCAATCGCGAGATCATCAAAACTACGGTTCGCCACCGATCCAAGCATCCAATTGATCATATCGCTGAGTGAGAACGGGTTAGGCGCAAAGTTCATCAACAGCGACATCAAAGCCCCGGCAAAGCTCGACAGACCCACGCCGATCAAAATCAAAGTCACCACTGATCGGGTTCGCAGAGCCGCCAGCGCGATCACGGCTGTCGCCACCAAGGCCCCGGCAATCGCTGCGACGGGCATCACCCATGGTGACAGGCTGGCGAGCCCATAATAGATCACCAAGGTCGCGCCCAAGGCGGCAGAAGCTGACACGCCGAGCACGCCCGGTTCGGCCAATGGATTGCGCAACAGGCCCTGCAAAGCGGCCCCTGAGACGCCCAAAGCAGTGCCTACGACAAACGCCGCCAAAGCGCGCGGCAAACGGATTTGCCAGACGATAATCTGGTCTGCCACATCGCCTTGCCCAATCAAAGCCGTGAGCACGCGCCCGAAGCCCATAGAGGTTGAGCCAAGCAGGCACGCGGCAAACATCGCCAGCGCACTCGCCGCGATTAACAGAACAGTTAAGCCGCGTCCGCTCATGGTGTCGCCTCCGCCAAAGCCTCAATTGCATCGACCAAGAACCACGCGCCGCAAGACGTCCACGCGCCTTCTATTTGGGTGGTTGGCAGGTCACGCACCTGCGCGCGGGCAATCGGATGGCGCGCTGAACTCCACGGCGTCCTGTGGCTATTGAAACTGGCGAAGGCGACCATGTCTGGCTGTGACCGCGCCAGCTCCTCCAGCGGCAACTCATGCCAACCTGGGGCTAGCATGAAATTTTCCAGCCCGGCCTCAATCAGCATTTCATGCACCAATGATCCCGGCCCAGACGTGACCCCGCCGGGCGTCATGTACAGCGCTTTTGAGCCACTGCTGCCCGCCCTCAAAACGGCCAACCGTGCATCAAGATCAGCAACCATGTCTTCGCCCATCGCTGCAGCATCCAGACCGGCGGCCATCTCGCGCGTGACCCGTTTGATACCCTCCAAGTCACTGGCCCACCCGATCTGCAAAAGCGGCACACCCGCCCCCTCAAAGAAGGCCACCACGTTCGGGCCGCCGCCATAAGAGCGCACAATCAAGTCCGGCTTCAAAGCTAGAACGTTCTCGGCTGACGGTCGCACGCTTGGAACGCCCTTGGCCGCTTCGCGCATATAGGAAAATGGCGCATCCGCTTCCGCCGACACCGCAAGTATTCGCTCCCGATCAACCATTTTCAGCACATATTGATCAGCGCAATAATCGAGGCTGACAATTCGCATCGGCGTGCCACTGACCGCGCGTACCGGGAGTTCCCCGCCACACGCCGCCAGCATCATTACCGAAAACAGAACCATCAGCCGCATCATGTTAGCGTAGCTTCAGTCCGATAAACACACCAGCACCAGGCGCGTGATAACCGAACACGTCGGTGACAGTCTGATCCAGCAGGTTTGCGCCGCGCAAAGTTAGCGAGAGTCGATCCGTAATGGGGAACTCCACCGTCGCCGAAACCAACCAATAGGCATCCAGATCAACCGGCTGGAACGTCCCGAAATCGGTATCACCTTGCTCGCCGACATAATCAGCCGCTAGTCCGACGCGCATACCACCGCGCGTCCAGTTCAACGCCGCACTCCCCGTCCATTCCGGCACGCGAATCTCATCTGCGCCAGTATCGCTCTGTGATGAGATATTCGACACTGCGCCCGACAGGTCCAACTCATCACTGATCGCCCAGCGCATAGATGCCTCGATGCCGTTACGTTCACTTGTCCCGCCACGGTTGGCCGCCATAGATGTAAAGTCTGGATTGAACTGCGTGAAAATCTCGTCTTCCAGTTCTGCCGAGAAGTAAGTCAGCGAGGTTTGGACATCGCCAAAATCCTGATCCCAGCCGATTTCCCAACTGGTCGATTGTTCCGGCTTCAGGTCTGGATTGCCAACGAAACTGGCCGGAATGAAGCCGAACAATTCGGTGAAAGTCGGGTTCTTCACTCCGGTCCCGGCACTGGCGCGAATTTTTGCACCACCGTCGAAATTGTACGCCGCTCCGGCGCGCCATGTCGTAGCATTGTCAAAACGGCCATCATTATCATCACGGCGAACCGATGCCGTCAGTGCAAGATGATCGAGCGAAAGTAAGGCCTCGCCTGCCAGCCCTAGCGTATCAAAGCTCGCTGTCTGATTAGGGTCACCAAAGAAAGACGCGATACCAACACGTTCATAATCTTCGCTTTCCCAATCGATCAAGCCCGACAGGGTGAGTTCACCCGTTGCCAGTACGAAATCACGCGACGGGCTATAGCTCAGTTTCGTACGCTGACCGATCGTCTCATCAGCAAATACGTCATCGGCAGTATTCTCACGCGTTACGTCATTATAGCTGGCCCGAAACACATGGTTGAAGCCCGCCGCATCGCCTTCCAGCACGGTCCCAATCAGCCACTGAACGCTCTCGGTTTCACGATCAGCATTATCAAGCAGGCCATCAAAATCACTGTCCGGATCAGTCTGCGCCATACTTGTGCGATAACTCGCCAGACCGCTTAGCAGCCAATCATTCGTCACATCGAACGCGCCGGTTGCGAGCGCGGAATAGCTTTCCGATCCGTCTTTCTCGCCGTCCAGACCAGCCGTATCAACGCCGTCCGTAGTGAAGCCCGACACTGCAAACCCGAAGCGACCATTGTCGACATCGGTTGCAAAACCTAGATCACCGCGCAACGTATTTAACGAACCGTACTCAAGCGCGCTACTCAGGCCCTCACCGCCTGTCGTGATTGACACAACACCACCAATCGCATCGGAGCCGTACAGCGCCGATTGCTCGCCACGCGCGACCTCAATCCGCTCGACATTCAAGCCAGACCAAAGGCCGAAATCGGTCTCGCCTGTGGTTGGGTCGGACACTTCAGCCCCGTTAAGCAGGACCAGCGTGTGATTAGCCTCGCCGCCGCGAATGCGCACCTGCGTTAGCGCGCCGACGGCACCTGAGCGCGACACTCCAACTCCCGGCACGGCCCGCAACTGATCCGCCACATAAGGTGCGGCTCGCACAGCCAGGTCAGACGCATCGATGATGGTGATGCTGGTTGTGATGTCCTGCTCTTGAATCGGGCGTAAGCCTGCAACTTCAATCGTCGACAAAATCAGGTCTGCGAAAAGAACTGTTTCGCCTTGATCCTCGCTTGCATCCTGGCCATACGCCGCGCCCGTTAGCGCCAGTGCAGCGACACTCAAACTCAATGAAAGTTTTAACATTCTTCTATTCCACCGCGCCCCGTCACCGGACGGCGAGCGCGCAAAAACGACATTTTGAGGCAGCTTCGCTTCCGGTGCAGCGACGCGCCTTTTCTCATGTCGTTTCAGAGGAAACACCCCGACTGCCACTGGCTTTCCCGGCCGGCAGGCGAACGACGCGATGGCAGGTTTCCTGACTTGCTGATCCTTGCCTTTGACCGCCTTCCCAAAGCTCATTGGCTCCAGTGGCATCGTGGTCATTAGCTCTCAGCTAACAGTTACGGGTATAGTCCCGGATTCACACCGGCTTCCCTCTTAGCCTTCGGTTAGGAAGGCACCATCTGATTTCGCGTATGTTGCATTTGCCAACCTGAGTCAATTCAGGGTCACGAACAAAAAGAGCCGTTTTAGCGCTCGTCCGCGATCAGTATCAAATCGTCACGATGGATCAAAGCCGGGCGTCCACGATAGCCAAGAACTGTAGACACCGCATCAGATTGCAGCCCGATAATGCGAGCAGCCTCAGCCGAACTATAGGCAATAACACCTTTAGCAACCAATTGACCGTCCGTCCCTTTGATCAAAACGGCGGCCCCGCGTGAGAAGTCGCCGTTTACCCCTGTCAGGCCAACTGGCAACAAGCTCGCGCCCTTTTTGAGAGCCGCAACAGCACCAGCGTCAACGCAGACACTCCCTTCCGGCGCGAGATGTCCGCTCAGCCAGGCCTGGCGGGCTTTGTCAGGCGTCAGTCGCGGTAATATCCATGTTGCCCGCGCGCCCATTGCTAAGGCGGTAAGCGGCTTTGGGCGATCGCCAAGCGTTATCGCGGTTGCACATCCCGCCGACCAGGCAATCTTCGCAGCGGCGAGTTTTGTGATCATACCACCGCTGCCAATTCCAGCGACCTGGTTTGGCTGGCCCGCCATCGAGACATGGGCAGCCGTCAGCTCTGTAATCGTGGCGACATGCTCAGCAGCTGCGTCTTTACGTGGGTCACGGGTGTACAGGCCATCAATATCAGACAGCAGAACCAGAACATCTGCACTGATCATCTGGGCGACCCGCGCCGCCAAGCGGTCATTGTCGCCATAGCGGATCTCATCGGTTGCAACTGTATCATTCTCGTTGATTACCGGTATCGCACCGGCCGATAACAGTGTCTCCAAAGTCGCACGCGCATTGAGCCAGCGTCGTCGGCTCTCGGTATCTTCCAGCGTCAACAGAGTTTGTGCGACGGGGATGTTGTGTCCCTCAAAGGCGCGCCTTAGCGCCGCCATAAGAAGCGGTTGTCCGAGCGCCGCAGCGGCTTGTTTGTCTTCCAATCGTTTGGGAACCGCATCGCCGAGATGCCCACGCCCGAGCGCGATTGCGCCGGATGATACCAAAATAATTTCGCGGCCACTGTCACGAAGCTCTGCAATATCGCGCGCAAGATCGTTGAGCCAGGCTTGGCGAGCCCGCGACCCATCGGCAACCAGAGCAGAGCCAATTTTTACGACGATCCGCCGCGCGTCATTCAGCGGCGACATGCTCGATGCAAGTCTAGTCATAATGGACTCCAATCGGTATCCGCCTCGCCTTCGTTTTTCGAATTATTGACCCTATTCAGCGCCTCTGCCATGCGCCACAGGGCGCGCTCGACGTTCTCACCTGATACCGCAGACAAGCGCATAGGGTCCTGACCACAGACCGCCTTCAACAACACTGCCTGTTCATCGACCAATTCCTTGTCCAATACATCAACTTTGCTGAGCGCGACGATCTCTGGCTTGCCACTCATGGCAGGATCGTACGCAGTCAGCTCATCCCGGATTGTCTGCCAGGCCCCGGCGACATCGTCCTGCGTACAATCAATCAAGTGCAGAAGTACCTTGCAGCGCTCAACATGGCCAAGGAAGCGGTGACCAAGTCCTGCACCATCTGCGGCGCCCTCAATCAAGCCGGGAATATCGGCGAGAACAAATCTTGTACCCGGCGCAAGATCAACGATGCCTAATCCTGGGTTTAGGGTCGTGAACGGATAATCTGCGATCTTTGGTTTGGCGGCTGTTGCGCGGCTCAGAAATGTTGACTTGCCAGCATTGGGCAGACCCAAAAGTCCAGCGTCTGCAATCAATTTCAAGCGCAGCCATAATGTCCATTCTTCGCCTTCTTCACCGGGATTGGCCCGCCTTGGTGCCTGATTGGTTGCTGTTTTGAAGCGTAGATTGCCCCAACCGCCATTGCCGCCTTTTGCAATCATGATCAACTGTCCAAGTTCGGTGAGATCAGCGATTAATGTCTCTTGATCTTCTTCGTAAACCTGCGTGCCAACTGGAACCTTCAAGGTTAAATCATCGCCTGCCCGCCCATGGCGCTGTTTACCCATGCCATGAACGCCCCGGCCAGCCTTATGGTGCTGCTGATATCGAAAATCTATCAACGTATTCAGGCCATCCACCGCCTCAATATAGACGTGCCCGCCGCGCCCCCCATCCCCCCCGTCAGGACCGCCAAATTCGACATAAGCTTCGCGCCGGAACGAGGATGAACCACGCCCGCCATCGCCCGCTTTGACATAGACTTTGCTCTGATCAAGAAACTTCATAGCGCCCTCCTACAGCGAGCCTGCTGCGAAGACCAGCCGCGCCCGCAGAGCTTCACATCTGAGTGAAAACCACAAATTGCCTGTGCAATCTTGTCGATTTCCAGTAGGCTATGTTTCGAGCCCAAGGAGACCGCTATGACACGTTCCCTAATGATTGCCCTCGCCATGCTTGCTCTAACCAGTGGTGGGCCTGCTTTTGCAAGCGGCGGTGGTGGTGGTGGTGGGTCCCTACCGAGCAGTAGCGGTCCATCTTACGACCCGGTGGAAGAGTATCAAAACGGCGTGCAATCCCTACGCGATTCAGACTTCAAAAAAGCTGAAAAAGCGTTCAAACGCGTTGTTCGCGTCGCACGAACCGATGCCAATAGCCACTATATGCTGGGACTCGCGCATTTCGGACAGGATGAGTTCAAATCAGCAGCCAAAGCATTTGCAAAGTCGGTGCGCTATGACGCGACAAATCTTGACGCGCACGCAATGCTAGGTGTAGCGCATGTAAAGTCCGATCGTATCGGTAAAGCTGATGCGGTCCTCGCCACTTTGGGCGAGCTGAAAGCGGACTGCGCGGAGGCTTGCAGCAATGCCGCAGCAATTGATAAGGCCATCGCAGACATCGAAGCAGCAAAAAATCCCTCAACCGAGGCGACAGAAACGTCGAGCCTCATTCCGGCCATTACACAAGCGACATTCGAGCATGGAGATTTGCTGTACTCGGACGCCATTCGCCTGATCAATCTTGAGCGCTATGACGAGGCGATTGTCGAGCTGAAAGCTGCTGAGCTTATCTTGGGGCCTCATCCAGACGTTCTGACTTATCTTGGCTTTGCAAACCGCAAGAAAGGCCAATCTGAAACCGCTTTAACTTATTACTCGGCAGCGCTTGAAATCGCACCTGATCACCTCAATGCCAACGAGTATCTTGGCGAGTACTATGTCGAACAAGGCAATCTGGTTTCTGCGCAAGTGCAGCTGATGAAACTCGAAGCGCTGTGCCCGTTTGGCTGCACACAAACCGAAGAGTTGCGCGCATGGCTGACCCCCGACGCCGCTTGAAGCTTGAGTTTGCTGCGGTTTGTGTTGCCGTAACAGTCTTGGCGACCTGCCAGTCGCCGCCACCTCAGGCGGTATCGATTAATGAATTGAACTGGGTGGCCGACGGATATGATCCGGTCGCAGCGCTGACGGCTCAACCGGCGACTTGTCAGGCGGCATCTGACGCCCCGGCAAATGCTGCGGCTGGGAAGCTGTTATTTCACAGCCCCCTCCTGCTCGGCGGACAGGCCTCAAAAGCCGGTCTCAGCTGTGCAAGCTGCCACCGCAATGGCCGCGCCAATCAAGCCTTCATGTTTGAAAGCATCTCCGGGCAGCCCGGCACTGCTGATGTCACGCATGGCCTGTTCGGGCCGCAACGCGCCGATGAGATCAACAACCCCGTCGCGATTCCAGACCTTGCTTTACCCGATGGCCAGATCCGCGTGGCCAGAGATGTGCCAGGCGTTCTGGAGGCCTTTTTGCAAGCCCAAATCACCGAGGAGTTTGGGGGGGCGCTGCCCGCCCCTGTGACGATCGCAAGCCTGGCGGCTTATATCAGGACTCTGGACCATTCGGCATGCGCGCCAGATACCATTGAGACACGCACTTGGCAGACCGAAACCGGCATGATTCAGGACGGACTCGTGCAACTTGCATCAGAATCAATCGGCTCAACGCGTGGCGACCGCGCGCTGCGACTTGCCATACGCACTTCTCTCGGCCGTCTGCATGAACGCTACCCCCAAGCCGAGCAGACCGCCATACGTTCACGCCTGACCCGGATCAGCCAAATGGTGCGCGATGAAGTGCAATTATTGGATATCCACGCCGAACTGAATGCTCTGAAGCTGGAATTGGAGCAGCAAGCTGATCAATCACTTTACAACCCAGTCGAACTGCGCCGAGCGCTTTTGCAAGCCAGATAAAAGCCCGCCTAGTGGTGATCGAGCACCATAGCCGCCGCATCTGGAGCACCACGCACATAGCGCATGGAGAGAACATCACATCCACGCGCTCTGGCAAACAAATGAGCCGTCCCAACCGGATTGAATCCAAGCTTTTCCAGCACTTTTCCCGAGGCTGGATTATCAACATAATGGCCAGCAACGAAACCTGTTGCAGATAGATTGTCCTGCGCCCATTTGAGGATTCCAATCGCCGCTTCAGTGACAAAGCCCTGGCCCCAATATGGCTTTCCGACCCAGTAACCAAGCTCCCAAACGTCACCATGCCGCGTCACACTAACACAGCCAATCACGCCCTCATCGGCATGCGTGATCAAGAAAGAATACTCCTCACCATCCTGAGCGCTTTGTTTGGCCTTTGCGACCCATTCCTCTGCATCCTTCAATTGATACGGATATGGTGCCCGGCCAAGATTCCAAACGACATCCTTATGCCCAATCAACTGGGTGATCCGCATCGCATCGCTCGATGCTGGAGGCCGCAAAGTCAGGCGAGCCAGGGAGATTTCAAATTGAGTTGTCATATCACCTACCTATATCTCAAATCAGCATAAAAAAAGGGAGGCAGTGATCTGCCTCCCTTTCGAGAATATATCGGCCACCGTCTCGGCAGCCCTACGAGCTGCTTTATTCTGCTGCCAGTGCAGCTGGCACAACCGTCACGTACTGGCGGTTATCCCGCTTACGCGTAAATTCGATCTTGCCCTCGATCAATGCAAAAAGCGTATGGTCCTTGCCCATGCCAACACCGCGACCGGGATAGGTTTTGGTTCCGCGCTGGCGAATGATAATATTGCCGGGGATGACATGCTCGCCGCCATATTTCTTGACGCCGAGATATTTAGGATTTGAATCGCGGCCGTTACGGGTTGAACCACCTGATTTTTTATGAGCCATCTTGGCGCTCCTCTAATTCGATATCGCAATCAGCTACTTAGGCTTTCTTGGCGAGATCTTTGGCTTGCTGTATCCACTCGTCACGCTCGACACGGCCCGACATGTTCAACTCTTCTTCAAGATCTGCGATCTGGGCTTTTTTCAGCTTCGCGATTTGAGCGAAGTGGAAGATGCCAGCACCATTGAGTTTCTTCTCGAAGGCTGGACCAACACCTGAAATCAGCTTCAGATCGTCAGCTTTGCCATCGGCCTTGGCCATGCGGCCGCGCGCATCGACTGCTGCCTTCGCAGTGGTTTTAGCTGGTGCCTTCTTTGGCGCAGCTTCCTTCTTTGGAGCCGCCGCCTTAGCCGCGACCTTAGGAGCCGCCTCAGTCTTCGGCGCTGCCTTCTTCTTGGCAGGTGCTTTTTTACCATCGGCCAGTATCGACTTGATGGTCACTAGGGTTTCAAGCTGGCGATGGCCTTTTTTGCGGCGATAGGTGTTGCGCTGCCGCTTCTTGAAGATCATTACCTTAGCGCCTTTGCGCTGTTCAGTAACTTCAGCAACAACACTGGCACCGGCAACCATTGGTTCGCCAATCGTGACCTTCTTGCCGTTGCCAAGCATCAGGACACTGTCAAATGTGACGTCCTTACCCGCTTCGATCTCGAGCTTTTCAATGACGAGTTCATCGCCTTCGGCAACTTTATATTGTTTGCCACCTGTCTTAATGACCGCGAACATGACGCACGTCCTTCCGGAACACAAAAAATGAAACTTCGGCCGCAGCCCTTGCAGGCGCGGACAATAAGGCGCGGGTAAACACCAAACCGAACTCCAAGTCAAACCTAAACTGGAGTGAAAAGCAGGGCTTGAACAGTTCTCGCCCGCACGCTAGGTCCACGCCCCACGGAGAGGTGCTAGAGTGGTTGAATAGGACGGTCTCGAAAACCGTTGAACGTGCAAACGTTCCGAGGGTTCGAATCCCTCTCTCTCCGCCAGTTTTCCGAATTTACCATATATATCAACAAGGTATGTTTTTGGACAGTACTTGTTATAGAGACTGTTACAATCGACTGTACCGATAACGGGTTTCTGGTGGGGCACCCATGACGGGTGCAAGGCCTACTCACCTCGTAAAGCGTGGAACAGTGTACTATGTACGCTTGCCAATACCAAAAGACCTTCAAAGCCGATTTCAACGAAATGAGATTGTGCGTTCTTTTGAGGTTAAGTGCCCCACCGAGGCAAGACGCACGGTCCACAAAATCTCATTTGAGTTTGTATGTCTCTGCACTACGCTGCGTTCTATGAATACAAAGCCATCAATCAACGCTGAGGAACTGATACAGGATTTCTATGGAAAACTCATCGCAACTCACGATCCTCTCGATCCGCATAGGGATCACCAGCATAATGAACTGGAGGATGGAGTTGCACTACAATACAGGGAGTGAATAGCATGAATACAATCCTCACAATTGCGATCGCCCTGACGCTTTTGACATCTGTTACTATTGTCATTCGGTTTGGCAAGACTGTGTTGAAGGGCAGTGCCCCACTGTCGCTGGCCGCGTTTATGGCGATACTCTTCACGTCTGGACTTGATGTCGGGCTAATCATGTTTCCGCTGACAGAGTTCCCGGTTTACGAGACCGAGGCCGCATATGGGTTCACCAATGCACTGGCAATTGAGTTCGGGTTTTGGGGCTTTCTCGTCTGGGCATTCTACTTTTTGACAACCTTCTATTTTTGCATTGTCGAACCGAAACTAAAACTCTTTGAGATCGGTTGGGTGAAGCTCATCAATAACGCTGTAATTATTGCGACCTGCGCGTTTACCGGCTTTCTTTTCCTAAGTTACCTGCCAACTTACATTGTCGGCATCACCGCGCCGTTTCGATATGGGCTTGTGGCACTTGTGGTTTTGCTGGCGGTCCTGTCGAGCACCGATATTCGCTATGTCAAGTGGTTGGGACTTGGTTCGACCGCGCTATTCTTTGCGCTGATCGGTCTGATGTGGTTGACAAGCGGTATGGGGGTAGCGGGGTTTGTTTCCAGCAGTGCGAATATTGGCGGATACTTCGCCAATATCCAAAAATTCGCTAGCCCACTTACCGATTACCACGCCTTCTACCTGTTCTGGTGGTTCGCATGGAGTATTATGATCGGTCAGTTCGTCGCCCGCTTTGTCGGCGGAATACAAGCATGGCAGCTATTGGTAGCGCTGCTGATCATTCCATCCATCCCGATCGCACTCTGGTTCTCGGTTCTGTTCTATTATCATAACAATGCGCTGGAACTCGTCGGCCTGCTTCGCGGCTGTATGGTTGTTGTCGGGATCATCTTTGTCGTGAACTCTCTTGACTCTCTGACGCGGCTCTATTCAGAGAGTTTGAACCTTACCGTTGCCCGCCTTGGTGGCCCCGGCTATGTCGCGACGCATTGGAGCCTGTTATTCGGCCTGATCCTTTTTTACCAGTTCACTCCGCTCAAGATTGAGTGGATTGGCCTTGTCGTGATTGGTCTTTATGGCTGTATCTATGCCCTCACATTTATGCAGCGCACGGCACTTCGCACCGCTTATAAGAAAGAAGTCGTGGCCTAATGAACAAGACGTTTGACTATATCATTGTTGGGGCGGGGTCGGCTGGCTGCGTGCTTGCCAATCGCCTGACCGCCAGCGGAGAACACAGCGTTTTGCTATTAGAAGCGGGCGGTAGCGACAGGAATATTCTGATCCAGATGCCGACCGCCCTGTCTTATCCGATGGCATCGAAGACCTATAATTGGGGCTATAATTCCGAACCCGAACCTAGCGTCGATAACCGACAAATCACCTGTCCGCGTGGTAAAGGTCTCGGCGGCACATCCTCAATCAATGGCATGGTCTATGTCCGTGGTCATGCTTGCGACTTTGACGAGTGGGAAGCGCACGGTGCAACAGGGTGGAGTTATGCCGACTGCCTGCCTTACTTCAAGCGGGCAGAGACCTGGCAGAACGGTGAAAACGACTATCGCGGCGGGACGGGGCCACTTGGCGTGTCGGGCGGCAACAACATGCAGAGCAATCCGCTTTATAAGGTTTTCATCGATGCGGGTGTTGAGGCCGGCTACCCGCGCACCGGCGACTATAATGGCCATTGTCAGGAAGGCTTCGGACCGATGCATATGACGGTACGCGGCGGCGTGCGTGAGTCCACATCGCGTGCCTATTTACGGCCAGTAATGAAGCGGTCAAACCTTACGGTCCTTCCAAAGACTCTGGTTGATAAGATTGTCTTTGAGGGTAAGCGCGCCGTAGGTGTTGCGGTACGTCGGAAAGGTCGCGACATAACGTTCTCTGCGACCAAGGAAGTCATTCTGTCAGCCGGATCAATCGCGTCACCCATGATCCTGCAACGCTCTGGCATTGGCCCGGGAACTGTATTGAAGGCCGCAGGCGTTGAACCCCTGCACACGCTTCCTGGTGTCGGACAGAACCTTCAGGATCATCTCGAGATCTATTTCCAGTTCCATTGCAAACAACCGGTGAGCCTTAACAAAAAGCTTGGTCTATTCTCCAAGTTCTTGATCGGGGCGCGTTGGTTTTTTTTCAAAACCGGGCTCGGGGCGACCAATCATTTCGAGGCTTGCGCGTTCATCCGATCTGAAGCCGGGCTCAAATCGCCGGACATTCAGTACCATTTCCTACCCGCCGCCATGCGCTATGACGGGACGGCATCATTTGATGGGCACGGATTTCAAGTTCATGTTGGTCCGAACAAGCCCAAAAGCCGGGGGCATATCGCGATCACCTCAGCGGACCCGGTGGCGGACCCAAACATCCTCTTCAATTACCTTCAGCATGAGGAAGACATAGCAGCATGGCGGCGCTGCATCCGGCTAACCCGCGAAATCATGGCTCAGCCAGCGATGGACGCTTATCGCGGTAATGAAATCCAGCCGGGTCTTGGCGTGTCCTCCGACGAAGAGATCGACACATGGGTTCGCGCCAATGTCGAGAGCGCCTACCATCCGTGCGGAACCTGCCGGATGGGGCGCGGCGATGACGCCAAAGCGGTTGTCGATACTGAATGCAGTGTCATTGGCCTTGAAGACTTACGTGTCGTCGATGCGTCAATGTTTCCAACTGTGCCTAACGGGAACATCAACGCCGCCACCATCATGGTCGCTGAGAAAATGGCGGATGTGATCCTCGGCGCCGCCAAATTGCCAAGACAAAACGTACCGATCTGGATCGCCCCAAACTGGGCTAGCAAGCAACGCGAGAATGCGCCAATGCAGTCGAACTGAACGGTCCTAGAGCACTGTCAGCGGAGCTGAGCCTTAGCGACCCAGCTGTCGGTCGCCAATTTCAAGAACCGATCCGAAAACTCGCACCTACGGTCGGTCGATTGAGCTGCTGCCGGTTTTGAGGACACTGAGATAAGGTGTTTTTGCAATCGGAGAGTAGATATGACGAGAAGGAAGTTCAGCCGCGAGTTCAAGCGGGAAGCGGTATTATTGGTGAATCAGCGTCGGGTCAGTGAGTGGCACAGTATCCCTCAAACTGGCACGTGATCTAGCACGTCTAGAAGGGATATTCTGTGGCATAACCAGTGGAGCAACCCTCGCGGCGGCATTTGAAGTAGCAAAAACCGCTCCAAAGGGATCAAGCATCTTATGCATGCTTCCCGATACTGGGGAGCGTTATCTCAGCACAACTTTGTTTGATGAAGTGATCGGAGAGATGAACGATGTAGAAGTCGAGATATCGCAATCGACGCCGCGCTATCGCTTTGATGTGTCTTCAGCGCCGACTAAAGCGGATGCTTCTGCGAAGATTGCTGCCGCTAAACCAGAAGCTATAGAATTTGTCGAAACGGTAACGCGCGACGCCCAACAACCGGTGGTCATGTTTGCACTTGAATGGTGCGAGTTTTGTTGGTCTGTACGGAAAATGTTTGGCGAAGTAGGCATTCCCTTTCGCTCGATTGACCTGGACTCGGTCGAGTATCAGAAGAACAATAAGGGCGGAGACATTCGCAATGCATTGAAGCAACTCACGTCGTCACCAACTATTCCACAAATCTATGTCGGCGACGAACATATCGGCGGGTGCACCGAAACGTTTGACGCTTTCAACGATGGTCGTTTACAAACTCTCCTCGCTGAAAACAACGTCAAATTTGACGCTGCTAAGCGTCCTGACGCATATACATTTTTGCCAACCTGGTTGCATCCGCGCTGATTGGATAAGGTAACGAGATGAAAGACGAAGGGTCAGAATATGCCGAAAAAAACCGTTCGGGACTTGTTTGAGCAAACGGCGCAAATTGCGATTTCTTATCGTGATGAGGTAGATCAAGTTTCCCCCTACGCCTCAGCAACAGCTGATACGTTGCGATTAGCATTCGATACGGGCTTGCCGAAACAAGGGCGAGATGGCCCGGCAATTATCCATCAGCTTGCACAAGCAGCTGGACCTGGCTTGCTAGGCGTAAGTGGTGACGCATTCTACGGCTGGGTGATGGGGGGGTCTCACCCGGTTGGAGTCGCGGCTGACTGGTTGACATCGACATGGGGCCAAAACGCAGGAATATATCAGACTGCGCCTGCCGCTGCGATTGCAGAAGAGATTGCTGGTAAATGGCTGATCGACTTACTCAATTTGCCGCCCGAGAGTTCAATCGGTTTCACGACTGGGGCAACAATGGCGAGCTTTATTTGCCTTGCAACAGCTCGGCAGGATGTGCTGGCCCGCCACGACTGGAATTTGGATGCAAACGGTATGTTTGGTGCGCCTGAAGTCTCAGTTTATTTGGGTGAAGAAGCGCACTCATCGATCTTTGCAGCTTTACGGTTTCTCGGATTTGGCCAGAACCGTCTCAAACGGATTGAGGCTGAATCTGATGGATGTATGTCGCCAGAGGCCCTGCAAGCTACAGTTCGAAACGACAATGGCCCGAAAATAATAATCTCTCAAGCGGGACATATAAATTCAGGCGCTTTTGACGATTTTGATGCGATCAGCAAGATTGCTGAAGCGTCAGATGCCTGGTTGCATATTGATGGTGCATTCGGGCTGTGGGCTCGTAGTGTACAGAGCAAGCGTCACCTATGTAAAGGCGCGAAACGCGCTGACTCATGGGCCGTTGATGGTCACAAGTGGCTGCAAGTGCCATATGATTCCGGTTACGCAATCATCAAGGATGCTGATGCCCACCGTAGCGCTATGGCGATCACCGCCAGCTATCTTAACCAAGACCCCGAAGATGGCCCTAGCCCCTCACATTATGTCCCTGAATTGTCGCGGCGCGCACGCGGCTTCGCCACTTGGGCTGTCTTGCAGGCTCTCGGTCGTGATGGCGTTACGGCTCTTGTGGATGATAATTGCAGGAATGCACAACATCTTGCCAAAGCCTTAGGTAAAATACCGGGTGTTCATCTCATGAATACAGTCAACTTGAACCAGCTTGCCATAGCTTTCGCGACTGATGGCGCATCAGAACGCACTGGCAATGCGATGACAACAAGTGTGATCCAATCTCTTCAAGAAGATGGGCGCTGGTTCATAAAAGATGCGGTCTGGAAAGGGCGAACGATAATGCGGCTTTCCTTCTCATCATGCGCGAGCGAGGCCGCCTCAATTGATGCCTTGGTAGAGGCGATTGCAGCAACCTGGATGGCTACTCAAAAGACTGTGGCTAAATAGTTTCCGGTGTTTCGCCTGAGTTTAGACTTGGCTAATTTACGTTGTTTCACGCCGCACTTCTTCACCGCAGTCACGCCTTTGAACAAGGCGATATCCGAATTTCCATGATTGGTCGCTTGGTTAAATTCCATGTTTCCGTTCCAGTTGCACCGGTGCGATCGTTGATTACAATTGAGCGTGCTTAGCGGGGAAACCGACATGAACCCAAACGCCTCAGGAGTCGGCTGGAAAGAACCAGAAGACATTGCCCCTCTCGCGCTTTTTCTTGCCTCTCAAGGCTATGGTGGCCCGACAGGACAGTCGTTCAGCTTGATGAGGCGATAGCTCAAGTGTCGCGCGCCGATTGCGCTGCGGTCAGCGCGTCCATCGTCTCCTTGATCAGACGCTGAGCAATGGGCTGCTTTTGTACCGAGGCCCAATAGGCCGCGACCTTTGGCAGGCTGAGCAGTGGATTATCAAACCCGAACTGGTTCGGGCCCCACAGGCTGGCCAACATGATGATCGGGATCAGCGCGCCATCGGCCTGGGTCAGGCTGTCACCTACCGCACAAGTGTCGCCTTCGACCAGATAATCTTCGAGATAACCCAGCGCTTTCTGGACTTCGCGACCAGCCTTTTCGATCCCTTTCTGATCGCGATCACGTCTCGGCAAAGCGACATTGTTGAACAATGGCAGCATCGCCATCACGATATAAATGTCGCTGATCCGCGATAGCACCCGCACCCGCGCCCGCTCCCATGGGTCGGTCGGCAAGGTTGGAATCTCCGGAAATACGTCTTCAAGATATTCGCAAATCACTTCTGACTCGGCCAGCGCCCGGCCATCATCCAGAACCAGACATGGCACTCGGCCAATTGGATTGACCTCCATATAATCGCCTTTGCTTTCAGTATTGTCGTGAATTCCGGGCGGTTCTACGATGTCCACCTCAAGTTCTTTCAGATAGATCATCAACCGAACACGTGTCGGGAAGGGAGAAAGATAGGTCTGGTAGAGTTTCATATTGGCTGAACCTTATGTAGCGCGGCTGGCGAGCCGCTTCAGGATGATATCGTGACGTCGCCGGTTGATCGGAAAATACCACAGCATCAATGCTCCGGCTGAACTGAAGAAAGCCGGCAAGATGAGATAGGTGAACTTGAGGCCGTACAGGATCGCTTCGGGAGAGTTGACCTCTTCCTTTGGGTCGTAATTGAACCAGCTGAGCATCATGAAGGCAAAACCGCCACCAATCGCGACATTGAATTTACGCATCAAATTACTGATCGCGAAAATGCTAGCTGAATGGTTCTCACCTGACTTTAGCAGATCATGGTCGATCACATCGCTGAGCAGGGACTTCATCACAATATCGGTAACTGCATAGGTAAGCCCGGCGAAGAACACGACCGAGGCGAGGATCACAAAAGCATTGGGATTATCCGGGGTCAGGAAAATCAGCGGTGGATAAGCCATGCCCTGAATGAACCATCCCGCCGCCCAGGCCTTGTGTTTTTCGACCTTGCGCATGACCCAATACCAGAACGGCACGGCGACCAAATTGGCGGCGACATATATAACCAGAATGCTGACAAACTTGTCTTCGAGCCGAAGATACGTGTTCACATAGATATAGACCAGTGCCAGCGAGATGCCGAGACTGACCCCGCCGAGCAGAAACAGCCCGACATAATATTGCAGCGGACGATTGGAGATCAGCGTGTTCAGCATACCTTTCAGGGTCGGTGTCGCGGTGCGCAGACTGTCATCCTCTTGCGGTACGAACACCACGGCGATGAAGGTTGCCAGGATGAAGCTGCCAGCAACCAGAAAGGTGCTGTAATGCAGGATTTCGTGGTCGAACTCACCGCTGAAACCGGGCAAGAGCGGCGTCACCAAGAACAACAGACTGCCGCCGAAATATGCGACGGCGCGGAAGGTGAAAATGCGGTTGCGCGTGGCATAGTCACTCCCAAGCTCGGCGCCCCACGCGTCATAGGGAACAATCGCCATGGTCCAGCCTAGATAGAGCGCGAAGGTCGCGATCGCATAACGTGTACCGGGATTGGTCTCAGCCGGGTGGTACAAATAAAACACGGCCACCACACTCAGGATCGTACCCGCAATCAACCACGGCTTGCGCCGTCCAATCGGTGATTTGGTCCGATCGGACAAATAACCAATGCCAAGATCAGTGGCGGCATCAAACAGGCGCGAGACCAGATAGATCATGCCGACAAAAGCCGTCGACAAGCCAACCTCAGTGGTAAAGAAACCGGGTATCACCGTCGCGGCGCAATACAGGATCATCGCCTCTGGCATGCCCGGCGCGGCATAGGCGGCAAGGCGTAATCCGCCCAATTTCTTCCCCGCCATGCACTCGTCCTTCAAAAGCGTCACGTGAAGCTGAGATAATCCTCCCCACTTGTCAAAGGCTATCGTCGCGGAGACTATCTCTGAAAAAGGATGACGATGATCTCACCTACCACCGTAACCAAAAACGCCTTGAACAGGTAAGGCAGGACCGGAACGTCGGTTCGGATGAGAAATTGGAGATATGGCAGGACGGGTTTTCCTCTTTGCTCAAACCTATTCGATCACCCCATATTGGCGACACATTCATCCGAAAAAAAGCCAGATCATCCACCGGCGCCAAGGGTCAGCAGAGGCGACATACCGTTGCCTGCAGCCGATTGCAGAGTCAGAAGGAATGCCATCAAGTTAAAAGTCGTTTTTGCTTCAAGGTCACTGTCATCAATCCAAAACCAGTGGTCGCGATATGCAATCTTTACATATGCATCTGACGGTTCGGAGCCGGAGACCTGGACTCTGAATTGCTCACCGAGAAACGCGCGCCAGCTGGTTGTGTATTCTGACTCGATAACACTGGTCGTAACCAGGCCCGCCGCCTCATGCTCCGGTGGAACCGAAACGGCATGCGACAAGGCATATAACGCGCCCAATACGGACCGGGTCTGGGCGACGAGCTGACCTTCTTTCATTTGGCTACGTCGCTGCATCAAGCGAAACCGCATTGTGCAACTTGGCGCTGAAAGCAGTTCACGCAGGCGCTCGCATGAAGCGCTCGTTTCAGCATCAATGACCAGAAAAGTATCTGAACGTGATCCATCTTCAGAGGGTTCATGCTCAACAAATACCCTCTCATCTCTCTGGAGTTGCCGTAGAATGTTAGCGGCGGCTCTGAATTCGCTATTATCAGGCAGTCTTTGCGGGGTTGGCCCTGATGCACTAGGTGCATTGGACAATACGCCTAGTCTTTCGACGCAACAGGTGAGCAGCCTCTCAATGCTCCACCCTGAACTGGCAAGGAGAACGATCGTGTCCGACGAAATTGGCGCGAGCAGGCTTTTGGAAAACTCAATTCCTTGCAACGGAACATAGCTAATCGTCGGGGTCTCACTTTGCTGAATGTTGGGAAGGGCAAGCACCGACCCGTCCCCCAAACGCTCAAATGGCAGAAGGGTTTCTGCCGACAAGCCGAATGTAAATTGGTGTTGCGTCGTTACCCCACGGATATCCATGAACACGACACTGTCCCGATAACGTAATCGCACCAGATTGAGCAGCAATTGCTGATCATTCGATTGGGCAATCGCATTGTTATATCCGTAGCCCGCAGGCGCGACATTGCGGATGCCATATTGGGTTGTACAAGCCGCAACAAAGACTAACAGCCAGACGGCTGCGAAAGTCAGATTTGATCGAATTGTCCCGGTCATCAAGACGCTCCCCACCCTTACTTTATGTCAGTCACGTATCCTTTTACGGAAATCGCGCTTGGCAGATTCAATATCCCCAGAGAGGCGAGATTTCAGATCAGAGCGTAGCTGATCAAGCTTGTTGCCTTGCGCTTCCAGTATCTCTGTCGAAATACCAACACCCACCATGGAATCGGCTAAACTGGGTCCGGTGAGCTGGAACCCTGAAGCTTGTTCGATCGCACCAATCGTCCAGAAGTCTTCCGGCTTGGCCCAGGCATCCATGGTTTCAAAAGGAATACGAAAATATCCCTGATCGGCCCAGTTCGCACTCCAGCTATTACGGACCAGGTATGTTTTATCTGCCAAGTCATACCCGACAATCAGCATGGCATGCCCGGACGGCGGTTGAGTTGGAATAATCTGATCAGGTTTCGGCATCATGCCTGTTTGGGCAGCAATCGCATAATAATCGCCTGGAGCAAAAATGCCAAACACAACGGGAAGCCCCTGCGACAATGCCGTCAGGGCCGGTACGCCGCGCGGAGTACGAGCATATTGCACAGCCTCGTAACGCGTCGCATTCTGGTAACAGCTGGCTGTCGGCTTGGTTTTGACCATCGCGGCCTCAAACGGCCACAGCCTGGCTTCACAGGCGCCAAAGGCAAGGATCGCGGCCATGCCATGATGGATGTAACTGCCAGTATCTTGTCCCTCGGTGTCAGATAGAGATCTGGCATTGTAATAGACAAACAGTCTTGAGAGATCTGTGAAAGCCAAGCCAGCTTTTTTCTGGTGCAGTTCCAGCGCGCCGATGACGGCGTTCGCGACGCAAGAATTGGTTTTCAATTGATCCTCAACTGGCGGACAATGCATCCGCAGATCGATCCTCTCAGGCAGCGTGATTGACGGCGCAGACAGGACCGGCGCGGGCTTAGGTACCGCTTCAAACAAACACCCGTTCAAACTGTACTCATTCCAGTTACTGGACATGCTCTGTCCTCCTTGTTGGTTAGTATTTGGTGAGGGATTGTCTGGCTTGGGCATCAGGTTGACGGCCCCACAATGCGGGCAAGTCGATCCTGCCGAAGCTGGCATGCCACAGAGGTGGCACTTTTCTACAATCCATCCATGTTTGTCTTTGCTCATGACGGGAACATCCCAGTTTGATTGCTGTGCGTCATCGTCAGCACATCTTGCGGTCGTTATGATTGATGTGGAAACAAGCTTGCTGCCCGCCCGGGCCGGAATAGCGGATATGATTTGTATCCACGATCGTCAGGCGACCTGACTGATCCATCCCGGTCACTTGGCCGATCATTTGATATTGACCGGACGATCCATTGAACTCGGCGAGGAAATCAACCGGCTCACCAGTTGTCGCAGCACCATGCCCAAATGCATCCCCACCATTGTCGACATCAACTTGCATGAGGCTACCGGTTGAACTGTACCATGTTCCCGACAATTGACTGTAATTGATGCGCGACGGCGGAGGTGTTCCCGCACGCGAAGATGTTCCCATACAACGATCATACGCTGCACCGGACAGTTCATCGCATGGACCCGCTAAGCTGGTTGCTCCACCACCACTTCCCGACATCACCGCTGCGATAACCAGAAAGAACAGTAACACCCCAGTTCCCGCTCCGCCCCAGAGAAGGATTTGACGGATTGGTAAGTCGCGCTTGTTATCATGGGTAATGATATTCACGGCGTCGATCAGTGATTTGCGAAATAGCTTGGCTGTTTGCGGACGATTGGCTGGCCGATTGGACAGGCCCTTCTCGATCAATTGGTCGATGCCGGATGGAACATCGGATCGCCCGCCTGATGGCGGTTGCCAATGGCCCTGAGGAAGGACGTCCACAAGCAATTCGTAGAATAGGACTGAAGCCGAGTAGATATCCGCTGGTGGGCCAACACTGTCCGCGTTGGTTATCTGTTCTGGGGCCATATAACGCGGTGTGCCCAGCCCGGTTCCAGTGCCACTATCCATTGCCCCACCTGTGGCTCTGGCAATGCCAAAATCGAGGATTTTCAGGGGCGCGTCATTTTCTGTCGGATCACCGACTAGAACAATATTTTCAGGCTTGAGATCGCGGTGGATGACGCCCGCATCATGCGCCGCTTTCAAACCATCAAGAATATTCAGCATAATTCGCGCGGCAACCCGTAGCGGTATGTCTTCTCTCTTCTGTATTTGCTCACGGTGCCAAGCCCGCAATGATTTACCATCCAAATATTCCATCGAGACAAAAGGCTGCCCCTTGGCTTCTCCGACATCGTATACCGCAACAATGTTAGGATGCCGGATATCACGCGCAGTTATGCCTTCAGCAATCAGCCGCTTAACCGCTGCCTCACCAGCAAGGCGTTCGGGGCGGATAAGTTTTAGCGCAACCGTTTTATCGCTAAGCTTGTCCTTGGCCCGATAAACGACCCCCATTCCGCCACGGCCAATGATCCCGTCAATCAAGTATCTATCCGCAAACACCTCACCCGCTTCCAAGGTCGGCGTAGCGTTGCCTCTCCCACTGCTCGTTTGGGTGTCGCTCAAGGTTTCCAGGCCGCCAACGGTTAGCATCGCACCGGGTTCAATATTCACCTCATCGGTCGCTTTTAACGCCTCTCCACAATCAGGGCAGAAATGTGCCTCAGCGCCAATTGCAGTCTTGCATTTTGGGCAATGCGCCATCGGGTCAATCTCCTATATGACTGCTAGGTTTTCGGGTAATCGTCGCTTCGGTTATTGCGCCATGCTCGATCAGATATCCAACGTGGAGCGCCAGAGCATCCGGAGACGCAACCAGCGGTTCGATGTAATCATCATGGGCAAGAGCGATCTCTTTGCCTGGCCCAAATGCTTCACCATTTATCCGAACCCCACCGGTGCCGGTCACGCGCAAAATCAGACGGTTACATTCGATGTATAATTCAAAATGACGGCGAGATATGCGCCGGCTCAAATCCTCATCAATGCCACCTTCACCATCTTCAACCAGCAAACGGACATCCCCTAACCCGCCTCTGCGTCGACTCCGCGTGCGTCCCACCGCCAGTATTCCATCGATTGTCAAAATTGGAGCATCAAGAGCGACATCGCGGTTTGAAAACCCTCGCCAGTTTAGCTTGGCATTTTTCGGAATCCATAGATCAGGGCTCAATCCCCGCAGCCCAAGTTTGCGTTCCTCTTTTTCAGCTCGCCCCAAATCCAAACCAATCGCCTCTGTTGTCCTGGAGGGTTTGTCCTGAGCATCATTTTGTCCAGCGATGTAAACGGTGTTGCCATGTCCCGCGCTCTCGCCCCCGATAGTGATCACCGGGCCCGTCTTGGATTGACTGTCCTCAACCTGTAGCCGTAAAGCTGCGGAAAAAGCGTAGCGTTCCTTGCGCCAGCGCCAACGGCTTGAGACGACCACCAGAATCTCGAGATTGTGAGCACCGGAATGTTCCAACTTGCTTGCGGTAATAACCACCGGGCGCGTCTGGCCAGCATCCAGGCGCTCCCAACCCAATTCAACTTCACACCAGTCACCGGCAGTTTCGCGGCTCAAAACCTCAGTGACAAAAAGCGGGCGACCAATCGCCGAGGCATTGGTGATTGAAACTGGTAACGCGATCGCGCTGCCGACTTTTGCGTCTATCGTCGCTCCTGCACTGATCTGAAGATAAGGCGCAACGCAAACTGTGCACAGTCCTTGGTCATCCAGCAAACCGCCGCACTCCTCGATCGCCATACATCTAAGCAGAGGTTTGCCACAGACCCCACAATAGGTCGCTTCGCCATCCATAGCCGATGTGTAACAGCAGGCAGCCTGTGTCCTGGGGGGCAAAGGAACGGATGACGCAGACGCGTTCATAATCAGGTCCGCATCTTGTGGCCGCAACCGGTACAGAAATTGGCTTTGGCTTTCAAAACACGGCCGCATTCGGGACATTCGACCTTGGTTGGCGTCTCGTCGAGATTGCCCGACAAATCCTTATCGCCGGTCTTGCCTCCTGCCCCATGCGCAACACCTGACGCACCGGCCATTCCGGCTTTAAGGATGTTAAGCTCATGTGCCCGACTGGCTTCGCGTTCTTCAGCCGCGCCTTTGATAAGCTCACGCATTGAGTCCATCGCACCTTCACCGGCAGCACCAGATGAGCGCGCCTGCTCTTTCAGCACATCAGCAACATCGGGTGAGAGCCCGGCATTAATCGCCAATATCTGCTCTGGCGTCATTTTGGCACCAGCTTGCAGCTGAGCGACGCGGCTTTCGGCATCTGCCTTCGATTCTGCGACCTTGTTGGCAGTGCCGGCGCTTGCTTTCTTGATGTCGCGGTCGGCATCGCTGTCTTTCTGCCCCTGCTCCATCTCCATCAGGCTTTTGAGATTGCTGGCAGACTGTGCCGCAGCGATCCGAGCAATTTCCAGCTCCATACGCTCTGATCGCTCGCGCAGTTCGATATCAGTTATAGCATCGACTTTTTTCATCTCGGCCAGATGCAGTGAATCAAGCCGCTCGATATCCCGTTCGAACGTCCGCAGACGCCCCGCTTCCTTGGTCAAATCAGAGAGATGCGACGCCTCAGCAAGTTGGTTTTCCATCTTGGTGGCACGTTCTGTTCGCAACACTTCGATTTCATGGGCCAGTGCCTGCATCTCTTGCCGCCGGGTGGCGGCTTCGCGGGCATCAATGAAGTTGACTTCGCTTTCGAGCACCATATGCGCCAGCTCATCTTCGCTTGCCGTCTCGAGTTTGGCGAGATCTACACTCGACGTGATCTTCACTTCGGTCGCCTCGGACTGGCGTTCAACCTGGCGCTTCAAGAGTTCCAATTGATAGTCGAGCGCGTCCTGTTGGCGGGCAATTTGGGCGCGTTCAAACGCCTCGTGCTCGACTGCATTCATCGCCCATTTGACTGAAGTGGATCGCACCAAAACTCCAAGATCGCCACAGACGCGTTCCGCCTCCTTCATCATGTCAGCTTGGATCTTGTCCTGTAGGCCGGTCTCACCACGGATGTCTTTTGCATCCATTTTGCGGATCACAGCTTCCATGACCCGGTCTGCGAAATGCGGCGCAATACGGTTGATAACATCAATGCGTGACAGCGCCTTGCGACCAAGGTCAGGTTGACGAGCTGATTTGCCGTCTGCCTCATGCCTTGAAACACCGCCCATTAGGCCGAGAATGTTTGATGGTTTGTCCGGGTTGAGCTGCAATTCCATGGTTGCCACCCCGGTAATTTCAATACTGTCTTTGGATAGGGCTGAAACAGGGATTTCAACTTGAAATGGTTTCAGGTCCGCCAGCATCAGCGCGATATGGGTTGATCCTCCAACGACGCTTTTTATCGCCGTGGCTAAGCCACCGACCGAGAAATGCGCGCCTTTGAATGTATCGATCAATTCACCATTGCGAAAAAGCAAAGCTGCGAGATCTGGCGGGGTTGCAAACCGCTTTTCAAAAAAGGCCTTGAATTCACTTTCGCGAACGAACTCCGCGAGTAGATTTGGGTCTGTAAGTACGAGAGGTTGCGAGGCCATGGATCAGCCCTCCTGCCATTTGTGGTCAATAAAAAATCGATAAACTTGGAAGCCAATCACTAGAGCTGCGACGCTGAAAGAAATTGGGTGGTTCATAATCACCGCGCCGATGCGTTCTAGGGTTGAGTACTCCTTCATCATCGTGCCCATGCGAGTGACCTGAAAAATCGCACCGAAAATCATGGTGGCGAGCGTGAACAGGGACATGAAGAAGCTCAGGAACCGCGCCATGCGTTGGCCTACGCTTGCGGGTGAGCGGCCTTCTCGGGCTTTGGTCTTTTCAGCTTCCCGCTCCCGCCGGGCGATCTCCTTGTCAAAGGTTTCCCCGCGCTCCAACGCTTCGGCGCGGGCCTTGTGATCGACGCTGAGAAAGTCGGGTTCTGCTTTGCGATTTTTGCTGGCCGCATTCACAGGGGTCAGGTTTGAGGCGCTGCGCCGCCACCAGACAAAAACAGTGATTGCGAGCCATATCCCGATTGAAGCCATTGTCAGGTTGAATAACAGGTCAATCAGCGGCCAAGCTTCCGGGGGTATCTGGTTTAGGGCATCTGACATTGCAAAGTCCTCGGTTGAGTGGGTCTATTGAAGTAGGCGCAGGATTTCCGGCGAACGGGTCAAACAGATTGCAATCTGATCAAAGAAGACCGTTTCCGACACCAAAGTCGCGGCGGGCCGACACAATCGTCACCATCACGCCGGCAAGGACGTCGAGGAAGCACATCATTGACAAAAGGAAGAAAGCGGACGTGGCAAAATTCTTCATCAGCAGGAATTCAATCAGGCAAAAGAGCAGGACGAACATGGACGCCGCATGGTTCATAATCGCGGTTGAGCGGGTGCTCGTCGCTTTGACAATCTCCATGAACAGCATGACTAAACCTAGCAACAATAGGCTATCGCCGACACTGAGATGCCACTGAACGCCCGACAGCATAGGCATACGAATGAGCGCAGAGTCCAGGCTAGCGACGATTGGCGGGATGGCCGGGTCGAACCCCGCACCTGCAAATATCGCCATCAAATTGTAGATCAAAACAGGCAATATTAGCAGCGGGAACAGTGTAAGGGCTTTTCTCATCGGGATTACCTTTCAACTGATATGGCCTGCGAAACTGGCCAGACGGCATTCGTTGTGAGCGCATTTCGAAAAACTGCCCTCATCAGACTAGGCGCAGCACATCCCGAAAACGGGTCACATCGATGCTCAGTTTTGTGATAAATCTGCTGCCGCTTGTGTTTTGACTATCTTTGCGCCTAGTCTTCGCCAGCAGGGACGGCGTATGAACAATTCCAATCTGGTCAATTCAAAACAGCTTTTACAGGCGTGGCGCGCAGGTGATACCGATGCACGCGACGCATTGTTCAAACTGCTGTACTCTGAATTGCGACAAGTCTCCGCCGCTTTACTGCGTGCAGAGAGCAATAATTCTCTTTCGACCGGCGACCTTGTCAACGAAGCTGCCCTGCGCCTGATCAAGCTCGATCAAATTGAATGGGCGGATAAAAGCCACTTCCTCGCGCTGTCGGCAAGAGCGATGCGCCGAGTCTTGATCGATCATGCCCGCAAGAAGAAATCAGACAAGCGGGCCCACCACAAGGTCACTTTGGTGACGCGGATTGAAGGTGCGGCCCAACGGTTGGATATGGATGTCCTCGAAAAATCCCTCATTCGCCTGTCCGTACTCGATGCCGAAAAGGCCGACATTGTTGAGCTGCGCTATTTTGGCGGCATGAGTCTGCAGGAGATTGCCGAAGTTGTTGGCGCATCACAATCAACGGTCAAACGACAATGGCGAGTGGCGCGGGCTTGGTTGCTCGACGCGATGATGGAGGGGCAGAATGTCGGCGACGGGATCACTTGAACAACAGGCTTTGGCGCTTCTTGAAACAGCTCTTGAGCAACCAAGCCCGGAGCGGGTTGCGTGGATCCGCGCTCAAGCCGGACAGGATGAGGCGCTTATCCAGCGGGTCATATCCTTGCTGGAAATGGATAGTTCGGCAGGCGCGACCCTGCGTACAGGCGGGGCAAGTCGCGATGTTGGACAGACACCTGCACCTGATCACGCCGGGCCATACAGGATCACTGAATTGATTGCTCGTGGCGGAATGGGCGCTGTTTATAAAGGTGAACGCGATACTGGCGATTTTGAGCAGACCGTCGCAATCAAGATCATCCGGCCCGGCGTCCTCAGTGACAGCTTGATTGCGCGCTTTGAGATGGAGCGCCAGATATTGGCCAAACTCTCGCATCCCAACATTGCGAGCCTTTTCGATGGCGGCGCCCTCGAAGACCGTTCGCCATATATCGCTATGGAATTTGTTGATGGTGACCCCATTACGCAATGGTGTGACACGGCTAATCTCGGCCTGGACGATCGGTTATGGCTGTTTCAGGATGTCTGCGCCGCCGTACAATATGCGCATCAAAATCTGATTGTACATCGCGACATCACCCCTTCCAATATCCTCGTCACCAAGGCAGGTCAGATCAAATTGATCGATTTTGGTATTGCCAAGCCGCAATCAAATGTAGACCTGCAAGATGACACACAAGACGCCCCTGGCAAGTCTTTGGCATCGCTCAGTTTCACACCAGGATATGCGGCTCCAGAACGTGCCAAAGGGGCACTCGCCAACACACTTTCCGACCTCTATTCGCTTGGAAAACTCCTCGAAGATCTAGTCCAAGATCTCCCGGCAAGTGCTGACATCGCGGCGATCATCGCAAAAGCGTCAGCACATGATATTGCGAGCCGCTATGCCTCTGTAGATGCCCTGATTGATGATTTGAAAAATTACCGCACCAAGAAACCAGTAGACGCGCGAAATGGCGGGGCCGGGTATCGGTTTTCAAAATTCTTCCAACGCAACCGATTATTGATGACGCTGGGCGCTGTCTCTGTGCTCGGCCTCACCATCGCGCTTGTGATTACGCAGTATCAGTACAATCGAGCTGAAGCTGCCCTGTTTCATGCCAATGAACGGTTCGAACAAGCGCGCGGGCTGAGCAAGGCAATGATAACCGATGTCTATGACGCGATAGAGCATATTCCCGGAACCCTGGAAGTGCGAGAAAATCTGGCCGGGATTGTGAAGACGTACATTGACGGTCTCGCCTCAGACCCGAATGCGCCCGACAATGTTCTTCTCGATGTTGCGATCCAAAACACCCGCTTATCGGACCTCTATGGTGGCTTGGGCGTCGCCAATCTCGGCGATACGGAAACTTCGTACGTGCTCTTGCTGAGGGCCGAACAGGCGCTATCTCGATTGCTTGAACAGTCACCAGACGATGTCAATGCAATTGACGAAATGGTCTGGGTCAAACGGCTGAAATCCAACCAGGAAATGACATACCAGCTCGATATGGCAGCTGCACAGAAAACCAATGCGGAGGGCCTCGCGCTGGCTGAGCGAGGCCTGACCTTTCCCGGCTCGCAAGAGACGCGGCTATACTTCCGGCTATGGAATTCACGTACAGACCGGGTCAAAATCCTGATGTACGAGAATGACTACGACACCGCCATTTCTGAAGCGCGGCGGTACCGAGAAGAGCTTGCGGCAAGCAACTTCGAAGAAGAGCCCCGCCGGCGCAATTCCCGTCTTGGTTATTTTGCCCGGCTAGAGGGTGAAGCTCTGGCGGACCGCCAACGCTGGGAAGAGGCCATTCCCCCGCTTGTCTATGCAGTGTCGGCTTACGATACCATTCTCGAGGAAGACCGAAGCAGCTATTATTACAACCTGCAAAAGATGACGGCGCTCGGGCCATTGGTCATGTCTTACCTCAAATTGGAAAGAGGCGAAGACGCTCTTCTAGCGGCCAGAGGCGCTGTTGAGTTAGCTGAGACATTGCGCGATGGCGACCCGATGGATGCCTCTGGTCGCGGCTATGTCGCCACACAATTGGAAATGTTGGCGCGCGTGCAGGCTAGCTTTGGTGAGCCATCGCAGGCGCAGAGTACGATCACAGGTGCGCTTGATATACGCCGGGCTGTGATTACAGACTTCCAGGACACATTGGGCCATCGCCGCGATTTGGCCGGGGCACTGAAGACAGCTGGGGTCGTATATCAAACGATAGATATGACGGAGACCGCCTGCTCAACCTGGCGGGAAGCGCTGAGCGTACTTGACCAATTGGAGACCAAGGAGAGCCTGACCGAGATTGAACGCGATGTCTGGAAACCTGAAATCCTTGAACATAGGCAGGCGGCCGATTGCCCTGAATAGTCAGGCGTAAATATACCGAACCGGCTCATTCACAGCAAAGATTGCGGCGGTAAGTCGCCCCCCAAACACGGCGCCCGTATCAATGTTGATGCGGCGCGAGGCGGCCGCCTGATCTTCGGGATAGAAATCATCCGTCGGCGTATGACCATGCACGACCGTCCAACCTGCCAAGGCGGGGTTCTTCCAGCTCGACACATCGAAGAAATGCTGCGTTCTGGTCCATAAATACACTCCGTCCCGGTCATTTGGGTAGTCTTCGGGATCTATTCCGGCATGCACGAAGATCAGCTTCCTGCTCTCCTCCACGAAAATATTCGGCAGCTTATTAAGCCAATCCACATGCCGCTTTGATACCTCCATCTGACCCTTCACCTGATAGCTCGACATGGTTTGCTCGCCGCCATTCACCAGCCAGGCTTCATAGGCCGTAGGGGTTACATTCATCACCCCGTTGAGCATCATCTCTTCATGGTTACCGCGCAAACATATGCAATCGATATCCGGTCTGGCCTGAAGCGCGATCATGGTGTCGACGACCCCTGCACTATCGCTCCCCCGGTCGACATAATCGCCAAGATGGACAAGTTGGAAAGGATGACCTTCAAAGAGCAACGCATGGCGTTCGAAGATTAGATCATGCAAATGGCGCAGCCTTTCGGCCTCGCCATGCACATCGCCAATTGCATAGATGACAGGCATTTTTGCCGGGCTCGGTTTTAAAGTCTTTGACGTCATACCAGTCGGCATCCGCACTTGAGGGTTGGGCAACGCTCACTGCAGGCGACCCTATCAGAGGTCCCGTCCGTGTAAACAATCCCTTTCCGGCTGCGGTCACCCTGAACGAGCATCTAAGGTCTGAACCCAAATGGCTTGTAGTTTTGGCGTTCTCACTTCGCTTGAGGGATCAACCAGATCGGCGATGACCAGGCGCGCTCTTGCAGGGTTGCTGGCAGGTCAGGATTTGGCGGCGTCCCGGCCTTGACCGCATCCCAGGTGGACCATCGGCAAGTTGGATTTTCAAGCACGCGAACGTAATAGAAAGCCCGCTGCTCGGCATCATAATGAGGGTCGTGCCAGAGTGTTTTTAACTCACTCGCGCCAACATCTGCAGAGGTTGAGCAATCGGACAGATCAACCTCTGCCTGGTTATTCGGGCACCTGTGTGACGTCGCATCTGGCTTTAGCCCATCTGAGCAGGCGACATCGTAAATCGCCTCAAATGTCTCTCCTGCCACCGTCCAGCCTTTGATTATTTGCAAGCGCTGCAATGGCGCACCACGCGGGTCACTCGTCGCCCAGATCAGAAAACCCGGCGAGACCGTCCCGCTCAACAAATCACCTCCCATCGAAACACCGCCTGCATAGGCTGCAGCAACCATGTCGGGTCGATCCAGCAAGCTCTCAGCATAGTCGTAGCCGGCAAAAAACCGAACGCGCATACGCGGACCAGACGTTGCGAATGTCTCCTTGCGGCGCAGCGCATCATAGATCGCCTCGCGTGTATTGCTCTCAGCCCAAACCCCGGTCAGACCAGCGGCCGACCAACGCGAAAACCACTTTTGTGCCCGTGGATCAAGTTCAACGCCCTGCCAGGATTGCGCATTACCCGGCGGTACCGAGCCACGTTGTTGGGCCGTGGCATCATTGCGCCCCAGCTTGCTCCAATAGCCCTTCTCGTCAAACGAGCCTCCCCCAACATGGCTGTCACTACTCCCGATAAAGCCGAATTGAAACGGATTGACGCCCTGCCCTTCGGTCATCGCGAGGCCATTGCGCAAAGCCTCCCGAATATAGCTGCCGCCAATTTCGCCAACCACCTGTGACGGAATCAAGACCTCATACAGCTCGAAATCCGCCCATTCGTCATTTGGTGACAACATTGGATGCGTTTCGGATGTACCTTTGACTTGCGTAATTTCAACCAGTGGCTCGTTACGCATTCTCTGACGCATATAGTCAGGATCAACCGGGGCACCCGAAAAGCGCTCCACCTGAAAGGCCAATCCGCTGGAAATGTTTGAATTGTGCGGGATGGCAAGTGACTCAATGCCGCCGCCCCGTAGATCATCCATCCAGTCCCACAGGTCTTCTGGGTCAGTGGAATCCAAAGCTGAATAGGCGCGCGCAGGTGCGGCCCCTCGAAAAATCACATTGCGGTGCAGCGTCGCGATATCCGGTGTCATCAAATCGCCGTCCAAATCCATGCCGAGCGAATATTCAAATCCCGCAAACGTGGTTAGAATTCCAGGTTGATAAAAGGTGTCCGCCGCTGCGATTGTGTCTGCCCAAACCGCGCTGATAATCTCCTGATCATTGATCTCATCAATCGGCACGCCGCTGACCAGAGAGCGGCTGATCGCACCATAAGCGGCGAATATCTCGGCCCGATCAATGGTCGAGAACATCCGCTGCGCAATCGGATGCTGCGACAGATAACTGTCTGGATCATTCATCGCTGGCATGATCCCGAGATATTCGGAATGATCGGTCACCGCGAGAAAATCTAGCTGCGGTCCCGCCAGTTTGATCTCATACCCGCCAGGATGCAGCAGCGCCTCGCCGCGCGCAAAACGATAAGCATCACTCGGTGAAACCCGCGCACCAAACATATAGGCATCGACAGAGTATTTCGTATGCAGATGCAAGTCGCCGAAATAGGCATTTCGGTCAGGGTTGCTGACAATTTTCGCCTCTGACACAGCCGCATCGCGATCTGCGGTAGCAGGCAGCGCACGCGTGGATCTTTCACCTACGCAAGCGCTCAACATGAGACAAAGCACACTCACCGTCGGAACTATCGCGCCTGCTCGCCACATCAACCTATGCCCGTCCTGCTGCGCTTTCAGCCCAGACGCGAGTGAAGTTACCACCAAGGAACGCTGCAAGTTCGCTCTCGCTCATACCCTTACGCATCAAAAGACCGACCAGATCAGGCAAGCGTCGATAATCGTCAAACACCGGTTTGTAATTGCCGTCCATATCGGTACCGAGACATACGTGTTCGATACCGAGCAGATCGACCAGTTGGAAAATCCGATCGGCATATCCCGTCAAATCCGTCATCCCGATCCCAGCTGGCCATGCCCCGATAATCCCGCCCGCTTCGGTCGCCGCTTTGGCCAATTCAAGCGAGATAAAACGCGGATGAGAGGCGTCTCCATCGCTAAGATGAGTATGCGAAAACATCACTGGACGCGTGCTCACCTCCAAAGCCCGAAACGCCCCTGCTTCCGATATATGCGCTAGGTCAATCACCATGCCAAGCCGGTTCATCTCGGTCACAATCGCCTCGCCTTCGCCGGTCAACCCATTATGATGCGGTTCACCTGTCATGGTGTCGCCAATCTCATTCGTGCGATAGTGAACCAGCGTGATCGACCGAATGCCATCCGCATAACTCTCGCGCAGTCGCTCAACTGATCCGCCAAGGAAATCCCCGCCCTCAACGCACCAAAGCGCTGCAGGCAATCCAGACGCGCGCGCGGTGATGATCTCATCTGGCACAAGAACCTCCATCACCATATCCCGCGCCGCGAGCTTCTTGAGGTTGGCGATTTGAAGCTCATAACTCGCCCAAGCTTCACCCTCTTCAAATGGACGTCTGGTATAAAGGCCAGTCGTCTTGGACAGGCCCATGACATTGATGTCGGCGACGGCCGCAAAACAGGCACCCGCAAGATGGCCTTCGGTCATGTCGCTGATCGTGCGAGCTTCAAATCCAGACTGCGCCTTGTAAATGTTAAGTAGCGGCGGGATCCCGCTCGCGCCTCGCGCAAAGGTCCGCCCGGGATGGGCGTGCGTATCAAACGCCGGATACTTGTCTAAAAGCGCGATAGCCTCGGCACGCTCATCCTCATCCAGCTCGAAGCCAAGCGGTGCAGCGTCCGGGCGTTTCCGCAGCCAGTGATAGCCATACGCGGCCCCTGCACCCGCAACAATACCGCCGCCAATCAAAGCGCGTCTTGTGATTTTACCCATCATATGTCTACCCATCCTTGATTCTGAAATATTGACCTTTTTCGGGCCTCTCAACTCACAAAGTGCCTGAAGCCCTCATATCGGTCAAACCAATTTGAGGCGTTGCCATTCACCTCAAGTCACGTTGGATTGAGCCTATCGACAGGCCTCCATTTTGGTCTTACCAATATCTGAATTACCTGAATTAGCAAGGACGAACCGATGTATCGACGTGCCCGTTTCATCTGGACTCCAGATCAGAAAATAGACGAGGAAGAAGTCTTCCGCGTGCTTGTCAGGGACGGACCAAAGGATCGCCGCGATGGCCTCAATCGCTGGGTATTCTTTCGCCGCGAGATCGATCTTGGCGCTGCGCCAACCGCCGCGACAATGCGGATCACCGCCGATAGCCGTTATCAGCTCTTCATCAATGGTGAGCGGATTGGGCGCGGGCCCGTACGTTCGCCCAGTCATCTCCGGCGCTTTGACACTTATGACACCGCTACAAAACTGAAACCCGGCAAGAACGTCTTTGCCGTGCTCGTGCATGTCTATGGCGCTGACACAGCCTGGTACGAAATCGGCCCGCGCTATCCACGTTCAATCTTCGGCGATGGCGGCTTATGGGTCGAAGCCGACATTAAGACAGACGGCCAGACGCAAACCCTGCTCAGTGATCCTCAATGGCGCTGTCACAAATCTGATGCCTGGCGACAAGACACACCGACCGCAGGTTGGGGTCAGGGCTTGATCGAAGATGTCGATGGCAACCGCCTACCCGATGGCTGGACGCAGTCTGGCTTTGACGATTCCAATTGGGCTGAGGCCCGCGAAATGGTCTGGCAGGGTATTGAGTATGAATGTGCCATGGGTTGGGGGCCGCACGAAGCCTTTCCGACCATCGCACCGAACGATTTGCCGCAGCTCGTAGAGAGTGAAATCTACGCCGTAACGATACGCGGCCAATACACCGTCACGCCCGACCCAGGCAAGGATGTCAGCCAACGCCTTTACGAAGAAGCCTTCGCACCTGCGCCTGCAGGCATGATAGAAAATGCCGAAGCTCTACTTGGCGCAGATGGCATAACCACCATCCGCACGGATAATCGCGATATCTGCATACTGATCGATTTCGGCCCGATCCATACCGGCTACCCATTCATTGAGATCGACGCTGAGGGCGGTGAGGTTATCGAACTAGCCGCCTCTGAAAAAATCGAAGGCGACTTCACTGACACGCCTGTCGATCTGCTAAGGATCGAACGCCCGACCCATCTTGATTGCGCGCAAATATTTCGCTACCGAGCCCGTCCCGGCGTTCAGCGTTTTGAGAAGTTTGATTGGACCGGACTACGTTATCTGCAACTAATGGTGCGAGACGCCCCGAACTGCTTGAAAATTCGCCGCGTCGGGTCTGTCCTGTCCGCCTACCCGGTCGGGACACGCGGAGAGTTCGCCTGTTCCGATCCCTTCCTCGACCATCTCTGGCAGGTTGGGCGCTACACCGCGCAGCAATGCACCAGCGACGCCTGGTGCGACGGGCCGGGCCGCGAGAAACGTCAATGGATCGGTGACGGTTTGGTTCACTACCTGATCGACGCGGCAGCTTTCGGTCCGGGCACAGAAGCCGTTGACCGTCAATTCCTGCGCGCCGGAGCGGATGCCCAGCGCCCGGATGGTCTGATCCAGATGTTTGCGCCCGGCGATCATCATGGCGACGGCGTCGCAATTGCCGACTTCCCGCTACACTGGATCACCGCTTGCGAGCATTACCTGATGCACACAGGCGACCTTGATTTCATCGCCTCAATCTATCCGGCTGTGCAGAAGGTTCTGCAATGGTACGAACCGCATCTCGATGCTGACGGCTTGATCGTCAACCCGCCTTTATGGCGCTTCATCGAATGGGCAGCGCTCGACAAGACCGGAGTTTCAGCCGCTATGAACGGGCTCTATTTGATTGCGCTAAAGGCTGCGCGCAATATCGCGGCGGAACTACGCTTCGGCCATGCTAGCGATCTCTATGAGAGAAAAATCGAGCAAGTCACCGCCGCCCTGCAAACCAGGCTTTGGGACAGTCAGCGTGGCCTCTATGCCGACGCCGCCGATCCGGCCACCGGCACGCTGTCCAAACGCTTTTCGCAACAAACGAATGCCTTGATGATCCTTGCTGGTGTGGTTCCACAAGATCAAAGCGCGGCTCTGCTCTCAACGATCACGAAACACGAAAACACGCGCGTCTCACCAATGCCGCCTTTAGTAAGGGGTGATAACGATTTTGACGAAGCCAAACATCTCGTTCGCGCCAACACCTATTTCGCGCACTTCCTGTATGACGCGCTGATGAAAGACGGCATGGCGTCCGATGCGCTTGACTTCATGCGTACTAATCTCGGCCCGATGCTCGCGGCTGGCGCGCAGACTCTGTGGGAAAGCTATGACCCAACCGCCAGTCTTTGCCACGCCTTTTCGGCGTCGCCGGTCTACCACCTTTCCGCTGGAATTCTCGGTGTGCGACCGACCGCGCCGGGCTTCAAGCGCTTCAGCGTCACCCCGCAAACCGGCGGACTGAACTGGGCTAATGGTGCCTACCCGACCCCGCATGGCGAGATTGAGGTCGCCTGGCAGATCAAAGACGCAGAGATGCATGTTAGCGTCACTGCTCCGACCGGCCTGAACGGCGATTTGCTCGCGCCGCCAGGTTGGGGTTTCACTCAAGGCGGCGGTGCGTTTGAGGCGGCGACCAACGCGGTGCTGCAGCAAAAAGACTAACAGTCAGGCGTCGGCGCATCCGCATCAATCAACCCTTCATCCCGCAGCGCCTGCCAAAACTCAGCCGGGATTGTCGCCGCCAAATGCTGCAGATTGCTCTCAATCTGACCCGCACTCACCGCGCCAGGTATCACACTGGCAACCAGCCGATGCGCCAGCACGAATTGTAACGCCGCCGCTGGCAACGCGACATCAAACCGCTCGCATATATCGCTGATCGCTCTGACCTTGCCCAACACATCGCCATCCGCCGCGCCGTAATTATACTTGGCATCGTCAACAATGCCCGTCGCGAGCAGACCCGATGCAAATGGTGCCCCGATCACAACGCTGACCTCATTTGCCGCGCAGACCTGAAAGCCGTCATTTAAGGCAGCCTGATCCAGCAATGTGTAAGGCATCGCTACGAGCAGAAAATCCAAACCCAGATCGCGCGCCATCGGCGTGATCATATCGGCTGTATTCACCCCTGCCCCGATCGCTTGAATATCGCCCGCGTCTTTCAACTCATGCAAGGCCTTCAACCCGCCAGCGTTCAAATCACGCCAATGGCGATCAAACACGTCCTCACTTTGATGATAGCCCCGGTCCAGATCATGGATCACCAATATATCTACATGGGTCACGCCGAGCCTTTGCAGGCTGTCTTCATAAGACCGCATGACCCCATCATAACTATAGTCAAACCGTGGCTCAAGCGGCAGTCCGCCCGCCCATGGCGCGGTTGAATACTGCTCCATATTTGCAGGCTTGGCGTAAACCCGCCCCACCTTCGTACTGAGTTTGAACTCATCGCGCGGCTTGGATCGCAAGACCTCTCCGAGACGCTGCTCACTCAAGCCGTGCCCATACCATGGCGCAGTGTCGAAATAGCGAACCCTGCCGTCCCACGCCGCTTCAATTGTTGCACGCGCATCTGCGTCACTCAGCTTGGCATAAAGCTCGCCCAAATGCGCCGCGCCAAAGCCAAAAGCCGGCACCACACAGTGCGATTGGCCAAGCGGCCGCATCTCTTCCAGAAATGACTTTTCAGACATCACGTCTCCGCGCCAACCAGGCTTGTCATTATTGGTCTGACCATCTACGCACAATCAAGGACCCGATCAATGAAAATCATCGATGCCCATCACCATCTCTGGAACTTATCCGCCTGTTCCTACCCCTGGCTTCAGTCTGGCGATACAGATGGCGGCTTCGTCGGCAATATATCCGCGCTTCAAAAAACATACGATGTCAGTGATTATCGCAAGGATTTCGGCGCGCTCGACGTGATCAAATCAGTACACGTGCAAGCTGAACATGACGCCGCTGACCCGGTCGCCGAAACACGCTGGTTGCAAGCACAAGCCGATGCGCATGGCTTCCCTCATGCCCTCGTCGCCTATGCTGATTTCAACAGGTCGGACGTCGCCGATATACTCGCCCAACATGCCGAGTACGCCAATCTGCGCGGCATAAGACAAATCCTCTCGCACCATCCCGACCCAGCTTATTGCCATGCCGACCGCGAATACCTCAAGGACGCAGAATGGGGCCGACGTATCGCTTTGCTAAAGCAGCACAATCTCAGCTTCGACTTACAAATCTACCCACATCAAGTCGCCGACGCCTTGCCGATCATCGACGCCAACCCAGAGACATTGTTCATCATCAACCACGCGCTCGAACCGTGGAACGGCTCCGATGATCTGCGCCTGATCTGGCAGCAGGGTGTCAAAGCTCTCGCAAAGCGCGCCAACACTGCGATAAAGATTTCCGGCTTCGCGATGTTCCTGCGTCCGTTCAGTGAAGCCACTATCAGGCCATATGTCCTCGACCTGATTGAGGCTTTCGGGACTGTGCGCTGTATGTTCGCGTCCAACTTTCCGGTCGACAAATTGCATTGCACCTATAGCGAAATATTCGCCGCTTTTGATGCGGTCGTTGCGAACGTCTCTGGCGGAGAACGCGCCGCGTTATTTGCTGGTACCGCTGCTAGGTTGTACCGGATTTGACCTAGCCTGGCTGACCCAATCATCCCACCGGATGGTGCGCAGTTATTGCCTTACGCGCTGCCTCATAATCGCCCTGCGCGCTGATGGTGACTATAGTGAGCGAAGAAAAGTGGCTGCGTCCTCGACGCCTTCACGCGCGGATTTGAAGCGCTCCTGGAACATGGTGAAGCCATGTATCGCGCCTTCGTAAACCTTCAGCTCGACATTCACACTGGCGGCTTGCATCCGCATTTCCAACCGTGTGCTGTCATTGAACAATGGATCGGCAGACGGTGCTGAAATGAACGTTTTTGGCAGCCCGGAAAAGTCCCCAAACAGCGGTGATGCTTGAGGTTTCAGCCAATTCTCCTCATCCGGGCAATAGTGCCCACGAAAGCGATACATCGCCTCTTTGTCGAGGAAAAACCCGCTCTTCAACAGCTCCATACTCTCGCCAGAATAGGTCAGATCAAACGCGCCATAGAATAGCAGCAAACCTGCCAGATCAGCGCCTGAATCCCGCATTGTGAGCGCTGACACCAGAGCCAGATTAGCCCCCGCTGATGCACCGCCCAAAACGATCCGGTCGGGGTCAATGCCCAATTCGTCAGCGCGTGAAATCGCATCGTTTATGCAAGCAATGCAGTCATCCCCCGGCCCCGGAAACGGGTGCTCAGGCGCCAGCACATAATCCACAGACAGAATGCTCATACCGCTTAGCTCTGCAATATGGCGCAGTTTGCGATCTTCGGTTTCGACATCACCAATGATCCAACCGCCGCCGTGGAAATAGACCATGCAGGCTTGCGGCATGTCTGATGCGACAGGCTTGTAAAATCGCGCTGTACGCGGGCCAAATGCGCCCGCGAGTTGGATGTCCTTTGTGTCCTCAATTACCGGACCACCGGCATTGAGCAGGCCAAACATCTGTCCCATCAGCGCTCGAACGTCCTCGGCTGGCACCTCACCAATGTTAGGTGGCGGCGGTTGGCCCTCCTTCTCTTTCAGAAAGGCCTTGATGTCAGCTTGAATGTAGGGCGTATCGCGCATTTATGGGCACCTGTCTTTGAGCTTGACATTGGGCATGATTATAGACGCAATGCAAGATTGGTCCGACCAATAATTATCACTCGGGTCACTATTTCCTCTGTCGCTAGGGGGCTGCAAAGAAAGAGGGCTGACTGTGTCAAATCCACTCGTACCAAAACTCACGACCGGGATGAAATCAGCGTGGGCGGTCGGCGAGCTTCCAGTCGCGGTCTATGTCGTCCTGACGATTGGATTTTTGACCTTCTACGCCACCACGGCATTGGGGATCGAGCCATGGCTCGCCGGACTAATTCTACTCATCCCACGCCTTTGGGATGCCTTCACTGATCCCTTGATGGGGGCCATATCTGATCGTACCAATAGCCGCATGGGCAGGCGACGACCTTACCTTCTGGTCGGCACATTTTTGCTATCGGCCAGTGTCACAGCGATGTTCTTCGTCCCGGCAGAAGCCTCTCAAACTGTCAAGGCGGCCTATCTGCTGATCACCTACATGATCGCCAGTACAGCCATCACAATCTATGACGTGCCTTATTCCTCAATGGCCGCCGAGATGAGTTCCGATTATAATGAACGTACATCGCTGACCGGCTACAAGATGATTGGGGCCCGCGTCGGGACATTGATGATCCTGTTCGGCGTCCCGGCCATGTTCGGCTTACGCAAAACACTCGCCGAGGACTTCCAGCTGATCGGACTTGTATTTGGAGCTCTGATCCTCGTATCTGGTCTTATTGGCTTTCGTTTCACCAGGCATGCACCGCGCATTGAAACGACGCCTGCGCCATTCAAACTGACCGCAGAGCTAAAAGCGGTTCTAAGCAACAAGCCCTTTCGAATACTCTGGCTGGTATTCCTGTTTCAAAATCTTGCAATCGGGATCGCTGCAACCATGACGCCTTTCATGCTCCGGGATGCGCTGCAAGTCGGCGGCATGTTGAAATGGGCCATGGCGACGCCCGCCGCTATGGCGATGCTGGCAACACCCCTATGGGTGATGGTTGGTCGCAAGATTGGCAAGCGCCCAGCCTATATCATCGCCCTCTCAATTGCGCCGCTTTACTATTTGCCAATGCTGTTTGTGCCGTCTGGTGAGATCGCCCTGATCATGTCGTTACTAATCCTTATCGGCCTTGGTGATGCCGCCAATCAACTGTTCCCAAACGCCATGGTTCCCGACACGGTTGAGGTTGATCAGTTGCGGACCGGTGAGCGCCGCGAAGGTGCGATCTTCGGGGCATGGGCTTTCTGCCGCAAGTTCGGCATGACCGCCGGGGCATTCATCGCCAGCCTGCTGCTGTCGGCTATCGGGTTTGCGAAAGGACCGAATGTACAGCAAACAGATGAAGTGCTTCAGGGGCTACGCCAAATCTACGTTATCATCCCAGCTGGCCTGTGGATCTGCGCCCTGATCACATTGCTCGGATACAAATTGACCGAAAGCCAGTTCAAGGAAATCAAAGCGAGTATCGGCACATCAGACGCGAGCAAAGCTTAGAATTCGACGCGCCTTAGCGTAAAAAAAGACCGCCAACAACATCTGGTGTTGCTGGCGATCCGCAGCGATTTCCCCCTTTGTGTTTGGAAATGCCGCTAGTTCCGAACTGTCAGCGTCAGCAACCAGCGACGCGGATGGTTTGGAAATTGTGTATCCAGCAAGTTGGGGACAATTCTGAAACCAAGGGTGGGATACAATTCATCAGTGAGATTCTTTCCCGACAAACTCAGTCCCCAATGACCATTATCTGCTTCCCATCGAACTGACCCATTTACAAGTGCATAGCCATCGATTTCAATAGTGTTAGCGGTGTTGATAAAATGGTCGTCCCGGTAACTCACATCCCCTCCAACTGTAACTGTACCGTTCAGAACCGAGACTGGCACATTATAGTTCAGGCCCAGCCTGCCCTGCCATTTGGGTGTATTCTTCAGTTCAGTAAGCGCACCCTTGACCTCATCATCCATCGTTCCCAAGGTTCCCGACAGCGTGATATTATCAGTAAGCAGGGCTGTCAGCTCCCCTTCGAAGCCATGAACAACCGCATCGGGCGTCACAACCGTGATACCGCCTGCACCTGCCGCAGCTAACTGAAGACTCTCATACTCAACATAAAAATATGTAGCAGCCAGTTGCGCGCGCCCATCAAATAATGTCGCACGAAGACCTGCCTCATAATTCATTGCTGTTTCTGGTCCGAAAGTGTCCCCGATAATATTCGCAGTTGAGCGCGCTCCCGGGTTTATCCCGATGCCACCAGACCGGAAGCCCGTGGAAGCAGAAGCATAAATCATCGTATTATCGGCAATGTCATATTCCGCTGAAAGACGCCATGTTCCTCGCGCCTCTGACAACGCATCCGCAGCCGTGAAGTTACGGGTGGGATCTGGATCGATACTGGCAACATCGATGGTTTTCTCTTCATCGGTATAACGTGCACCAGCGATGAGTGTAAGCTTGTCCGAAGCCTCAAACTCGACCTCTCCATAAACGGCAAGGGCCTCAGTCTCCTGTCGCACATTTTGCGTCGTATCAGGGCCGAATACCGCCGGAAATACCGAAAAGCTCCTGGCAACCTTGTTGGTTTCAGTGAAATAGAAGGCACCTACCGTCCAGTTCAAATCCTCATTCCCAAAGAGGGCGTCACCAATCAGATATGCTTCTTGCGACAATTGATATTGATTGAGGTTTTGTATCTTGCCTTCCAGTAGCGAAATCGGGGTTCCATCGACGTCACCACCGGCCAGATCCTGGTTGATGCTTCGATAAGAAGAGATTGAGGTAAAATCGGCAAAACTCCCCTGCCGTGACACTTCAAGAGCTGTCCCCCATGTCTTCAAGCGAGCGGAGGCCTGAGCAGCTCTGTTTGAGGTGAACGTGAAAGGATCACCATCAGGATCAAATGCTGGAACAATTGAAGACGCCGCAGTCCCCAAGCCCTTATCAAGAAGAAAATCACCCCGTAAAGTTACATCCCATTTATCGTTGGGTGAATATAAAAGCGCACCACGCCCACTCGTGATATCATCCCTCATAAACTTTTTGCCAGTCGTGGTTTCTGTCTGAAACCCATCATTTGTTCGGGTTGAAAATGCGATGCGACCCGCTAGTTTTCCTTCAATGATGGGAGCACTGAAATAGCCCTGAGAATTGATCTGCCCCTCCGTACCAAATGACAGGCTGCCGCCATAGTCGGGATCCTCAAGATCAGGTTGCTTGGTCACGATACGAAGTGCCCCGGCAGAGTTATTACGACCATATATAGTCCCTTGTGGGCCACGCAGAAACTCCACGCGCTCAATGTCGAACATGTCACCCAATCCGCCAAATGCGCGCGCCATATAGACGCCGTCAACATATATCCCAACCGGTGAATCGAATGAAATATCCGGATTATCAATACCTATACCCCGAACGAATATTTTAGGTGTTGTGGCATTACCCAGAGCCTCTTCCAAATACAGGTTTGGCACCAGGTTTCTGATGTCTTGGAGATTAATTACACCTGCGTCTTCCAGAGCATTAGCCGAAATCGCCGTCAGGGAACCTGCGAAATCCTGCAAGCTCTCCTCACGCTTGTTCGCAGTCACCAGCACGGTGTCGAGCTTACGCACGTCTGTCGTATCAGGCACATCCCTCGCAGCCTGTGACAACGCGACTGGGGCCGCGCTCCCCATAAGCAGCGCTGCGCAAAATGCCCGCGCTCCGATACCCTTGTTGACTATAGCCATGACTTCCTCCCGTTTATCGATGCTGATATTTGCGCAGCATCTAATTGGTCAGACCTATTGGTCTTACCAAAATGAGAGAATGTCAAGAATGATCCCGTCAGGAGCATCAAATATTTGCTGGCTGTGACATGTTCGAGGCTACTTGCCTGCATTTACCGCCGTTTGACGCTGCTGACCGAGCCTCTCAATCGACAGCTCCATGACATCACCATCGCGCAAGTAGAATGGTGGTTTCTGGCCCAGACCGACACCTGGCGGTGTACCGGTGGAAATAATGTCACCGGGCAACAAGGTCATGAACTCACTGATATAAGCGATCAGTTTGGCAACCGAGAATATCATCGTGGTCGAGCTCCCGTCCTGCATGGACTTACCATTCAGGTCGAGTTTCATCTTCAGAGATTGCGGATTTGGAACCTCGTCGCTGGTTACAAGCCAAGGCCCGATCGGGGCAAACGTATCGGCGCATTTGCCCTTCATCCACTGTCCGTTGCGCGCCATTTGCCAGGCCCGTTCAGAAACGTCATTGATGATCACATAACCGGCGGCGTGGTCCAGGGCGGTTCGCGTATCGACATTCTTTGCCCGTGTCCCGATCACCACGCCTAGCTCGACCTCCCAATCCACCATTTCTGTTTTTGGCGGCAGGATCACATCGTCATTTGGACCGCAAATTGCGCTAGTCGCCTTCATGAACAGGATCGGCTCGGTAGGGATCGCCATGCCGGACTCTTCCGCATGATCGGAAAAATTCAAGCCAACGCAAACAAGCTTTCCAACGCCGCTAACCGGCGCACCAAGGCGCTCATCCGCCGCCACGATTGGCAAGCTGCTCAGATCGATTTCGTTCAATTTCTTCAATCCGTCGTGTGACAGGACATCACCGGCAATATCTCTAACATGCACTGACAGATCCCGCACACAGCCAGCCTCATCCACTGCACCAGGGCGTTCTTTTCCAACCGAGCCAAACCGAACGAGTTTCATCAGCAATGCTTTCGTTTAATAGGTTGATCGGCCGCCGGTCGTGTCGAACACGGCCCCGGTCGTAAAGCTGGCTTCTGGCGAGCACATCCAGGCGATCATCGCGGCATTTTCCTCAACCGTCCCGAACCGCGCCATTGGAATTTTGGACAACATGTAGGCGATATGCTCGTCACTCATCTGGTCGAATATCTCGGTACGCGCCGCTGCAGGCGTCAGGCAATTGGCAGTGACATTGGTGCCTGCCAGTTCTTTGCCGAGCGATTTGGTCAGCGCGATCACCCCCGCCTTGGAAGCTGAATAGGCCGAGGCATTGGGGTTGCCCTCCTTGCCCGCCACTGATGCGACATTGGCAATCCGGCCCCAACCATTCTTGACCAGATCCGGCGCGATCACTTGGCAACAATGGAACGCGCCAACAAGATTGATATTGATAATCTGCGCCCATTCAGCCGGATCATAATCAGCCACAGCTGCATTCGACCCGGCAATACCGGCATTATTGACCAAAACATCGACCCCGCCGAGCCCTTCTAGCGTCTTGTCACGCGCACGTCGAACCGAGGCCAGATCAGCCTGATCGACGGCCACATAGACGGCCTTACCGAGGCTAGAAAGCTCACTCGCCGCCGCCTGCCCCGCTGCGCCGTCAATATCCCAAATTGCAACCGACGCGCCCGATTTCAGGAACAGCTCTGCGGTTGCCCGGCCAATCCCGCGCGCGCCCCCGGTCACAATTGCGCGCCGCCCCTTGAGATCAAATTGCGTCGCCATCTCAGTCTCCATACGGCCGGATCAGATTGGCCGCTGATCGATCAAGCGCCAGTCCAAACCCGGGTGCATCATCAAGTTGAACCTTGCCGTTCACCGGCGTCGCTTCATTCTCGAACAGGCCGCCAAACACCGGATTGACCTGATCGGATTGCGGGCTGGTATTGAGGTATTCGACAAATGGCGAGTGCGGTTGCGAGATCACGAAATGGTAGCTGTAATTGCCTGATCCATGCGGAATAACCGGCACATCATAGGCCGCCGCCATCGCCGACACGCGCAGCAATTCGGTCAATCCGCCAACCCACATCACATCAGGCTGAATAATATCCACAGCGCGATGGCGCAGCAGCTCACGGAAGCCGTAGCGAGTGTACTCATGCTCGCCCGTGGTCCAGCGCTCAGTCGGCGCCCGCTCTTTCAACAAGCGATGCCCGTCAACATCATCCGGGTTCAGGCATTCTTCGAACCAGTGGATATCCAGTCCCGCTGCCCGGCATCGCGTCGCCAATTCAACCGCATAGGGAACATCCAGCGACATGTAGCAATCCACCATTAGCGGGAAACCCTCGCCCGCCATCTCGCGGTATTTCGTAAGCGCCTCAAGATTACGAGCCATGCCAGCGGGGCCTTGCGCAGGTCCAACCGGTAGTGGCACTTTCGCGCCCCAGAAGCCAAGCTCGCGCGCGACGTCCGGCCTCACCCCAGTCATATAGGCCGGAATACGCTCTTTGGTTTTACCGCCAATCATGTCGTAGACCGGCTCACCACGCCACCGCCCGAGCGTATCCCACAGCGCCAAATCAACCACGCTAATCGCAGCAGGCGCTAATCCTTTGCGCCCATATGGCAGCGATGCGCGGTACATCTGATCCCAGATCAGACTGATATTGCGGCAGTCCGCGCCAACAACAAACCGTTTGAAATGCTTATCGATCAGGAAACAAGCCGGCTCACCGCCTAGCCCGGTCGATACGCCGACTGTGCCATCATCGAGCTCAACCTCAACCAGGATCGAGCCGAGTACAGCAATGCCCCAGGCGGTCCGTGAATGGCGATACTCAACATATCCTGACATCGGCGTGGCAATGTCACCATCGACTAACCAATGCCCGCTTTCGCGATCATGATAATCGCCGCCCCGACCTTTTGAGTCGATGACGAAGGCGCGAATATCCGCAATCCGTGGGGCTTGTCTCCCAGTGCTCATAATCTGTCCTGTGCAAATCCGGTTAGGCGTCGGGGTCTAGTTGCTCGCGATAGGCCTCACGCACGTTCAGCAGATGTCTGGTCATCGCATCACGCGCCTTGGCGGGGTCTCGCGCCGCCAAGCCATCGAGGATTTGACGGTGATCAATCGCACTTTGCTGCATCACGCCGGGCACGAAGCCTGTGATCTGACGGCTGGCCTGACCAAGATATTCAATACTCTTGATCATGCGCCCGAGGAAAACACTGTCCGCCACGTCTGTAATCAGGCGATGGAAGGCCAGATCGGCATCAATGAACCGGGCAATATCCTTTTCTGACTCAGGTGGCTCGATCACTGTCTCATGCAACTGCGCCAATTGCGCGTCGGTGATCTTGGCGGCTGCCAGTGCAACGACTTGCGATTCCAGCGCGATCCGGGCCTCGAACAATGCATCGACGCTACCCGGCTCAAGACTGATAAACAGATGTAGCGGGATCAGCATGTCTTCAGAGCCAAGCGTGGAGACGAACACGCCGCTGCCTTGCCGCATTCGAAGCAGGCCAAGGATTTCAAGCGCCCGGAGAGCTTCACGCAAGGAGGGTCTGCTCACCCCCATTTCGGCTGCCAACTGACGTTCCGTCGGCAATTTGTCGCCGGGTTTCCAGACACCTTCGCCAATTTTCTCAATGATGTGGTTGGCAATTAGCGCCGGCACACCTGAGCGATCTGCAAAAATCTTCGGTTGCGAGGCTGCGCTTTTACTTTGACTATCGTCTGCCATGGTTTGATCTTCCTCTTGTAAAATTGGTACGACCAATTTACTGCCCCGTCAAATCTCTTTATTATCAGGCGTAGCGACACGTTTCCTAGCGAAACGGAAGCTGGGAAACCTAGGTTGCGATTTCCCACACGCTTTCAACCTCAACCGCAACATTGAACGGCAGCGTGTTCACACCAACTGCCGCACGTGCCGCTCTGCCGGCATCGCCAAAGACTTCAACGAACAGGTCACTCGCGCCATTGATGACTTGCGGCTGGTGTTTGAACGCATCGGCTGAGTTTACATAGCCGGTGATTTGCAAGCATTGCATAACCTGATCCAGTGACCCGCCGCAGCCTTGGCGCAGCTGTGCCAACACGTTCAGGCCCGCACCGCGTGCGGCGGCATAACCAGCGTCAATTTCAAGATCCAGGCCCAGTGTCCCGAATGACGGGCTGCCCTCAATCAATGCCGGCCCCTGCCCTGCAATGAACAGTAAATTTCCCGCCTTGCGCCAAGCGGTATATGTTGCCACCGGTGCCGGTGGCTCAGGAAGCTCAATCCCAAGCGCTTGCAGGCGCTGGTCATAATCGCCTGAACCTCGACTTGAAGCGTTCGCCCGCCTGAGCCAAAGCGGCGTGGTTACTACCGCTCCTAACGCCGTTCCAGACGCCGCAAACAGAAAGTCTCTTCGATACATGCTTATCCCCTGTATTGATCTAAATCGCAGCTTAACGGCGGACCGCAACAGCCTCAATCTCGACGAGAATATCATCCCGCCCCCAAGCGACCCCCGGCACACTGGTTCGCGCCGGTGGGTCGACCGGAAAATAGCCTGCATAGACCTCGTTCATTGCAGAAAAATCGCCAGGGTTCTTCAGGTAGACAGTGGTTTTCACCACATCATCCAGCGTCAATCCGACAGCTCGCAAAGCGGAGGCCAAATTGGCAAACACTTGATGCGTCTGGGGGGCGATTTCAGCGTCGGCGAAACCGGTCTCTTTATCATGCGCAATCATTCCGGAAATGAAGACCAGACCGCCTGCCTCAACAGCATGAGTATACGGACCTAACTGGGCAATTTCATCAGAATTGGTATGGACAATCTGCGCCGGTGCAAGCGCACATGCACCAAGCAGGACGGGCAGCAAGCTGGCACCAAGCAGGACAGGCAACTGGCCGGTCAGAAACGTACGTTTAATCATGCCATACTTCTCCAACCGGCTTCGTAGCTTAGTTTAGAACGATTTGCTTACCGTAACACCCCATGAACGCGGATCGCGGGATGTGACAAGCCCGCCAAAGGCCTGGAAGCCAACCACTGGTGCCGGGCTAGCCAACCCATTGGCTGTATCAAACCGGGTTGCCTGGTTGGGAAAGAACACACCGGTTACTGCGGTGTCTTCATCGAACAGGTTACGACCCCAGAACATGATCGACATGCTATCACTCTCGATACCAATTCGGCCATTGAACAAGGATGTATCACCAACGAATGCATCGGCGGTTTGAACCGTGCTCTGATCGGAATAGTACGCATAATCGCCGCGCACCATGACGGCCCAGTCCCCATATACCGGTGCTTTATATTGCAGGGACGCGTTGAACTGATTTTCGGAAACATATTGCAGACGCGTGCCATCCAGAACCGGGTCAAGACCAAGCCCGGCCAGAGCGCCAAATGTGTACGTGTCATACGAGCTATCAGTGTAGGCGTAGCCTGCCGTCAGATCGAGCCCCTCGGCAAGGCGTGCCTTCATGTCCAGCTCAAGACCTGTGACCGTAGATTCGCCCGCATTGGCATTCAGCACGGCGAACGAGCCACCTAAGGCGCGGACAATCTGATCGGTCCACTCAATTTGATAGACTGCACCATTCAAGGTCATCCGGCCATTCGCCAGTGTCGACTTGAATCCTGCCTCATAAGTCCAGCTTTTTTCCGGATCAAATGTCCGCTCACTCGGTAGTAAGCCAGACCCAGTGACATCAACGTTGAATCCACCCGTTTTGACCGCTTTAGCGGCGGTCGCATAAAGCAGAATGTCATCATTGACGTGGTAATCCAGTGTGAACTTCGGCACAAAATTGTCGAACTCTGCCTTCTGAGCAAAGTCCGGCAAGCTGGCCAGGGAAATTGGATCCTGGAACGTCGCGATGATATCCTTTTCCTCAGTTGTCCAGCGACCTTCAAACGTCGCGGTCAACTGCTCAGTGATATCGAAACTGGCCGACCCAAACAGCGCAAAACTGCTCGTACTCTCATCATTGGTCGTAATCGCACCGCCCGGCAGCAAGCCACCTAACGGTGAGCCAGCCAAAGCTGTGGCGAGAGCAAAAGCACCATCAACGAAAGTATCGGTAATTGCGGCGTCAGAACTCAGATCATAATAATAACCGCCGACCATCCAGCTAAAGCGATCATCAACAGGGGACGCCAAACGCAATTCCTGGCTGAACTCGGTCAAATCTGTCTGGTTGCTGGAATACCGGATCGATCGAGCCTCATAATCATTATCGACGTCGGTCTCAAGCTGCAGATCGGTATAGCCAGTGATTGATGTCACGGTGAAACCATTCGCGAAGTCTTTGTTGATGGCGAGCGAGAGAGACAGGTTTTCACGGTCAAATCCCCCCGGCGACACGGCGAAACCATCTTCAAATCCTGGCATTTCACCTGCGAACAATTGCAGCGCCGGTGGCAGCGGTGCAGGGGTCGGGTTTGCCGGGGCCGCATTATTGACCAGGAACCGCAACGGGTCATCGCCGTCTGAAGTGCTCTCATATGATGCGCGCGCCACAACACTCAGGTCTGGTGAGGGAGTTGCTTCAAGTGAGAATGACGCAACATTGGTTTCCTTGGTATCGAGGTCTTCGCCGGTCAACTCATTGTCGAAATAGCCATCACGCGCATAATGTGAAACCGCGCCGCGAAAATAGAGCTGGTCTTCAATGATCGGTGAACTGATGCTGGCGCGGATTTCCCGCAGACCATAATCACCGGCCGTAAGCTGCAAGCCAGCCTCAAACTCATTTGCAGGCTTTTTGGTGATGTAATTTATGGCCCCGGCAAATGTGTTGCGGCCGTAAAGGGCGCTCTGTGGTCCTTTGGCGATCTCCACCCGCTCAACATTACCTGCGAGTAGCGCATCCATAGCGGCGCGAGAGGACTGATAAACACCATCGATGAAAAAGCCGACATTCGGTTCACCAATCGTCGTTGACTGGCCGCGAATAACCACAGTACTGGCACCACCGCCAAACAGCGGCGCGACCGTTAGACCCGGCGTCAGCAGCGCGATGTCTTCAATATTGGTCAATCCCGCCGCTTCAATTTCGGCGACCCCAAAAGCAGTGATAGACAGTGGCGCGTCTTGCAGATTCTCTTCAACCTTGCGTGTCGTGACCGTCACTGTTGCCACGCGAAGCTCGTCCGTCTGTGTGTCTGACGCCGTATCCTGCGCAGCAACTGGTAGAGCAACACAGCCAAGTACGGCTAAAGATGCGCCCATCATGTATAGGTTTTTACGGCTTTTGGTCATTGAATTCTCCCGGTTGAATCAAGTATTTTCACGAACAGGAGGTAATTTCTGAAACAAGTCAAGATTGGACATACCAATACAGTTGCGATGGCAACCATATGTGTTTTTTATGTGACGGGTCCCCTCAGGCGGTAGTTATAGAACACCCTTATTGAGACTGTTTCTTAGATCGGCAATTGCTTCGGCATCGTCATAGCGCGCGAGACTTAGCTGGGTTGCATAGTCCGGCAACGCGCGACTTGTCACCCAATTTGCGCAAATCTCACCAGCGGCGCAGGCCGCCATGCTGCCAAAACCAGAGAGCGCGCCAAGAATGAAAAGGCCGGGGAGATCTGTTGGGCCAATAAGCGGCCAGTTCTCCTCGGTCATCGTGTAATAGCCGCCATAATGGCTGCTGCGGCCGGGCGGCGTTTCAACATATGCCCTCAATGCCGGAATGAACTCCGCCGCCCGCCGAATGACGATTTCTGAAAACTGACGATCCAGTTTTGGCTCGTTGGCAAGATCAACCTGAGGGTCGCTAGGTTCACGATTGTAGGCCCAGCCGAGTTTTACCCAGCGCCCTGACAGGCCACCGTCCGGACGACAATGCACATTTGCCGGCGTCGCTTCCGTCAACCAGCGATAGGCTGGCTCATCCTCAAGCATGCTGCGCTCTTCCTGGCTCCAACCAATTGTCCGTTCGTCAAGGTCGATACAGAATGGCATATTTCTGGGAATGGCTTGCTGCGTATCTTCAAACGCGACTTTTTGCTGAAATATGGTTTTGAGTGGCAAGTCAGTTCCGGTCATCTTCGAAATCGCGTTGGCGAACGGTCCGGCTGCATTGATCAATATGCTCGATTGCAGAACGCTCTCACCGTCTGGCCTTCGAAGCCGTATCTTGAAATCCCCGTCGTGCTCAATGCCGACAACCTCACCACGTAAAAGCCGCCCCCCATGATTGCGAATTTTTTCCAGCATGTATTGTGCGAGCTGCTGACTGGAAAAACTGCCTGCCTTGTTGATACGGACAACCGTCTGGATATCTGGATTCAAATCCGGAAACGCATCACGTACAGACTGAAGCCCACTGAAGACTTCATCGTCTGACCTAAGACCGGACAACAGATCTTCGATATCAGCTCTTTGCGTCGCCAAGACATAGCCATGTTGGTTCATATTGGCTGTGTTCGACGAGTCCGTCGCAATCTTTTCCATGAGATCGATACTATGGTCGGTGAACTCCGCCATAACCGGGTGCGGCCACCAGTTGCGATAATTATCGCCAGATTGCGCGCTGGTATAACTCATCGGCTGGGCGCGATCGATCAGCACAACTGACTTTATGGCGTGTTCGCAACAGAGGTAATACGCGGCTGCAATCCCGGCAATTCCAGCGCCAATGATTGCAATCTCAGTGGATTGTTCGCTTTCAGTCACCACGATCTCCAAACGACTTAAGCAGCGTGCCCAAAAAAAGGTCAGCCCCGTTCGCAAGGAATGGGGCTGACCAAATCAAACTTATGGAGTCAATTGGGATTCGATCAAAACTCCATAACGCCTTTCAAGTACCAAGAGCCGCCTTCATAATTTGCCGCGCTGCGGCGCCCGAAAGGCAGACCGACACTCAAGCGGTTGGCATTTGGTGGGCCAATCTCATCGACGAACTGGTCAAAGACATTTGAGCCGCCAGCAATGATGCGGAACCTGTCATTGACCTGATAGCCAACTTCCAGGTCGATATATGTCGTCGCACCAATCTCAGCTGATGGGCTGGTTGCCGCACCAATTGTACCACGCTCATCGAAGTGCTTGCCATAATAGTTGGCGCGCACGAGCACATTCCACTTCTCATGGATCTGGGTATTGGCGGTCAGAACAAATCTTGAATTTGGATAATTGTTCTCAATGTCCTCAATTGTGCTGGCGCTAACCGGCGTCACTGGGCCACTCGGCGTGATGACCTGGCTTTGGCCAGTCACTTCGATCTCATTATAACCGTAAGCAAATGTCAGGTCTGTCGTCATTGCCCCTGACCAATCAAATGCAGATGTCAGAACGATATCGATCCCTTGGTGTTCGACATCCAAAGCATTGGTGTAGAACGAGACAGTCGCGCCTGTCGTGCTACCCGGCACGGGAATATCGCCAGTTCGATAGATTCTATCGTCAACCTTGATCTGGTAAGCATCCACAGTCAGGGTCGTATTCCCGAACAATCCAGCCGTGAAACCAGCACTCAGATTGTCTGATTGCTCTTCCTTAAGCGGCGCACCACCGGCAGCAAGGGCTGCAGGGCTTGTCGGCGGCACGAGGCCTTCTTCGACCTGCAAGCCCGTCACGCCATCAAATGTCGTGATCGTGGTACGAACATTTGACTGACCCGGCGTAGGTGCATGGAAACCGGTAGAAATCGCACCGCGAAGCGCGATATTATCGGTCAGGTTGTAGCGGGTGGCAAACTTGTAGTTTGTTGTCGTGCCGACGTCTGAATAATCCTCAAAACGCACCGCACCCTGGATCAGCCATGCGTCCGAAATGTCGTATTCCATATCCGCATACAACGCATAATTGTCTCTCGAGAAACTACCGGAATCGGCAGGGCTAAATCCGCCCAAACCATTCGAGCCCGCACCGAGGAACGAGTTCGGCTCGCCGCTGACGACAGTGTAGGTTTCTTCACGCCACTCTGCACCAAACGCCAGGTTCAGATTTTCAGATAGCGCTTTGGAGAAATCGGCATTCAGAGTGATCTCTTCCTGCACATATCCACCCACGTCAAAATCACGTTGAGCAGGTTGACCGTTGATCAGACCGAGATCAGGGTTGAGCGTATTGTTGAGGAAATAATCAAGATCATTCTCGCCTATGCCAGCGCTCAAATCATAATTCCAACCTTCGCCAACCACGCCGCGAATACCACCAACCAGGCTAAAATCCGTCTGGTCGCCATCAAGGAACGGTGTGTAACCCGCTAGAAGTCCGGTAAAACCCAGAGTGTTCAGCGCTTGAATTGAGGAATGGTTAGGCGGGCGATAGAAAAAGCGGTACCGACCTTCAGTATCGGAATAGTTACCGAACGCATACAGTTCCGCATTCTCGTTAAGCTCAATACCGGCATTGGCAAAAAACCTCAGCCCGCTACTTTCCGGACGACCCCAGGTCTGCACCAGAGGCTCATCACCGAACGGCGAATCTGATCCGACACCTTGAACGCCGGCATCAATCAGAGCCTGCGCATCTGGTCTTTGGATGCCGCGTGAAAGCGCTTCATTATCGACATATTCTGCACTCAGGTTGATAAACCCGTTTTGCCCAAGCGGCAGTCCAATATTACCGGCAATTTTATAGCTGGTTTCGCCTTCATAGAATTCACCATAAGTCGCTTCAACAGTTCCGCCTTCAGAAGCATCCTTCATGGCGAAGTTAATCACGCCAGCGATCGCATCAGAACCATACTGAGACGCAGCGCCATCACGCAGAACTTCAATCCGCTTGAGCGCAATACCGGGGATCATGCCGATGTCTGGTCCGTGAGCGCCATTACCTGCAGCTGGTGCAAAGAACTGAACCAGTGCAGAGCGGTGTCGGCGTTTGCCGTTGATAAGAACCAAAGTCTGGTCCGGCGATGTGCCGCGAAGTGATGTCGGGCGAATAAATGCACTGCCGTCACCTGTCGCAGGCGTCGCAGTGTAGGACGGCACCAATGCCTTCAGATTATCTGTAAGGTCTACGGTATTGCCAAGCCGGGACAAATCTTCTGCCGAGATTATATCAATTGGAACTGGCGAATCGGCAGCTGAACGCTCTTTGTTGCTGCGTGAGCCGATGACACTGACCGTTGTAAGTCTCCGGTCAACCGTGTCACCGTCATCGTCTTGAGCCATTGCAGGACTGGCGGATACCAGGCCAAGCGCCAATGCTGACGCAGCACAAGACAGTTTCAGTGCCTGTTTTCTTGTGGCGATACCCATCATCTGATGGTTTGTGTTCTTTTGTTCTGTCACCTGTTTTCCTCCAAAATGACTCTAAATCTGCATTAGGCGCTAGCATGACGCCAGCGTGCTCGCAACAAATGATGCTTTTTGTTAGATGAATTGCAAAAAATGTTGCATATTTGCACGCCCGGCCATACTCTTATACAAAACGCGATCTGAATGAATTGCGTCGATGTCGCGATCAATTCGACACGTGGAGCCAAGAAAGGATCCGGTATTGAAATGTCGAATTATGTGTCGGCGGAGGATCTGATTGGCGATATCGCTTCTGAGAAATCGGCAATGAGTCCGAATTTCCGGAAGATTGCAGACTATATTTTGGCGTATCCAGATAACATTGCAATGCTGACTATACGGGAAATTGCAACCGCTTTATCAATGAACCCCTCGACAATTGTTCGCTTCTCCAAACGCTTCGACTTGTCGGGGTTTAGTGAACTCAAAAGCCTGTTTCAGTCTCGCCTCAGGCAGGCGCGCCATGGCTATCTTGAGCGCGCCCAGAGCCTTCAGAACCTTGGCAAAGGCGGCGATGTTCCAAAAATTCTGAACGATCTGCACCGCGCCAATTTACGCAACTTGAATGAAGGCATTGATCTGAATCATCCAGCAAAAATTGAGCAAGCTGCCGAGCTTATTCTGGGCGCGAACAAAGCCTATATTTGTGGATTTAGAATCTGTTTCTCGGCCGCATTTGCACTCCATTACCTGACGCGGATGTTCGTTGACAATGTTGAGTTGAGCCACGGATTGGGCGGTACAATTGCCGACGGCGTACGCAACATAAAAAAGGGCGACGTTCTTGTTGCCATCAGCACGGAACCCTACACCCAAACCACGGTGTCAGCCGTTCGTTATGCCAGGAAACGCGGCGCGGCAGTCCTCGCGCTGACCGACGGACCGCAATCTCCGATAGCCGGAGATGCAAATCTGATTTTGAACTTTCGCCCCCATGGCCCACCCGTGTTGGACAGCATCGTACCGATTGTCGCTCTGGTGGAAGCCTTGTGTGCCGTCATGATTTTAAAAGGCGGAGAGGCCAGCCTCCAAAACCTGCAAGACAGCATCAATCAGCTCACAGAGTTTGCTGCATATTCTAATAACCAAACGTGAAACAACTCACGCCCGCAACACATATCTGAGATCTTCAATGACGCATATTATTCACCGCTACCCTAAAACTGATTTGCCCAGTGCGGTCAGAGGCGATGGCATTCATCTTTTTGATGCGAGCGGGAAGCAATATATCGACGCATGCGGCGGGGCCGCCATCTCCTGCTTGGGGCATAGCCATAAAGCCGTGATTGAAGCGATCAAATCGCAGGCTGATGAATTACCATTTGCGCATACCGGATTTTTCACAAACGAACCGCTGGAACAGCTTGGAGATCGATTAGCCGATCTCGCGCCCGGAGATTTGAACAATGTGCAGATCCTATGCGGCGGATCTGAGGCTGTCGAAGCAGCTGTAAAACTCGCACGCCAGCATGTCGTGGATCGCGGGGAACCAGGCCGCGTCAATATCATCTCTCGTCGCCGAAGCTATCATGGCGCGACCATGGCGACGCTTGCTATCGGCGAAAATATTGGGCGAAAAGCGCCCTTTCTACCGTTGCTGATCAATGCAGAACAGATCGCGCCATGCTATTCTTATCGGCATCAACAGCCGCATGAATCCTCGTTCGACTATGGCCAACGCGCCGCCAATGAACTTGCAACTGTGATTGAACGAATGGGCGCTGATACGGTTGCCGCGTTCGTGATGGAACCGGTCGTCGGTGCGACGCTTGGCGCCGTTGCCTCAGAGCCTGGCTATCTGAAGCGCATACGTGAAATTTGTGATCAGTATGGCGTGCTGCTTGTCTTTGACGAAGTTATGTGCGGGACGGGGCGCACAGGAACCCTGTTCGCGTGTGCGCAAGAGACTGTCGTCCCGGATATTCTTGTCATGGCCAAAGGGTTGGCAGCTGGCTACCAGCCCATTGGTGCGATACTGGCGCGCGATCATGTGATGGCCCCTATTCTGGAGACATCGGGCGCGTTCATTCACGGCCATTCCTTCATGGGTCACCCCGTCGCGTGCCGCGCCGCGCTTGCAGTATTGGACGCGTTTGAGGCCGAAAACCTGATGCAAAATGTCACCGCGCGCGGGACACAACTTAAAGCGGCGCTTCATCAACGCCTCGATAGCCATCCTCATATTGGCGATATCCGTGGACGCGGGCTTTTTGTCGGCATCGAGTTTGTCGAAGACCGACTGACCAAACAACCATTCGATGCCCACTTACGCAAATCGGCACAATTCAAGTCTGCAGCGATGGAGTTGGGACTCTTGTGCTACCCGGGGAGCGGCACAGCCGACGGCACCGTCGGAGATCATGTTCTGGTTGCCCCGCCCTATATCATTACCGCCGAGCAGATTGAGTTAATCGCGGATAAAGTCGCAGAGGCGGCGGCTCTGGTTTTTGACCAAACCCAAACCAGGCACCAATTCGCGAATGTCTCCTAATCAAATCAGTGCCGAACCGCTCATCCTGGCCGTCGCTCCAAATGGCGCGCGTCTCCAGAAAGCGGCGCATGCAACTGTGCCGATCGGAGCCGAAGAACTGGCCAGTGAAGCAAAAGCCTGCGCTGAAGTCGGCGCAACCTTGTTCCACTTGCACGTTCGAGGCAGCGACGGCACCCATAGTCTCGACGCCGGTCGCTATCGTGATGCTATAGAGGCCATCGAAAGCGCCTGCCTGGACCTGGTCATACAGGTGACCACCGAAGCGGTTGGACTGTACCGCCCTGATCAACAGATCAACCTGATTAGAGACCTCAAACCCAAATCCTTTTCGATCGCCCTTCGCGAACTCATCCCAGACCCTTCACACCAACCAGCGGCGCGGTCTTTTCTAAGCTGGGTTCGCGATGAAGGCATTCACGCCCAACACATTCTCTATTCTGTTGAGGACGTGGCGCGGTTTCAGGACTTGCTGCACCTCGGCGTAATCTGTGACCATCATCTGCTGCCCCTGCTGGTTTGCGGGCGGCATGTCGACCAGATTGACAGTATCGGCGCATACGAAAAATTTGCCGCTGAAGCGTATGAGTTCAGGTCTATGTATTGTGGCTTCGGACCAGCAGAAAACAGTGTTGCCGAACGGGCGATAGCATCTGGCGCGCATTGCCGGATTGGGTTTGAAAATAATCTTTACAATCGCGATGGGTCAGTCGCTCAAACCAATGCCGAGCGCATTGAAGAGATCGCCGCATTCGCCACTGCCCAAGGTCGGCCCTTGGCGACGATTGACGATACACGGCGCGTTCTTGGACTCCGCGATTGAGCTTGGGTCTAACCGTATCAGCGGAAACCCGCCCGGCTCTGGAGACTTAAAGAACTCTACTCTTCCTCGTCCGCCATGAACCCACGATCTCGCATCAGGGCATCGATGCTGGCATCGCGGCCACGAAACATCCGGTAAGCCTCGGCTGGATCAATCGTGTTGCCGACCGTGAACAGGTATTTCACCGCCCGGTCAGCGACATCCCGGTCATAGAAACCACCCGGCGCTTCAGCAAACGCCTCAGCCGCATCTGCCGTCAAAACATCCGCCCACATGTAACCGTAATAGCCTGCAGCATAGCCTTCGCCAGAGAATACATGACCAAATTGCGGGGTGCGATGGCGCATCACGATCTCAGCCGGCAGGCCGAGCGCCGCAAGCGTTTCGCGCTCGAACGCGTCCGGATCAATGCCGTCCGGATTCATCGTGTGCAGCTTCATGTCGATCAGAGCAGAGGCGAGATACTCGGTTGTGGCAAAGCCCTGATTGAAGGTCGACGCGGTGCGGATCTTCGCCACCAATTCGTCGGGCATAGGCGCGCCCGTCTCGGCATGGACGAGGTAGTTTTTGATCACCCGGTCGGTCAGCAACCAACGCTCCAAAAGCTGCGACTGGAACTCGGTATAATCGCGCAAGCCCGAATTATGGGTTGGATAGTCAACCTCAGATGAAAGGTAATGCAGCGCGTGGCCAAACTCATGGAAGAACGTGTTGGCATCGGTCCACGAGATCAGCACAGGTTCGCCCGGCGCTGGCTTGCTGAAATTTGAATTGTTCGAGGCCAGCACTGTCGTGGGCTCACCCTTGAACGCTTCGTGTGAACGATAGGTCGTCGCCCAAGCCCCGGAGCGTTTACCCGCCCGCGCAAACGGATCGAGATACCACAGCCCAATATGCGCGCCGGTGTCGGCATCGGTAACTTCCCAGACTTTGACGTCAGGATGAAACACCGGAACTGACCCCTCTGGTACGGGCTGGAAGTTGAACCGGAACAGCTCCCCGGCAACATCAAACATCGCCTCACGCAAATTATCCAATTGCAGATATTGCGCGACCTCTTCAGAATCGAGATCGTAGCGGTCACGTCGCACTTTCTCAGCGTAGAAGCGATAATCCCACGGCGCGATGGTGATTGCATCACCGTTCAGATCAGCGATTGCCTGCATGTCGGCAACCTCTTCACCGACCCGCGCGATAGACGCCTGCCAGACCTGTTCCATCAGGGCGTTGGCACGATCAGGCGACTGAGCCATGCGGTTTTCCAGCCGCCAGGAGGCGTAATTGGCGTAGCCGAGCAAGCCAACCCGCTCGTGGCGCAATTTCAAAATGTCTGCAATGATCGCATTATTGTCATGCTCGTCGCCATTGTCGCCGCGACTATAATAAGTCGTCCAGACTTGCTCGCGCAGCGCCCGCTCAGTTGAATAGGTCAGGAACGGCTCCATCGAAGAGCGCGTATTGACCACCGCATACTCACCCGGATGTTCACGTGTTTCGGCCGCCGCCGCCGCCCCGAGGAAAGAGGCAGGCAGTCCACCCGTCTGGTCCTCGGTCAGGTACAAAACGTATGATTCTTCGTCCGACAGAACATTGTTGGAGAAGTCAGTATACAGCGTCGAAAGCTCCTGATTGATCGCGGCATAACGCGTTTTGGCATCACCTTGAAGCGTCGCCCCATTGCGCGTGAAGCTTTTGAACACTTGCTCGGTGAGGCGCTGCTGTACGCTCGTCAACTCGGCATATTCCGGACCATTTCGGACCGCAGACACGCGGTCGAACAGAGCTTGGTTCTGGGAAATCTGCGAATAGAACGCCGACATTTCTGGTTCAACTCGCGCCTCTATCTCACGAAACTCTGGCGATGAGAGATTGGAACTCCAGACACCGTAATAGGTCTGCACCCGGCTCAATTCACGGCCCGTGTCCTCAAGCGCCAGAATCGTATTGTCAAAATCAGCCGGCGCGGCATTGGCCGTGATCAGATCAATTTCGGCGAGGTTAGCCGCCCGGGCATTCTCGAAAGCCTCTTCCAGGCCCGCCATATCCATCCGATCAAAGGCTGGCAAACCACTATAAGCTCCAGTCCAAACGGCTCCAAGATTCAATATTTCATCTCCATTTTGAACGATTTCAGTTTGTACGATTACGTCTTCTTCAGGCGTCACAAAGGTGCATGCTGAAATCAGGGCCGTAGAGGCTAAAAGTGCAGTGATAAGGGCTCGAGTTTGCATGGATCATGTCCTGTCTGAAATAGATGGGCCGACACGTCGGCGATGCGCTGGAATATATCAGACGAAGTGTCATGCTGTCGATCTCGTCATGTGCTATCCACAGATCTGGTTTTTCCGCGCCAAGACGCTTCGCGTCACGCGGGATAGCAGGTTCCGTATCGCGGCGTTGCCGCTCACATGAACCAGGCTCAGGGCTGTACTCTTATTCGGCATATCCAGTTCGAGAGTTGGTCTCTGCCTTGTCATCCCGAAATTTGCGTCAGCAAATATCCGGGACCCAGTGCTTGGCTTCCCTGGGTCCCGGATCGCTACGCGTCCGGGATGACAATGGAGAGAGAGGTGCACAGCCCTGAGCCCGGTTCATGTGGCAGCGCAAAGCGCTGTCGCGGAACCCGCTTCGCCTCGCTGCGCCGAAGGCGCTTAGCGCGAGGCAAAACTCAAGCCGGATTTGCCAGATCCAGCACCTTGCCTGCATCCGGCATTGGGTATTTCAAACCCGTCGCGCAATTGAACAATATGGCCCGCTCATCCTTAGCGACCTGGCCCGTCGCCAGCGCCGACAAATACGCCGCATAGGTCGCTGCACCTTCCGGGCAAAGCAGCAGCCCCTCCTCGCGCGCCACCGTCTGGCGAGCATCTTCTATGGCCGCATCATCAACCGCGATGGCAAACCCGTTTGAGTCGCGTACAGCATCGAGGATCAGGAAATCACCCACAGCCGCGGGGACACGTATGCCAGCGGCAAATGTATGTGCATCCTGCCACAGGGTCGCAAACCGTTCCCCGGCATCATAGGCGCGGACAATCGGCGCGCAGCCACTGGCCTGAACCGCGACCATGCGCGGCAAGTCAGTCTTCTCCAGCCAGCCAAGTTCAATCAATTCAGCAAAGGCTTTCCACATGCCAATCAGGCCCGTGCCGCCGCCCGTCGGGTAAAAAATAACATCGGGTAACTGCCAACCTAACTGCGCCGCCAGCTCCAGCCCCATCGTCTTCTTGCCTTCGATCCGGTAAGGCTCCTTGAGCGTAGAGAGATCAAACCACAGCCCCTTGTCGGCACCCGCTTTGACCCATGCGCCGCAGGCATTGATCAGGCCATTGGCCTTGTAGACCAGGGCGCCCTGTAAAGCCGTTTCCTCGATATTAATCGCGGGCGTATCGTCCGGGCAAACGATTGTCGTCTGGATGCCAACTCGGCTGGCATAGGCGGCAAGCGCCGAACCTGCATTGCCATTGGTCGGCATGGCCAGATGCGTCAGCCCAAGCTCTTTTGCCATCGCAACAGCAACCGCCAATCCGCGCGCCTTGAAAGACCCGGTTGGCAGACGCCCCTCATCCTTGACGGTGACAATGCCCTTATCATGCAGCCGGTCGAGGCCAATCAGGGGCGTATCCACCTCGCCGAGCGCGCAGATGTTTTCAGCTTCCCGAACGGGCAAAAGCTCGCGCCATTTCCAGAAGCCTGTATCGCGCGCCCAGATCGCATCCCGGTCGGCCGAGGATCTCACAGCGCTGAGATCATAGCGGGCAAGCAGCGGTTTCCCGGCACGCGACAGGCCGTGGACAATACCAGCTTCATACCGATCTGCGGTTAGCCCACATTCAAGATGGCTGAGATGGTTGGCAATTTCATCTGTCATTTTTGAGTCCACTTCTCTACTTCACGGGGCACACAATGTAGGACAAAATCCCACCTACCCCATCAACCCCGCCGCAAGGTAGAGCAGCGTTGCACCCGCACCCGCCAGCAAAGCATACGGCATCTGTGTCTTCACATGCTCGATATGATCGCACCCCGAGGCGAGGGACGCGATGATTGTTGTGTCGGAGATCGGCGAGCAATGGTCGCCAAAGACGCCGCCGCCGATGACCGCCGCAACGACCAGTGGCATCGGCAGGCCCGCACCAACCGCTAGCGGCACGGCAATCGGGACAAGAATGCCATAGGTGCCCCAGCTCGTGCCCGTGGTGAAGCTGGTCACACCCGCGATCACGAACAGGATGGCGGGGATAGCCCATGGCACGGTGATACTTGCCGCGACACTGGTGATAAACGCACCCGTTCCCAGCGCGCTCAAGCTGCTGCCCAAGGCGAGCGCTAGAAAGATCACGGTCACAGCAGGAAACAGATCGCCCATGCCTTCAAAACCAATATCGATCAGTTTGCCGGGCGCGCGCTTTGTCATCGCGAGGAAAATGAACGCGCAGGCGGTCGCCAGAACCACCGCCCAGAGGATTGACTGCGCGCCTGCGCCCTTGGTCAGATCGCCATCACCGGTCCACCACATGAAAGCCAGCGCGCCGCCGATTAGAATCGCCATTGGCAGCCCCATATAGATCGCGCGGCTGGGTGTTTGGTTCAGGTCATCATCGACCACGCCCTCGGCCTGCCCTATCGGTTCTGACCAATTGGCATCGGCCACCGCCAGCGCGCCAAATGTGCGGTCGAGCGCGACTGTGAGAAATACGCCCGCGACGGTCAGCAGGGCGTAGAAATTCATCGGTATGGTCTGGAATAACACCGCCACCGGGTTCTCGACGCCGCCAGCGATCAGCATGGTTAGAATATACGCACCCCAGGCATTGAACAGAATCAACACGCTGATCGGCGAACACGTCGAGTCAATAATGTAGGCCAGCCGCGCCCGGCTAACTTTAAGACGATCAAAAAGTGGCCGTCCGAGAACACCGCTCGCCAGCAGGCTGACATTGGTTTCAATAAAGATCAGGACGCCGCTAATGGCGGTGACAAATCCGGCCCGACGTGGGGTCGAGGCGAGGCCCGTGCTGTGCAGTTTTTCGACCATCGCCGCGATACCGCCAGAACGCTGCATAGAGGCGATTAGAGCACCAATGATGACGCAGAACAGTAGGATGCGCGTATTGTCTGTGCTGCCAAAGACGCTGACGGCGCGGTCAATGCTGCCAAGTGCGCCGAGCGCCGGATTGCCGCTGGCGATGAGGGTTTCCGAGAGCCAGATCGCCAATCCCAGCGCCCAATAGACGTTGCGTGTCCACATCGCCGCGACCAACGCAGCAATCGGCGGCAAGACGGTCAGCCACGCCATCTAGTTAACGCTGGCCGGAGAGCTTGCATCAGAGGTTCGCGCCGCTTCGGCCGCCCGCATCAGCCGCATCATGTTGCCACTCCAGATATTGGCGAGGTCATCCTCGCTATACCCCGCAGTAAGCAAGGCCTCGGTCACGCGCGGCAAGTAACTCACATCTTCCATGCCGATCACACCTCCGCCGCCATCCCAGTCGGCCCCCATGCCGACATGTTCAGGGCCGACCAGATCGAGCGCGTAGAGCAAATGGTCCAGGAAGGTCGCAAAGCTCGATCGCGGTGCCGGATGATGCTCGGCCAGCTCTGCATATGCAGCCCGCACCTTCACCTGTGTTTCAGCATCCATCGCCTCAAAATCATCGCCAAATTCAGCTTCAATTTCTGCGATACCGCCGACGCGCTCTTCGGAAGGCTCGAGCAATTCCAGATAACCGCTATAGGCATTGATTTGGATCACACCACCTGCCTCAGCCACGGCCAACAGCAAATCATCCGGCAGATTGCGCGGATGATCATAGATCGCGCGCGGTCCGGAATGCGACAGGATTAGCGGCGTGGTTGAAAGCGCCAACATGTCCCACACCGTGCTATCAGACGCATGCGAGCCATCCAGAATCATGCCTAACCGATTGGCCTCGCGAACCAGATCTTCGCCCAAAGGACTAAGGCCATCAAACACGACCTCTTCGTCGGTTGAGCTATCGGCGAATTGATTATTTCTGAAATGCACTGGGCCAACCATGCGCACGCCGCCAATATAGAATGTTTCCAGCAGCGAAACATCCAGACCAAGCGGATAAGAGTTTTCGATACTCTGAAACATCACCCGCTTTCCAGTCGCAGTAATTCGCTCGGCATCGCCTGCGCTGAACGCCAGCTCAACTTCATCACTATTTTTCGCGGCAACTTCCCGGATTGCCATCTGGCGCAGTACCGCAGAGTTGCGCGCGGCAGCGTAGCCCTCGGCCGTCAACTCCCCTTGATCGGTGTAGATGACGAAGAAACCGCCATCCAAGCCGCCCTCTTTCATGCGGGGAATATCCACCTGCGTGCCGTCAGCCTCAAACGAGCCACGATTGGAAAAAGCAAACTCAGGATGATGAAAGTGTTCTGGCGTATCGAGATGACTGTCGAGGATCATAAACCCTTCATGCATGACTGCCGCTTGGGTTGCTGCGGCGACCGGGGCTTGCGCCTCAATCTTGCTGCCGACACCCGGCCCCGCTGGGGTGCAGGCCGCCATCGCCGCTGCCAGAACCAGCCCTGTTCCTAATCTCATCATGCCCATCTCCATCTATTCCGCGCACACCAACAGAAGCCGCTGAACAAGGCAAGCGCAAGATAGGTGCTCGAATTTAATCGGTCACTTTGCAAACGGGTTGGGGCGATCAGCGGCGCGGCGCCAAATACACAGCCAGCCAATCAAGAATACAATCACGGCTGCGGCGAGCATAACCAGGCTAATTGCCAACAGCTCGTTCTTGATCACCAGCCGGTAAAACCAATTCGGCATATGGCCATCAACAAATCTGTTCAAGCGGAGGAAGAGGATCACGTTCAGACCGCCGCCAAGCACACCAAGGCCGATCTTCCACGGCAGTGAAACGCCTCGACGTTGCCCACGCATAAAGTACCAATACGCATTGCCGAGCGTTAGTGCGCCCAACAATAAGAATAACATCCACATGGATTTCCTCCCCACCCGTATCGTGACGCGTTAGTTTCCCCATTTGCAGTACAGGGTCAATTACGTAGCCTTCGCAGCTGCCTGCCAAACCACCTCATCCGCGCCGATAAATCGCGCCATTCGGTCTAGCTCCGCGTCCAGCTTCGACGCCCGCACACCGCTCCACTTCACCCCCGGTTCGTGCCAGAGGTTTAGCACATTCAGCCGCCCAGCCTTGCGATCCGCCTTGACCTCGATGCGTCCAACGAAGCGGTCGCCCTCGAGCAGCGGATAGACATAATAACCCCAGCGCCGTTTGGCAGCGGGCACAAACATCTCAACCGTGTACTCAAACCCGAACAGGCGTGCCAAGCGTTTGCGGTCGCGGATCACCGGGTCGAACGGGTTGAGAATGCGCAGACGCGACGTCGCCGCAGGTGCATCGGCAAGGCGCGCCTCAATATCGCCGGGCGCCAGCACACTCACCCAGCTTGCGTCAGCGCATTCGATCTCGACCGCAACAAGGCCGCGCTGCGCCGCCACCCAGTCTTTGACTTCAGCCCGGCTCGTCGCCTCCCAGAAGCGTTGAATGTCGCCCTCCGCCCCGAAGGCCATCCGGTCGAGCGCCGCGCCGCAGAGCCAGTCAATTTGCGTCTCTTCGCTCGGCACATTGTTCAAATATTCAGCCGGGATCACGCGCTCCGTCAGGTCGTAGAATTTGGTGAAATTTTCGCGATGCGAGGTCGAGAGCTCGCCCGCATACCACATATAATCGAGCGCCAATTTGTGTGGTGGGCGCTGCCACATCGCCTTCTTTTTGACCTTGGTGTCGAACGCCTTGGTGCAGAGCGGCCCCTCGTCCCGGATACGGGCTTTGATCTCGTTGCGCCCAGCCTCGTTGACCATGCCGCGATGCCATTCCCAGCCGCGCACTTTCTCCTCCAACCGCACAAACCGTCGCTGCCACATCGGATAGAATTGCATCGGGATGACCGACGCGTCATGCGTGAAATGCTCAAACACCTGGCGATGATCGGCCATATGACGGTTGAGCATCGGCTCGCGATAATTCTGGTTGCGGCTCCACAAGATATGATGGTGCGCGCGCGCCACCACACGGATCGTATCGAGCTGCACAAAGCCAAGCCGATGGATCATCGCGCCAAGATCAAGCTTGCCCGTCGGCGCACCCGCCAACCCCTGCGCGCAGAGCCAAAGCCGCCGCGCATCACGGTTGGATATTTTCAGCCCGGTTTCCATAGACGCCGACTCTAATCAGCGCCCATGCAATACGCCACCCTGAAACCGCCCAGCCGCCCGTGTTCCACCGGAGCGGTTGGGCAGCATGTCAAAGTCGTCTGATACGCGGGCCAGCAAGTGGCACAGCGCCGAGCGGCGGCGGGCGGGCTCGACTAGCCTCGATGATCGCCGGGCCCAGACTGGCATAATGGGCTGAAACTTCCGTGCCATAACGGCGCGGCACAAGCACATCGCCGGCATCCGGGGCCAGCAACAGGCCGGGGCGACGCCGCGCCAGCGACCAGGCCAACCGCCGGGCGCGCGCTTCGGGGGCCTTTAACAGGCCTCGCAAATCGCGCAATCTGGCGAGATAGGGCGCGGTAAAAACAAGCGGTTTTTGGGGGATTGAGCTCGCGCCGCGCCATGAATCAGACCAGGAATCAGGCAAGGCTTGCTCACCGACAAACAGACGAAACCGGCTCACAAGTGAGGCCTTTCGCGGCGCACGGGCGTAGATGATGCGAGGGTGATTGGCGGCGCTCAGGCCCGCCTCAAAACTGAGCGCGAGTAGGAAGAGCACCCGGCGCAGATAGGCTTCCAATGCTCGTAATCCGGCCTTCAGGCGGCGCGCGGCAGCCTGCGAGATCAGCGCCGGACCAAGGTGCAAATCATCGCGCGTCCAAACCCGCGCCAGCAACAGTGCCCCTTGGCGCCGCACCATCTCCAGAAATCCCGCATCCAAATTCATGACACCAGTATAACCCGAAACTCAGAGGGGGGGATTGAGCGAGGCAAAAAGAAGTAGGGCGGGCCTTAACACCCGTGGGGGCCCGCCATGGTGAAGGTCAAATTGCAAGGCGGGATGTTCCGCCGCCCTGCTAATATGGCAAATCTCTCGTGTCCTGTGGTGCGGCCCCGCCGAGTTGATGTGCGGGTCTTGGTTCCGGCGGGGTCAACCCCGCCCTACGAGATTGCTTTGCGCCCCGTAGGGCGGGCCTTGGCCCGCCGGGATTAGCAGGGCGGTATAGCTTGAAGCAACAAAAATCTCGTCACTACTCCCCGCGCTGTTTCCGCCACGCTTTCCACTGCTCCAACCGTTTCGCGATTGGGGCTTCGCGGCCTTCGCCTTTTGGGGTGTAGAATTCACCGCGCTCCATGCCGTCTGGGAAATAGTTCTGGCCAGAAAAGCCCTCCTCGGCGTCGTGGTCATACTCATAGCCTTTACCATAGCCCTGATCTTTCATCATCCCCGTCGGCGCGTTGAGGATGTGTTTGGGCGGCATCAATGATCCGGTTTCGCGCGCGGCGGCGCGGGCCCGTTTCAAGCCGACATAGGACGCGTTGGATTTTGGCGCTGTGGCCAGATGCACCACGGCGTGCGCCAGTGGGATCAGGCCTTCTGGCTCTCCCAATCGCTCAAACGCGCGCGCCGCTTCACCGGCGACCATCATCGCGGTTGGGTCGGCGAGGCTAATATCTTCACTCGCCATGACCACCAATCGACGGGCCAGAAAGAGCGGGTCTTCGCCGCCCTCGAGCATCCGCGCGAACCAGTACAGCGCGGCGTCCGGGTCCGAGCCGCGAATGGATTTATGCAGCGCCGAGATGAGGTTATAATGCTCCTCGCGGTTCTTGTCATAGGCGGGCGCACGTTTTTGCAGGGCGGTGGTGAGTTGTTCAATCGAAAGCTGCGTGCCCTTATCGGCCAGCATAAAGGCCTGCTCAGCCAGATTGAGCAAATAACGCCCATCACCGTCAGCCATATCGACCAACGCATCGCGGGCACGGGTCTCCAACGGCAATGCCCGTCCCTCTAGCGCCTCGGCCCGAGAGAGCAATTCCAGTGCCGCATCGCCGCCAATCCGCTCAAGCACCAGAACAGAACATCGCGATAGCAAAGCGCCGTTGAGCTCAAAGCTCGGATTCTCGGTCGTGGCACCGACCAGCGTCACCACACCGCGCTCAACATAGGGCAAGAAACCATCCTGCTGCGCCTTGTTGAAGCGGTGAATCTCATCGACGAAAAGCAGTGTCCCCTGCCCGATACTGCGCCGCGTTTCCGCCGCCTCAAACACCGCACGTAGATCCTTTACACCGGAGAACACCGCCGAGATCGCTTCGAAATGCAGGTCGGTCTCGTCAGCCAGCAAGCGCGCTATCGTCGTCTTGCCAACCCCGGGCGGTCCCCACAGGATGATCGAGGACAATCGCCCGGTGCTGAGCATCCGCCCAATCGCCCCGTCAGCGCCCAACAAATGGTCCTGCCCGACAATCTCAGCCAAGGATTGTGGCCGCATCCGGTCGGCGAGCGGGCGTGGCGCATCGCGCGACAGATCAGAGACAGCAAACAAATCACTCATCTAAAACCCATAACCATGTCATCCGCTGATAGTAAGGTTTTATCGTTGACACGAAACGCAAAAGAAGAATAGATCAAAACAGGAACACGAAGGATTGATCATGACTAAAGCCCTGACCTTTTACACCAACCCTCAATCGCGCGGGCGGATTATCCGCTGGATGCTGGAAGAGGTTGGCGCGCAGTATGAGACTAAAGTGGTCAATTATGGGCCTGAGATGAAGTCCGCTGACTATCTCGCAATCAATCCAATGGGCAAGGTTCCAGCGATCCAGCACGGCGCTGCGATTATCACTGAGTGCGCTGCGATCTGCGCCTATCTCGCCGATGCCTTCCCGGACGCAGGACTGGCCCCAGCTCTGGACGATCGCGCCGCCTATTATCGTTGGCTCTTCTTCGCCGCCGGGCCGTTGGAAAGCGCTGTGACCAACCGTTCGCTAGGCTTTGAAACGCCTGAGGATAAACAGATGATGGCTGGCTATGGCACTTTCGAGCTAGCCAGAAACACACTGATCAAGGCAATATCTGACACGCCTTATATTACCGGCGATACCTGCACTGCAGCAGATGTCTATGTCGGCTCGCAAGTCGGTTGGGGGTTGCAATTTGGCACCATCCCAGCCAGCCCGGAACTGGAAGCTTATAGAGATCGCCTGCATGCCCGCGAGGCTTACAGCCGCGCCAGTGATCTCGACAATGCTTTGATGCCAGAGGCGTAGCGCCTAAAGTGTCACCGTGCCGCTGATCCGGCGGCCATTGCGATCAATCTCGATCTGCCAGCGGCCAGGTTTGCGATTCAGCACACGCTCCAAGTCGTCCAGAGTGCTGATCGTTTCTCCATCGACTGACAGGATCAGATCACCTGGCCGCACGACCCGCCAGGCATAGGCTCGGCGCTGAATGCGAGTGACCAGAATACCTGTTTCGAACGGATCACGGCCAAGTTCTTCGGCCAGACGCGGCGACAGTTCAGCAACTTCGGCCCCGGTAAAGGGGTGGCGACCTTCGAGTAGAACAAGATCCGCTTCTGTCGCACCTGGCGGCACCGCCAACTGGATCGTGACAGCCCGTTCGCGCCCGCCGCGCAAGATGTTCAGGTTAACCTGCTCGCCCGGCGATTGCGTCGCGGCGAGGAATTTCAAGCCGCTTTGATCAAATACTTCGCGGTCATCAATGCTAAGCACCAGATCACCGCGACGCAGGCCAGCTCTGTCGGCCGGACCATCGTCATAAACTTCGCTGACAATCACCCCGACAGGACGGGTAAGGCCTTGTGCTCTGGCGATATCAAAAGTCACAGACTGACCTTTGAGCCCAAGCCAGGGCCGTACAATCATGCCTTCATTGACCGCCGCATCAACGACCCGCCGCACCATTTCTGCAGGGATCGCAAAACCAATCCCGTTCGAGCCACCAGAGCGTGAGAATATGGCCGTGTTGATCCCGACCAACTGGCCCCGCGCATTGACCAAAGCGCCGCCAGAATTACCTGGGTTCACCGCTGCATCCGTTTGAAGAAAAAATGCGAAATCAGAAATCCCGACATCGGTTCGGGCGGTCGCAGAAATGATCCCGCTAGTGACCGTCTGGCCAACCCCAAATGGGTTACCAATGGCGAGAACAAGATCGCCAACCTCAACCGTACGCGTGTCAGCATACTCAAGCGCAGGCAAAGAGTCACCGCCGGTGTCGATCCGTAAAACGGCGAGGTCGGTGCGTTCATCCGCCAGGATCAGTTCAGCCGGATATTCACGCCGATCCGAGAGCACGACAAGAAACTCATCTGCTCCTTCAATCACATGATTATTGGTGACGATCACACCGTCGCTGGCGACAATGACACCGGAACCAAGGGAGTTCTGCACGCGCTGTTCGGCCCCAGGCCCAGTTGTAAAACGTCGCCCAAACAGATCGCGCATGGTGTTGCGCGTTGTCACAGTTTTCTTGGTGTAGACATTGACCACGGCCGGCGAGGCTTGCCTGACCAAAGGCGCGTAGCTCAACTCGACTTCGGCCTGCGTTTCAGGAACTTTCTTGGTCCAGAATGATTGCGCGCTGGCATTCCCGACAAACCACGGACTAAGCAGCACAATCAGCAAAACCAAGAGCAAAACCACGATAAGCGCGAGGAATTTCGATACGTGTTTCGTCATTCTTAGAACGTAGGTCATGATTGTGGCTCTATTCCGGCGAACGCGCGATGGCAATTGGGCGAACATGACAATTCAGTCAGCAACGCGTCTGGCCTTCAGCTTTTCCAGGTTGCTTTCGTGGCTGGCGCGGCTGATCTTGTAGAAACAAACACACAGGATCATCAGCATCCAAACGGTTAGCAGCGCCACTGCATAGCCCCACCCAAGCGGGCGAAGAGACGCCTCAGAAACTTCCGATGGCGGCGTGCCCTTTTGAATAGAGGCGACTGACAGGATCGCAGTGGCCGTCAGAACACCGACCGCTTGGCTGAGCTTGCGAATGAAGCTGATCCCGGCAAAGAAAATACCTTCAGATCGGCGACCTGTCTGGACCTCGCTATCCTCAACAATGTCAGCGACCATTGACCCCATCAGCATCTGCGTCACGATGATCAGCGCTAAATCAACAATCGTTACCGATAGGACAATCTGGTAAAGTAGGTCGCTTCCATTCGGTGGCATCAGTCCGAGCAAACGGGCAAAAACAAGCGCCGGAGCAACCGTGAAAGCAATGAACCCAACAATGATTGCGCCACGTTTCTTGCCAATGGTACGTCCGATGATAGGCGCAACGATGAGGGCGATGACAGCGGATACATACACGCCGATGGTTAGTCCGGCGATCTGCCCGGTCGTAAAGCCCCAAAAGAACCCGTTCATGTACTGGTTCAAGGTCGCTGAGATTCCCGAAGCGAGTAGTCCGAACAAAGTCGCAAGAAACAGCGCGCGAAAGGAAGGATTGGATATCGTCTGAAAGATTTCAGAGAAGATTTTCCCGATACTCAGCGATCGCTTCTCAGGGGCTGCTTTCAAGTGCGGAATATGACTATGCGTTCCAGCAGTCGATAGCAGCGCGGCAACCATGATCGTGCCTGCCGCCCAGAGACCATAGGTGTGCCAGCCGTCAATATTGAAAAACCCGTGGCTAATATCGGGTGTAATCACGAGCAAGACCGACAAAAGTGCAATCTGAATCGACAAGCCGCCCATCCAAGCAAAGAAATAGCGGAACGACATCAGTGATGTTCGGACATCATAATCATCAGTCAATTCCGCGGCCAACGCATTGCTGGGAACTTCAAACATGGTGAAAGACAAACGCACAAAAATGGTCATGACGACCAACCATGGAAACAGCTGATCACCCGTCAGGCCAGCAGGCGGGTTCCAGGCGAAATAATAGCCAATCGTCACCGGGATGATGGCCGCGTACATGAACGGATGGCGTCGGCCCAAGCGGGTGCGTACATTATCGGACCAATAACCGACCAAGGGATCGGACACCGCATCGACAAAAAGCGCAATCATCAGAGCCGCGGCGACAAGCCCAGCCGAAACGCCGAGCACCTGACTATAATAAAGCAGCAGGAAGTATTCGAAGCCGTTATTCTTGACGCCTTCGGCTACGCCGCCAACGCCAAACGCGAGGCGCGTCAACAGGCTCGGTTTCGCCGCTTCGGTTGATGTCATGCGTGTCGCCCGCTAGTTACCTGCCTTGGCACAAGCCTAAAGACCGAGCACCATTTTTGCCATGATATTTCGCTGTATCTCATTTGATCCGGCATAGATCGAGGTTTTGCGATAGTTGAAATAACTTGGTGCGGCAGGTGCAGCATAATCTGGTGTGGCCATTTGTGCATTGGTACCCTCACGTGCAATCGCAAATGTATCCTGAACGAACGGCGCAGCGTAACCACCGACCGCTTCCAGCGTCAGCTCGGAAATATCCTGCTGCAACTCGGACCCGGCACATTTCAGCATTGAGCTTTCAGGCCCGACAGCCTGGCCTGCCGAAAGCGCGGAAAAAATACGAAGTTCAACCGCATCAAGGCTTTCGATCTTCATTTCCATAGCGGTAATCTTGGCGGCAAAATCCGGATCATCGATCAACGGTTCACCGCCCGACATTTCAATCGCCGCGATTTTTTTGGTCTTGGCTAGCGCGTTCTTGAGTCGCGGCGCATAGGCGTTGCCGCGCTCGAATTGCAGCAAATATTTGGCGTAGGTCCAGCCCATATTCTCTTCACCGACGAGCGACCCCTCGATGGGCACGCGAACATCTTCAAAGAAGACTTGGTTGATTTCTTGCTGATTATCAGTCGGCCCATCCAGGGTCGGCAGAGACGTCACCGAGATACCTGGAAGATCCATTGGGAAGATGATGAAACTGATCCCTTCCTGGCGCTTACCTTCTTTCGAGGTGCGAACCAGACAGAACATCCAGTCCGCCCATTGTGCATGCGTGGTCCAGATTTTCGAGCCATTGAGGATATAGTCGTCGCCATCGCGCACAGCGCTCATCTGCAAACTGGCCAGATCAGACCCTGATCCTGGCTCTGAATAGCCCTGGCACCACCACACGTCCGACGACAAGATCGGCGGCAAGTGTTTGGCTTTCTGCTCATCTGAGCCAAAGGCCATCAATACCGGCGCACACATTGCCAGTCCCATTGGGCTGGTCGTTGGCGTGCCAGCGGCCGCCATTTCCATGTTGAAAATATACTTCTGCCCCGCAGAGAAGCCACCACCGCCAAATTCAGTCGGCCAATTTGGCGCGATCCAGCCTTTGGCATGCAGGCGTTTCTGCCACTCAATCATGCCATTCTTGTCGATATAGCCATTCTTTGACATGGCATTTCTGGCCCGCAGCTCGGTTGTGTAGTTTTCGGCGATCCAGGCACGGACCTCTTTTTGAAAGCTCAGATCTTCAGCCGTAAAAGACAGGTCCATGGCGTGGCCCCTATTCTACAATATCAAGATACTGAATGTCCGGGGCACCTGCCAGGCATGGCCCAAGTTTTGGACCGGCAGCTTTGAAATAGTCGGTCTGTCCGTGCGCCGCCAGGGCTTCGGCACTCGCGTATTGCTCCAGGAATACATAAGTCGTGTCAGAGCCTTTTGTCTTGTACAATTGATAGGTCAGGCAGCCGGGCTCATTGGCTTTGACTTTCGCCATCAAATCCTTTGCCACGGCTTCGAACTCAGCCTGTTTTCCGTCTTGAATTTCTAAGGTTGCGGTTACGCCGATCATGGCAAGTCCTCCAATTGTTTTGCAGACCTGACAGTATGGACGTTTACGCAAACGGCAAGCCATGACGCGGCGCGAAGAGGTTCAACCTTTGAACGCTGTGACTTCGATTTCGATCTTCATGGCCGGTTCGATTAATCCAGCAATAATCATCGTTGCAGCGGGGCGAATGTCACCCAGGGTCTGTTCCAAAACCGGCTCAAGTGCGCTGACAAACCCGCGATCTGTGATCGTGTACTGAACCCGGGCGATATCATCCATTGCAAACCCAGCATTGGCGAGAACGCTGGTCATCGTCGTGAAGCAATTGCGCGCCTGCTCGGCAACATCTTCCGGCAAGCTCATGGTTATATAATCGTAGCCGGTGACGCCTGAAACGAAGCACCAGTCGCCCTGCACCACTGCGCGAGAATATCCCATCGTCTTTTCGAAAGGCGATCCGGTCGAAATCAGGCGGCGGGGTGATGGCATTGTCTATCGCCCTTCAAAAGTTGGCTTGCGCTTTTCCAAGATCGCATTGACGCCTTCGATATGGTCGTCGGTATGGTGCATCATAGACTGGGCTGCCGCAGACATTTCCATGATCGTATCATAGCTCGCCGTGGTGCCATGGCGCAGTAGCGTCTTGGCCAGGCGCAGCGATTGCGGCGGTTGCTGTGCCATCCGCGTCGCCAGCGCCATGGCCTCATCCATCAGTGTGTCGCCGGGAACAGCTTTCGAGATCAGGCCCCATTCTGCCGCCGTCGCTGCATCAATCACATCGCCTGTAAACAGCAATTCCGCCGCTCGGCTGGCACCAATGATACGCGGCAATAACCAGGCGCCGCCATCACCGGGAATAAGACCGAGTTTCAGGAAGGTTACACCAAACTTCGCCGTGTCTGAGGCGATCCGAACATCCGCCATACAGGCAACATCACAGCCAAGCCCAATCGCAGCACCGTTTACAGCAGCGATCAGAGGCACTTCCAGATTGTACAGCGATTTCACCAATTTATGGATATTGCGGCGATAACCCTCGCGAATATTATTAGGTGAACCGCCAAACGATCCGGTGCGGGCCTTCATCGCTTTGATGTCACCGCCAGCCGAGAACGCGCGGCCCTCGCCGGTCAGGATAGCGCAGCGGATAGCCGGATCTGCTTCGATCTCTGCGCAGGCCTCAGCGACGGCAACACCGTCCCCCTCTTGGCCAAGCGCATTCATCATCTCTGGCCGGGTCAAGGTCAGGATGGCAATTGGGCCTAGCTTTTCAAGCTTGATAACAGACATGGGAATGCTCCTGCGGAAAAACGAGTTACCCCGCCCGAATGGCAGACCCGGCGCGCGCTGTCAGCCCTCTTTCTTGTGATATATGCCCGTGAACCACACCGCCCATGTATCATCCTCGCGATTATACTGCTCGAAATGCTGGGTGACCGTGCCATCCTCGTTCAAGGTCCACTCGCCAGTAAACGGCAAAGCCGGCGTCCCCGCGCGGTTGGAAATCACCCCTTCCAGCCGCATCGATCCGGTCTCGGTCAATCCGCCAGTATAGTCGATAATTGCGCCGCCACTCACCCAGACCTGACGCCAGACATCCATGCCGGGGTCATAGTAATTATAGCTTTGCCCGGTATTGCCAGCGGCGGACACCCAGCGCTCAACCAACAGGCACCCCCCTTCCTCGCGTGTAATCGAATTGGTACCTTGTGGCGTCCCGTTGACATCGGTAACGTCCCAGTCGCCAACCCAGAAATCGAACGCATGATAATCTACCCCGTCGCACGGTCCCGCAGGGGCAGCCGGTGCGGCAGTCGTTTCTGCCGATTCCACAGGTGTTTGCACTGGCGTGTCCTCTGCTGCTAGCGCGCAGCCAGACGTCACTACCGCCAAGCCCAACCCCGATATCACTGCAAATCGTGTCATCACTTCACCTCGTAAAAAAAAACCTGCCCCATACGATGGCGAGGCAGGTTTTTTGTCAATCAAGAGATGATAAAGAAACTATTCTGCGGCGAGTTTTGCTTCGCCAGCGCTTAGCGTCGTATAGCGCCGCAAATGGTGATCAACATTGCCAAACTCGCTGTCAATCATGGTCAGGCGTTTGAAATAGTGACCAACAGCAAGCTCTTCGGTCATACCCATGCCACCATGGATTTGAATCGCTTGCTGCCCGACGAACCGGCCAGCCTGGCCAATCCGAACCTTTGCAGCGGATGCCGCTTTCTTGCGGGTCACCTCATCTTCGCCCAGTTTCAGGGTCGCCATATAGGTCATCGATATGGATTGTTCATGCTCCATGAACATATCCACCATCCGGTGTTGCAGGACCTGGAATTTGCCAATCGGGGTGCCAAACTGTTTGCGCTGGCGTGAATACTCAACCGTCATTGCATGTGCGACACCCATGACGCCAGCCGCCTCTGCACAGACCGCGGCTGTGGCTTCATCGACGACACGCTCAATTAGTCCAAGACCATTATCGGCCTCGCCAATCAGGGCGTCTGCACCGACCGAAACATTGTCAAAATACACTTCTGCTGCGCGTCGGCCATCAACGGTTGGATAATCGCGGGTCGAAACACCCTTGGCAGCCTTGTCGACGATAAACACGGAAATGCCGTCGGCGTCACGGCGTCCACCCCCGGTTCGGGCGGTTACAATCAGCTTGTTAGCCCATGGTGCAGCGATCACGACAGCCTTATGCCCATTCAGGACATAGCCTGATCCATCCTTCTTGGCCGTCGTTTCCAGGTCGGCAAGATTGTAGCGCCCGCGCGGTTCTGCGTAAGCAAAAGCAAATGTGCTGTCAGCGCTCATGATCGCGGTCAGGTGTTCTTCCTTTTGCGCTGCAGTGCCGCCATGTTTGAGAAAGCCGCCGCCGCAAACGACGCTCGGTACGAACGGTTCAAGCACCAGGCCTTTGCCAAACTCTTGCATCACGATCATCACATCAACCGGGCCGCCGCCAAGCCCGCCATCTTCTTCTGAAAACGGAGCCATAAGCAGACCAAGTTCAGCCAGTTGCGCCCACATTTCCGGGCGCCAACCGCTATCGCTTTTAACCACGCCAACACGTGTTTCAAAATCGTACTTCTCGCGGATAAGCCGTGACAGGCTATCGCGGATCATGCCTTGCTCTTCGGTGAAATTGAAATCCATTCTTGTCTCCCGTGCCCTCTACAGCCTAAAGGCCGAGGATCATTTTCGTGATGATGTTGCGCTGAATCTCGTTCGATCCGCCATAGATCGAGGTTTTGCGCATATTCAGATACATCGGCGCAGCGTGCGGTGCATAGTCTGGCCCAACGTCATAAGTATTCGAACCATCTGCCGGTCGGCCACGCAAATATGGCGCGCCATAATGGCCAACAGCTTCGAGTGTTAGCTCAGTCAGGCGTTGTTGAATTTCAGTGCCTTTGACCTTCAGGATGGAACTTTCCGGCCCCGGCCCCTTGCCTTGCGCTTCGCCTGCAAGCGTCCGCAATTCAGTAAATTCCAGCGCCGTCAGATCAATTTCCAATTGGCTGACTTTGCTCGCGAAGCTCGCATCTTCTGACAGCGGCTTGCCGTCAATCACCTCATTCGCAGCGATGGCACGTAGTTTTTCAATCCCGCGCTTGGATCGGGCCACACCAGCAATCCCTGAACGCTCATGCGCCAGCAGGAATTTGGCATAGGTCCAGCCCATATTCTCTTCGCCAACCCGGTTCTCGACCGGAACGCGCACATCGGTCAGCCAGGTCTCGTTGACCTCGTGGCTACCATCAATCGTGATGATTGGGCGCACTTCAATGCCAGGCGTTTTCATATCGATCAGAATGAAGCTGATCCCTTGCTGGCGTTTTTCGGCTTTTGGATCTGTGCGGCACAGGAAAAAGCCCCAATCTGCGTGCTGCGCCAGTGTTGTCCAGGTCTTCTGGCCATTGATGATATAATCGTCACCATCGCGAACAGCGGTTGTTTTTACGGCGGCGAGATCAGAGCCCGCACCTGGCTCAGAATAGCCCTGGCACCACCATTCTTCACCCGATTGAATTTTCGGAAGGAAGCGTGCTTTTTGCTCGTCTGACCCGAACGTGTAGATCACCGGCGCGACCATCGCGACGCCGAACGGCAATGGCATGATCGCATCGACCCGCGCGTTTTCTTCTGACCAGATATAGCGCTGAGTGGAGGTCCAGCCCGTGCCACCATGCTCTGTCGGCCAGGACGGCGTTGACCAACCTTTCTTCGCGAGCACTTTGTGCCAAGCCAGATATTGCTCGCGGCTAAGGTCTTCGCGGCCGCCAAATCCAAACAATTCCTTGGGATAGCTTTTATCAATGAAGGTGCGCACTTCGTCGCGAAAGGCAATTTCTTCGGGTGAGAAGTCGAGGTTCATAGCAGTCGTCCCAAGGCTGGAGGTCGTGGCCTTGTCGCGCGACAGACCGAAAAATGCAAGCTGACGCGAACGTAAACGTCAAACACGTGCGAATCTACTCAAAACATCGGTTTCTAACCCGACGTCATGCCGGTTCAGGCTTTCCTAAAAATGGCGCGCAGGCGGTTTTGAGCATCCCGATCACCGCCGCCGACCCCATACCTCCGCCTGTATTGAACTCCAGTTCAGCCAGCGGTGACATGCCCAGGCGTTCAAGTGCTGCAACATGCGCCGGGCGCCGGGTCACGTGCGCGGCCTTCACATGATCAAGCGCCTGTGGATTGAGCGCATGAACAATGCCGGCTGCAATCGTCGTCGCAAAGCCGTCAATCAGAACTGGAACCCCCTGATGGCGAGCTGCCACAATCGCACCGACACATGCGGCGAGTTCACGTCCGCCAAGACAGCGTAGCGCCTCCAGCGGATCGGTCAGGTGGCCCCGATGGGTCTTGAGCGCATCGCTGACCATTTTGACCCTTTGGTCATTCATCGCTTGCGGCACTTGTGGCCCTGGACGCACCCAGTATTCCGGCGAACCTCCATACAGAGCGCAGGCCACCGCCGCCGCTGCCGTCCCGATACCGGCACCGATCACGCCAAGAGCGACAAGGTCAGGCTGTCCTTCGAGCGCTTCAAACCCATAAGCAATTGTCGCAGCACATTCGCGTTCACTCATCGCTGCTGATTGCGCAATGTGCGGGGTCGGCGTGTTGATCGCCAATTCAAACACGCGAATATTTGCTCCGACCTGCGCGGCAATCGCAGACAAAGGCGCGCGCCCTTCGCGTAAAGCATCAACTTTCTCGCGCGTACTCGCATTCGACGAGAGCGTGACCCCAGCTTCAGAGATGCCGTGTGAACCTGCAAATATTGCGAGCGTCGGTACCTCAACCCGTGGCGGATATCGTTTTTGCCAACCGGACAACCAAGCTGCTGCATCTCCAAGCTTGCCGAAATCGCCTTCTCTGCCCATTCCAAGCAAAGCAGAATCAACCTGCCCCGCACAATCAGCATCAAAAGCGGCAGGGCGCGAAATCAATTCACGCACATCATCGAACGGGTTTTCGGCGCTGTCAGCGTCGCTCACGACTTTTACCTCACTTTTGGTAGAGGCTGAAACCGCCATTATTTGTTCAATTGAGTCAATCATCATTTGGTGTTTTTATCAAATGGTTGCACTCATACTATGACCAATAGCCAAAACTCCTGCGAGAAATGATGACCCAGCCCGTTATGGCCCGCCCGATTATTGAAAGCCCGTGCATCAAAGTCTGTGCTGTCGATGGCCAGACCGGACAATGCCTGGGCTGCGGACGAACCCTGAAAGAGATCGGGGGTTGGATGCAGCTCGGCGACGCAGGCAGGCGCGAGGTGGCCGCCAGCCTGCCTGGCCGATTGACGGTATTGCAGGCATTGGGAAAATTGGGATCAAGCTCATGAAGACCGGGCAATTCATCGCCGTTCTGTTTATTTCCTCCTGTGTTGCGGCGATTATTGCCTTCATCCTGATGCCGCGAATAGATGCGCGAGCAGCTAGCCCGACCACTTTGGACATTATCCCCGGTGAGCGCGCCGGTAATTTCGACCAGCCCCCTGTGGAAGGTGAAATACGCCGTTCCGCCCGCCTCAGCATCCGTCCTGACGGACATTATTGGGCCCGCACGCTGGTCAATAACAAAGCCAGTGTCGAGTTCATGGTCGACACCGGGGCCAGTGTGGTTGCGCTGACCTATCGTGATGCCCAAAAGATCGGGCTCAAACCCGATACGCTGGACTATCGCTGGAAGGTCAACACTGCTGGCGGGCAGACGCTAGGCGCAAGCGTGGTCATCGACTCGATCAAGATCAATCAGGTCCACATTCGCAATGTCCGTGCGATGGTTCTGCGTGAAGATCTCGAACAATCCCTGCTTGGTATGAGCTATCTCAACCAGCTTTATTCCTACGAGTTTCGCGGCGAGCGACTGATCATTCGCCAATAGCGCTCCAGATCATCCGTACCGCGACGATGATCAGCAAGACCGCAAACATTTTCTTCAGCAATACCCCGTCCAGAGAATGCGCCAAGCGTGCGCCGAGCGGTGCCATCAACACAGTGCACGCCGAGATCAATACGAAAGCCGGGAGGTTCACATACCCGATTGAAAATGGTGGTCGCGCGTCCACGGCCCATCCTGCTGGTATCGCGGCGAGTGCAGCAGGTAAGCCAATCGCAATCCCAAAGCCAGCACCAGTGGCGACAGCCGTATGGATCGAGCGCCCACATATCGTCATCAGACTAACCCCGAACGTACCGCCGCCAATGCCCATCAGCGCGGACAGCGTGCCAATGCCGCCGCCGAGTGCAGCGCGCAGGCCGCCATCAGGCATCTCATCTGCCAAGCGCCATTCCGGGCGTCCGAAATATAGCTGAGCTGCCAAAACGAAAGCGACGACGCCAAATAGCAAGGTCAACGACGTTCCCGATATGCGGCTTGCAGCCAGCATTCCGATGGCTGCCCCCAGCATGATCCAAGGAGCCCATGTGCGAATGATCGCCCAATCAACTGCGCCGCGCTTGTGATGCGCCATGACCGATCGCGCCGAGGTTAGAACGATCGTGGCAAGCGAAGTGGCAACCGCAACGTGCTGCGCCGTTTCATCGAACCCAAGAGCGCTGAACAGAAAGAACAGGACCGGGACAATCACCGCGCCGCCGCCGATACCGAACAGGCCAGCCACCAATCCGCTGAACAATCCGCAAGCGACGAGCGCCAGCATCAGCATACCGTAATCAGAGAAAAATTCGCTCATACCCCGCCCGTAAGGCGTTCACGCCGAGAAGCCAAGCCAGTCCTATTGGAACTTGACGATGACGCTATCAAGCGTCGCACCGGGCCGACCGAGCAATGCATTGACCTGCGCCCGTTGTTCGATCGCAAGCCAGATGCCAGCAAATTCAAGATCGACAATCGACCAGTGCCCACCCCGTTCCAGCACACGCCAGCGCAAGATAACCTGATCGCCAGCCCGGTCCAACTGGGTTGTGACAACGGCGTCATGCGCATTGCGTTTGGTCGTCTTGGTCACGGTCATCTCAACCCCCGTAAACTGATCAGCATTGGCGATGATTTGACGACGCAAATAAGCTTCGAAAGCTTGTTTGAAGCGGGCATGGTCCGCCTCATTCAGTGAACGGCCGTGACGCCCCAAGGTGAACCGCGCAATTGCCGCGACATCGATATTGCTCAAGATCACATCAGCAAGTTGATCGCCCTCACTCTCGGCGATGTCGATTGCCGCCGCACTCACCAGTGATTCAGCGGTATTTGCCCGGTCAACCCCGGCAGAAACAACCGGCGTCAAAGACAGGATCGCAAAAAGGGTCAGTACAGTCTTCATGATAACATCTTTCCATGCATGATCTGAGCCAAGGCCCGAATACAAACAGGAAGATGTGGTGACTGGACCGAATTGAAAAGGCCGCAACACGCATAGGGTCTATGCGTGTTGCGCATGGCAAAGACGAAGCGTTAGGCACGAAGCCCGGTGAATCTCGCCTAGTCCTCAATTAAAATAGCATCGATCCGGCGTTGCGCAATCGGGTGATAACCCGGCCGCGCCCGTGCATAGACCTCTCGCGCCCAATCGCCGCGACCATTATCTTCCAAGGCTTGATACAATCGATAGATAAACTTGCCGCGCCCAACCCTCATCAGAAAACCATCCAAGGCCGCAAAGGACGGCTCATACCCGCCCGCAATTGTCTGCATATACCAGGCAAAAGCTGTCTCGGCATTCTGCGTTCCAGTCAGCGAAAATGCATCATCCAAATCGGCAAATTGCGCACCACTCAAATCGTCTGGAAGTGAGTTGAGGAAATGCAGCCATTCATGCGTCGACCAGTCAGCTGTTTGAACCTCACTGGCGGTGATCTCACCGGCGACCCAGCGCGCCTGCTGAACTGCAACCTTGTCAAACGCGTCCGATTGCGGTGCCGCTGCTGTATCCGGCAAGCCTGGTTCATAGACCCAAGCGTGTAGTTCGTCATCGCTCACAAGATCCGGGTTTTCGGCCCGAAGTTCAGTGTTCAAATAATCCAGAAAGTCTTCGGTCGTAATGCTTTGAAATGCGAAATGATCGAAATAGGATTTCAGGAACGGATCAAATACTTCGCGACCAAATCGGTCCTCAAGGAACATCAGAAAGAACTGGCCTTTGACATAGGCGACATTGCTGAACGCCTCATCCGGGTGAGCGAGGTCAGCGGGCAATTTGAGCTGCGTCAGTTCAGGCCGCGCGGCACCCTCAATCGACCGCCACAAATCCTCCAGTGACAGCGCTTGCTTCATCACCGCGCGGTCACGGCCATACAGGTCTTCCATCACTCGGTTCTCGACATAGGACGTGAACCCCTCATTCAGCCAAGCATCGCGCCATGTCGCATTGGTCACCAGATTTCCAGACCAGGAATGGGCCAGCTCATGCGCGACAACATTGGTCAGGCTCTTGTCACCAGCAATCAAGGTTGGGGTCATGAAAGACAGGCGCGGATTTTCCATGCCTCCGAACGGGAAGCTCGGCGGCAAAACGATCAGGTCGTAACGGCCCCAGCGGTACGGCCCGTACAGCGCCGCATTGGCTTCTTCCATTAGCGGCGTTTCGGAAAACTCTTCAGCAGACGCGTCGAGAATATAATCCTCCGCATAGACCCCGATATGATCATTGATCGCCTTGAATTTGATGTCGCCAACCGCGATGGCGATCAGGTAAGACGGGATGGCTTGCGGCATCTCGAACCGGTATTCACCGTTCGCATCAATCTCGCCCTGTGAAGCACTCATCAGCGGTAGCAATCCGTCAGGAACCCGCAAGGTTGCAGAATATGGCATCCGCACAGCGGGCGTATCCTGCAGCGGCGCAATCGTTCGGGCATTGATCGCCTGGGCCTGCGAAAACAGATACGGATACAGCTTGCCTGCGGTTTGTTCCGGCGACAGCCACTGCAGGCCCTCTGCCTGCGGGCTGGTGCGGTAATCGATTGCAATCCTGGTCAGGTTTTCGCCAAGCGGGATTGTCAGCTTCGCGCCAAGCATCTCATCCGCCGCCGCCAAACTGAAATCAATCCCGGTACCAGCCAGATCACCGTCCACCGCCATAACCGACCGGATCGTCAGATCTTTTGTATCCAACACAAGCTCGCTCGCCTGTGGATCGATGCGCGTGAAATCAATCGTCGCAATCCCGTCGAGAACCTTCTCATCAAAATTCACATCCAGGTTCAGATCGATATGGCTTATGCGGACCTGATCATAATTGGCGTAGGTGAACTTGTCGCCGCGTGTTGGACGCGCTGGCTCAATCTGCGCTGGCGGATCAACCGCTTCTGTATCGCCACTTCCCGCCGGGCCGGTACAAGCTCCAAACAAGAGAACGAACGGCAAAGCGGCCATGTGGCCCGGTTTCAGATTGAGCATGTGATCTCCAATGTCGTAGCAGGACGCAATTTGTTGCTGTAACAACTATATTTGTGAGCGCCGTTCAAGGCTTAAGCTCAGGCCCAGTCGTGACCATTGAGACGGCCTCGTCCACGACCGCCAAACCAGCGCCTGGACGCGGCCCCTTCTCACTCAGCACGCGCCGCCAGTTACGCGCGCCGGGCCGGCCATTGAAGATACCCAACATATGCCGCGTCATCGAGGTCAGGCGCTGACCAGCCGCGAGCTGTTCAGCGATATAAGGCCGAAACCGCTCAACCGCCTCAAATGGTGAAACCGTGCTTGCGTCGGCATCGAACAGCGTATGATCAACCTGCCCCAGCAAGGCGGGTTGTTGATACGCCGCGCGGCCCAACATCACGCCGTCAAAAATCTGCAAATGCGCTTTGCAAGCGGCCAGGTCCAAGATTCCTCCATTGAGGATAACTTTCAAATCCGGGCGCTCGGCCTTCAAGTGCGCAACCAGCGTATAGTCAAGCGGTGGGACATCGCGGTTCTGTTTCGGAGACAGTCCTTTGAGCCAGGCCTTACGGGCATGCACGGTGAACACCTCGCACCCGGCATCGGCGACCTGGTCGATAAACCCAAACAGCGTCTCGCGTGGTGGATCCTCATCAATCGCGATCCGGCATTTCACACTGACCGGAATATCCACTGCCGCGCGCATCGCATGGACGCAGGCCGCCACAGTGCCCGGAGACCGCATCAGGCAAGCACCAAACGCTCCTGATTGCACGCGGTCGGACGGGCAGCCGCAATTGATATTCACCTCATCATAGCCAAAATCCGCTGCAATCCGCGCCGCCTCCGCCATTTTGTCAGGTTCATTTCCGCCAAGCTGCAAGACCAATGGGTGCTCAGTTGGTGAAAATCCAATCAGCCGGTCTCTGTCGCCATGGATCACAGCATCCGCCGTCACCATCTCGGTCCACAACAGCGCCCGGCGCGACAAGCCGCGATGAAACGCCCGGCAATGACGATCCGTCCAGTCCATCATAGGGGCGACGGAAAACTTGCAATCGATATGTGTCGCCATAATTCAATGAGCCTTGAAAACGCCAAACAGGACGCGTGCGCCTACATAGGTGATGGCGGCGTGTCAGCACAAGCCGTCAGCCAATACCGCACTAGGTGAACAGCGCGAGATCCAGTATTAAGAGCACTGATTCTCAAGTCTGAATCGGTAAAACCCATGCGCTTGGGCCAAAACACCCGAACTGCTACTGCAGGCAACACAGCCACTGATGCCGCACCGGATGTATTTTGACACTGTTGCCAAAGCGTGGTTCGGAATCACACCCAGCCCCATTCACCGGATACCGATATATGCCGTTCAATCTCGCTGCGTTACAGGAAACAATTGCCGCCGCTATTCCTGATCGACCGGCGCTGATCTTTCGCGGCCGCCGGTTCTCCTTTGCCGATTTCACCCAGCGTACGCGGCAGTTCGCGAACCTTCTCCTGGATGCTGGCATTGCCCCTGCGACGCCCCGAAATGAACTTGAGAACTGGCAATCGGGACAAGACCAGGTCGCGCTTTATCTGCACAACGGAAATGAATACCTTGAGGCGATGATCGGCGCGATGAAAGCCGGAGCAGCACCGTTCAATGTCAACTATCGCTATGTCGCCGACGAGTTACGCTATTTGCTGACCAATGCCGGGACGCGGGTCATCGTATACCATGCACGTTATGCCCCGATGATTGAGGCTATTCGCGCGGATATCCCTGAGCAGAAGCTCCTGATTCAGGTCGCAGATGAAAGCGACAACGCGCTTGTTGGCGGCGCGGTTGCGTATGAAACGGCCCTCGCCGCCGCCTCAACGAACCGCCCTGATATCGACTGGTCGGGCGATGATCTCTACATATTATATACAGGTGGCACGACTGGCATGCCGAAAGGCGTGCTGTGGCGTCAGGCGGACATTCTGGCGTCAGCGCTCGGGGCTCGCAACCGCAGCGGCGCACTTTTGCCCGACCTCGAGGCCTTTGCCGACCGCGCCGTAAAGACCAGACCCAGACGCTATTTGCCGACCCCGCCTTTCATGCATGGCACGGCGCAGTGGATTGCCCTTAGCGCCTGGCACAATGGCCATACGATTGTGATTCAAGATGATGTTGAGCGCTATGACCCGGTCGCCCTGCTCGGGATTATTGAGCGCGAACAGGTCAACGTCTTGTCACTGGTCGGCGATGCTTTTGGGCGGCCACTCATAGAGGCGATTGAGGCTCAGGGGCACGCACCCACTAGCCTAACCCATATCCTGAACGGCGGCGCGGCGATGAGCCCAGCGGTCAAAGCCGCCTTGCTGGACAAACTGCCCGGCGCGAGGATCATTGACACGATCGGCTCTTCAGAAGCCGGACCACTGGCGCGTCAGGTTGCAATTGATGACGACGGTACGAAAACCGCGCCCAAGATTGTTGGCGGCAGCGTGGTGATCAGCGCCGATCTCTCAACGCTTGAGCCACCCGGTCATGAGGGCCTTGGCTGGTTGGCCAAAACCGCTCCGGTTCCACTTGGCTACCTGTCGGATGAAGCCAAAACCAAAGCAACTTTTCCGGTTCTGGACGGCGTTCGATACGCAGTGCCGGGCGACCGGGCGCGGCTTTTGGCAAATGGCGCGATTGAGTTTCATGGCCGCGAGTCGAGCTCGATCAATACGGGCGGGGAAAAGGTCTTCGCCGAAGAGGTTGAACAGGCCATCGCCCGCCATCCGGCGATTGTCGATGTGCTGGTCAGCTGGCGACCAAGCGAGCGCTGGGGACAGGAAGTCGTGGCCATTGTGCAATTGAAACCAGGGGCCAGCGCAACACAGGCTGATCTGATCGCCACGGCTGCCAAGACCATAGCCCGTTACAAGCTTCCCAAAGCCATCTTGATGGTTGATCGCGTCAAACGCGGCGATAATGGCAAGCCCGATTATCGCTGGGCCAAACAGATGGCCGAGAGCACTAGGGGAACGCGCCCTGAGTAATGACGTGGCGGCACCTATTTCCTTTTCTGACAATCGCGTCAAATTCGAAACCATCAATCATCTTTTGAGGATATATCATGGCGGATGGGACGGTTCAGGACGAATTGGGATTTGACCCAGACGCCATAAAAGCAAAATACCTCGCAGAGCGTGACAAGCGCCTGCGGCGTGATTGCAACGAGCAATATGTCAATATGACAGGCCAATTCGCCCACTATATCGATGACCCCTATGTCGAGCGTGTCGAGCGCGCGCCCCTTACCGATCATACCAAAACCATTATTGTCGGTGGTGGCTTTGGTGGGCTTCTCGCAGGTGGGCGGCTACGCGGTGCAGGTATCAAGGCCAGCGATATCCGCGTGATCGAAAAGGGCGGCGACTTTGGCGGCACCTGGTACTGGAACCGTTATCCCGGCGCGGCCTGTGACATTGAAGCCTATATCTATCTGCCGCTGCTTGAAGAGACCGGTTATATGCCGGTGGAACGCTACACTCGCGCACCCGAAATCCTGGAACATAGCCGCCGTATCGCGACCCAATTTGGCCTGTATGAGAAAGCCTGTCTGCAAACCGAAGTCACCGACATGCACTGGGACGCAGCACACAGCCATTGGGTCGTTGAAACCAATCGCGGTGACCGAATAACAGCCGATTACGTGGTCATGTCCAACGGCCCATTGAACCGTCCGAAACTGCCCGGTATTCCCGGCATTGAAAGCTTCAAGGGCCACAGCTTCCACACCAGCCGCTGGGACTATGACTATACTGGCGGCAACGCCCAAGGCGGCCTGAGCAAGCTGAAGGACAAGCGTATCGCGATTATCGGCACCGGCGCGACAGCGGTTCAGTGCGTGCCGCATCTGGCGACGGGTGCCAAGGAGCTGTTCGTGTTCCAGCGCACACCTTCCTCGATTGATGTCCGCGAAAATCACCTCACAGACCCAGATTGGGCGAGCAGCCTGAAGCCTGGCTGGCACCGCCACCGGATGGAGAATTTCAACACGCTGGTCTCCGGCGGTTACGCGCCAGAAGATCTGGTCATGGATGGCTGGACCCATATCATCCGCAACTTGCTGTTCATTGCCTCGCAAAAGGGCAATGAGGCTCTGACCAAGGACAAGCTGATCGAGCTCGCCGAGATTGCTGATTATCAGAAAATGGAGTCCGTTCGCGCCCGGGTCGATGAACTGGTCGAGGATGACGTCACGGCTGCCGCCCTGAAGCCTTGGTATCGCCAGTTTTGTAAGCGGCCCTGTTTCCATGACGAGTATCTCGGCGCGTTTAACCGGCCAAACGTTCACTTGGTCGACACCAATGGGCGCGGCGTCGACGCGATCACTGAAACTGCGATCATCGCCAATGGTGAGACTTATGAGATTGACTGCCTGATCTATGCCACCGGGTTTGAGGTCGGCACCGAATATACCCGCCGCGCTGGTTATGATGTCAAAGGCCGTGATGGCAAATTACTGTCCGAACATTGGGCGGATGGCTATCGCAGCCTGCACGGTATTCACGTCCACAACTTCCCCAACATGTTCGTGATGGGCACGGTTCAGGCTGGCTTTACCGCCAATTACCCGCACCTTCTGGAAGAGCAATCAGAGCATATCGGCTATGTCGTCGCTGAGGCGGACAAACAGCAGGCCCGAACCGTTGAAGTCTCATCTGAGGCAGAACAAGCCTGGGTCCAGACCATCATCGATAAAGCGGTATTGCGGCAAGATTTCTTCGAACAATGCACGCCTGGCTATTACAATAATGAAGGCCAGTTTGATCTGCGCACGCGCCAGAACACGTCTTATGGCGGTGGCTCAAACGAGTATTTCAGTCTGATCAAAGCCTGGCGCGAAACCGGGACGATGGACGGTTTGCAGTTAAAGCCCTAATCGGCCAGCTCGATTTATTGGCAATTTCAGATCGGCATTTGCCGGGTGCAACGCAGCCCCGGCGCAGGCGGTGTTTCCGGCGCGCCAGCAAAACATTGCGCTTTACTCATCCAGTCAGTGGCGACTGCACCGGTCACGCTTAACGACGTGTCGGCGATATTGCGGACTTGCGTCACGACCTGGCAGAACTCGTCAGCCGCGCCGGTGATCCGCTCGCCCTCGCTCGCCTCACCATAGGTCCAAACCTCACCCGATGGCGCGGTCAACACCAAATGCGGCATCGGGCCGGGCGGTGTTTCCTGCCGCGTCTTATAGGTCCAGCCAAACGTGTTGACGCCGAGCACAACGATATTGCGAACCCGGTCAGCATTCTGGCGAACGACGCCAAGATGATCGTAAACTTCCTGCCCATGCGCCCATGTCTCCATCAGGCGCGCGGTGATCGAGGACCGGGCACTCATCTCCGGCCCCGCCCATTTCAGTCGCGCTTTGGGATCGGCCTGCGCGTACAGATCCGCTGTCTGGTGAAAATTTGCGCGCCATGACTCGAGCAAATCCCGGCCTGAGAAACTCTCGAGATAATCCGCCTCATAGCCGCGCATGCCACCATCATGTTCGCCGATTTCGCGCAGTGTTTGGGCCAGCCTGTCCTCATCAGTCAGCTGGAACCCTGCCATCATGTTCCAGAAATGCAGGTGCTCAAGCACCATATTGATAGTCCAGCATTTGAACTGCGTCGGCTGATCGAAAACCGCAATATCAGCGCTCTGAAGCAAAGCAAACAGCGCTTCACTCTCGGCCCGGAAATCTTCTGCCTGTTGCATACTCGCCTACCTTATCAATCAACAAGGCCGGACACGCTGAACGCTCCGGCCTTGCTTTATATATATCCAAACGGCCTATTTGCGCCAGACGGCGGCCATGGCTGGATCTTCTTCTTCGCCGGTATATTTGCGAGTTTCGGCGCGGCCCACGACCATGTGATGAACCTCATCCGGACCATCGGCCAGACGCAGCGTACGTTGATTGGTGTACATGCCGGCCAGCGGTGTCCATTGCGAGACCCCGGTCGCGCCATGCATCTGGATCGCATCATCAATGATCGCACAGACCTTTTCCGGGACCATTGCCTTGGCCATCGAAATCCACACACGCGCCTCGGCATTGCCGAGCACATCCATGGCTTTCGCAGCTTTTAGCACAATCATCCGCATCGCTTCGATCTCGATCCGGGCGCGTGAAACTTTCTCGATATTACCGCCGAGCTTGATCAGGTCGCGACCAAAGGCTTGGCGCCCCATGCCGCGCACAACCATCATGTCGAGCGCTTTTTCTGCTGCCCCGATAGAGCGCATACAATGGTGGATACGCCCCGGCCCAAGCCGCAATTGCGAGATTTCAAACCCGCGCCCTTCGCCCAGTAGCATATTGCTTTCCGGTACGCGTACATTGTCGAAGATGATGTGCATATGGCCGTGCGGCGCATCCGGATTTCCGAACACATGCATCGGCCCAACAATCTTCAAGCCGGGCGTGTCAACCGGCACCAGGATTTGTGATTGTTGTTTGTGCGGCGCGGCATCTGGGCTGGTCTTGACCATTGTGATCAGGATTTTGCAACGCGGATCACCGGCCCCGGAAATATAGAATTTCTCGCCATTGATCACCCATTCACCATTCTCCAGCACCGCTTCAGTTGAGATATTCTTGGCGTCCGAAGATGGAATTCCCGGCTCGGTCATCGCAAACGCTGAGCGGATCTTGCCTTCGAGAAGCGGTTTCAGCCACATCTCCTTTTGCTCCGCCGTGCCGACCCGTTCCAACACTTCCATATTGCCCGTGTCCGGCGCCGAACAGTTCATGCTTTCCGATGCCAGCCGGTTTTTGCCAAGCTCCACCGCGATGTAGGCATAGTCGAGATTCTTCAACCCCTCGCCAGTTTCAGCATCCGGCAGGAAGAAATTCCACAAGCCCTGTTTCTTGGCCTCATCCTTGGCCTTTTGCAGACAGTCGAGCTGGCCCGGCGCATAGGTCCAAATATCGTCATGGCCCTCGCCGAGCTTCTCAAACTCTTCCGACATCGGGTCCACGACTTCAGCAATGAACTTCTTCACATGCTCATAAAGTGGCCGGGCACCTTCCGACATATTCAAATTATTCAGCTCACTATCCGGGCTCATATCAGCCATGTTCTCAATTCCTCACTCTGTTTGATGGTCTATCTTTAATCTCTGACGACACTTTACGCCTTTGCGTCTTCATGCCCAGCCCTGACGTCGCGCCGCGTCCTCGCGATTTTGCTCTGGCCCGCCGAGTAATTGCCGGTTTGCCCCGATCCGCTTGAACCAATAATGTAAGCCCACCAGATCAGTGAACCCCATCCCGCCATGCACTTCGGTCGATGTCCGCGCCACAAATGTGCCGACCTCAGCCAGATGCGCCTTGGCGAGACAGATCATGACGCCGGCCTCGTCCATATCTTCGTCAAACGCATGCGCGGCGTGCCAGACCAGCGCGCGCGCCGGTTCAAGCTGCGCCGCCATCTCGGCGCACATATGTTTGACCGCCTGAAAGCTGCCAATGACCCGGCCAAATTGCTTGCGTTCCAGCGCATAGGCCACAGCCTTGTCGAGCATCACCTGCGCCGCGCCGAGCGTATCTGCCGCCAGCAATAACCGCCCGACCAGAACCATTCGGTCCGCGCCGCCTTGCCCCGTCAGCATCGTCGCTGCAACGCCGTCAAATACCAGTTCGGCATAGTCGCGCGTGCGGTCAATCGTCTCCAGCTCAGTGCGCACCAATCCTGCGTCTCCCATACTGGCAATATGCAGGCCGCCATAGCGATCACAGACCAGAACATGGCTCGCCCCGGCGGTTTCCAGCGCGAACAGGCTCTTGCCGGTCAGTTTGCCATCCGCTGCCGTCACGCCAGCACCCTCACGCGCGCCAACATGTTCACCAATCGCCACGCCAATACGAGCCTCACCTGATCCAATCCTCGCCAGCCATTCAGCCTGATGCACATCGCTCCCCGCCGCTTCAATCCCGATAACCGCCATCGCGCTCGCCAGATGCGTTGCCGGGGCCGCCGCCGCGCCAAGCGCCTCCTGCACCAAAGCCGCATCGAGCAGGCCGAGCCCCAAGCCCTCATACGCCTCCGGCACCAGGATTTGCCCTGCGCCAAGCTCACTCAATCCGCACGAAATATCCTCGGCAACGCCCCGGTCACCATCCGCAACCTCCCGCACCCGATCCAAGGGCGATGCGGTCTCCAAATAACCGCTAACCGAGGCCTGAAACATCTTCTGATCGTCTGATAATGCAAATTCCATATCCGCCTTCCTATGCCGCAGCCGGGCGCGGTTCGCGCGGCATGCCGAGCCCGCGTTCCGCAATAATATTCTTTTGAATCTGCGCCGTGCCGCCGCCAATGATCAGACCAAGATCGTACATGTAACGCCCTTGCCACTGCGCGAAATCCCGCAAATACGGCGTGTTCTGCCCATATAGAAGGCCAAATTCCCCCATCGCATCCAGCGCCAAACGCGCCAGTTCGTGATTAAGCTCGCAGCCCTGCAATTTCACGATCAGGCCCGCCATCCCGGCGCTTGTCTCGTTGATCCGGCTCGTGGTCACGCGCAGCCCGTTGGCTTGCATCGCATAGACCCGTGCTTGCAAGGCAAGCAGACGATCACGAAACACCGGATTATCCATCAGTCGCTGGCCATTAATGCTCTCGCACTGCATCAGTTCCGCAATCGCCAGCAGCCGCGCCTTGGCCGCGTTGGGATCACCCAGCATCCCGCGCTCATGCGTCAGCGTCGCATTCGCCACCTGCCAGCCTTGGCCCGGTTCGCCGATAATTTGGCTACGCGGCACCCGAACATCGGTGAAGAAAACCTCATTGAAATTCGCCGCGCCGGTCATATCGACCAGCGGGCGCACCTCGATCCCCGGCGTGTCCATGGAAAAGATCAGATATGAAATGCCATGATGCTTTTTCGCGTCAGGTTCGGTACGCACCAAACAGAAAATCATGTCAGCTTGGCGCGCCGTAGAGGTCCAGATCTTCTGACCATTGATGATATAGTCGTCGCCATCGATGTGCGCTTTGGTGGTGAGACTGGCCAAGTCCGATCCCGCGCCCGGCTCTGAATAGCCCTGACACCAGACCGTCTTACCCAGCAAGGTCGGCTTGATCCATGCCATTTTTTGGTCTTCGCTCGCCAGCTCTAACAGCGTCGGCACCAGCATCGAAACCCCTTGATTGGCGATCCCTTTTGCCACCCCAGTTCGAGTGAATTCCTCAGCAATAATCCGCGATTTCAAGATGTCCGGCGCATGGCCTGCGCCGCCATATTTCATGGGTATTGTGCGCGCCGCCAACCCGTTCTCAATCAGCAGTTTCTGCCAGGCCAAACGCTTCGGGTTCTTCAACCCCTGGTCCGCTTGTGTCGGAGCTTTATTGCCATTTTCCGCCAGAAATGCTGCGATTTCGGTCCGAAAAAGCTCATATTCAGCGCTCAGTTTCAAGTCCATGGCCAACTCCCCGTTTTGCAACACTAAAACAGCCTGCCCCACGGTCATTGCAAAGCAAAAAATGGACTATTTTCTATTTGCGATCAGCCAGCACCATCCCTGCCCCCTTAGCGGCAATCATCACCGTCGGCGTATTGGTATTGCCGGACGTAATCAGCGGCATCACCGACGCATCGATCACCCGCAAACCCGCAACCCCGCGCACGCGCAGACGTTCATCGACCACGGCTTGGGCATCATCCGCCGTCCCCATTTTCGCCGTCCCGACGGGATGGAAAATCGTCGTGCCAATGTCGCCAGCAGCGGCGGTGAGCGCGCCGGAATCATCGCCAATTTCTGGCCCCGGCAGCAGCTCTTCCGGCGCATATTTCGCCAGTGCCGGTTGGCGCATCATCTCACGCGTGATCCGGATCGCTTGGGCCGCGACGAGCCTGTCTTCATCTGTTGCCAGATAGTTCGGCGCGATGACCGGCTTGGCTTCCGGATCAGCCGAAGCAATCACAACCTCCCCACGTGAGGTCGGTTGCAGATTACAAGCGCTCGCCGTGATCGCCGGAAACTTGTGCAGCGGGTCGCCAAACCGATCCAGCGACAATGGCTGCACATGAAACTGCAAATTGGCTCGCTCGCGCGCCGGGTCAGAGCGCATGAACAGACCGAGCTGCGACGGCGCCATCGTCAGCGGCCCACGCCGCCGCAGACCGTAATCAAGGCCCATCACCAGCTTGCCGAACAGCGAATGATAGGTCTCGTTGAGCGTCTTCACGCCAGACACTTTATACACAGCGCGTTGTTGCAAATGGTCCTGCAGGTTACGCCCGACGCCCGGCAGGTTATTCCGCGTCTCAATTCCGGCCTCGCGCAGCACATTGGCTGGCCCGATGCCCGACCGCTGCAACACTTGCACAGAGCCAATCGACCCGGCGCACAGGATGACCTCACCGCGCGCCTTGGCGAGATAACGCTGACCACTGCGCCGGAAGATCACGCCGCTCGCGCGCCCCTCCTCGAACGCCACCGCCTCGCTCAACACACCTGTTTCCACCCGCAAATTGGCACGCTTCATGACCGGCTTCAGAAACCCGCGTGCCGCCGACCAGCGCCGCCCACGCTTTTGGTTCACATGAAAATAGCCGGAGCCATAATTGTCACCCGTGTTGAAATCATCGACCGCCGCGACGCCAATCTCAGCCGCCGCTTCGCGCACCGCGTCCAGCACCTGCCAGCGCACACGCGGCGGCTCGACCCGCCATTCACCGCCCGCACCATGAAACTCGCCTTCGCCCAGAAAGTGATCCTCAATCTGTTTGAATGCGGGCAGCACTTCATCCCAGCCCCAGCCGTTCAATCCTAACCCGCGCCAACCATCATAATCGGCCGCCTGCCCGCGCATCGAAATCATCGCGTTGATCGCCGACGATCCGCCCACAACCTTGCCGCGCGGATAGGCCAGCACCCGACCATTCAAGCCCGCTTCCGCCACGGTCTCAAACATCCAGTCGGCGCGTGGATTGCCGATGGCGAACAGATACCCAACCGGAATGTGATACCAGATCCAAGTGTCGCGCCCGCCTGCCTCCAGCAACAGGACACGCGTGCCGGGATCAGCCGAAAGGCGGTTGGCCACAACGCAGCCCGCCGACCCGGCCCCGACAATGATATAGTCGTACTCACCCTCAAATGGTGCAGGCGACGGCACGCTCATCAGCCCGGCTGAACGTCGGTAAACCGCCCGCCATGCTTGGCCAGTTTGCGCAACGTTTCAGCCGGCATGAACCGGTCATCATCCGTGCCGAGCCGCTCCATCGTTGCCAGCACTTTGTCTGCACCAACCATATCACCGTACAGCATCGGCCCGCCCTTATCGGCAGGCCAGCCATAGCCGTTAAGCCAGACAATATCGACGTCAGACGCGCGCTGAGCTTTGCCTTCTTCGAGGATTTTCAGCGCCTCGTTGATCATCGGGTGAATACACATATCGATGATCTCTTCCTGCGACGGCGCAGCGCCCGGCTCAACTCCCGTCACATCGCGGATGATCTTTTCGGTCACGTCAGACGGGCTCGGCTTGCGGTTCTCGTCATAGTCGTAATAGCCCGCGCTGGTTTTCTGGCCACGCCGATCAAGCTCGCACAATGCGTCGCGGATCGGGTTGGAGGTTGTCGCACCCTTTTTCCAGCCAATATCAAGCCCTGCCATATCCGACATCTGGTACGGCCCCATGCGGAAGCCAAACGTGTTCAGCGCCGCGTCTACGTCCCAAGGCATACAGCCCTTATAGACCAGTTTCTGCGCTTGAGCCTGGCGTGCAAACAGGATGCGATTGCCAACAAAACCAGGGCAAACCCCAACCAGAGCCGCGATCTTGTTGATCGTTCTGGCCAGATCCATACAGGTCATGATGACATCATCAGCCGTCTTGTCGGCACGTACGATTTCCAGCAGTTTCATCACATTGGCCGGTGAGAAGAAATGCAGGCCAATCACGTCCTCAGGCCGCTTGGTCACCGCTGCGATGTCATCAATGTTCAGCGCTGACGTATTGGTCGCCAAAATTGCACCCGGCTTTATGATACGGTCGAGATCGGTGAAGATTTTCTTCTTCAGGTCCATGTCCTCAAACACCGCTTCGATGACCAGATCACAGTCGGCGAAATCTTCCATGCTCAGCGTGCCCGACAGGCGTGCCATACGCTCGTCAACTTCTTCCAGCGGGAAGCGGCCACGGTCGGCGCTGCGTTGATAATTCTTGCGCACCACGCCAAGGCCGCGATCCAGCGCCTCTTGCTTCATTTCCAGAATGATCACGTTGATCCCGGCGGTCGCGAAATTCATCGAAATGCCGCCGCCCATCGTACCTGCGCCGATGACGCCAACCGTCTTGATCGTGCGGCGCGGCGTATCAACCGGCACATCCGGCACCCGCCAAGCGTCGCGGCCCGCTTGGGCAATATAGTCAGACACTTCCGACGGCGAGAGTGTGATTGGGTCAGTCATTATGCTCTCCTAAGCGTACTCAACCTGCGCCAGAAACCCGGTCACAGCCTGCAAAATTTCCGGTATAATCACCGCCGGGACATCATGCCCCCAATTCTCCAACTCGACGAGTTTCGCGCCCGTAATCCGCTGTGCCACGTCGCGGCCATTGGCGGGCGGGATCAGTGGATCCGCCGCCCCGTGCAGGACCAATGTCGGCACTTTCACATCACCTAACCGCTGATGCCAGCGCGGCTGCGCCAGGATCGCCGCGTATTGGCGCATCACGCCAATCGGTCGATAGGCCCGGTCGAATGACTTGCCGACCACTTCAGCCAGCACCTCCTCACTATCGATAATGCTGGCGTGAGAGCCAATCGTGGTCAGCGCGATCACGCCTTGTTTGATCACGTCCTCGCGGGCCATGCTGGCCGGCGGCGTCATCAGTGCCGCAATCGCATCCGGTGTTGCCTGCGGCAGGTCTGGGTCACTCGATGTCGTCATCACCGGGATCAGGCTACGCACACGGCCCGGATGGTTGAGCGCAAGAAGCTGAACAATCATCCCGCCCATAGACGCGCCCATGACATGCGCCGAGCCGAGCCCCAAAGCCTCGATCAGCGCCGCCACATCGGCGGCCATGTCATCAAGAATATAAGCCGGAATATCGCTGGCATCCTTGCCCGCACCTGTGGCCTGCATAATCGCTGGCATGTCCGGCATACCTGCCTCATCGAACTGATGCGACAGGCCAATATCGCGATTATCGAACCGGATCACACGGTAACCTGCATCGGCCAGACCTTGCCGAAACGCGTCCGGCCATTTGGTCATTTGGGCACCGAACCCCATGACCAGAACAAGCGGCTCACCCTGCTTGGGGCCGATCTCGTCATATTCAAATTCAATCCCGTTGGCTTTGATCCGTGCCATATCCGTTATCCTCTTATCTTAGTGTCTCTAATTCGGTGCGCTTTGTATTTGTGCCAGTTTGCGCAAATTGTCTTCATGTCCCGCCCGGTCAATCTTGTAGAAACTGATCGCCGCCATCATCAGCCCCCATAGCAGCAACAGCAAGAAGCCAAACCCGGCCCCCAGGGTCCATAGCGTCGCTTCGGGAACTTGTCCGGGAACAGCCTTCTCCGGAAAATTCGCAATGCTTAGAACGATCCCGGCGACAAAAAGCCCAAACCCATTATTCGATTTTCGCGTGAACGTCACCGCCGCATAGAACACCCCTTCCGAACGCCGCCCGGTCTTCAGCTCGCTCTGTTCAACCAGATCAGCAATCATCGAGTACAGCACGGCTTGCAGCGCGATAATCATCGCAAGATCAATCGTGTTGATGCTCAAAACCAGCGGGAACAGGATCGGATCTCCGTTCAGCGGCATCAGGTTGAACAGACGCAAGATCGCTGGCGCAGGTGCAATACTGAAGGCGACAATCCCCAGCGCCATTACTGCGTGTTTCTTGCCCAGCCACCGCGTCATCAAAGGTGCAATGATCAGCGCCCCCAGCGCCGACAGCAAGACCGTGACGGTCCAGATAAAAATCTGCCCCTCATCAAACTCCCAGAAATAGCGCAGCATCTGAAATGACAGCGCGCCATAAAGGCCCGAGGCGACGGCACCAAACAAGGTCGCGACGAATATCGCGAAAAAGGATTTCTCCGACAGCGTTTCAAAAATTTCCTTAAACAAAGTACCCAATGACAGTTTCCGCTTCGCAGGTGGCTCACGCAAATATGGAATCCGGGAATGGGTTCCGACAGCAGAAATCATGATCGACGCAAAAATCAGCAATGACGAGATAATCCCATACAGCGCGTAGCCGTCGCGGTTCAGCATCCCAATTGAATACTCGGCATTTGGCTTGAGCAACAATCCAAACATCATGATGCTCATCAGGCTGCCGCCAGTCCAGCCAAAGTATAGCCGATACGCTTGCAGGCTGGTGCGCTCATAATAATCCTGGCTCAGCTCCGGCAACAGGGCCGAGCTTGGCGTCTCGAAGAATGTGATGAAGGTTCGGATCAATACCGCCAACACCAGAATGTAGGCCAGCAACGCGCCGTCCGACCAGTCCGGTGGGTTCCAGATCAGGAAGAAGCTGACCGCCACGGGTACGGCTGCCGCATACATGAAAGGGTGGCGACGGCCCCATTTTGAGCGCCAATTATCCGACATATACCCGACAATTGGATCACTGAACGCATCCAGAACCAGTGCCAGAAAAATAACCAGACCAACCAGACCCGGCTCTAGCCCCATAACAACCGTATAGAAAAAGAGCAGGAAGTAAGCAAAACCGGCATCCTTGACGCCATATGCCGCCGCGCCAATGCCATAGGCTATCTTGGTCCCGATACCGATTGGCGGCGGCGTCACAGCCTCACTCATACACGCTCCTTTGCGCCGCCTCGTTTAACCATGGGCGGTGTTTGATCCGACCATCCCGGCAAAGCCCGCCCTTGTCCAGAATGACGCGACGCGACGCCCCACCCCAACCCTCCCCAAAAAGGGGAGGGTTGGGGTGGGGGGCTATGCAACCTGCTTGAATGGGCAAGAACACATCCCTACTCCGCCTCCAATTCGGCGACTTCCTTACCCAGAAAGAACGAAATCGCGGTCCGGATCAGCACCAGCAATCCAACAAACAACAAGTCCATCAGTTCGCGCGTGATCACCGTGTGGATAATGTCGGACGCGATCATGAACTCGATCCCGGTCAGGATATACGCGCCCAATGTGCGTCGGGCATCGGCGATATTACCGAGACGTTTGAACAGACCCGCGCCATGCAACAGCGCCGCGCCAAGCTTTAACAGCGCAACATTGAACCCGAAAATAATGATCGCAACGCCGATCAGGTCAATCCCAACCGCCATCACTTCCAGCACTTCGCTTAACTGATGGCCAATCCCGTACGGCAGCACCTCCAGCGATGTGCCCCCCGTCATCTCGCCCACCCCCTCAGCCATCACAATAACTCCGCATCTGTCATCACTTCAATCAGGGCCGGACCATTATGCGCGATCGCCTTGGTCAGCGCCGCGTCCAGCTCTTCGCGTGTTTTGACCCGCTCGCCCATGCCGCCGCAACTTCGCGCAAAGCCAGCAAAACTCGGATTGACCAGGCTGGTCTGCCAGACCTCGAACTCTGCCGCTTTTTGCTCCTTGGAAATCTTGCCCAGTTCGCAATTATTCATCAGCACATGGGTGATGTTCATGCCATATTTTACCGCCGTGGTGAACTCCATCGCATATTGGCCAAAGCCGCCATCACCCGACACAGAGATCACTTTACGGCCCTTGTACGGACCGTCTTCCTGCGTCGCGGCCCATGCGCCCATCGCGGCTGGGAATGAGAACCCGATTGAGCCGAGATAGCCCGACATCAACACCCGTTGCTCACCAGTTGGCTCGAAATAGCGCCCGAAGGAATATGTGTTATTGCCGACATCGACCGGAATGATCGCCTCCGCCGGGGCATGGCGTGACAGCGCCTCAAACAGCGCCGCCGCTGACACGCCGTTGCCATTATCCTCAAGCACCCGCGTTGCCTTTTCAGCCCGCCACAAGCGCCAGCGCTCCGCCACCTCGCTGCGCACATCCTGCGCCGCATGGCCAGTGCTCATCTGCGCGCTGAGCAAGCCTGCTGTCACCGCAACATCACCCATCACTGGCACGCTCACCGGATGACGCTTGGCCAGACGCATCGGGTCAGTATCCACCTGTATCGTTGGTGTGCCATCATAAATCCCGGTATGGTTTGAGAAGCTCGCACCAAAGACCAGCAGCAAATCCGCCTCATTCATGAACCAGCTGGCAATCGGCGTGCCTGAGCGCCCCATCACCCCAGCCGCCAGCGGATGCACATCGGCGATCTGCCCCTTGGCCTTGAACGTCGTCGCGATTGGCGCGTTTAACTGCTCGCCCAGCGCGATCACCGCAGCCATGCCGTCCAGCGCGCCATAGCCAACGATGATCATTGGCCGTTTCGCCGTTTTCAGCAGCGCCGCTGCCTGAGCCAGCGCGCCCGGCGGTGGCCCGACCGCACGGTCTGCCATGCGACCCGCAGGCCCTTGCGCTTGAACGCCCTCAGCTGCCAGTTGCGGCTGAACATTGTCCGGGAAAATCAGATGCCCGACCCCGCGCTGGACAATCGCCGTCTTGATCGCCTGCGTCATCAGTAGAGCATGATCGGAATTTGTGTGCACCGTTTCAGAGAACACCGTCACCGATTGAAACGCCGCTGCCAGATCAATGTCCTGAAATGCGTGCACGCCGATGACTTGATCCTGCACCTGCCCGGTCAGCGCCAGCGCCGGTGCGCCGTCAACCTTGGCATCCCACAGCCCGGTCAGCAGATTGGTCGCCCCCGGCCCAGCGATGGCCAGCGCCGCCGCCGGATGCCCGGTCAGCTTGCCATAGCCCGAGATCGCAAATGCCGCCGCACCTTCATGCCGGATACCGTAATAGCGCAAATCACCCTTGGCTTCCTGCACCCGCAACGCATCTGCCAGTCCCAGATTGGAATGCCCAACCATGCCAAACACCGAGGTGACGCCCCAATTGACCATCGTTTCGGCCATCACATCAGCGACCGAGCGTGGCCGCTCTGGAATGGCTGGCACCGCAACATAGACCCCGTCATCGCGAAGCTCGACGTCGAACATGTCCTGTCCGCTATCTTCATGCCCGCCCGGCGGCTTGCCGGTCAGCGGATCAAAGTCCCAGCCATGCCACGGACAGCGCAACCAGCACTGATCGCCCAGCCCCTTTTCAATCGAGCCTTCACCCAAGGGCCCGCCCTGATGCGGACAGCGATTATCCATCGCCGCCCATTGCCCATCAAAATGCACCAGCGCGATGGATTGCGTCCCGGCCGTCACCGATTTGACTCGGCCCTGAGTGACTTCATCCAACCCGGCAACCTTGTGCCAAACCATGTCTGTCATGTTGCATTTCCCTCGCTTCAAGTTGCCGCGTCCTAATCAAAGCATGGACAAGCCGCACTTCAAAGGCGATCATATTTTTGTCATGTCTCGTGATTGGCGTACGGCCGACCATCTCGTTACTGCGCAGCTCAACGATCACGGGGATATCCATGCCAAAAACCGCCATCGCCAAATGGGACGACCTGAAAGATCGCGAGCCTGAATACGCGATCATTGGTGAAGTTGACCTTGTGATTGTGCGTTTCGATAAGGCGGTTTCGGTGTTCTATGGTCGCTGTCTGCATCGCGGCGCGCTGATGGCGGATGGCCATGTTGACGGCAACGACAATTTGATTTGCGGCGTGCACAATTGGGACTACCGCCTCGACAGCGGTGTGTCGGCATACGAGAATTCCGAAAAACTGCCTAAGTTCCAAAGCTGGCTCAAAGACGGCAATGTTCTGGTCGATGCCGACGAGATCAACGCCTGGGGCAAGGCCAATCCGCAGCCTTATAGCCGCGAAGATTATCTCGGCCTCTACCAAGACCCCAGCCACGCCCCGCACCCCGAACCGCACAACGCCCTGATCCAGCAATATGCCCGCGACGGCCTGTCCAAGGTTGGCCATCACGGCGTGGTCGATGCGATGGGCGTGCCCGGCGATCAGCTACCGAAATGGGATGATATTCAAATCATCACGGCGCAGTTGCACAAGCTGCCTCTGCTCGACGATGACCCGGTCGATACAGCAACTGTAATCGGCCCGAACGCCCAGAAACCGCTAGAACTCGACATCCCGCTTTTCGTCTCTGACATGAGTTTCGGCGCGCTGTCAGAAACCGCGAAAGTCGCCCTCGCGCGCGGCGCAGAACTGGCCGGAACCGGTATCTGCTCCGGCGAAGGCGGTATGTTGGCCGAGGAGCAAGCCGCCAATTCACGCTATTTCTACGAACTGGCCTCGGCCCGTTTCGGTTTTTCGTGGGACAAGGTCGATAAGGTTCAGGCCTTCCATTTCAAAGGCGGTCAGGGTGCCAAGACCGGCACGGGAGGCCACCTGCCCGGCAACAAGGTCAAAGGCAAGATCGCGCTGGTACGCGGCCTCGAAGAAGGCACATCCGCCATCTCTCCACCGCGCTTTCCAGACTGGACTGAGATCTCCCAGATCAAGGATTTCGCTGACGAGGTGCGTGACCGCACTGGCGGCATTCCCATCGGTTACAAACTCTCCGCTCAGCATATTGAGAAAGACATTGATGCCGCCCTCGAAGTTGGCGTCGATTATATTATCCTTGATGGGCGCGGCGGCGGCACCGGCGCAGCCCCGGTGATCTTCCGCGACAATATCTCTGTGCCAACCATCCCGGCGCTGGCCCGCGCGCGCCAGCACCTCGATACACTCGGCCGTGGCGACATCTCGCTGATCATCACCGGCGGCCTGCGCAAGCCCGCTGATTTCGTCAAAGCCATGTGTCTTGGCGCCGATGCCATCGCGGTTTCCAATTCGGCGATGCAGGCCATTGGCTGTATCGCCATGCGTGCCTGCCACACCAATAATTGCCCCGTCGGCATCGCCACCCAGAAACCGCATCTGGTCTCGCGCCTCTTGGTTGAACCATCGGCGCAGCGCCTACAAAATTTCTTCGACGCCTCAACCGGCCTGATGAAAGTCATGGCCCGCGCTTGTGGTCACAGCAGGTTTAGCGAGTTCAACTCAGATGACCTGACGACATTCAAACGCGACATGGCTGACTTGTCCGGCGTCGCCTATGCGGGGCTAAGCTGATGAGTATTGAGACGGCTGGATATTTGGTAACCGGATTAGGCCTGTATGCGGCGCTCGGCCTGGTGGTTGCGCTCATTTACATGTTTGGGGGTGCCGGGCGAATTGACCCCGCCGCAAAAGGCAAAGGCATGCCGCTGCGCGCCCGCCTGTTGATTATGCCCGGTGTGATCGGATTGTGGCCGGTTATGGTCGCTAAGCTGTTCACTCAGAAGGAACCGCCTGTGTCATGAAACGCGCACAAAAAAGAACCCACCTGCTGATCTGGCTGATCCTCGGCCCAGCGATAATCGCCGTCCTGATTCTCGCGATCCAGCACCGCCCAGATACGCCAATCAATGACACACTGCCTGAAGTGTTGCTTGACGAGGCGCACATCAAAACCCTGTCATCCTGGAATTTGCGACAGCAAATATCCGGGACCCAGTCTCTTGGGGGCGAAACCGCCATACGGGGTCCCGGCTCGGCGCTGCGCTTGGCCGGGATGACAATCAGAGGATTTTCCTGATGTCCCACGATTACAAAGCCGTACAATGGACTCCGTTCAAGAAACAGTTTGATCGCTGGATGCTGGCTGGGATCGCGCTCTACCTCATCAGCTTTGTTGGGGTCAGCGCAGTGATGCAACCGGCGGGTGAGAGTTTTACCCCGATTCAGATTTTGATCCGCGCAATGGGAACGCTCGCCTTCCTTTTGCTGACCTTCATTCTCTGCATTGGGCCGCTGGCGCGATTGACCGATCGCTTCAAGCCATTCCTGTACAATCGCCGCCACCTTGGTGTGGCGACCTTCCTGGTCGCGCTCATCCATGCCGGTCTGGTTATTCTCTGGTATCATGGGTTTGGCGATCTCAACCCGCTCGTGTCGATCTTCGTCTCCAACCCGGAATATACGTCGCTAAACGGCTTTCCTTTTGAGGTCTTGGGCTTTGTTGCCCTCATCATCCTGTTCCTGATGGCCGCGACCAGTCATGATTTCTGGAACGCCAATCTCGGCCCCGGCCTGTGGAAAGCCCTGCATATGGGCGTCTATCTGGCCTATGGTCTGCTGGTCGCACACGTCGCCCTTGGGGCCTTGCAGTTTGAAAAAGACCCGCTCTACGTGATCTTGCTTGGCACGGGCGCGGGAACGGTTTGTCTCCTGCATATTACAACCGCGATTGGCGGCGTGCACAAGGTCAATCCGGCATCCTTGAATGGTTGGCTAAAAGTTGCTGACCTCTCTGACATGCAAGATGGCCGGGCCAAGATCATCCGCCCGAAACAGGGTGAGGCGATTGCCGTGTTCCGTGATGGTGACAAAATCTCGGCAGTGTCGAATGTCTGCCGCCATCAAGGAGGACCGCTTGGCGAGGGCAAGATTGTTGATGGCTGCATCACCTGCCCCTGGCACGGCTTTCAGTACCGCATGGAAGATGGCTGCTCGCCGGACCCATTTACCGAAAAGATCGCCACCTACGCCACACACATTGTGCATGGAATTGTCTATGTTGACCCAGCACCAAACACACCAGGAACCTACCAAGACCCCACAGTGATCACGCACAATAATGCGTAAAAAGTACAGGAATTTGAGCCAAAATGAGCAAAAATGACTTCTTTATCGGCTGGTCTGATGACACACCGAAAGCCGACAGACGCTTCTTTATCGGCGCTGGCCTTGGCCTATTAACTGCCACTGCAGCGCTTGCGGGCGGGGTGGCCTTCAGACAGAACCGACCGGGAAAAGGCACCTGGAATCAAGGGGATGTGCGCGAATGGCGCGGCACTGTAACCGCTGAACCCTATAGCATGATCCGCACCGCTGATCTTGATGGAAGACCACGTACTGCCCTTCTCAGCTGCCTCGGGAAATGCGGTGTCAGCGCCCGTATCGGCGCCCTATCCGGTAAGTCGGTCATCATAAAAGGTAGTTTGATTCAACGCGGTACACATGCCATGATCGCAGTTGTCGATGGTATGGATTGGATCCGTGAAGACCCCGAACCGACGTCGACAAATCTCACCTTTCCAGAGATTGAGCCGCTTGGGCAAGTCACATTGCGCGGTGAAATACTGGACACAAAATGCTGGTTCGGCGCGATGCGACCGTCTGAGGGAAAAGTCCACAAGGAATGTGCAAGTCTTTGTATTCGCAGTGGTTTACCGCCAGCCTTTTACGTCACGGATCGCCAAAGCCAAAAGCGCCTGATGATCATGACAGATCACGGTCTTGGGCATTCCAAGGCGCTATTACCCTTTGTTGCTGATCCGGTAGAGATCACGGCCACAGCGCAAAAATGGGGTGATTTATTGCTGTTGGATGGCCCAGTATCGGGTATCCGCCGCCTCTAGAGCGATTTCTGCTTCACCCAGTTAGAGATCGCTGGAAGCACCGCATCTATGTGTTCTGAAAACAGGAAATGCCCCAACCCTGGATAGATTTCCAGATGCTTGTCGCAGCTCATCCGCGCGATCAGGTCTTCGCTTAGGCGTTGCGGAAAAATCTCGTCATTTCCAGCGTGTAGAAGCATGACCGGTGTTTTCACGTCTTCCACCGGTCGTTCCATTCTAGTATTGGATAGCGACGCCAGCGCCCGCAATCTGATCACTTTCAACATATACGGATCAGCTAGCATTCGCCGCTTTGCTGGGCTGTCGCCTTTGCTCAACAAGTTGAGATAACGAGACATCTTGATCGGCGCTTTGGGAAATAATTTCGCCAGGCCTCTCACCAGACCTGAAATCATGCGTACCGTTTTTGGGTTTCCGGTGACATCGAGATTGGCTGGGTCCATCAGGTCAGATGCATTATGGCAAATCACACCGGTTAGCGGCTCATCCGTCGCCGCGACATAGAACGCGACAATCCCGCCCTGGCTCGATCCAGACATGAAGACCGGACCCTGAAATCGTGTCCGCGCATAGGCCGTCACAGCGCGCGCATCACGAATGATTTCACCAATCGTGTAACTTCCGGTCAGGCCACTGCTGCGCCCATGCCCGCGTGGATCAAAACTGACGACATTCATGCCATGATCAGCCAACGCGGCAAGATAGTCGCCATAAACCAATCCGTAAGCGGCCGTGCCCGGCACGAATATCACCGTAGGTGCGGACTTATCCACTTCAATAATATCCAGCTGCAGCCGGTTGCCATCGTGTCGTATCGATGCCGACTCAAATCGTTCGAACCGAACCTCGGCCCCACGCTTTTCCATCATGCGGTCAAAGTGAGCTCCAAAAGCCGTTCTGTCTATCATCTAGCTACTCCGCTGCAAACCTGCTGGCGTCTGCGTTAACCACATGAACCGGCGGCATCGTGGCCCAGTCTGCGATCTCTTCCAGATCATAGTGGCGACACGCTTCCATCAGCATCCGGACCTCTGTCCACATATCACCATCGACGACCGGCATGAACAGGTCAGCAATATTGTCGATGCCGAGATAGGTCCGAACCCCGGCTGCTTTCATCTTCACAAACGGCCCTATGGAATTGTGCAAAGGCCCCTGCATTGGCAATTGCCGCATACTCAGCGCCGCTGATGGACAGAGAACAATCCCGATATCAGCTTGTTTGCAGAGCTCAACGATTCGGTTCTGCTCACTCTCGTCCTTGGCCGAAACAGAGATCGAGTGGATGCCGTAAACCCGCCCCTGCATGCCATGCTCAATCGTTTTGAGGCAGAGTAGCTCGGTCTCATGCTGGTAGGGATTATTCTCCTGATCGACATGTACTTCGACCATCTTGTTCAGCTCTTTCGCCGTTTGCATCACGATATCGAGGTGCTCGCCCTCACGTGGACGGTCGCGTGACGGCAAGCCGCCGCAGAAATCGGCCAGATTGCAGGCTTCGAAATATTGCCTGCGGGACGCCTCTTCGAGCACACCTTCAAGCGGCTGAATGCCAATCTCGAAATTGATCTTGTCCTTGAAGCGATCTTTGACCTCAACCGCCGCGTGAATTGCTTTCAGGCCGATAATACTGTCCGCATCAACCATGGTCCGGCAATATTGCGCGCCTTGCTGGTAGACTGTATCGAGCGCCCGGGAAATTCGCTCAACCAGGTCTTCATGCGTGTAGTTTTCTTTCAAGTGGCGATAAAGCTCCCACTTCTTTTCCATGTCCGCAAACCCAAGCGCCAGGTTTTCCGGTGAGATCAGATAGGCCTTGTCAAAATGGCCGTGATGGTTTGACCAACCTCCACGTTGGCGCACCAGTTCGAGAAATCGGGTTTTCAAATCCCACGGGCTGTCATCAGAGCGAATGGCATAATCGAATGTTCCTGCTTCAATATCACTCAGCACCAGCTCGATCGTCTCACGCGCCACTTGCCTGTCCGTATAGAGCGGAATGCCGTGCCGGATTGAGAGTGAGCGAATGCTGGCGGCGTCGGAGGCCTCGTCATAGGTGGTATCGCCGGTCAGGATATTGACGACAAAATCCACGCTGCCGTTCTGGATCAAGGTTCGGATGTTGGGTTCCTGATCACTGGAAATTTTACGCGCAGCGACGGATTCAACCCCATTTTCAGCCAGGAACCGGTGCGTACCCGGCGTCGCATATATGCCAACCCCAATCGCCGCCATCTTCTGGCAAACCTCAAGCAGGTATTGCTTGTCTGCCAAGGCCCCGGCGCTGATCAGAAGCGACCGCTTGTGCCCCTTCGCCAGCATTTTCAGGTTGAAACCGATCAGATCGATTTTCGAATACGGGTCTTGTCGTAAAGTTGAGCCAGCCATGCTTTTTCCTTTGTCGCGCGCGTTTGTCGCCACGCCTAGCGGACAAACGACCAAAACATTGTTTGATTCTAAAAGAAGCGAAACAGCTTGTTTTCGTTTTCTTGTCGAAATCTTATTTCAGCTGAACGCACCGGAACCATTTCCACCCAAACAAAGCAAGCCCCGTTGGCACAGGGCCTGGCCGAAAACACATATTGGGATTGAAATGCGCCAACACTCCGGCATAGATGGCAATTGTCCGTTTCACGAGGTCCAGCTTGACGGTATATGACCGATCTGGCCAGCCTTCAGGCTGTGAGAATCAGCATGATCGCGCCGCAAATTTGGTGTCTAAATTGCATGAATTTTGTTTACCTCCCTGCAGTCATTGCGAATCTAACATGTTTTCAATGCGCGCATCCCTCGCAATTTTGCCATTGTCAGGCCTATAGTGAGCACCATGACCGAAGAAACAGACATTATCGCCCCAAAACCCTCCGACTCAATCAAGCGGCTGAATGAAGCGCGCAGCAAATCTGGGTGGTTAGCCTGGGGTGGATTTTCACTCGCAATCGGCTGGTGGGCCGCCGGAATCACAGGCACAATTGCCCTGGTCGGGTGGCCGACAATCGCGGCAGCGCAACCTGCTCTGATCATTGCCGGCATGGTGGCCATCCTGCTGCCCGGTTTCATGTTGCTGATGGCAGGATTTCTGGCCCGCGAACAGATCAGAGCCAGCGCAACCAATGCGATTGTTCTGGAAGCCGCCGCCAAATTGCTGACCCCAGCCGAAGACATGTCGGGCGAAGCGCAACAATTTGCCCATTTGATGAGCGCAGCTAGCGCCGATGTCGATAAATCCATGGGCCATGCCCTGTCTGCCATGCGCGCGATGGCCGGAGAGATTGGCGACGAACGCCAACGCCTGGAATCAGTCACCTATGCCAGCGCCGATAATGCTCGCGATCTGGCCGACCGCCTTGGCGTTGAACGACAGGCACTTGAGCAATTGACCAAGGATTTGCGCGAACAAACCAGCTTGATTGGCGACGCCATCCCCAAGCAGGCAGCAATGATCGTAGACTCAGCCAAAGCCGCCGCTGCAGAGGTCTCCACCGCCGAATCTGCACTCGAGGCCCGCCTCGCCAATCTTGAACAAACCGGAACGTCTCTAGCCCAGAAAATTGCCTCACTGGATACGCTTGCCGCCGATGCCGGCCAGCGCAATGAAACGCTACTCTTCGCCATCGCTCGGATGGAAGAAAAGCTGGAGCAGTCGCGCAAAACGGTTGAAACAGCGTCCCGCGCAGGAGAGCTTGCAGCTGCGGCGGCTGGAACAACCGGAGATCGATTGATGGAAGCGGTACGCACCGCGCTCGACGGGGCCCGCGAAGCCAGCTCTGAAATTCAGCTGCGCACTTTGGAAACGTCTGAATCAGCTGCCAGAGCTTTGGCCGATTTGAAAGGTGCAGGCCAGCAAGCCTCAGCCGCCGTACGCGCCGCTGGCATGGCCGCTCGCGCCGAGATGGACATGGCAGAGCGACGCGCCTCGCAAGCCAATCATGCGCTGTTTGATACCAGTCAGTCTGTACCTGGCACCAATGGTCAAGCCGCGCCGGAGCCCTTGAGCGCTGCCGCACCGGACAGAGCCCCGCCAACAGCCGCCCCGCCAACAACACCCATGCCGTCGCCATCCCGCGCTGTCGAAGAAGATCTGTTTGATGCCAGCGCTGACCGGATCAGTCAGGCCATGCTAGGGGCGGCGCAATCAGATCAAATTGACGCAATTCTGGATGGCGAGTTTTCCGAACCCAAACCACCAGTGATGCAACGCGATACAATGGACGGTGAGGCAGATATCTTCGGGGATCGGGCCGAGCAACCGAGCGCGTCTTCCAACGGCAATGAGGGTGGGAGTGGCACCTCACTCAGTGCAATTATCGCAGATATGGAACGCGATGATCGCCCCGAGCTGTCGCGCGAAGACACAGCTGAAAATCTGTTGGAGCAGCTGGAAGATTCTGGCATTCGTCTAACCGAGATTTTCCGCCCGAAAGACAAGAAGAAAATTGCGATGGCAGCCCGAAAAGGCGACCGCCAACGCAAAGCGGCGATTGGCCAGACGTCGGGCCGACAAGTCGAACGGGTGCGCCAGCGCCTGCGCGGCAATAGCGATCTGATGGCACTCGCCCGCAACTTTATTGCGCTGGAAGAATCTGACGCCTTAAGCGCCTTGGAAAACACACACGGATCGAACAAGAATGCCAGCGCGCGTCTGGCCTCTTACCTGCTGCTCGACGCCGCAATGGCTTAGGGCTGCGCCCAGTCCCCTAGTCGCCGATCCAATTGAACTCTGGATCATCCCACCACGGGAAGAAGCTCGGCATGCCGTCAGACACCTTGACCGGGAAAACCGGTTCGCGTTTTTCGAGAAAGCTCATCACGCCCTCTTTGGCATCCTCGGTTCGTCCGCGTGAATAGATCGCAGCACTATCCACAATATGCGCGTCCATCGGATGGCTCGCGCCGAGCATCCGCCACATCATCTGCCGGGTGAGCGCGGTTGAGACGGCGGCGGTATTGTCAGCAATTTCGCGCGCGATTTCCAGCGCTGCAGCCATCAGTTCAGCTTGCGGATGGATTGACCGGATCAGGCCGCCATCCAGCGCTTCCTGGGCCGGAAACACCCGCCCCGAATAGCACCATTCCAGCGCCTTGGAGATCCCCACCAGACGCGGCAGAAACCAGCTCGACGCCGCTTCCGGGTTGATCCCGCGCCGATTGAACACAAACCCGAACCGGGCAGTATCAGCGGCAATCCGAATATCCATTGGCAGCTGCATGGTCACACCGATGCCGACAGCCGCGCCATTGATCGCGCCAATGATCGGCTTCAGGCTATCAAACATGCGCAGCACAACCCGGCCGCCGCCATCGCGCTGAATATCAACCTTTTCGGTTCGACCGGCCTCGCCCGCTTCTGCACGCTTGTCATAGTCGAACGTCTTGGCCCCTTCGGACAGGTCCGCACCAGCGCAGAAGGCTCGCTCGCCCGATCCGGTGACAATCACCGCGCGGACATCATCGTCGCCGTCGGTGATATCAAACGCCACGATCAGCTCGTGCATCATCCGGCCGGTGAACGCATTCATCTTCTCCGGCCGGTTCAGCGTCAGAACGGCAATCCCGTCTGCGACATCCAATGTGATCTGCTCAAAATCTCCAACCCGCGCCATAGCGATCTCCTGTCTTGGTTTGTGTCTTAAAAGCGGGCTTAGGGCGCGCACGTCAAGCACAAGGACGCCCTGCCGCAGCGTCCACCCTTCCAATTCGCGCCGCCTATGGCATGGTCGCCGCCATGCCTGAATTTCTGTCCCCGACCATCGTCGCCATCCCGCTTTTCATCACCAGCGTTGCCTGGGAATGGTGGGCCGTCAAAACCAAGCGCGCCACCGGAAATTATGAGACCCCCGACGCGGTCACCAGCCTGATCATGGGCGGCGGCAGCGCTGTCGTCGACGCCCTGACCGCCTCCATCGCGCTGTGGTTGCTGCTTCTGCTTTGGCCCTACCACCTGCTCGAGATACCCGTGACATGGTGGAGTTTCGCGATTGTCTTCGTCCTCTACGACGCGACCTATTACTGGAAACATCGGTTCGCGCATCGCTTCCGGTTCATGTGGATGGAGCATATCACTCACCATTCCAGCACCCATTACAATCTCAGCACGGCCCTGCGCCAGCCCTGGTTCGGCCCGTTCACGGGCGGTCTCCTGCTCAGCACACCAATGGTCGTGCTTGGCTTCCACCCGCTGTTCATTTTCTTCGCGGGCGGGGTCAATCTGGTCTATCAATTCTGGATCCATACTGAAGCCATCAACAAGCTGCCGCGCTGGTTTGAGAGCGTCATGAACACACCCAGCCATCACCGCGTCCACCACGCCACCAATCCGCGCTATCTCGACGCCAATTATGCTGGCGTCTTCATCATCTGGGACAAGATGTTCGGCTCCTTCGTACCCGAACTGGCCGAGGAGAAACCAATTTACGGCATCGTCAAACCGGTCGACAGCTACAATCCAATCGTCGTGGCCTTTCACGAACTCTTCGGCCTGATCCGCGACTGTGCCAGTGACGGCCTGCGCCCGATCACCTGGGTCAGGCGAGCGATAAACGCGCCCGGCTGGAGCCCCGATGGCCAGCATAGTCGCTCAATTGAACTAAAGGCGGCCTATGTCACCGCGCACCCAGAAGAGGCTGGCAAGCCTGGATTAAAGATCGGAGGAATGGATGAGTGACGCACCGATTAAGCTACCTGACATTGCAACTGTCAGCCTTGGCGCCTCTCTGGGTTGGCTTGCAAAAGGATGGCGAGATTTTCTGTCCGCTCCGATCCAGTGTTTGATCTATGGTATACTCTTGACCGGAGCCAGCGCAGCGATCGCAACGCTGCTCTATCTCGGCGGCGCTTTGAATTCGATCCTGATCCTGCTCGGTGGTTTTCTTTTACTCGGCCCGGTCATTGGCATGGGCCTGTACGAAGCCGGACGTCAGCTAGAGCTTGGTCAGACACCTAGCGTCCGATCCATGGTTCTGGTCAAAAGCGCCTTGCGGCCCGACCTCGCTTATCTCGGCCTTGCGCTTTTTTTGATTTACGAATTTTGGGTCGGGATCGCTCATATCGTCTATGGCCTGTCGACATCGCGTCTGTATAAAACCCCGCAAGAATTCCTGACCTTCATGTTTACCGATCCAAGCGGACAGATGATGGCAGGTATCGGCACACTGATTGGTGGCGCAATCGCTTTTCTCGCCTTCACTCTTGTCGTCGTTTCCGCGCCGATGCTGCTGGACCGAAAAACCGATGTCTTTATCGCCACCGTAACCAGTGTGCGGGCGGTCCTCAGCAACAAGGCGGCAATGCTGGTCTGGGCCATGCTGATTGTTTGCCTTATCGGATTGGGCATCGCCACAGCCTTCATCGGCCTGATTGTTATTTTTCCAGTGATTGGGCTTGCCAGCTGGCATGCCTACCGGGAATTGGTCCCGGCCAGTCCCCAACCTACCGCTAAGTGAGCGTAGACTTCCGGTAAAGCTCGGCTAATCTTGTGATCAGCAAAGACGGCGCACAATTTGTGCAATCGGAGACAATCAACATGCACCCACGCCACCACGCCAAAACGCATCCCGATAAAGCTGCCTATATCATGGCCGGTAGCGGCGAAATCGTGACGTTTGGGCAATTGGAAACCCGTGCCAATCAAATCAATCATGCGATACGCGCAGCAGGGATCAATCCCGGTGACACGCTGGCCATGTTTGCCGAAAACTCCCCTCGGTTTTTTGAAATATGCTGGGCCGCGCAGCGCTCTGGTGTGTATCTTGTCGCTATTTCTTCGCGTCTGACCGCACCGGAGGTTGCCTACATTCTGGAAGATTCAGGCGCGCGCATACTCATTACGTCAGTTGAACTAAGGGCAGTTGCTGAAGAGATTAATGCCACTGTGAATCTGGAGGCGTATTGGTCGATTGACGGTGAGATTGACGGCTACGAGCCGCTTGAGACCATCGCCAACGCAATGCCGGATACACCTATAGCGGACGAAATGCTGGGCCGGATCATGCTTTACTCTTCGGGTACAACCGGCCGCCCAAAGGGTATTCGCGCCGCCTATATTCCAAATGTGCCGTATGATGATCCAGCCCCCCTGACCCAAATAGCCGGCGTGCTGTTCAAAGCCTCTGAGGATGCGGTCTACCTGTCGCCGGCGCCACTTTATCATGCCGCACCTTTGGGCTGGTCGATGGCGATGACCAAATTCGGGGCGACCCTCATCATCATGGAAAAATTCGACGCTGAAACCTACCTCAAATATGTCGAACAGTACAAAGCCACCCATACGCAACTGGTGCCGACCATGTTCGTCAAAATGCTGAAACTGCCGGAAGAGGTACGCAACAGATATGACGTGTCGAGCCTGAAGATCGCCGTTCACGCTGCTGCGCCTTGCCCGATCCCAATCAAGCAACAGATGATCGATTGGTGGGGGCCGGTGATTGAGGAATATTATGCCGGGTCAGAAGGGAATGGTATGACGTGGGTCACGTCAGAACAATGGCTCGCCCATAAGGGCACTGTCGGTCATGCGATCTGGGGTGAGTTACACATCTGCGACGAGAACGGTGACGAAGTGCCGATCGGTGAAGAAGGCCAAGTCTATTTCGGCGGCACACCAACTCCGACCTACCACAATGACGAAGCGAAAACCAAAGACGCCCTCAACCCAAAGCATAATGACTGGTCTTCGCTCGGCGATATTGGCAAGCTCGACGCCGACGGCTTCCTCTATCTGACAGACCGCAAGGCCTTCATGATCATATCCGGCGGCGTGAACATCTATCCTCAAGAAGCTGAGAACATCCTGATCACCCATCCTGCTGTCGCCGATGTCGCGGTGATCGGTGTGCCGGACGAAGACTTTGGTGAGGCAGTCAAGGCCGTTGTTCAACTAATGCCGGGCGTTGATGGCAATCAAGAATTGGTCGAGGAATTACTCGAATTCTGCCGCAGCCATCTGGCCAGAATCAAATGCCCACGCAGTGTCGATTTCGACCCCGAACTACCGCGCCACCCAACCGGAAAACTCTACAAACGACTTGTGCGCGACCGCTATTGGGGCAACACAGAAAGCCGGATCGTTTGACACTGCCTTGCAGCCAGGCAAACCCGTTCAAAGACAAACCTCAAAAGGACAAGACCCATGGCCACTCCAACCAAGATCGCATTTGAAGATATCGAATCCCATGTCGGCAAAGAGATCGGCGTGTCCGACTGGCACCTGATCGATCAGGACCGCGTCAACATGTTCGCCGATGCGACGGGCGATCATCAGTGGATTCATGTCGACGTCGAGCGCGCCACGGCGGCACTCGGCAGTCCGATTGTCCACGGCTATCTGACCCTATCCTTGCTACCAATGCTTGGCCCCGAAATCATGCAAGTGACGGGGGTTACCCGCGGCATTAATTATGGCGCCAATTCGGTGCGCTTCACCAATATGGTGCCGGTCAACTCGAAACTCCGCATGCGGCAAGTGCTGAAAGAAGTGAACGAGAAAGCTGGCGGAAAACAGCTCATCTCCACCTGCACGGTTGAGATCGAGGGCCAGGAACGTCCCGCCTGCGTCGCTGAGACGATCTCAATCCTGTATGGCTAGAGCAGCGGTTTGGGTCTCGCCCCAAAACCGCGTATAATCGGCAAGTCTCAGACTGACGGAGCCTGTCCATGACCGTAACCAAGATCAACCGCAGCGATGATGAATGGCGCGCCTTGCTGACCCCGGAGCAATTTCGGGTCGGCGTCAAGGACGGCACAGAACGCGCCTTTACCCCTGGCAGCCATGATGACGAGAAACGCGAGGGCCTGTTCCACTGCGTCGGCTGCGGCACGGCGCTGTGGTCAACTGCGCACAAGTTCGATAGCGGCACCGGATGGCCGAGTTTCTACCAACCCGCCAGCGATGATGTCGTCGCCACAAAGACCGATTTCAAACTGATCTACCCGCGCAAGGAATGCCACTGCGCCACATGCGGCCTGCATATGGGCCACGTCTTCAAGGACGGCCCGCCCCCCACAGGTGAGCGCTGGTGCATCAATGGCGTCGTCCTCGAGTTTCGCCCGGCTTAATACGTAATCTCCGGCCTAGACTCGCCGTAGAACGACGCTAAGTTTCGCGCAATCAAAGCCTAGCGGAGACTTTCCCATGCGTCATTCCTTCCTCATCGCGAGCGCTGCCAGCGCCGCCCTCCTGACCGGATGTACTATGCCAATCTATGACACTGCGAGCCAATCGCCGACGGATACCGTCGTCACCGTGACTGAAAAACTCACCCCACCTGTCGCCAAGCGCGAGCTGGAAACCATCACTCAGGTCGGGCGCACACGTGTCGATCCCTATCATTGGATGAAAGACGATAATTGGCAGACCGTGATGACTGACCCGAGCGTCCTGCGCGAAGATATCCGCGAGTATCTGGTCGCCGAGAACGCCTTCACCAAAGCCACATTGGAAGACCCGCTTGAAGCGCTGAAAACAGAATTGTTCGAAGAAATGCGCGGGCGGATCAAGGAAGATGACAGCTCCCTGCCAGATATTGACGGTGCTTACGCCTACTTGTCCAAATTCCGCGAAGGCGGCGAGTATCCGATCTTCGCCCGCCGGCCCGCCACCGACATCTATAATGATGACGCCGTGGACGAGATCCTGCTCGACGGCGATGTGCTTGGCGCTGGCAAAGCCTATTTCAGCTTTGGCGCACTCGGCCATTCCCCCGACCACAAGCTGATCGCTTACGCGGTTGATGATCAAGGTTCGGAAATCTACACGGTCAAATTCCGCGACCTCGCCACAGGCGCGGACCTGCCTTACAGCGTCGAGGGCACAGCAGGCGACTTCACCTGGTCGGAAAATAGCGACGCGATCTACTGGGTTGAGCGCGACGGTAATGGCCGCCCGGTTGCCGTGCACCATTACAAGCTCGGCGGCGAACGGTCGACCGAGATTTACCGCGAATCCGACCCTGGCTTCTTTACCGGCATCGCCAAATCGCAATCGGGCAAGTACATCTTCATCAGTGTCGGCGACCAGGTCACATCCGAAACGCACTATTTCGAAGCTGACGCCGAAACCCCTGAAGTCAAGCTCATCGCCCCGCGTGAGCCCGGCGTGGAATACCGTGTCGAACATTGGGACGACCGTTTCGTCATTACCACCAATCAAGGCGGCGCGGTTGATTTCAAGATCGTCACCGCCCCGATTGATACCCCCGGCAAAGACAACTGGACCGAACTTGTCGCGCATGAAGCGGGCACCCTGATCCTCGGCCTGGACGTGCTCAAGGACTATCTCATCCGGCTTGAGCGCAAGGACGGCTTGCCCCGCATCGTCGTGCGGGACCGCACCAACGGCGAGGAGCATAGCATCACGTTCGATGAAGCCGCTTACGATCTCGACGTCTCAACCGGCTACGATTACGATACCACGCAAATCCGCTTCGAGTACGCCTCGCCGGCCACGCCGGATCAGGAATATGACTATGATTTGGCGACGCGCGAACGCACCTTGCGCAAGACCAAGCAAGTCCCGTCTGGTCACAATCCAGACGATTATGTGGTTGAACGGATCATGGCCCCGGCCCGTGACGGCGTGACCGTTCCGATCACTCTTCTACGCCACAAGGATACAGCCATAGATGGCAGTGCCCCGATGCTGCTCTATGGCTATGGCTCTTACGGTATCACGATTTCAGCCCGTTTCCGCACCACGCCGCTGGCGCTGGCCGATCGCGGCATGGTCTATGCTACCGTCCACCCGCGCGGCTCGATGGCCAAGGGCTATCAATGGTATCTCGACGGCAAGCTGAAAAAGAAGGTCAACACGTTCAACGACTATGTGGACGCCGGCCGCTATCTGATCTCCGAGGGCTATTCGTCCGAAGGCAAAGTCGTTGGCATGGGCGGCTCTGCGGGTGGCCTGCTCATGGGCGCGGTCGCCAATCAGGACCCGACCATGTTCGCAGGCATTATCGCCGCTGTCCCCTTCGTCGATGTCATCAACACAATGTCAGACGAGAGCCTGCCGCTAACCCCGCCAGAATGGCCGGAATGGGGCAACCCGATCACCAGCGCCGAGGACTATGACACGATGATCGCCTACAGCCCGTACGATCAGGTCGGCGACAAGCCCTACCCCGCCATGCTGATCACTGGCGGCCTGTCCGATCCGCGCGTGACCTATTGGGAACCCGCCAAATGGGCCGCAAAACTACGCCATGAAGCCCCAAATGGCGGCCCGTACTACCTGCGCATCAACATGGACGCCGGCCACGGCGGCGCCTCCGGCCGCTTCGAAGGCCTGAAGGAAACAGCGTTGGAATACGCGTTTGCGTTGCAAGTGGTTGGGAAAGCAGACGGCAGGGAGTAGGCTCCGCCCATGGGAAGGCCTGCCTTTGGTCAAGAGGGGAGATTAGCATTGACTTAAACGTGGTTCATTACGAAGCTTTGAATTCGAAATCCAAGGCGTCTATAGAATCATCATGCGAAAGCAGTATCACTTCCGGCCAAGCCCCAATGGCTTCTTCGCTTGGGATGTTGATCGCTTGGTTCAACTATCATCGTCGCTTCCAACGGAAACGATTGGTCTGGAGCAGATTGCCGAGTTGGACGAAGACTATTGGTTCTACACCGGCGACAAGCCGACGTGTCGAAATATTGCCCAGCATTTTAAGCTGATGATGGATGCTGATCTTCGGTATCCAATCATCTTGTGTGCAGACGGGAAAGTCATGGATGGCATGCATAGAGTTACGAAGGCGCTCGCGCTCAGGCAAACTGAGATCTTGTGTGTGCGCTTCAAGGAAACGCCCGAAGCCGATTTCATGGACGTGAAACCTGATGACCTGTTCTCCCGGATTGGTCCTTCGTCATAATCATAATCACGTTAAACAGGTCATCAGGCTCAAGCTCAACCGCCATAGGCCCCTGCCTGCGCAGGGGAGGCGGAAACTGTCGCGTTACGCCCGCTCCGATCGGGGGCATTCGTGCGACCCCATCACCCGGACTTTTTTCCGCCGATAGCCACGCAGGTGGGTCTCCAAGGACCGCTCTATCCCCCAATTCGTGGCGGCGCGTTCCTCCATAAATCCCCGTCGCCACGGGCGTTTTCGGGGCATTGGGGCGTGCTCAAAATAAAACTTGTCCAC